>JAZQOL010000024.1:0-52505 GCA_045627845.1 Lachnospiraceae bacterium | reverse complement strand
ATCCTTGTTTAAAAGTAAAATGATTGTTGGTAGAGTTTTTCATTAGCAGTTAAATTTTACCACAAAAAGAAGGACCTTAGGCTCATTTCTGAACCCAAGGTCCTTTGTTTTTTACAGGCTATGTTTTTTCACAGCCCCTTTAACATCTGTAATATAGGTAAATTTCTATTAAAAATATTCGCCTTCCTATTATTCCATATAAAACCCGCAAAATGATGTTGAATATGATTTTACTTTATTCCCAAACAAATCGATTATTTCGTAATTCAGTTCTCCGTCTTGAACCTGTTTCCACACCTGTTTTACTTTTTCCGCATAATCGCTTGAAACAACATATTCATCATGAGATGCATAAATGTAATCATACTCATTTTTCATTGCTATCAACTTATTGAGTGAATTCTCATACTGCTCGGGTTCTCGCTTGTTCCCAAACATATAAATATGACCTTTTTGAACAGAATCACCTGCATACAAAACTCTTTCTTTAATATCCAAAATCGCAACGCTTCCCTTTGTGTGTCCGGGAATATGTATAATTCGCAAGGGTCTCTCACCTAATTCTATAATATCTCCGTCATTTAACTTAATCAGAGAAGTTCCGGGATATCTAGCTCCTACTTCGCAATGGATATAATCCAATTCATGCATATAAATATCAGAAAATCCTGCTGTTCCTGAAGTATGGTCTCCATCTCCATGTGTATTAAGCAATATGACAGATTTATCTGTAATACTTTTTATCAACTCTGCGGCATTCGGACAATTAACACCACTATCAATTAACACGGCCCGGTTTTTACCTTCTAATAAGAAAAAGCGTACAAATCCATCTTCTATTCGCCAAGTATATGGATTTATCTGTATTATCTCTGCCATAACCTAACGTCTCCTCCGTTCTTTTCCATTATGATAAATATTATTATAATAGAACCCCCCCCGTTTATAAAACGAGGGGGTTACGCTCCCAGCCGGAATCGAACCAGCAACAGACCCTTAGGAGGGGCCCGTTATATCCATTTAACTATGAGAGCCAATCTAACCAGCCCTGAAGCCAAACCGTTCCTTTAAACCTACGGCCCACTTCGGGCTCACCGAATAAATCGGATTTATTAATGCAAATGTCAATCGGAATACCGTTACATCTTAACTGCATCTGGTATACATGCTCACCGGTAACCGAATTAACTACTTCTGCCAGTTTTTCAATTTCTGCAAGAACAGAATATTGATCACATTCCACACCAAACGGCATAAAATATGTATCAACTATCGTATACACATCAGATTCTTTAATCTTACGGGAAATCGCTGAATATACATCAATATCTTCAAGAGTTAACGATTCTATTGCTTCCTCATTACCTTGTCTCGCAGCCTCAATCAGTTTATCACGTTTTTTACTTCCGCGCGACATTTTTTTCTTTGATACCTCGTCTTTAGCGATTGGCATCATTATCATACCGGAATCGGATAATCCGGAAAGACATACCGGAACATTATTCAGTATGTCTTTTCCTGAATTAATCTTTGCTATAAAGTCTATCCTGTTTTGAAGATAATAAATAATAGATATTCCTATCCTATTATCTTCACAAACACCTGCAAAAGAAATATTTGCTGCATGCCTGTCAACAATTGATCTTTCGTTACTGCTTATTTGTGTTGCAACCATATATGGATAACAGTAATCCACATGGAACTCATCATTTTTATCAAATTGTCCACATACTGTTAACCCTATGTTATCTGCAAATTCTAAACTATAATCTCCGTATAGAATTTCGTCTCTTCCAACAGCATAATATCGTTCTGTAGACTGTTCTATCGTTTTCTTTATTAACTTTTCTAATTCTTCTCTTTCTTTCAGTTCAGAAAAACCGATAGCACGTAAAAACTTATGCAAATTAATCCTCCGTTTGCATAACTGTTATCTTAATTCCTTCTTACCACCCATGTAAGGCTGCAATACTTCAGGAATTGTAACAGAACCGTCTGCCTGTAAATGATTTTCCAAAAATGCAATAAGCATTCTGGGAGGTGCAACTACTGTATTGTTTAATGTATGGGCAAAATACTTATTACCCTCTTTATCTTTTACTCTGATTTTTAATCTTCTCGCCTGCGCATCTCCTAAGTTAGAGCATGAACCAACTTCGAAATATTTCTTCTGTCTGGGTGACCAAGCTTCAACATCAAATGATTTTACTTTAAGATCAGCGAGATCTCCCGAGCAACATTCAAGAGTTCTTACAGGAATATCAAGAGATCTGAAAAGATCTACTGTATTCTGCCATAACTTTTCAAACCACATTGCGGAATCTTCAGGCTTACATACTACTATCATTTCCTGCTTTTCAAACTGATGAATTCTGTATACACCACGTTCTTCTATTCCGTGTGCGCCCTTTTCCTTTCTGAAACAGGGAGAATAACTTGTTAATGTCAAAGGTAACTTCTCTTCGGGAGTAATAGTATCAATGAACTTACCAATCATTGAATGCTCACTTGTTCCAATAAGATAAAGGTCTTCGCCTTCAATCTTATACATCATTGCATCCATCTCTGCAAAACTCATAACGCCGGTTACAACATTTGATCGAATCATGAAGGGAGGTACACAATATGTAAAACCTCTGTCAATCATGAAATCACGTGCATATGAGATTACAGCTGAGTGTAATCTTGCGATATCACCCATCAAATAATAGAAACCGTTTCCGGCTACACGTCCTGCAGCATCAATGTCAATGCCATTGAACTTTTCCATAATTTCTGTATGATAAGGAATCTCATATTCAGGAACAACAGGCTCACCATACTTTGTAACTTCAACGTTTTCTGAATCATCTTTTCCGATTGGAACACTTGGATCGATTATGTTGGGAATAACCATCATAATCTTTGTTGTCTTTTCCTCATATTCCTTCTGTTTTTCTTCTAATTCGGTAAGCTTTTCAGCGTTCTGAGCAACTTTCTTTTTAACTTCCTCAGCTTCTGCTTTCTTTCCCTGAGCCATTAATGCTCCTATTTCCTTAGAAAGCTTATTTTTTTCAGCTTTTATACTATCAGCTTCCTGTTGAGCTTTTCTTCTTTCCTCATCAAGAACGATAACCTCATCCACTAATGGAAGCTTATCTTCCTGAAACTTCTTTCGAATATTTTCTTTTACCGCTTCCGGATTCTCTCTTAAGAATTTGATGTCTATCATAATGTAGACTCCTTTCTACAATAATACCTTTTCTATATATATATTACGAATCTCAATAAGATCGCATATCCTTTCACTTTCAACAGCTTGTCCCGCATTATCCTTAATAATCTGAACGACCGGACGTTCAGGAAACTGTCTGTTTTGGCGAACGACTATTCCCATTTCGCCTGTATTCAATATTACCACTGTTCCGGACGGATATACAGCAGTAAAATCAAGCAAACTGTTAACAATACTTTCTTCAAACAAAAAATTTTTAGAAATCTTTAAAAATTCAACCGCTTCATATACTCTGGCTCTTTTACATCCGATTCCGCATATCATTTCATCAAATGCATCACAAACCTGAAGTATTTGAGTAACTGTATTGCAATTTTTAGCTTTTAAAGGATATCCGGTTCCATTCATTCTTTCATGATGCTGTAAAATCATGTTTTTAGCTTCTGAAGAAATCCAGGTTTCTTTTTCCAAAGAAGAATATGCATAGACCGGATGCTTTCTATATTCTGTAAGCTTTTTTTCATCAAGCTCTTCTATTATCTTATTTGTACAATCAAAATCAAGGTATCTAAGACCAATATCATGAAACAGACATGCCACTCCCAAATCATGAATTACTGCTTTATCGATTTTTTGCTTTATTGCAACCAATACCGCAAGTGAACAAACGCTTATTGAATGCTCATATATATCAGCGCTTCTCTCACGAATATCATAAATCTGCTCAACAACTTCATCGTTTGATAAAATATTAGTAATAATTCCGTCAGCAGTTTTACTTAACTCTTCAAGGTCTGCATTGTCACTGTAGATGTGTCTTTCAAGAACAGATTTTACCTTTTCCTTGAAAATATCCTCAACATCTTCCCTTAATATTACAACCTGCTCCGGGCTCAATCCGGTATCCTCAATAAATACCTCAGTAATTCCAAGCTGAATAATCTTTGAAATGTACTCAGGCTTTAATACTGTTCCTGCTGCAAGCAATTCCTGATATCCCGAAGTCATAATCGGTCTTGCAAGCTTTTCTCCACCAACTACATCACTAATTTTACATAGCTTCATGAGTATTCTCCCCGTAAACTCATTTTATTCCTGCATTGCCATATCCAATGCATTTTTTTCTTCTTCTCCGAGCAAAAGATTACATTTTCCTGCTTTAATTTCTTTTGAATATGTATAGCAACCGTCTGTTCCATGAACAGAATTCAAAATGAAACCATTATTTTTTTCATCAAGCATAGCCAAAGAAAAACTTAGCTTCCCTCCCATTTGAGAAAAAGCATCGTACTTTACTAAACCGACTTTTTGGAAATCTCTTTCTTGTTTCTTGTATAATATTCTGATATCTCTCTTGTTTTTTTCTGAAATATCTCTCAATTTGGCGTTTTCTATAAAAATATCACCAATTTCCTTCTCTAGATTTTGAGCATCTCTTCCCTGAGAAAATCTAAGATATCTTTTCTTCAATGCATTATGTTCGATCGTCAGTACAATAATCATTACTAACATAATGAAAATCAATACTGTAAATATAAGCAAAAATATGCCGATATCTGCATTTCCCAATCCAAGACTATTCATTAATTTACTGTTCATTTCATCCCCCGAACATATATTTAATTATTCCATTCATAAAACAATTTTTATTTTAATCTTGCCAACAATTGATCAAGTTCTTCATTTGAGTAAAATTCTATTTCAATTTTACCGGTTCCGTCTCCTTTTCCTGAAATGGAAACTTTTGTACCAAGAACTTCTTTCATCTTCTCCGATAAATCTTTATAGAATAAGTCATATTCATTATTAGCTGATACTTTTGTCTTCTCCGGTTTATCTAAATTCTTAACGAGTTTCTCAATGTCTCTAACTGATAATTTCTCATCAACAACTTTTTTAGCAATCTTTTCCTGTATTTCTTTATCTTCAACGGAAAGTAAAGCTCTTGCATGACCTTCCGAAAGAAGCTTTTTAATAACCATATCCTGAATATTCTCGCTAAGTTTAAGCAATCTTAACGTGTTTGTAATTGCAGTTCTGCTCTTTGATACCTTTTCTGCAACTTCTTCCTGTTTATAATTATAGTTATCCATTAAGCGCTTATATGCCTGAGCTTCTTCAATGGGATTCAAATCTTCTCTCTGAATATTTTCAATAATCGCAATTTCAGCTATCTTCTGATCGGAATAATTTCTGATAATAACAGGAATTTCTGTTAATCCGGCAATTCTTGCCGCTCTCCATCTTCTTTCTCCGGCAATAATCTCATAATGATCCTTTCTGTCCTGGACCAATATAGGCGAAATAATACCTTGTTCTCTTATAGAAGCAGCGAGTTCCTCCAGTCCTTCTTTATCAAAGGTCTTTCTTGGCTGGTTTCTGTTAGGCTCAACTTTGCTGATTTTTACAAATGTTTCCTGGCCTGCTACACCTTCTTTTTCTATTTCCTTTTCAATAACCTTATCCTCGGCAATTGCCTTCGGAATCATTGTATCAAGACCTTTTCCTAAACCTTTTTTAACAGCCATCAGATTATCTCCTATTCTTAATGATTTCTTCAGCTAAAGAAGCATAACTTTCAGCTCCTGCTGACTTTGGATCATATTTGTTTATAGGCATTCCATAGCTTGGTGCTTCTGCAAGCCTTACATTTCTTGGAATTAATGTTTCAAAAATCTTTTGATTTAAAACACTTTTAACATTTTCAACTACTTGCATTGAAAGATTTGTTCTCGCATCATACATTGTAAATACGACACCTTCCATATCCAAGTCAGGATTTAATCGTTCTTTTACAAGGTTTACTGTATGAATCAATTGACTTAATCCTTCCAATGCATAATATTCACATTGAATCGGTACCAACACTGAATCTGATGCTGTCATCGCATTTACAGTCAGCATACTTAATGAAGGAGGACAATCTATCATGATATAATCATATTCGTCCCTAACCCAGTCAATTTCTTTCTTTAAAATATATTCTCTTTTATCTGCATCAATTAATTCTATTTCAACAGCTGCAAGATTAACGTTTGACGGAATAATTCCAACTCCCGGATATGCATCCTTTATTACGCAGTCCTGGATAGAACATTCACCCAATAATAATTCATATATTGTGTTTTCAAGCTCATTTTTCTCGATTCCAAAGCCACTGGTTGTATTACCCTGCGGATCTGCATCTATTACAAGAACCTTTTTACCCTTTTCTGCCAAAGCAGCAGACAAGTTAATAGATGTAGTAGTCTTACCTACTCCACCTTTCTGATTAGCTATTGATATTACTCTACCCATATATTTTACCTTCTCTTCTCTCCATTATCGTGTATTATAGCATGATACAGCGTTATTTTCATCCAAATTTGTTTCACGCAGTATCTTTTTCTATGTTTCACGTTATTATTACCCAATATATTGGGGTCATAATGTTTCACGTGAAACATATTTTGGGGTTTTAACACCATATCTTGTTCATGTTTCACGTGAAACATGAAACTTTATAAACTAACAAGATTATTACGAATTGCAAAAACTGCAGCTTGTGTACGATCAGACACATTAATCTTTTTAAACAAACTTGTTATATGATTTTTTACAGTTCTTTCACTGATATCAAACTCCTCAGCAATATCCTTATTACTTCTTCCCAAAGCAATACTGACAAGAATCTGTTTTTCTCTCTTTGTTATATCCTTTGCTTTATCATTATCATCTTCACGACGTAAAAGACGAGCATTAAGCATAGGTACAAGACTGGGTTGAATATAACGTTCTCCGGAAAAAACAGATTTAATTGCTTTAATTAGTTCTCCTGACCCGGAATCTTTTAAAATATAACCATTAGCACCATTATCAAAAGCTTCAAGCAAATATTCAACCTCATTATGAACTGTAAGCATAAGATATTTGGTACTTTTATGATTTTTTTTCAATTCACGAAGTAAATGAGTACCTGTAGTATCAGGAAGATTAATATCAAGAACACAAACATCAATATCAGAATTATTAAAAGCTTCAACACACTCTTCACCGTTAGAAGCTTGTGCTACAACATTAATCTCTTCATCAAATTCAATAAGCTGCTTTATTCCCTCTCTAAGCATCTTATGATCATCTACCAATAATACTTTAATACCCATTTATATTCTCCTTAAAATTACACAGAAACCTCAATAACAAACTTTGTACCCTTTTGAGTATATACCTTATTTAACGTACCACCAATCATATTGACTCTTTCTTGTAAAATCTTTAAACCAAAATGATTGTTTTTACTCAAATCTTCATCAGAAATACCAATACCATCATCTGATACTTCAATGTATATCTTAGAACCTTCATCAAGAATCTGTACATTAATTAAAGAACCCTTAGAGTGTTTAATACAATTAATAACAAGTTCCTGAACAATTCTAAATATTGTAAGTAAAACAAGTTTATCATTTGAATCGATATCATCAATATGATAAATAATATCCATCGACGTTCTTGATTTATAACCTTCAAGTTGATTTTCCAATGTTTTTGAAAAACCAAAATCATCAAACTGCATGGGACGTAAATCAAAAATGGTACTTCTTATTTCATCGATAGTCTCTTTAACAAGTTTACGATTAGATTCAAGTTCCAATTTAGCTCTGACAGAATCATAATCTATAAATTTTTCAGCAAGTTCAAGATTATGCATAATCAATGAAAGATTCTGTAAAACAGAATCATGAAGTTCAGCAGCAATTCTCTGACGATCTTCTTCCTGCAGCAATAAAACTCCTGATGCATCATTATCATTGCTATTCTCACTAACATTATCAGAAATAACTTCTATTTCTGAAGAATCAGGATCAAGGCTATTCAAAGAATCAATCTTCTTAGTAATGTTACCAAGCTTCTTGTAATAAACTTTTAGTTTTTCTTCTAATTCTTCTATCTCAAGTTTCTTTTCATAAACCTGATCTTTATAAACTCTTGAAGCACTTCTGGGAGAAAAAATGTTATATTCACATTCATCCTTTTTATTTAAAGATTCAATGTAATCTTTACACTGGCGAATCTCAGTCTCAACTTCTATTATCTTATCCTGCAATTCCCGCTTATCATCAAGAAAACTCTTTTTTAATTCAAGAAGAATATCAGAAGCATTATCAGACATAAACATCTCCATCAACTTTTAATATAGTAAATCTTATAAAGGTTTTTTAGCAGGAGTGCCTGCTTTTCTAGGATATTGATTAGGAGTAACTTTATCTTTCTTAATTCTTAAAATAGTTCTCTGTAAATCAGAATCAGGAAGAGAAAAAGAAACTTTTGAAACAACTTTGCCACCAAGAACTTCTAAAGCATGTTTTGAAATATTAATTTCTTCATCTGCCTTCTCTGATTTATAAGCAATAAATGAACCACCAAGTTTTACAAAAGGAAGACAATACTCACTCAATACCGGTAAAGAAGCAACAGCTCTTGCCGTAGCAAAATCAAAACATTCACGATAATCCGAAAGTCTTGCAAAATCTTCAACACGACCATGAACTGTAGAGATACCTTTAAGATCAAGAGAAGAAATAACTTCATTAAGAAATTTAATTCTCTTATCAAGAGAATCCATAAGAGTAATGTTTAAATTAGGAAGAAGTATCTTTAAGCAGATACCGGGAAAACCTGCACCTGTTCCAACATCAATAAGTGTTTTACCATTAAAATATTCTTCCATATCCAAAAATGAAGAAAAATTATTTATAAGGCTTAAAGAATCTGAAAAATGTTTAATACAAACTTCCTTAAACTCAGTTATTGATGTAAGGTTAATCTTTTGATTCCAATCAACAAGCAGATCATAATATTTTAAAAACTGACACACCTGTCGTTTTTCTAAAGAAATATTTAGTTTTTCTAATAGTGAAACAAGATATTCTTCTTTATTATCCGCCATAAATGCACTCGTTAAAAATTATTGTTTGAAATTTCTTCTTTGTTCAAGGTAAACCAGTAAAACAGAAACGTCGGCAGGAGTAACACCTGAAATTCTTGAAGCCTGGCCAACACTTAAAGGTCTAAACATCTTAAGTTTTTGCCTTGCTTCAAGTCTTAAACTTGAAACATCATCATAATCAATATCATCAGGAATAAGCTTCTTCTCCATCTTTTTAAATTGCTGAACCTGATGCTTCTGTCTCTCTATATAGCCTTCATATTTAATTTGAATACATACTTGCTCAATAACATCATACGGAAGATTAGGTCTTTCGTCATCTAGTTCTGCCAATAGATCATAAGATAACTCAGGTCTGCACAAAAGTTCTGCCAAAGAAGCACCTGTTCTCAACAAAGTACTGTTATTTCTTTCAAGAAATTCCTGAACTTTTTTATTAGAACCAACAACTAAGCTCTTTAATCTTTCGACTTCTTCTTCAATAAGTTTCTCTTTTAATTGAGTTTTCTCAAAATCTTCCTTTGAAACAAGACCGGCATTAAATCCAATTTTTCTAAGTCTTAAATCTGCATTGTCCTGACGAAGCAAAAGTCTGTATTCTGCACGTGAAGTCATCATTCTATATGGTTCTCTGTTATCTTTTGTAACAAGATCATCTATAAGAACACCTATATATGCTTCAGAACGATCAAGAATTACAGGTTCTTTTCCTATAATTTTCATTGATGCATTAATACCTGCAATAATACCTTGAGCTGCAGCTTCCTCATATCCGGAACTTCCGTTAAACTGACCGGCACTGAAAAGGCCACTTATATTTTTTAACTCCAAAGAAGGTAATAATTGATTTGGCGAAAGACAATCATATTCTATAGCGTAAGCATTACGAACTATTTTACAATTTTCAAGACCAGGTACGGTTCTGTACATTTGAAGTTGAACATCTTCAGGTAATGAAGAAGACATACCACCAATATACATTTCATTAGTATATAAACCTTCTGGTTCAATAAAAACTTGATGTTTTTCTTTTTCAGCAAATTTTACAACTTTATCTTCAATAGAAGGACAATATCTAGGACCTGTTCCTTCAATAATTCCGGCATAAATTGGAGATCTGTCGAGATTAGCTCTTATAATCTTATGAGTTTCTTCATTGGTATATGTAAGCCAACATGAAACCTGTTGCTTCTGTATAGAATCAGGATCTGTTGAATAAGAAAAAGGAACAATTCTTTCATCGCCAAACTGCTCTTCCATTTTTGAAAAATCAATACTTCTTCTATCCATACGAGCAGGAGTACCGGTCTTAAATCTTCTTAATTCAACACCGTTTTCTCTAAGATGTTCTGACAAACTGTTTGCAGCCTGCAATCCGGAAGGACCGGTATAAGTAATTGCTTCACCACAAAGACATCTTGCTTTTAAATATGTTCCGGTACAAAGAATTGCAGCTTTACAATAATAAGTAGTACCTGTATTTGTAATAACACCCTTCAAAATTTTATCTTCAATGATTAAATCACAAATCTCTGCCTGTTTAACAGTAAGATTATCCTGGTTTTCAAGTATTTTTCTCATTGAACGTGAATAATCAGATTTATCTGCCTGAGCACGAAGTGAATGAACAGCAGGTCCTTTAGAAAGATTAAGCATCTTTGACTGAATAAATGTCTTATCAATGTTTTTGCCCATTTCTCCACCAAGAGCATCTATCTCTCTTACAAGGTGACCTTTTGAAGAACCCCCTACATTAGGATTACAAGGCATTAAAGCAATACTATCAATACTAACAGTAAAAACAACAGTATTTAAACCAAGACGAGCACAAGCAAGAGCAGCTTCACAACCGGCATGACCTGCTCCTATTACACAGACATCTACATATTCTTTCCACATATTCTTAGAAACATCGCTCATAACAATTACGCATCCCACATTTCTAAATTATTACCATACTAATATAATTATTAATTTACTTACCCATACAAAACTTTGAAAAAATCTCATCTACAAGATCATCATCAACATCTTCGCCTATAATTTTTCCAAGAGAAGAATAAGCATTTAATAAATCAATAGAAAAGAAATCTTCCGGAAGACCTTCATTAATACTGTTCAAAACAAGTTTATATGAATTAATAACAGAAAGTAATTCTCTTGAGTGCCTTACGTTAGTAATATACATCTCATCATCAGAAATAAGAGAACCTTCCATAAACATATCTTCTATCAATGATTCCAAAGAATCAATACCTATTGATTCTTTAGCGGATATTTCAAGAATATTTGAGTCATTGAAAATATTATAAATCGCATTTTTATCTATAACACAATTAGAATCAATCTTATTGATTAATACTATAACTTTTCTGTCTTTTATATAATCAATAATATCAATATCTTCTTTTGATAATTCTCTGGTTGCATCTAAAATAAATAAAATCAAATCAGCTGAATCAGCATGAATTTTTGCTCGCGTAACACCAATATTTTCGACATAATCATCTGTATCTCTTATACCGGCTGTATCAACTAAATTTAAAGATACATTTTTTAAAACAATATGTTCCTCAATTGTATCTCTTGTTGTCCCGGCAACGTCAGTAACAATAGCACGTTCAAATCCGGAAAGAGCATTAAGCAAAGAAGATTTACCAACATTAGGTTTTCCTAAAATAACGGTATTAATACCTTCTTTTAAAAATTTACCTTTTATTGAAGAATCATATAATTTTTGAGTCTCATTCAATAAAAAAGAAATCATTTCAGAAAGTCTTTCAGGATATCCGTCAAGACTAATATGCTCAGGATCATCAAGAGCAGACTCAATAAAAGCTATTTCATAAATAGTTTTATCTCTGAGTTCTTTTATTTTATTAAATAAACGACCTTCAAGATGTTTAATACTATTCTTTAATGCACTCTCACTACGGGAAGAAATTAAATCCATAACAGCTTCGGCTCTGGACAAATCAATACGACCATTTAAAAATGCACGTTTAGTAAATTCGCCGGGTTCAGCAAGTCGTGCACCTTTATCAAGAACAAGATTTAATATTCTTCTACAAACGAGAATACCACCATGACAATTTATTTCTACAATATCTTCACGAGTAAAAGTATTAGGTCCTTTCATAACTGAAACCATTACTTCATCGACAATATTATCACCGTCATAAATGAATCCATAATGAATAGTATGAGAAGAAAAAGATAAAAGATTACTTTCTCCTCTCTTATTTCTATATAACTTATTGACTATATTAAAAGACTCGTCGCCGCTTAATCTTATTATACCTATTCCACCATCATTTAATGCAGTAGAAATAGCAGCTATAGTATTATTATCCATCTAATCACCAAAAAGAGAAAAGGTGTCTTAAACATAACAGCTTAAGACACCCATTTCATTATTTCTTCATCGTAACAACAACATGTCTATAGGGCTCTTCGCCTTCACTATGGGTAGTTACATATTTATCATTCTGCAATGCTGAATGAATAACTCTTCTTTCGTAAGGATTCATAGGCTCCAAAGAAACAGTTCTTTTTGTTCTTTTAACTTTGAATGCCATATTCTTTGCAAGATTTTCAAGAGTTTCTTTTCTTCTTTCACGATAATTTTCTGTATCAACCTTAACTCTTATATATTCTTCAGTTTCTTTATTTGCTACTAAAGAAGCAAGATACTGTAATGAATCAAGAGTAGCACCTCTCTTACCGATTAATATGCCCATATCTTCGCCGGTAATTTCAATATCCATATTTCTTTCAGATTCATTAAAAGAAATCTTAACTTCTGCTTCAATGTTCATTGCTTTTAAAACATCACAAAGGAAGTCTTTAACTTTATCAACCAAAGAATCTTTGATTTTAGCTTTAATAACAGCAGGTTTTGATTTAATACCAAGAAATCCTGTAGAACCTTCTTCTACAACAACATAATCAAGTTTATCACTTGTTACCATAAATGTTTTACATGCTTCAGTAATAGCATCATCAACAGTTTTAGCAGAAAAATCTCTATATTCCATATTTATCTCCACACCTATCAATCTTTTTTATTATTTCTTTCGTTGTACTGCTTAACCATATATGCCTTTGAAGCAATTGAACCGGGCTTTTCGGCATTTTTATTCTTATATTCTGTTGAACTTTTTGAAGATTCATCAACTTCAACAGGTTTACCATTAACCATTGCTTTTTGAGCCATTGAAGTACGGGGCTTAGCAGCAGGAATATTATTATATGCCTTTGTCGATAATGAAGCATTCTGAGTAAGTTTTTCAGGATCAATTCCTGCTCTTCTCAACTTAGCATTACGTTTTTCAACATTTTTCTTAATTTCTTCATCAAGATCAAGGCTATCAATATGTTTATTAATAAGTACCTGTTGAATACTTCTTACAACAGAACCTGCTATCCAATAAAGACCTAAACCTGCAGGAAATGAAAAACACATAACAGCAGAAAAGATAGGCATGAATGTATTCATTGCTTTCATAGAAGCAGCCATCTGATCTGCCTGTTCATTACCACTCTTTCCATTATTATTAGCAGTAGGAATGAGTTTTGCATTAATCCACTGAGTTACAGCAGCTAAAACAGGAATCATTATTGCACCAACAACAATAAGATAAGAACCTGTCTTTAATGCAGTAGAAATAAGATCTCTGGGAGTAAAACCAATATTTAAACCAAGAAAATTATTATATTTTGCAAGAGCAGCTACAGTATTATCTACCGAAGAAGATAAATCAGGATACTGAGCGCTTACCATTGCCCAATCCGAAGCCGAAGCTTTATTTAAAACATCAATGAAAGTATTCTGAGCATCAACAACAGGAGCATTAGCAAAATCTGTAAACTGTTTTGTAAAATACTTGGCAGAACTAAGTGTCTGGATGAAATCTCTTGAGCCTTCTTTTGCAAGTAAATCAGTAACAATACCTGATGTACCGGCATCATTGATAAATACTCTTCTTACTATTTTAACGTATGCAGGAATTGAATTAATAACACGATAAAGAGCAAAAAGAATAGGCATCTGAATAAGAAGCTGAACACAACTACCGGCAGGAGAAACACCATATTTTGCATATACTGCCTGAGTCTCTTGACTCATTGCCATCTGTGATTCCTGATCTTTTCTGCCTTTATACTTATTTTGAATTGCATTAAGCTCAGGTTGCATTTTTGCCTGAAGTTTTGAAAACTTCTGCTGCTTAATAGTAAGAGGTAAAAGTAAAAGATATACAACAATTGTAAAAAGAAACAATGCAACTCCTATATTAGGAAAATGAATTGCATTAAGTAAATAGAATATTCCATTTAAAATAGGTCCAAGTATATATTTAGCAATAGGACCAAGTAAACCGGAATGCTGTGTTAAAACTAAAAATTCCAACTGATATCCTCCTTAATATAAAGAGAATATTAAGGCACGGGATCATAACCACCCTTTGATAAAGGATTACAACGTAATATACGCCATGCTGCCATGGCTCCACCTTTAACTGCACCATATTTAGAAACTGCCTCAAGTCCATATTCCGAACATGAAGGAAAATAAGGACATTTAGTAGTCTTTCTCGGAGAAATATATTTTTTGTAAAGTTTTATCAAACCAATTAATATTCTTTTCATAATAGTTGACTATTTACTATTGAATGAAGCTTGCCCAAATGTAAAACTGCACTTTCAGCCTCTTTATAAGAGATATTTTTAGCAGTAACCCTTGCGACGATTACGATATCTAAACCACTATTAAATACAGCTTCATGTAATCTGTAACTTTCTTTAATTAATCTTTTTAAATGATGTCTTACGACACTGTTACCGACTTTTTTACTAACCGAAATACCAAGTCTGTTAAATTCTGAGCCATTTTCCATAACATACATAACAAGAAACCTGTTAGCATAAGATTTTCCTGAATTATATACTTTAACAAAGTCTCTGTTACTCTTTAATGAATCGGTATATATCATCTCAAATAATTAATAGAAAAAAAGGCCACATAAATGCGGCCTAAGCTGATAATTTCTTTCTTCCCTTAGCTCTTCTGGAAGCTAAAACTTTTCTTCCGCCGGGAGTACTCATACGAGCTCTGAATCCGTGAACCTTTGAATGAGATTTTTTCTTAGGCTGAAATGTCATCTTCATGGAACAAACACCTCCTTACTTAACAACCTTAATATTTATAATAAGGTAACTATTATTGTTATTTTTACATGGAAAATAGCAATACGATTATATTAAAAACATTACAATACGTCAAGAAAAACAAACAAATTATAATTATAAAATTTTATAAGACTATATGATGTTTTTAACAAAAATTAATACCACAAAATGTAGATATTTACTATATATGGATAACTTGTGTATAAGTATTATCAACATCAACTTATCCACATAAAGTGAATAATATGTGGATAAGTATTATATAAAAAATATCAGTTTCTTAAACAAGCCTAAAAATAAGCCATTCTTTATATTTTTATATATAAATGTTTTACACATAAATAGTGTTAATAACTCATAATATTAAATACTATTTAATAACTTATCCACATATAAACATTTATAAAAAAGTGATAATGGTGGATAAGTTATTGATTGAATTATTTACCTCTTTAGGGTAAGATTAAATAGATATAATTTGTTATTTTTTCGGAGTTATGGAATGTCTGACATAGGAGAAAAATGGGGCCTGATTATTGAAACGGTCCGTAAAGAATTTGAAATAAGTGATGTTTCTTTTAACACTTGGATTTTGCCTTTAAAATTTCATGCTGTCGAAGGTAACACCGTTATTATCATTATTCCTCAAGAAAAAGCTCAGCTTTTATCTTATTTAACAGCTAAATACAGTGATTATTTTCATGTTACTATTTCAGAAATGTTTAATCATGAATATGAAGTAGTTTTTAAACTTGAAAAAGATGCAGGAAGTGTAGATTCTTCAAAAACATCTAATAATACTGTCTATAACATCAATTCAGAAAACGCTAATCTTCTTCCTAAATACAAATACGATACTTTTGTGGTAGGTAGCAATAATAAAATGGCACATGCTGCTTCTTTAGCCGTTGCTGAATCACCGGGTCTCGTATATAATCCTTTATTTATTTATGGTGGTCCTGGTCTTGGTAAAACTCACCTTATGCATGCAATAGGTCATTTCATATTAGAACAAAATCCTAATATGAAAGTTCTTTATGTTACAAGTGAGCAATTTACAAATGAAGTTATTGAATCAGTAAGAAGCGGTAATGCTACAGCTATTACTAAATTAAGAGAAAAATATAGAACAGTTGATGTTCTTATGGTAGATGATGTCCAGTTTATAATAGGAAAGGATGCTACCCAAGAAGAATTTTTTAACACATTTAATGCATTACATTCAACAGGAAAACAGATTATTCTTTCATCTGATAAACCTCCTAAAAAAATGGAAACACTTGATGAAAGATTCAGGTCAAGATTTGAATGGGGTCTTATAGCTGACATTCAGCCTCCGGATTATGAAACCCGAATGGCTATTCTAATGAAAAATGCAGAAAATTGTGATCGATATATTAATAAGGAAATAATTGAATACATAGCTACAAATATAAAATCAAATATAAGAGAACTTGAAGGCGCTTTTAATAAAATAATTGCATATTCTAAACTTAACAATGTAGATATGAATATTCAAAGAGCAGAAGAAGCTTTAAGAGATGTAATATATCCTGATAAACCTCTTAAAATTACTCCTCAATATATTGTTGAAGTAGTTGCTGAACATTTTGATGTTAAAGTAGATTCTATTATTTCAAAAAAAAGAAGCAGCGATGTAACAATTCCAAGACAGGTTGCAATGTACCTTTGTTGTGAAATGACAGACTCTTCACTTAATTACATAGGTTCTTATATTGGTGGAAGAGATCATACAACTGTTATGCACGGAAGAGATAAAATAGCATCAGATATACTTAAAGACCCAGAACTTTCAAAGAAAATAGAAATAATAAAGAGTAAAATATCCCCAAATTAATCAACTTTAAATTAACAATTTATGATTTTAAATGTGGATAATTTATTTAAAAAATTAATGATTATTTATAGTGTGGATAAGCAACGAATTATTAACAGTATATTATTAATGAATTAACAATTTTATTATATTAAAAGATGTTTATTTATAAAGCTTTATTGGACTTTTCCACTAATTAACATTCACTATTACTATTAGTACTAAATTAATAATAATATATTATAAATTTTTATCGCTCTTTGAGCGGAGGGAGTTATACACATGAAAATAGTTTGTTCAAAATCTAATTTATCAAATGGTGTAAGTATTGTATCAAAAGCAGTATCTGCAAAATCATCAATGTCAATACTTCAATGTATTTTGATTAAAGCAGAAAAGGGAAGAATTACTCTTACCGGAAATGATGGAGAACTTGGTATTGAAACTGTTATTGACGGAAAAGTTGAAGATGAAGGAATGATAGCTCTTGATGCTAAATTCTTTTCTGAAATAGTTAGAAAACTTCCTGACAGTGAAATAGTTATAGATGTTGAAAATAATTTTGTTACAAAAATTACATGTGATCAGTCAAAATTTGAATTAATGGGTAAGGATGGTGAAGATTTTACTCAACTTCCTAAGATTAATAAAACAGATAATATCATAGTAAGTGAGTTTGCATTAAGAGAAGTTATAAGACAGACAATATTCTGTTTAGCTGAAAATAATGCAAATCATATGATGAGTTCTGAATTATTTCATATAAGTGGTGATGTTTTAAAAGTTGTAGCACTTGATGGTTACAGAATTGCTTACAGAAAATTAAATCTTAAAAACACTTATCCTGAAACTAAAGTTATTATTCCGGGTAAAACTCTTAATGAAATAAGCAGAATATTAGCAGGTGATGCTAATAAAGATGTTGTTATTTATTTTGAAAAAAATCACGTTCTTTTTGAACTTGAAAACACTACAGTTGTTTCAAGAATTGTTGAAGGTCAGTATTTTAATTATGAGCAGATGCTTAACAATGATTATGAAACAAAAATAAAAGTTAAAACAAAAGAATTATATGAAAGTATAGACAGAGGAACTCTTTTATTAAGAGAAGGTGAAGTTAAACCTATTGTTATGGATATTGATGACACTAAGATTAATATTTCAATTAAAACAATGGTTGGCGGTATGAAAGAAAATGTTTTATGTGAAAAATCCGGAAAAGATCTTTCAATAGCTTTCAGACCTAAATTTTTCCTTGATGTATTAAAAGTACTTGATGAAGAAGAAATAGATTTATTTATGATTAATGCAAAAAGTCCTTGCATTATAAGAAATGATGATAACAGTTATATTTATTTCATTCTTCCCGTTAATTTTATTAAAGAATGATATTAGGTAACTAAAATGGAAACTATTTATTTAAGAGAAGAATTTATTAAATTAGGTCAGGCATTAAAGGCAGCAGGTTTTGTTGAAGATGGTGTTGAAGCAAAATTTGCTATACAGGATGGCAATGTTCTTGTTAATGATGAAATAGATACAAGAAGAGGCCGTAAATTATATGATGGTGATGTAGTTACTTTTGAAGGAAAAACTATTTTGATTAAGAAGTAAGATTATGTATGTTAAATCTATTCAATTGAACGGATATAGAAATTACGATAATGAGACCGTTTTTTTTGACAAAGGTACAAATGTTCTTTACGGAGATAATGCTCAGGGAAAGACTAATATTTTAGAAGCTATTTTTATGTGTTCTACCACAAAATCTCATAAAGGTTCAAAAGATAAAGAAATAGTTGGGTTTGATAAGGATGAAGCTCATATTACTTTATATATGGACAAATCCGGAGATGAAATAAAAATAGATTTTCAATTAAGAAAAGATAAAGCAAAAATTGTTGCACTTAACGGAAGTAAAATAAAAAAAGCAACTGAAATATTAGGTATTTTAAATGTTGTTTTATTTTCTCCTGAAGATTTAAGCATAATAAAAAACGGACCTTCTGAAAGAAGAAGATTTATTGATTTAGAATTATGTCAGTTGGATGGAATTTATCTTTATAATCTCACTAAATATAACAAGATAGTTGATCAAAGAAATAAACTTATAAAAGATTCTTATGATAATAAAGAAATACTTGATACTTTAAATATATGGGATATGCAGTTGGTATCATATGGAAATTTAATCATAGAAAAGAGAAAAAAGTTTATTTCTGAATTGAACAATATTATAAGTGAGGTTCATTCAAAGTTAACCAATAATAAAGAAAAACTTGAAATATTTTATGAACCAGACGTTGATTCTTTTGAATTTGAAAAAGAGTTAATAAAAAACAGAAATAAAGATGTCAAATTAAAACAAACAAGCGTAGGACCTCACAGAGATGATTTTTCTTTTATAGTAAATGGTATAGATATTAGAAAATATGGGTCTCAAGGTCAACAAAGAACAGCCGCTTTATCTCTTAAACTATCAGAAATAGAAATAGTAAAAAGAATAACCGGTCATGTTCCTGTTTTGTTACTGGATGATGTTTTATCCGAATTGGATAATAACAGACAAAATTATTTGTTAAATACAATAGGAAATATACAGACAATTATTACCTGTACAGGATTAGATGACTTTGTAAATAATAACTTTAAAATAGATAAAGTTATAAATGTTGTTAAAGGAACTGTTTCCTGATCATGAGGTAGGAGGAAAAATGGCAGAATCAGTAAATAATTATGGTGCTGACCAAATACAGATACTTGAAGGACTTGAAGCGGTAAGAAAACGTCCGGGTATGTATATTGGTACAACGGCAAGCAGAGGATTACATCATCTTGTTTATGAAATAGTTGATAATTCAATTGATGAAGCATTAGCAGGATATTGTACTCATATTGAAGTAATTATTAATGATGATAATTCACTTACTGTAATTGATAACGGAAGAGGTATACCTGTAGGTATTAATAAGAAAGCAGGAATACCGGCAGTTGAAGTAGTATTTACAATTCTTCACGCAGGTGGAAAGTTTGGTGGTGGAGGATATAAAGTATCCGGTGGATTACATGGTGTAGGTGCATCTGTTGTTAATGCTCTTTCAGTATGGCTTGAAGTTCAAATAAAGCAGGGTGGTAAAATATATCAGCAAAGATATGAAAGAGGAAAAGTATGTTATCCCCTTAAGGAGATAGGTACTTGTCCTGTAGAAGAGACAGGTACAACAGTAACATTTTTACCTGACCCTGAAATATTTACAGAAACAACTATTTTTGATTTTGATACTATTAAGATTCGTCTTCGTGAAATGGCTTTCCTTACTAAAGGATTAAGAATTTCATTAAGAGATGACAGAAGTGATGAACATGCAAAATCTTTAGTAACCGATAGCATGATAGAAGAAGCTAAAGAAGCTGCAATAGGTAAAGAAGACCAGGAAGAACAAATTGATAAACTATTAAAACGTGCATTTGAAGATACAGATGCTCAAAAAAAGGAATCTCGCAAAGAAGTATCATTTTGTTACGATGGCGGTATTAAAGAATATGTTACATATTTAAATAACAGTAAACTTTCAATATATAATGATGTTCTATATTTTGAAGGCGAAAAGAACGGTGTATATGTTGAAGTTGCAATGCAGCATAATGATTCATATACAGAGTCTGTTTATACTTTTGTTAATAACATAAGTACTCCTGAAGGTGGAACACATCTTCAGGGATTTAGAAATGCTCTTACAAAAGTATTTAATGATTATGCAAGAAAAAGCAAATTATTGAAAGATAATGAGCAAAATCTTTCCGGTGAAGATATTAGAGAAGGACTTACCGCAATTGTAAGTGTAAAGATAGAAGATCCTCAGTTTGAAGGTCAGACAAAACAAAAACTTGGAAACAGTGAAGCAAGAGGAGCTGTTGACAGTTTAATTACTGATAAGCTTACTGTATATCTTGAACAAAATCCTACAGTAGGAAAAACAATTTGTGATAAATCAATTGTTGCATCAAGAGCAACAGAAGCAGCAAGAAAAGCAAGAGAGATTGCCAGAAGAAAAACAGCACTTGATATAGGTTCATTGCCGGGAAAACTTGCAGATTGTTCTGATAAAGATCCTAAAAACTGTGAAATATATCTTGTCGAAGGTGATTCTGCGGGTGGAAGTGCAAAAACAGCCAGAGACAGAGCTACACAGGCTATTCTTCCATTAAGAGGTAAAATTCTTAACGTTGAAAAAGCCAGACTTGATCGTATTTATGGTAATGAAGAGATAAAAGCAATGATAACTGCTTTTGGTACAGGTATTCATGATGATTTTGATATAGAAAAGCTTCGTTATCATAAAATAATTATTATGAGCGATGCCGATGTTGATGGTGCTCATATTGCTACACTTCTTTTAACCTTTATTTTCAGATTTATGCCGGAGCTTATAAAGCAAGGTCATGTATTTCTTGCAAAGCCTCCGCTTTATCAGATTAAAAAGAATAAAGATATATATTATGCATACTCTGATGATGAATTAACAGCAAAGCTTAAAGAACTTGGCGGAGAAAAAAATTACACTATTCAAAGATATAAAGGTCTTGGTGAAATGGACTCGGATCAGTTGTGGGAAACAACAATGGATCCGACAAGAAGAATTCTTATTAGAGTAAACATGGATGAAGATTCTCAGTCAGAACTTGATTTGACATTTACAACACTTATGGGTGATCAGGTTGAACCCAGACGAGAGTTTATTGAAGCAAATGCACTCTTTGTAAAGAATCTTGATATTTAATATATTTTGATTTTGAAATATATATTTTATTTAACGTGAAACGAGAGGATACTAATGGACGATCAGATTTTTGATAACCCACAGTTTGACAAAATTGAAGAAGTTGACCTCAAAAAAACTATGGAAGGCTATTACATCGATTATGCGATGAGCGTTATAGCTTCAAGAGCATTGCCTGATGTAAGAGATGGTTTAAAGCCCGTTCAAAGAAGAGTTTTATATTCTATGAATGAGTTGAATAACGGACCGGATAAGCCTCACAGAAAAAGTGCACGTATCGTTGGTGATACTATGGGTAAATATCATCCTCATGGTGACAGTTCAATTTACGGTGCTTTGGTTTATATGGCACAAGAATGGTCATTAAGATATCCTCTTATTGACGGTCATGGAAATTTTGGTTCGGTCGATGGTGACGGAGCTGCTGCGATGCGTTATACAGAAGCACGTCTTACAAAAATTTCAACAGAATTACTTGCTGACCTTAACAAAGATACCGTAGATTTTGTTCCTAACTTTGATGATACAGAAAAGGAACCTACAGTACTTCCCAGCCGTTATCCAAATCTTCTTGTAAATGGTACTACAGGTATTGCTGTAGGTATGGCCACAAATATTCCTCCTCACAATTTATGTGAGATTATAAACGCTGTTGTTAAGATTATAGACAACAAAGTTGAGGAAAACAGAGAAACTGATATTGAGGAAATACTTGAAATAGTTAAAGCTCCTGATTTTCCTACCGGCGCAATGATTTTAGGTACAAGAGGAAGTGAAGAAGCTTATAGAACCGGTCGAGGAAAGGTACGAGTTAGAGCTATTACCGATATTGAAGAAATGCCTAACGGTAAAAGCAGAATTATTGTTACCGAGCTTCCTTATATGGTAAATAAAGCTAAGCTTATAGAAAAAATAGCTGAGCTTGTAAAAGAAAAGAAAATAGAAGGTATTACAGATCTTCGTGATGAGACTAACCGTGAAGGTATGAGAATTGTTATTGAATTGCGAAGAGACGTTAATGCAAATGTTATTCTTAATAAATTATATAAGCATACACAATTACAGGATTCATTTGGTGTAATTATGCTTGCTCTTGTAAACAATGAGCCAAAAGTCTTAAATCTTCTTGAAATGCTAAAGTACTATTTAATGCATCAGGAAGAAGTTGTTACAAGGCGTACAAAATATGATCTTAAAAAAGCAGAAGAAAGAGATCATATTTTACAAGGTTTGCTTAAGGCACTTGATGTAATAGATGAAGTTATTTCTATTATCAGAGCAAGTAGCAGTACTCCCGAAGCAAAAGAAAACTTAATTGCAAGATTTGGCTTTTCAGATGCTCAGGCTCAGGCAATTGTTGATATGAGACTTCGTCAGTTAACAGGCTTGGAACGTGAGAAACTTGAAAATGAACATGAAGAACTTGTTAAATTGATAGAAAGACTCAGAGCAATTCTTGCAGATGAAAAAGTATTACTCGGAGTTATTAAAACAGAGATTCAGGAAATATCAGATAAATACGGTGATGAAAGAAAATCAATTATAGGTCCTGATGATTCGGATTTTGTTGATGAAGATCTTATTCCTAATGAAAATGTAGTTATTGCACGCACTAATCTTGGATATATCAAGAGAATGACTGTTGATAATTTCAAAGCTCAGAACAGAGGTGGCGTTGGAATTACCGGAATGAAGCCAATTGAGGAAGATTTCTTAAGTGACATTCTTATGACAAATACTCATGGTTATGTTTTATTCCTTACTAACTTTGGTCGTGCTTACAGATTGAAGGTTTATGAAATACCCGAGGCAAGTAGAACGGCCAGAGGAACAGCAATGGTTAATCTTCTCCAGCTTGGTCCCGGAGAAAAGGTCAATGCAATTATTCCTGTTGAGAAATTCTCAGAAGATAAATGCTTATTCTTTGTTACAAAATCAGGTGTTGTTAAGAAAACTCCTTTGATTGACTTTGCAAATATACGCAGAAACGGATTAAATGCAATCAATCTTCGTGATGATGACAGACTTATTGAAGTAAAGACTACCAATAAAGATGACAAAGTATTCATTGTAACAAGAAAAGGAATGTGTATTGAATTTGATGAGTCAGAGGTCAGACCTCTTAGCCGAGCAGCTACAGGTGTAAAAGGTATTGAACTTGATGACGATGATGAAGTAATTGGAATGCAACTTGATCATCAGGGTGATTCACTCCTTTTTGTATCTGAAAACGGTATAGGAAAGAGAACAAACATAGAAGATTTTAAGATTCAACACAGGGGTGGTAAAGGATTAAAGTGTTATCGAATAACAGAAAAGACTGGAGAGGTTGTAGGTGTTAAAGCTGTTACCGATGACAATGAGATTATGATGATTACTACTCAGGGTATTATTATCCAGATTAGGATGGGAGATATTAAAGAAATCAGCCGTATTACCTCCGGTGTTAAGCTCATGGATCTTAAGGATGGAGTAAAGATTGCATCCATAGCAAAAGTTAGAAGAGGTCTTGGTCTTTCGGAAGATGTTATAGAAGAAGAAATAACTGATGAAGAGATAACTGAAGAAAGTGCTGAAACAGATTAATGGTATTAAGCCTTAAAAATGGAGTAATATGTAAAACCCCTACTACTGTAATACAGTAGTAGGGGTTTTATTTAATCATTATTCTTTTTCGAAATATCAAGAAAAGAAAGTTCATTAGAAGATTTATTATACTTCTTACTATCCGAGCTTATAATACTAGGTCCTTTTCTATTGTAAGCATCAATTGTTTTTTTCATAAGAAGCATATCTTCATTAAGAACTGTAGCATTTGGCGATTTTTTGGAAGAATCTCCTAAATTCTGAGGAGTAATACTTTTTTGAATATCATTTTCCTTAGGAACAGATTTTATATTATGTTTCAAATCATAGCCTAAGGAAGATTTTGATGTACTTCTTACTACTGTTGATACAGAAGGAGTTAAATTTTCAGGTCTTTTTTTATGATCATATGAAGAAGTTAACTTCCTTTTTTTATTTTTGGAATTAGGGGATGACTTATATATAACTTTTTTATTCAATCCCTTTAATGAAGGACCTGATTTATAAGCATGTTTACTTCTTCTTTTTCTTTTTGGACGTCTTCTTCTTACGAAACTATAATTGGATAAAATAGATTTTGCTAAAACATAAATAACAAATAATCCTATTATAACAGCAACAACAATAAGAATATGATATACGTTTATATACGTTGTTTTCTTATCTTCCTTATCATCATCACTATTTAATAACTCAGGAGTTGCTTCATCAAAAACAAATTCTGTATCATTGGATTTTGAATAATATATTCCGGCTTCTCCAAGATAAACACCGTTATAATCGTAAGTGACTGTAGCGATTTTGTCAGAATCTTCCGTCATTGCAATTGAAGAATGAAGGTCTTCAAAAGAAACTGTTTTTGGAAGAATAATTGTCGAAGCATTATCCATAGACAAAATCGGAGAAGAATCACCGAAGACATCCGAATCAGAATGAAAGAACGATTCATCTGTAACCGTATATTTAGTTTCGTAATCACAAACTCTTACTTTTTCAAAGTTAGAAAAACCGTAGTCAAAAAGAAGATTTGTATCATCATATTGATATGGAGTCTCTTCTCTCATAATAACGCATATCAATTTCATACCGTTTCGCTCAGCACAAGAAACGAGAGTATTTCTTGATTCATCGGTAAACCCTGTTTTTGAACCTACAAGACCTTCACACTCTTTTTTTCCACGGAAAAAATAATTGGTAGAGGCAAGAATAAAATCATCGGGCTGATATTCAGTTGCATACCAATGATATCTCGGAGTTCTTGAAATTTTTGATAAAAGTTCACTTTTAAAAAACACACGGGCTATCTGAGCTAAGTCATAAGCAGATGTATAATGATCTTCATGATAATAGCCATGAGGATTCACAAAATGAGTGTCTGTACAACCAAGATCTAAAGCGCGATTGTTCATCATCTCCACAAAAGTAGGAATATCTCCGGCAACATATTCAGCGACAGCATTTGCTGTTTCATTTGCAGATACTACTAAAATACCATAAAGACATTCTTCAAGTGTCATCTTCTCGCCGGCATCCATACCCATGTTGGAAGAATCCCTAGGTATAGTCATAACGGCATCCCATGAAAAATCAACCATATCGTTAAGATTTGCATCTTCTTTTTCCATTGCAAGAACGCAGGTCATGAGCTTTGTGGTACTTGCAGGATACATCTTTTCATGAGAATTTTTTTCATAAAGAATTGTTCCGGTTTCGGCATCAATCAATATAGCCGAGTAGCAACCGACAGCCGGGCCAACAGGCCAGTTTTCGGTTTGATTTGATGCTACAGGAAGAAGTTTATTATCATCCATATAGCTTGCAGCATCAACATTAAGTGGTGATAGTAAAAATAGTGCCGATAATGAGAAACAAAGAAGTTTCTTTAAATAGTTTTTCTTCATATATATAAATCTCTCAAAGTTAATTTTTAAGGTATCTAAAATATTGTTTCCATTATATCATTTTTTTCGTTGACAGGGTTTATTATATTCGTTATATTTTCTTTAAGGCTTTATCATAGTAAAGCCTTAAAGAAAATTCTGGAGAGACTCAGATAATCGAGAGCCGAAGGTGTAAGGTTGATACTTACCGATCTCTCAGGCAAAAGGACAGGAGAAAATATGGAAAAATTCTTAGAGAACGTTGCTTCAGTCAACGACAAGGTGAACGGCTTCGCATGGGGTTGGTTCGCAATCATTTTACTTCTTGGAACAGGTCTTGCTTGTACAGTAATTACCAAATGCTTCCAAATTTCACATTTAAAACATTGGTGGTCAAATACCATCGCATCTGTATTTAAAAAGAATACAAGATCAAATAAGGAAAAAGGAGCTGTTTCACAGTTTCAGGCTTTATGTACAGCTTTGGCTGCTACAATAGGAACAGGAAATATTGCCGGTGTTGCAGCTGCTATATGTGTCGGCGGTCCCGGTGCAGTATTTTGGATGTGGATTGCAGCATTCCTTGGAATGATGACAAACTATTCCGAGAACATTTTAGGTATTTATTTCCGAAGAAAGAATTCAGAGGGAGAATGGTCCGGTGGTCCTATGTACTATTTAAAAGATGGTCTTGGATCATATAAGGGATGTAAGGGTATAGGTAAAATTCTTGCAGTAATCTTTGCAGTCTTTGCAGTACTTGCATCTTTTGGTATCGGTAACCTCGGACAGATTAATAAAATCACACTTAATATTCAGTCAGCATTCTTTAGTAATGTGAAAACAGCAGAAATCGGTGGAGCATCAGTTGTAAACTGGGTAATTGGTTTTGTACTCATGGTAATCGGTGGATTTATCATTCTTGGTGGTCTTCAGAGAATTGCTGCTTTTGCAGAAAGAGTTGTTCCTTTTATGGCAATCGTTTATGTTATCGGTGCTTTGATTATAATGTTTGCCAATATAGCAAATATCGGGGCAATGTTTGCATCTATATTTAAGTTTGCACTTGGAGCAAGAGCTGTCGGTGGTGCTATTGTCGGTGAGGCAATTGCACTTGCAGTTAAGTCCGGATGTAAAAGAGGTATTTTCTCAAATGAAGCCGGCCTTGGCTCATCAGTTATGGTTCACTCAAATTCTAATGTTATCGAACCTGTTAAGCAGGGTATGTGGGGAATATTTGAAGTATTCGCAGATACAATGGTTGTATGTACAATGACTGCTATCGTAGTTCTTTCTTCAGGAAAGATTGATCTTCAAACAGGATTTGTTGTTGGGGAGGTCGAGGATGCAACATTGGTAGCTGATTCATTTGCAAAAGTATTTGGTAGTTTCGGAAGAGGATTTATTGCAATTGCAGTTTTATTGTTTGCATTTACGACAGTTATGGGTTGGTCTCATTACGGATCAAAGGCTGTTGAATATCTTTTCGGTGTAACCGGAGCCAAGATTTACAAAGTTTTCTTTGTATTCATGATGATTTTCGGAGCAGTTATGGAGTCATCTCTTGCATGGGATATTTCAGATACTTTCAACGGACTTATGATGATTCCCAACTTGATTGGTGTTCTTTCACTTACACCTTTAGTAATTAAGATTACAAAGAACTATGTAGATCGTAATATTAAAGGAAAAGAAGTTAAGCCTATGCTTTCAAAGTTTGAAGATGTTCAGGCTGAAATGGAAGAAAAGCTTAAAGCAGAAGCAAAATAAGAAATATTTATTTTAATATGCTATAATGGTGACCGGTACATTTGTACCGGTCATTTTAAATATTATAAAATATTAGTTCTTAAGCAGGTAGACAAGATGAGATTAAGAAATATTCCCGGGGCAGGAGAAGTAATTGAGAATAGTGATTTTGCAATAAAGAACCCTAAAGAGCAGAAAGGAAAATGGAAATCATTATTTAAGAAAGAAGCTCCTTTATACATAGAAATAGGAATGGGAAAAGGAAGATTTATTATTGATAATGCGAAGAAAAATCCGGATATTAATTATATCGGGATTGAAATGTACTCAAGTGTATTATTAAGAGCACTTCAAAAAGTTGATGAAATGGAAGAAAAACCGGAAAATCTTCTTTTTATATGTATGGATGCAAAAGAAATAACAGAAGTATTTGATAAAGGTGAAGTTGATAAAATATATTTAAACTTTTCCGATCCATGGCCAAAAGACAGACATGCAAAAAGAAGACTTCCATCAAGACAATTTCTTGAAAAGTATAATATCATCCTAAATAAAAACGGTAAGCTTGAATTCAAAACAGATAACAGAGCGTTGTTTGATTTTGCGGTGGAAGAATTGGATCCTGCCGGTTGGAAAGCTGAAGTGATTACATATGATCTTCATTCCGATTCAAAACTTATGGAAGGAAATATAATGACGGAGTATGAAGAGAAATTTTCTTCTATAGGAAATCCTATATGTAAATACATAATATACAGATAAAAGGTGCCTTAGGCATCTTTTTTTTGTGAAGGGGTTTACAAAGACAATTTATTATGCTACTATGCTAAAGCATTAAACTATAGATTGAACAAGTGTTTAATCTATTTTCGACTCGTTGTGAGTCAGGGAGGATAAAAATGAAAAAATTATTAGCATTAGTATTATCACTTGTATGCGTGTTATCACTGACAGCATGCGGGAAAGATAACGGAAAGGGAAACAAATTTGTTATGGGTATCGATCCTGAATATCCGCCTTTCAGTTATATGGATGATAAAGGAGAGTATACAGGATTCGACGTTGAAGTCTGTAAGGCAGCTTGCGAAAAGCTTGGTTTGGAGTTTAGCGTATTTGAAGTAAACTGGGACGAAAAGCTTGTTCAGCTTGATGCAAAAGAATGTGACTGTGTATGGGCAGGTATGACAATTCTTGACAGTATGAAAGAGGCCGGATATACACTTTCTTCCCCTTATTTTGAGAATTCTCAGGTAGTACTTGTAAAAGAAAATTCAGGAATAAGATCATCGTCTGATCTTGCAGGAAAAGATGTTGCTGTAATGCTTGGAACATCCGGTGAAAATCTTTTAAATGATGATCTTGCTGATTTTGCTGCAACATTTAATTCGGTTGTAACTTGTGACAGCTTTCTTAAATGTTTTACAGAGCTTGGCGGAGAAGCAGTTGATGCTGTATTTGTAGATTATCCTGTTGCAGCAAGCTATGCAGCAGAAAATGCAGGATATGTTATTCTTGATGAAAAATTCGGTGAAGAAACATATGGTATTGCATTCCGTTCAGGAGACAAAGAACTTTGCGAAAAGGTTGAGAAGGCAGTAGCTGAACTTGTTGAAGATGGAACATATGCTAAAATAGCTGAAAAGTATCCTAAAATTGTTCAGAATCTTATTTTCTTAAAGTAATTGTTTGTATAACATAAGTCTATTCTTTCCCGGAGGTACTTTGTGCTTCCGGGAAAAAGTGTTTTTATCCTTTTTGAAATAGTTTAGTGATTGGGAATATTGGGAGATTAATCAGTTATGTCGTTGATGACTATGATTTTGAAAATGTCGGAAGGTTTAGGAAGAACCTGCGCCATTTTCTTTTTGACAATTATATTTTCTTTGCCGTTAGGAATGATTGTTGCTCTTCTTAGGATGAGTAAAAATAAAGTAATATCTGCAATAACCAGATTTTGTATTTCCATACTAAGAGGAACGCCTCTTATGCTTCAATTACTGGCAGTAACGTATGGACCATATTATCTTTTTGGATTTACTGTTTCAAGAAATAAATTAATTCCTGTTATTATTGCATTTTCTATTAACTATGCTGCTTATTTTGCAGAGATATACAGAGGTGGAATTGAATCTATTTCAAAGGGACAATATGAGGCTGCGGAAGTACTCGGTTATTCGAAGGCACAGACATTTATCAGAATCATTTTACCTCAGGTTATTAAAAGAATAATGCCGAGTATAACAAATGAGGTTGTGACTCTTGTTAAAGATACTTCAATGGCATTTACGGTTTCATATCAGGAGATGTTTACAATCGGAAAACAGATTGCTAATTCACAGACCAGTTTTATGCCGTTTATTGTTGCAGGTGTATTCTATTTCGTATTCAATGCAATAGTTGATTTTGTAATGGGTAGAATAGAAAAACGTCTGAATTACTATAATTAAGGAGGAAACCGATATGTCAAAAGTATTGGAATTGAAAGATATTAATAAATCTTTTGGTGATAATCATGTTTTAAAAGGGATATCTGTTTCCGTAGAAAAGGGAGAGGTAGTATCAATAATCGGACCTTCTGGTTCAGGAAAGTCCACCCTTCTTCGTTGTGCAACCTTACTTGAAAGAATTGATTCAGGATGTATAAAATATCGTGACACAGAAGTTGCACATAATAATGATGACCAAAAAGCAATATATCTTCCGAGAAAAGAGATAACACACGTTAAAGGTTATTTTGGATTAGTATTTCAGCAGTTCAATCTGTTTCCGCATTTTTCAATTTTAAAAAATATAATTGACGCTCCAATTAATGTTCAAAAAAGAAAAAAAGAAGAAGTAATAGAAGAAGCGTATGAATTATTAAAGAAAATGGGACTTGAAGATAAGGCCAAAGCATACCCGTGTCAATTGTCCGGAGGTCAGCAACAAAGAGTTGCCATAGCAAGGGCACTTGCTCTAAATCCGGATATAATATTTTTTGATGAACCTACGTCAGCTCTTGACCCGGAGCTTACTATTGAAGTATTGAAAATAATAAGGAAACTTGCAGATGAAAAGATGACAATGGTAATTGTTACTCACGAGATGTCATTTGCGAGAGCGGTAAGTAACAGAGTAATATTTATGGATGGTGGGTATATTGTTGAAGAAGGAAATCCGGAAGAAGTATTCGGAAATCCTAAACAGGGACGTACAAAACAATTTTTACGGAGTTATGAGCAATAATGGTTATCAAATATACTATGGCGGATCCGACCGGAAATGTTACTGCATTAGTCGAAACGGAAGTTCCGATTGAAAGACATTCTGAAATTGCAAAAGCAGTTATGGAAAAAGAAATATCCTGTGAACAGGTAGGTTTTATTTTGCCGTCGCAGGAGGGTAGTGATATAACTCTAAGGATGGCAGGCGGAGAGTTTTGCGGAAATGCGACTATGTCGGCAGCAGCTTTCTTTTGCAGATCAAATAGTATTGAAAATATAAGAACTGTAAAAGTGAAAGCAGTAGGAACTCCGGGCTTGATTGAAGTTAAGATTGAAAAGCGAGAGGGATATTATACAGGAACTATCGAAATGCCTGTTCCAAGGAGATTATTTAATCAGAAATTCGTATTTGAAGGTCACAATTATTACTATCCGGTCGTAGAATTTGACGGAATCAGTCATATAATCATTGAAGATGACATTCCGGTCTATATGCCGGAAGCTTGCATAAAAATGTGGTGTGACAGTCTTCATGTCAAATGTCTTGGAATAATGATTATCGACAGAGATAAGTCAGGATTAAGACCACTTGTGTATGTTAAAAATCCGGAGACATTAGTGTGGGAGAGTTCTTGTGCCAGTGGAACAACAGCAGTAGGAGCTTTTTTTTCACAAAAAGCAGGGAGGCCTGTTCGTATGGAATTAAAGGAGCCGGGTGGAAAACTTATTGTTGAAACGTTTGCAGATAATACAATAGAATTAACCGGTTCAATTGTTTTTTATTGATAATTAATGAATTGAAAAATATAATAAATGGCCGAAACAATTAGGGAGCCTTAGAATTATTGACAAACATTAGTCCTTGGGTTACAATCAACATTGTTCGCAATATGCACAATTCGGGGTGTGGCTCAGTTTGGTAGAGCGCCACGTTCGGGACGTGGAGGTCGCAAGTTCGAATCTTGTCACTCCGATTTAGAGAAGAAGGGACTTTCGAGTAATTGAAGGTCTCTATTTTTATGCCGGTTCATAATCAGTGAAAGTATGAAAAGATTACAGGAAAGCGCAATGATAATGTTTTTAATGAACAATATATGAAGATATGTTAATTATATGAGAAAATCGTTGGTAAAATAGCAAAAAAATAGAATAGTTTTTCTGTATACTATGTAAATTGACAAATAAAGAAAAAAGTCAAATAATAAACACAAGTTGATTATTTCGGCTTGTGGGGTTATGTATATACTATGTTATAGGAGTTTCTTATTATTAAGGAAGGAGGATAACATGAATTATACGAAGATTTTCCAAAAGAAGGATGAAAAGTATACTCGTGACATTTTGTTTGAGAATCGTATTGATACGGTTGTACAGCACATGTTGGCAGCAGGGTTTACGAAGTCAGAGATTATGGAAATGATAGGCGTTACAGCAGAATTTGTTGATGCATGTGACGTACCGGGCGGATGGCTCGCATTTGTTTAAAAGAAAAAATTACAATGAGACTCTCGCTATCTGCGAGAGTTTTATTGTATTATATGATAATAATAAGTTTTTTTGAGTGAGGATTTGGTCGGTGAATAAAATAAAAAACAGTTTTGAACATACGATATATGCCTGCTATATAGGATATATTACTCAGGCCATAGTTAATAATTTTGCTCCTCTTTTATTTATTACTTTTGCCACAAGCTACAAACTGAGTCTTGATAAAATAACGTTGATTACAACAATCAATTTTGCTGTACAGCTGTTTGTTGATTTGATTTCACCTAAGATAATTGAAAAAACGGGATATAGGGCAGCAGTAATAACAGCTCATGTTACAGCTGCAATCGGATTGATTGGTTTGGCCGTTTTTCCGTCTGTTTTACCCTATGAATATGCCGGACTCATGATTGCAGTTATTTTTTATGCAATTGGTGGTGGTATTATAGAAGTATTGATAAGTCCAATAGTTGAAGCCTGTCCCACAAAGAAAAAAGAAGCGGCAATGAGTTTGCTCCATTCGTTTTATTGCTGGGGGCATGTTGGAGTAGTTTTAATAAGTACAGCTTTTTTCTTTATATTTGGAATAGATAATTGGAAAATACTGGCTATCATTCTTTCTATTGTACCGATATTCAATATACTTTATTTTTCGCTTGTACCAATTAACAGTATAGATGAACAGCATGAAAGAATAGAACCAAAGAAGCTACTTACAAATAAAATATTTTGGATATTGATGGTAGGAATGATTGCAGCAGGAGCTTCAGAACAGGCGATGAGTCAATGGGCATCAGCATTTGCTGAATCAGGTCTTAAAGTATCAAAAACCATCGGAGATATAGCAGGACCGTGTTTTTTTGCTGTTTTCATGGGAACGGCAAGAGCATTATACGGAAAATACAGTGATAAACTTCCTCTTAAAAAGGCAATGATAGGAAGTGCACTTCTTTGCATAATGTGTTATCTTCTTGCAGTATTTGCAAAACTTCCTATACTGAGTCTCATAGGATGTGCTTTTTGTGGATTCACAGTTGGAATCTTTTGGCCCGGAACTTTTAGCATTGCTGCATGGAATCTTCCCGGCGGAGGGACATTAATGTATGCGCTTATGGCACTTGCGGGAGATATTGGATGTTCAAGTGGTCCTACGGTTGTGGGCTTTGTTGCAAATGCAAACGAGAGTAATCTCAAGGCAGGATTGCTTGTTGCAATTGTTTTCCCGATTATTATATTGATAACAACGCCTTTGCTAAAAAACAAGAAAGAATAGAATAAAGATCTGTGGGGTTTCTCACAGGTCTTTTTTTATACAATTCGATATGATAAAATCAAAAAAGAGTATTTTTGTATGGGGAGAAACAAAAGAATGGATAATGACTATTGCGTTGTTATAGGTGGGGTTAATGTTGATATAGGCGGACAACCTGATGCACCACTGATTCCTAAAGATTCCAACCCGGGTAAAATTTTTATTTCGCTTGGAGGGGTTGGAAGAAATATTGCTCACAATATGAGGCTTCTTGGATTGAATGTTAAGCTCATTACCGCATTAGGAAATGATGAGCATGGCAGAATGATCAAAAACAGTTGTGAAGAGCTTGGAATTGATATAACCGGTTATTGTGAATGCCCAAATGATTCTACATCAACATATATGTTCATTTCAGATAAAAGCGGAGATATGTCGTTAGCAATCAGTGATATGAACATATATCGAAATGTTACGCCCGAATATCTCGAAAGCAGACTTTCGGAGATAAACAAAGCAAAACTTGTAATAGTAGATGCAAATATTCCGACAGAAAGCATTGCATTTCTTGCAAAAAAATGTAAAGTTCCGATCTTTGCAGATCCTGTGTCTTGTACAAAGGCTGCAAGATTACTTCCTTCTTTATCGAATATATTTGCCATAACTCCGAATGCTCTTGAGGCCAGAATACTTACCGGTGTAAAAGCGGATTCGGAAGATGCTCTTGAAAAGGCATCTAAAATATTTATAAATGCCGGAGTAAAAAATGTATTTATTACTCTTGGCCCTGACGGATTATTTGTTGCAGATAAGAAAAATGGAATTCATATGCGAAATCTTCCGTGCAAGGTTGTTAATGCAACAGGAGCCGGAGATGCTATGATGGCCGGATTTGCATATGGATTTGTTAAAGAACTTTCATTGAAAGAAACAGCGCTTGTAGGATTATCCGCTGCAGCGATTGCATGCGAAGGTTCTGAAACAATAAACAGTGAAATGACAATTGAGCGGGTTCTCAAAAGAGCCGGCTTGGACTGAATAAAAGGAGGAAAATAATGGATTTAAACAAGTATCTTGATGTAGCCCCTGAGGTTAAAAAGGCTCTGGAAGAAGGGAAACCGGTTGTTGCACTTGAGTCAACAATTATTTCTCATGGAATGCCTTATCCAAAGAACGTTGAAACAGCGCTTAATGTTGAAAAGGTTATAAGAGATAACGGTGCTGTTCCTGCAACAATAGCTATTATAGGTGGAAGATTGAAAGCAGGTCTTTCAAAAGAAGAAATTGAATATCTTGGAAAAGCAGGTCATGCTGTTACAAAGGTTTCAAGAAGAGATCTTCCTGTTATTGTATCAAAAGAAATGGATGGAGCAACTACTGTTGCGACAACAATGATTGTTGCTGCCATGGCAGGAATCAAAGTATTTGCAACCGGAGGAATCGGTGGAGTTCACAGAGGAGCAGAAACAACAATGGATATCTCTGCAGATCTTGAAGAACTTTCAATGACACCGGTTCTTGTTGTTTGTGCCGGAGCAAAGGCAATTCTTGATCTTGGACTTACGCTTGAATATCTTGAGACAAAGGGAGTTCCCGTTATCGGTTACACAACGGAGGAGTTACCTGCTTTCTATACAAGAAAGTCTGGTTTTAAGGTTGATTACAGACTTGACACTCCATTAGAAGTTGCAAAGGCATTTGTTGCAAAGAAAGAGCTTGGTATGAAAGGTGGAATGCTTGTTACCAATCCCATTCCCGAACAGTATGCAATGGATGACAAGGTAATAAATGATGCAATCGATCAGGCTGTAAAAGAAAGCGTTGAGCAGGGAATCAGAGGTAAGGAATCTACACCCTTCCTTCTTGCAAGAGTTGTTGAACTTACAGGCGGAGATTCTTTGGAGTCTAACATTCAGCTTGTATATAACAATGCGAAGGTTGCAGCTTTGACAGCAGTAGAGATCAGTAAATTATCATAAAAATAGGTTTTATATGTTAAATTGCAAACAGGAAGTATTATTCTAAAGAGAAAAGTACTTCCTGTTTTTTTATTTCATATTAGGTCTATTTGTTAATTATATCAGATCTTTTTGACACTTCCTTTTTCTATCAATTCGCCTTCTACAATATGCGTACGGTTATGATATTGAGGGTTTTCAAGTTTCTTTATGATATTCTTCCATGCTAATAACGCCATTTTTTTGGTATCAACATCGTATGTTGTGATCTCAATGTCACATAACCCGGGATAGATGAAATTGTCATATCCGACAACAGAAAAATCTTTTGGAACGTTGTATCCTAATCTTTCCAATTTGTTAATAAGAATGCCGGCAGTAAGGTCGCTGTTGCAAAAGAAAGCATCAGGAAGATTTTCGGGAAGCTGAAGAAGATTTTCATCATCAATTTCTGTGCTACCCGGATATCTGTCTTCAATCTTTAGTGATTCATCAAGAGTAATTTTATTTTCCATTAAAGCACGAGTGTATCCTAAGTATCGGTCTGTAATAGAGGAAGTTGAAAGAACTGTACCTACAAAAGCAATACGTTTGTGTCCTTTCTTTATAAGATAATCAGTCATTCTGTATGCACCATAATAACTATCCGATATTATGGAGTCCTCATTACCTTCCTCATCGCAAAAGTCTAAGAATACTCTGGGAAGACCGGTTTTATTTATAATAAGGTTAATAAAATCCGAAGAGATATTGCCTATAAAAATCAGACCATCGAGTTTGTTTTCGAGAAGAATTCCGGGTACATGTAAAGTTTTCTCATCGTCGTTGCTTATAGTAATAAGAAGAGCAAAGCTGTTTGAATCAAGAGCTTTCTCATTAATGACCTGATACATGTTAAAATAGAAAGAATCATATTTACCTATGTAACGTTCTGAAATTATGATGCCGATTGCATATCCCTTTTCTTCAATCGCAGATTTTTTAGGAAGAGACTTCTTGTATCCCAATTCAATTGCAAGATTCTTTATTTTTTCACGCATTTCTTCACTGACACCGGACTGGCCGGATAAAGCTTTGGATACAGTAACCGTACTAACACCAAGTTGTTTTCCGATATCTGAAAGAGTAACACTTTTAGGCATTTTCTATTTCTTCCTTTGTGGGCATAACTTTTAAAGCACCTTTTCTGGTTGTAATAAGAGATGCTGCAATTCCGGCAAACTTTTGCATTTTAACAAGGTCATCTTCAGTTAATGATTCAAGATCATTATCTAAAACATAGTTAATTACACAGGCCATAAAAGTATCGCCTGCACCGGTTGTTTCAATTGTATCCGGACGGATGTTTGCAGGAGAGCTTACTTGCAAATCTTTGTAAATAGCAACACTACCGCTTTTGCCAAGAGTAACACACATCAGTTTAGGACGATAGTTTTCAAGAAAAGCATCGATGGCAGCGGGAATTGATTCCTTTCCTGTAACAAATAATATTTCATCATCGGATATTTTCAGAATATCGCATTGTGAAAAACCGTATTCCATCATTTCTTTTGCTACTGAAAGGTCGTCCCAAAGAAGAGGTCTTAGATTAGGGTCGAATGAAATAATAAGACCATTTTCTTTTGCATGTGTAACGGCTTTTTTGGTTGCTTCGCGAACTTTTTCATGAGTCATTGAAAGAGTTCCAAAATGAAAGACTTTTGCTCTGTCAATCTGAGCAAAATCAATTTCGTCCGGAGTAAGCATCATATCAGCGCCGGGATTTCTGTAAAAAGAAAAGCTACGGTCGCCATCTTCTGCTGTATGAACAAAAGCAAGTGTGGTATGAACATGTTCATCATGTAAGAGATTAGTTGTATCAATACCGATACTTTTAACTGTTTCGGTAAGATAATCTCCAAAGGAATCTTTTCCAACCTTACCGATAAAACCGGTTTTTTTACCGAGGTTATTTAGCATAGCCAAGACATTACAGGGAGCTCCTCCCGGATTAGCTTCAAGAATAGGATTCCCGTTGCCACTAATTCCGTTTTCGGTAAAATCAATTAATAACTCGCCTAAAGCGATTACATCTAAATCTTTCATAACTTACGAATCCTTTCAATTATTACATGGAAGCATCTTTTACAGCTTTAGCAATTGAGACGTCAACTTTGCTGTAAGGAATCAAAGTTGACTGCAGGGCATGGTAGATGTCTGATTTTCCGGGCCAAACAGTTCCCATTACTTCATTTTTTTCATTCATTTGGTGGAACCAGGAACCATTTATGTGATCAAGCACTTTCTCGTCAAGGTAAGCCATGAATTCAGAGTAGCAATCAGAATATTTCTTATTACCGGTTACTCTGAAAAGAACGGCAGAAGTATTGATTGCTTCTGCAAGTGTCCAGTGCATTCTGTCGTGTACAACAGGTTTTCCTTCCCAATCTGTTGTATATACAATTCCTAAAGCCCCATCACAGTTCCAAGCATCAGAAATTGCCCGATTAAACAGATTTTCTGCAGCATCTGCATAAGGTTTTAATAACGATTCATCATTTCCATAGGTTGAAACAGCCCATTGAGTAATAAGTCTGCTCCACTCTATTCCGTGTCCGGGTGTTGCGCCGTAAGGTTTAAAAGGATCATCGGGTTTATCTTTATTGCACTCAAGATCTGCCACCCAATCTTTAGTAAAATGTTCGGGTATACGCCAATTGTTATCTTTTGCCCATGAGATAACATGGTCGATTATTCTACCTGCACGAACACGATATTTATCATCGCCGATAGCATCCGCTACAGCAAGAAAAGCTTCAACAGTATGCATATTTGCATTCAGTCCACGATAGTCATCGCAAACTGTGAATTCCGTATTCCAGGTATCGCAGGCTAATCCCTCGTTTTCGTTCCAGAATCGTAAATCGTACAAAGAAAGCGCTTCATCAAGAAGTTGTCTTGCACCGGGACGATTGGCAAGTGTTGCAGAGGAGGCTGCGAGAATGACAAATGCATGAGCATAGCATTGCTTGTTGGGAAGAATTTTCTCATCTGCCGTGATTCCGGGATACCATCCTCCGTTGTCTGTGTCTTTAAGTTCGCCTGAAAGTGCTTTTATTACACTGTCAATCAGTTCCTCGCTTCCTTTGTGACCAAGAAAACTGCCTATACTGTAGACGTGTGCCATACGGCAAGTAATCCAGCATTCGCGTGGACGATCTTTCCAAGGTGTACCGTCATCTCCAAGATAGTACGAACTTCCACCGGGAGAAGGAAATTTGTGTCCGAAAGAAAGAAGATCTTCGGTAAGCGATTTTAAAAAAGCTTTGTTTTCTGGTGTGTCAATTATATATTTTGAATTCACAATAATACCTTCCTTTATCCAATGTCATAAACGCTTCTTAATCGGAGATTGTTTGCAATTCCGCTTATGATTTCAACGGTTTTTGAATCACCGTTTAAGTCAAAGTAGTTATCCGAAAGAATAAGATCCTCGTTGTCATTAAGAATTTCTACACTCTTAGCATAACAGGAGGAAGAAACGGTAATCTTATTACCTTCAACCGTAGCTGTAAGTGAAGGATTCTCATATCGGAAATATTTGGGATAAGAGAAAATGACAGTTCCTTCAGAAATCACTTCATTATTCTTTATAGCCTGGTAGCTTACGTATTCGTTGTAAATATCAACATCAGGAAGATCAACCTTATCAAGCCATACGCTTGTAAGCGACGGAACAGAGACAACAGTTTCTTCTTTGCGTAAAATTTTTGAAGACTTATCGCGTAACTGCCATGCAACCGTTATTTTTTCATCATTCATTGATTCATTTGCCACACATAATCTGATAGATTTATTGAAACCGAAAGGCAAACGAACAAGTTCCTGTCCGCTGTTAATCATTCCTTCCTCTTCGCAGGAAATCATAATCGGTGCAAAGAAACGTTTTGCATAGTAGTGTAAAGCTTTGAGTCGCTGGCAATAATCAACGCTTGACCAGGAAGCAACAGGCCAGCAGTCATTAAACTGCCAGTAAACTGCACCCATGCATCGGCTGTCATTTCTGTTGCGTCTGAAATGTTCAACACCATATCTTATCGCATCTGCCTGAAGAAGCTGTGAAGCATAGATGACAGTTTCAAAAGAAGAAGGATAACGATAAGTCTGTTGCATATAGTTCATTATTTTTCCGTTTGCAGCGCCGTTTCTCTGATGTCTTTCCATTATGTATGAAAAGATATTCATGTCGTGTTCATCATCAGTGAAGGTTTCAACAGTTTTCTTTGAAGGAAAAGCCTGAAAACCAAACTCAGAAAGATAACGGAAGTAGAACTTTCTATATTCGGAAAAAGGCCTATTGCCATGCCATACATCCCAATAATGGACATCTCCGCGATTCTCATCTCTTGGATCGTCAAAGGATCCTCCCGAGGAGGGACTTGCAGGCCAGTAGTATACCTGAGGAGCGAACTGTTTCATTACCTTAGGGAGAATACGCTCATACATAATGATGTAGTCTCTTACTTCAGAATCTTTGCTGACCCATACACGTTCTTTGACGAACTGTTCCATTTCGTTATTACCGCACATAAGTCCCAAAGAAGCATGGTGACGTATTCTTTTAAGATTATCAATAAATTCGAGAGTAATATTCTGCTCAAATTCCGGAGTTAAATCATAAACAGCGCAGGCAAACATGAAATCCTGCCATACGACAAGACCGAATTCATCACATAAATCATAAAACCAGTCATCGGGATAATATCCTCCACCCCATACACGAATGGAATTAAAGTTTGCAAAGACAGCCTTTTCAAGAAGAGTGCGTGTTGTTTCTTTAGTAACTCTTCCAAGAAGATGATCTTCGGGAATGTAATCAGCACCCATTGCAAAGATGTTGACTCCGTTTACGCAGGTAGCAAAACGCTCGCCCCATTTATCGGGAGTTCTGTCCATGGTAATGGTACGAAGACCGATTTTCTTTGTAACATTATCAATTACGGTTCCGTCATTTTTGTGAAGAGAAACGGATACTGTGTAAAGATGCTGCTTTCCGTAACCGTTAGGCCACCAAAGAAGGGGATTATCAATTGTGATGTCGATAACACTCTTTTCATAATCGGTAACATTTCCAAGAGGATCTGTAATCGATACGGTTGTATAAAGTCCCGAAGGTAAAAATGCAAGCTCGGAAGCAATATTAAATTCAGGAACAATCTTAAGCAGAACCTTTCCGTTTTCATGAAATTGAAGGAATTCTACAGAATCAAAACGTGCTGTATCAATTCCAAGAAGAGAAACCGGTCTCCAGATACCGGCATCGGGAAGATGAGCGCCCCAATCCCATCCAAACATGCAGTGCGCCTTTCTAAGATGAACAAATCCGTTCATGGCATCTTCCGTACCACGGGTTGGAGCCTTTTCGTAAGCCTCCTGAATAAACTTCGTGGGAGAACGAAAGATAACTGATAAGGTATTATCAGATTTCTTGAGAAGAGATTTTACCGAAAATTCCCAAGTACGGTGCATATTCTCAGCATGTCCGAGAAACTGACCGTTTAGAGTGATATCTGCGATAGTATCCAAACCATCAAAGTGAAGAATAACTTCGTCACTTGAAAGAAGACTGTTATCACAGTCAAAAGAAGTTACATATTCGTAATCATAATCCATAAGCTTAAGAGCAGCATCTTCGTTGTCCTTCCAGAAAGGATCTTCAATCTTTCCGGCAGAAAGCAAATCCCCGTATACCGATCCGGGTACTGTTGCCGGAATATATTCGGGATCGTTAAGCTTATGCATTTTCCAGTTTTCATTAAGAAGTAAACTAATCATAGCTAATATCTCCTTTATAATATTAACTGAATTTTAGCTAATTTTAGCTAATAATTCAAGTAAATAGAGTATAAAAGTAATCGTATAATAGCAATCTGAAAAACAAAGAAATGAGATAATATAATAGAAACAAGGGATATAATCGCATATATATAGAAGTAGATATTGACAATTTGCGACGTTGATATAATGTAAAATATAAAGAGGGAGGTTATGCTATGAAAAAATTAAAAGGTGTATTATTGTTTTTTTGGCTGTTGTAGTTTTTTTATTCCTGCGAGTTGGGCACCAACAGAATTATGCATGATATCCGTTTATAGAGTTTCTTGTGTTAAAATATGTAAGATAGGAAAAGAAACTATAAGGAATTCAGGACATGGTCATTCATTGGGGGCAACTCATTCAATTGGATCAAAGAAATACGACAATTTACGATGAGATACGATATTTACAGATTCAAGCTCATCCTCAAAGCCCATAGTCACTGATAAAATCAGCCTTTCAAGTCCTTATTTTTCCTCACACACCTGGAAGATGAAAAACTTCAGATAATAAGATTCGTCTGCAGCCCAAAGAATGGGATGGTCGCAGGCCTGGGTACGAAATTCTATCTGGCGGAGACGTTTATGAACGGCTTTGGCAGCCTGTCCTATTACTTCAGTGAAAAGTTCCTGAGTCATAAAGTGGGAACACGAACAGGTAGCGAGGTATCCTCCGTCCTTAACAAGTTTCATGCCTTTCATGTTGATTTCACGATATCCTTTGATAGCGTTTTTTGTAGCTTCGCGGGATTTTGTAAAAGCCGGAGGGTCGAGAATAACTACGTCAAAGCGTTCACCTTTTTCATATAGAAGAGGAAGCTCATCAAGAACATTTGCGGCTCGGAACTTAACCGTGTTATCGAGACTGTTTCTTTTGGCATTTTCGGTAGCCTGAGAAACGGCAAATTCAGATATATCAAGTCCGGTAACATCAGATGCACCGGCTATACCGGCATTGAGGGCAAAGGTTCCCATGTGAGTAAAGCAATCGAGAACTTTTTTCCCACGGCAGATACGCTGCATTGCCAGGCGATTGTATTTTTGATCCAAAAAGAAACCGGTTTTCTGGCCGTTTACAACATCGACCATATAATGAATGCCGTTTTCAACAATCTCAACGTTTGTATCAAACTCTGCTCCTATAAATCCTTTGTGAGGAGCCATACCTTCTTTCTTACGGACGGGAGCGTCCGAACGTTCATATACTCCGCGAACAGAAAACCCATCCTCTGCTAATATGGATTTTAATGAATCAATAACAATATCTTTAAGCTTATCCATACCAAGGGCAAGGGACTCTACTACAAGAACATCGTCATATTTATCAATTGTAAGGCCGGGAAGCCAGTCTGCTTCACCGAAAATGATACGGCAGCAGTTTAAGTCTTTTTCGGGCATAACTGTTTTACGATACTCCCAGGCAGCTTTAACTCTGTTATAAAGAAATGTTTCGTCTATATTTTCCAATCGTCTTGTGAGCATTCGGATTCTTATCTTAGAGTTCTGATTTATAAAGCCTGCACCCATATAGAAACCGTCAAAGTCATGAACGCGGATAATATCACCATTGGTAAAAGATCCGGTAATGGTATCAATCTCGTTATCGAAAATCCAGGCACCACCGGATTTGATGGTTCTTCCTTCTCCCTTTTTAAGTGTTGCGATTACGTTTTTAACTAAATCAGCCATTTTTGTCTCCAAATATTAAATCTTAGAATTCATTAGGTTTTATGTTGAAATATTATAGACATTATAACTTAATATTTTTGTCATTTAAAGAAAACCTGAAAAGAAGATTATTTACCAACAAGTCAAAATAAGAAGAATATATTTATATATTTGCAAGGTATTATGTTGTTTTACTTAATCGATTTAGTATATACTGTTAATGTAATTTGTGTAAGATAATGATGAACTGAAAAAGACTAACGAGGGGTATTTCGGACAATTTGTTGTTCTTTGGTTTCTGTCGGATGAGAAACAATTAAGAACGGACGGGAGAGTATATGAAGGCTATTTTAATCAATCAGGTAGGGTTTTTGCCCAAAGATAAGAAGAAGGCTGTTTTAACATTTTCAGCAGATTCTTTTATCATCAGAAGTACTAACGGAGAGCTTGAGTTCGAAGGAAAGACAGATCATTTTGGCAAAGATGAAATTTCAGGAGAAGATATCTTTGTTGCCAAGTTTGATTCTTTTGAAAAAGAAGGAACTTTCTTTGTTGAGGCAGACGGGGTCAAATCAGTTACTTTTAATATAGGAAGAAACGCATACGACAAACTCATGGAAGATCTGTGTAAATGCTATTATTTCCTCCGCTGCGGAGATGCTCTTGAAGAAAAATATGCAGGAGTTTACTATCATAAGCCTTGTCATATTACAAAAGCAAAGGTTTACGGAGAAGAGGACACACTTGTTGATGTAACGGGTGGATGGCATGATGCAGGAGATTTCGGAAGATATTCTACTGCCGGAGCCGTAGCTGTTGCACATTTACTTTACGGGGCAAGATTTACTCCAAAGCTTATGGATGTAAAGTTTGATATTCCCATGGTTGCCAAGCTTCCTGCTTTTCTTGCAGAGATTAAAGTTGAGCTTGATTTCTTAATGAAGATGCAAAGAGAAGACGGTTCGGTATGGCATAAAGTCACTACTTATAACCATGCTCCTTTCTGTATGCCTGAAGACGACCTTGAGGATTTGTTCCTTTTCCCGATTTCTTCAATTGCTACTGCAGATATAGCAGCAACTTGTGCTCTTGCTTCCAAAATGTATGGAGAATATGACAAAGAATATTCTCAAAAACTTATGGAGGCTTCCGAAAAGGCATATAACTGGCTTGAAGAAAATCCGCAGCCCGTATTATTTAGAAATGCACCCGGATCCAACACCGGAGAATATGGCGAAGCAGAGGATATTTCCAACAGATTTTGGGCAGCATGTTCTTTATACGAAGTAACAAAGGATAAAAAGTATTATGAAGATGCACGTTTCCAGAAAGAAAGACTTGTTTTTTTTGACAAGGAAGCTAAATTTAAAGGATATCAGGGCAATCCGTTAACATGCCTTGGATGGGCAGAGGTTGCAGGATTGGGAGCTATGTCCCTTATTCTTAATAATGAAGATGATTTTTTAACAAAAGAAGTTAAGGCGCATTATACCGAAGAAGCAGACAGGCTTTTCGCTAATGCTTCAAAGAACGGTTTCAACCTTTGCATGGAAAAGAAAGATTTCATTTGGGGAAGCAACATGGAACTTGGAAAGTATCTGATGGTTCTTTCTGTTGCACGTGACATTAATAAAACCAATAAATATGACGATGTGATTCAGTCCGGAATGGATTACCTTCTTGGATGCAATACCATGGACACAAGCTATGTAACCGGAAATGGCGAAAAGGCATATAAGAATCCTCATCTTCGTCCGACTGCTGTAGATAATATCGAACAGCCTTGGCCCGGGCTTGTGTCGGGAGGCCCCAATATAGGACTTCAGGATGAAAGAGCCAAAGAGGTTCCGGTGGATTCCGCTCCGATGAAATGTTATCTTGATCATATAGACTGCTATTCTTTGAATGAAATTACGATTTACTGGAATTCTCCTTTTATATTTGTGCTTGCAGGTTTAATGTATAAGTAAAAGCATAAAGGGTGCTCCATTCATAGAATAAAAACTGATTTTGTATCAGGGCACCCGTTTGGATGCCCTGATTTTTTGTAAACAAAGGAAGAAACTATGAGTAATATAGTGAAAAAGCATTACGGAAGAGAATACACAAGAAACTTTAAAGAAGGAATTCGTCGTGAATGGGTTATAACAAATGGCCTCGGCGGATATGCTGCAGGTTCACTTATCGGTGCGAACACAAGGAAACATCACGGGCTTTTGGCAGCAGCGTTAAACGTTCCTTGTGACAGATTCATTATATTAAACAGGATAGATGAAAAACTGACAATCAATGACAGGACGGTCGGCTTTTCAAGTGTTCAAAGAAAGAACGCACGTTACGAAGAGGGATATATTTATCAGACAGACTTTTCTTTTGATTGCGTCCCGGAATTTACATATCTGATTAACGGAGTATGTATAAAGAAAACGATTGCTCTTGAATGGAAAAAGAATACAGTAGCCGTTTTATATGAAATTGTTAATCAGGGGGATGATTGTATTTTATCTTTAAGTCCCGTTTTCAATTTTCGCGATCACAATGACGGTAGCAAAAAGAGAGATTTGAAGTTTGATACCTTTTGCATGAAGGATGGACTTATGCTGGAGCCTAAAAATGCAAAAGAAGAGTTGATTCGTTTTTTTGCGTCTGACGGTATTTTAGTTCCGACAGATTATGAAGAACTGTATGACGAAAAAATAGAACTTCAGACTGAGATTGATACCGGAATGTCATCTTCGGATACAGGATACAAACCGTACCAGCTTCAGGTTGCCATCAAAGCCCGAGAGAAAAAAACTGTTTCGTTGGTATGTACTCTTGAATATGATTTTGAAAAGGATGCGAAAATAACTGTAGAAAAGGCAAAAGAAAGAGCAGAAAAGCTTGTCGAAAAAGCAGGATTTTCTGACGAAACGGTAAGAAGACTTGTAGTAAATGCCGATAATTTTATTTGTGACCGGGAATCGACTCATAATAAAACAATTCTTGCAGGGCTTCCCTGGTTTGCGGACTGGGGTCGGGACACAATGATTGCCTTTACCGGATTAACGCTTGTTACCAAGAGATTCGATGATGCAAAAAGCATTCTTAAGACTTTTACGGAATATGAGAAGAACGGAATACTTCCCAATATGTTTCCCGATGGTGAAAAAGAACCTCTTTACAATACAGCGGATGCTTCATTATGGTATTTCTTTTGCGTTGACAAATATCTTGAATACGTTGGAACAAAAGAAGCAAAAGATTTTGTTAAAGAAACAATATATCCGTGTTTAAAGAAAATACAGAAGTCTTATGAAACGGGAACGGACTTTTCAATTCATATGTGTGAGGACGGGTTGATTCATGCAGGGTCTGATCTTGATCAGGTTACATGGATGGATGTTCGTGTTGATGATTATGTCGTTACACCTCGACACGGTAAGCCTGTAGAGATAAATGCTCTTTGGTATAATGCTGTAAAAGTACTCGAAAAACTGGCAGTAGAATATGGCGATAAGGAAACAGAGTCAGAAATGTCAAAGCTTTCCGAAAGGATTAAAGAAAGTTTTGTAAAAAGATTTTGGAACGAAAATACCGGATGTCTTTTTGATGTCGTAGATGAAATAAAAAGGGACGGAAAAACAATCGCTGACAATGATTGCATCAGACCCAATCAGATTTATGCAGTATCTTTGCCTTATACTGTGCTCGATGAGAAGAAGGCAAAGAGTATAGTTGATATTGTATTGAAAAAGCTTTATGTCGATTTTGGACTCAGAACGCTTCCCGAAGACGATCCGGATTATCACGGAATATACTTTGGTCCGTTACATGACAGAGATATGGCTTATCATCAGGGGACGGCGTGGGCATTTTTTATGGGTGGATTTATTACAGCATACCTTAAGGTCAACGATTATTCGGATGAAGCAAAAGAATATGCAAGGATATTGCTCGAGCCAATGAGACGTCATTTGGATGACGGATGTATAGGTGGAATTGCGGAAATATTTGATGCGGATGCACCATACATAAGCCGAGGCTGCTATACCCAGGCATGGAGTGTCGGAGAAACAATAAGGGCATTTAGTGAACTTGTAAAGTGATGTGATAGCATTTATTATTATATAAATAGGCATTTTAGGGGAGTGCCAATAAAAAGATAGAAGCGGAGAACAAAATGGTAAAAGACGGAAAAATATTAATCGGAAAATCAGGGGAAAAAGATATTTTTATTTATCCCAATAAAGCTAACAGGCATGGTGTAATTGCCGGAGCAACAGGAACAGGTAAGACAGTTACACTTAAAGTAATGGCTGAATCATTTTCAAGCCTTGGAGTCCCTGTTTTTTTAGCTGACGTTAAAGGTGATTTGGTTCCTTTATGTCAAAAAGGAGTTGAAAACGAAAATGTTAACGGAAGAGTAGAGTCCATGGGACTTAAGGAATGCGGCTTCGAATTTCAATCCTTTCCTGTAAACATATGGGATGTATACGGAGAAAAAGGAATTCCGTTAAGAACGACAATTTCTGAAATGGGCCCTCTCCTTTTAAGTCGTATTATGGGTCTTAATGATACACAGTCTGATGTATTAACCTGCATATTTAAGATTGCGGACGACGAGGGACTTTTACTTACAGATACAAAAGATTTAAAAGCAATGATTCAGTATGTTGGTGAGAAATCCAAAGAATACAGTGCTTCATACGGAAATATTGCAACGGCGACACTAAATGCAATTACAAGAAGTGTTGTTGCCATGGAGGCAGAAGGAGCTGAACAGTTTTTCGGGGAACCGGCTCTTAGTGTTTCAGATTGGCTTTGTACAGATTCAAACGGAAAAGGAATAATTCAGATTCTTGATTGTCAGAAATTAATTCTTCATCCTAAGATGTATTCAACATTCCTTCTTTGGATGTTGTCTGAACTTTTCGAGATTCTTCCCGAGGTAGGAGATCCGGAAAAGCCCAAGATGGTATTCTTCTTTGATGAAGCGCATATGCTTTTTGATTCAGCATCAAAAGTACTTTTAGAAAAAATAGAACAGGTTGTTAAATTAATCCGTTCAAAGGGTGTAGGTATTTATTTTATTACACAGAATCCTTCAGATATTCCGGACGGAGTTCTTGCACAGCTTGGAAACAAGGTTCAGCATGCGCTTCATGCATATACCCCCAACGAGCAGAAAGCTGTTAAGGCAGCTGCAATGGGATTCAGAACAAATCCTGAATTTGATACATATACAATGCTTCAGGAGCTTGGAACAGGTAAAGCACTTGTATCGGTTATTGATATGGACGGAGTTCCGACTGTTGTAGAGCATACAAAAGTTTGCCCGCCCCAGAGTTCAATGGGTACATTGGATGAGATGTCGAGAAACTCTGTCATTAACAACAGTCTTCTTTATACAAAATACAGTAATGCTGTTGATAATGATTCGGCATATGAGTTCCTTGCAAGAAGAGAAGCAGAGATTAAAGAAACAGCAATCAGAGAAGAAGAAGCGCTTACTCTTACACAAAAGAAGCAAAAAGAAATAGAAGCCCGTAAGAAAGCAGTTAATAACGTTGCCAAGAATGTTGCAAAGACAACGGGGAGTACGGTTGGAAGAGAACTGGGGAAGTCTGTCGGAAAGTCGATAGGTGGAAACTTTGGAAAGACTCTTGGCGGAAATATCGGTTCATCGCTTGGAAGGAGTATTCTTGGAACGTTCTTTGGCGGAAAGTAATAAAGATATGTTTTGCTAAGATTCTTTACGCAAAAAGAAGACGGTCGGTGATTATATGAGAGAAAAGATATCGGTTGCATTAGCTTCCTATAATGGCGAAAAGTACATAAAGGAACAGATAGAAAGTATTCTTTGTAATCTTTCCGCAGATGATGAGGTTGTTGTTTCCGATGACGGATCAACGGATAATACTCTTGATATAATCAAAGAAATTAATGATTCAAGGGTGAAAATTGTTAAAGGGCCAAAACAAGGCGTTAAGAAGAATTTCGAAAATGCGATAAGAGAATGCGACGGAAGATACATATTTCTTTCAGATCAGGATGATATATGGAAAGCAGATAAAGTTGAGAAGGTCCTTAAGGCTTTTCAAGAAACAAACAGCCCGGTTGTGATACATGATTGTGAGATAACCGATGAAGCATTGAATGTTATCACGTCCTCTTTTTTTGAATACAGAAAATCCGGTCCGGGTGTCATCAAGAATTACTGGAAGAATACTTATATCGGCTGTTGTATGGCGTTTGATGCAAAACTTTTGAAAGAAAAAATACTTCCTATTCCAAATGACATTGAAATGCATGACCAGTGGATAGGAATACTTGGAGATAAAATCGGGAAGAATGTATTTCTAAAGGAAAAACTTCTTCAATACAGAAGACATACCGATACGGAAACAGATTGCTTTCATCACCATAGTGTCGGTATAATGATTAAGAATCGAGTGCATCTGTTTTTCAGATTGCTTAATCGATAAAAAAACAAGAGAGGGATAAAAATGAAGAAAACAGTTATTTTCAGAATTGTTTGTGCTGCTTGTCTGTTGCTTTCAATGGCAATGTATATTGTAGCACCCTGGGCAAAGTTCACAGGAATCAAGAAGAGCGACATTAAGAACGCTCAGAAGGAAGTTAACAACTATTGTAAGGAGTTGACGGACTACCTTACACAGAAAGAAGTTCTTAATGAACTCGATGACATGGGCATTGAGATAGATAAGGCAACAATAAAGAAAACAGTTACAAAGTACAATAAGGCAGCCAACGATCTTCTTACTCTTGAGGCTAATCCTTTTACAATCACTAAGTATACATTTTTAGCAATTAAGCTTACAAAGTATTTTGATGAGATTGTTGAAGATAGGTATCTTGTTAGAGTACTTGATATTCCCGGTTCATTGGTTGACGATTACGATACCGTAAAAACAGCATTATATCTTTCATTGATATATACCGTAATTCTTGCAATCATAGGTATCTTTGGTTTATTGGGTCTTGTTTTCTCATGCATGGGCAAGATTGGTTTTACAGTAACTTACTTCGTTCTTTCAACTTTATTTACAATTTTATTTGTGGCAGCAATTGTAGGAATCAATTATCTTCTTCACGAAGAATCGGATATGCCTTCTAAGTACAATCTGATTCCTTTCTACGGAGCTGCACTTTCCTTTATTGCTTCGCTTGTAGCGCTTATTTTTACCGCAAAGGATAAGAAAAATAAAAAGGCTATGGCTGCAACAGCTACAGCTACGGCAGAATAAATAATATTCAATGTGCTAAGAGCACAGAAAACGGAGGATAGTGTTATGAAATTAACCTATGGGGTAGCGGATAAGCCGAAATTCGGACAGACGGTTGTATTCGCATTTCAGCAGTTGCTGGCAATTTTGGCAGCAACAATCGCAGTTCCTGCAATCATCGGACATGGAATGAGCGCTTCGGCAGCTTTGTTCGGTGCAGGAATCGGAACAATTGTTTATCTTCTTTTTACTAAATTTAAGAGTCCTGTTTTCCTTGGATCGTCATTTGCTTTCATCGGATCGATGTTAGCAGCATTTGCCGGTGGTGTATCAGCATCACTTGGTTATCTTGGAATGATTCTCGGTGCTGTATTTGCAGGTCTTGTATATGTAGTTCTTGCTATTATTGTTAAATGCTTTGGCGTTGCATGGGTCAACAAGCTTATGCCTTCAGTAGTAATCGGACCTACGGTTGCAATTATCGGACTTTCACTTGCGGGAAATGCAGTTGGTGATCTTACAACCGGACGCGTTTCCAAGACAATTATTCCTGCGATTGCAGCGCTTAACAATGGAGTTGCTGAAAAACTTGAAGGCGTTGAAAAGATTGCAGTTCTTAACGATGCCGGTGTAGCAGAAGTTGTTGATAACATTGAAAGTGTTCAGCTTGCATCCCCTTATGTATGTCTTATCTGTGGTCTTGTAACTTTGCTTGTTACAATGCTTTGTTCTGTATTCGGTAAGAAGATGATGAAGATGATCCCTTTCATTATCGGTATTGCATCAGGTTATGCACTTGCAGCTATCCTTACCGTAATCGGAAACAGTGCAGGTGTAGATGCACTGAAGATTATTGATTTCTCTGCTTTTGCAAATATGAAGTGGGTTCCTGACTTTACATTCCTTACAGCTTTTGGTGGATTCGGTGAATTGTCAGGTGCATACATCGGAACAATTGCAGTTGCTTATATTCCTGTAGCATTTGTAGTATTTGCAGAGCACATTGCCGATCATAAGAACTTGTCTTCCATTATTGAGTCAGACTTACTTGAAGAGCCCGGTCTTCACAGAACTCTTCTTGGTGACGGTGTTGGTTCAATGTGTGGAGCATTTTTCGGAGGATGTCCCAATACAACATACGGTGAGTCAGTAGGATGTGTAGCTATTTCAGGAAATGCTTCCGTAATTACAATTCTTTTCACGGCATTCCTTGCAATTATTGCTTCTTTCTTTGCTCCTTTTGTAACATTGCTTGCAACTATCCCTAACTGCGTAATGGGTGGTGTTTGTGTAGCGCTTTACGGATTCATTGCAGTATCCGGTCTTAAGATGATTCAGTCAGTTGATCTTAACGATAACACTAATCTCTTTACAGTATCGGTTATCCTTATTGCAGGCATCGGTGGTTTGTCGGTAAGCTTTGGTGCCGTAACTCTTACAGAAGTTGCAACTGCGCTTATCCTTGGTATCATTACTAACAAGGTTCTTACTAAAAAGAATAAATAGTTTCTGAATAATAAAACAAGAACCCCTTTATCGAGAAAAATGAACTGACCCCCAAAAGTTAGACCTGAAAAATCTAACTTTTGGAGGTCATTTTTTATGGGTAAATGTAAATATACCTACGAATTCAAGAAACAAGTCGTCACTGCTTACCTTAATAACGAAGGCGGTTATAGATATCTTA
>JAZQOL010000023.1:0-18209 GCA_045627845.1 Lachnospiraceae bacterium | reverse complement strand
CCGGCTGCAAGCCTTCTGCCCAGCTTAAGGTCAATCCAAAGTTCGGTCCCTTGTGGGGTTCCACATACACATAACGTGTTTCTATATCTTTACATATCTTAGGGCTTAGTATATATGCGGCAGTTATCGGGTCCCGGCAATACAATAACCCATTTTCTATCTTTTCCTTGATTTTCTCATCATTGTTGAACGATGCACCATTTTTGGTGGGTCATTCAAGAGTGGCCTTACTTTCAGCGCTAGTCAAATCCATCTCATCCATATCCAGCTTCACTCTCACATGATGTTTTGCCTCACGAGCGACCATATTCAGACAAAGATGCATAGTGCGACAAACGACATGAGCAAGAATGCGAAGCATTCTGCGAATGACTTTTGTCGGCATGGCGAGTTAATCTATTAACTTTCAATTTGCTTCCCATTCTTCTTTCAATATTGAATACAATACAATGTCAAACACACCTGTATTGTTTATACCGGCCTGTCGAAGCACACCTTCTTTTTGCATTCCAACTTTCTGCATTACTTTGCCAGAATTTACGTTTAGCAGGTCATGACCCGCTTCTATTCGGTTTATCCCCACTTTTTCAAAAAAGAAATCTATTACTGCGTTAACTGCCTCAGCAGTTATTCCTTTTCCCCACCAATCAAATCCAATGGCATAAGTTATTTCTATTGTTTTAGTCTTTTCTTTTACCGTAGGAGCTGCAATAGTCCCGATAACCTGATTAGTTTCCTTTTCAACTATCGCCCAGCAATATCTTGAATCGCTTTCATATCTAGCAACAAAACTCTTCATTAACTCAATGGTATCATCGATTGAATTATGTACTTTCCAAGTCAAATAGCGATTAACACGGCTATCCGAGCATACATTGGCATACATATCATCTGCATCCGTAATCAAAAATCTACGCAAAATAAGCCTTTTTGTATCAATATTCTGTGTTCCACAATGAAATATTTCTCCCATACTGCATAGCCCCTTCTTTTAAATACATGTTTATACTTTGCTACTTCGGCGCATAATCAAAAGCATGATTATACGGCGGTTCTGAAACCCGCTGTTTTTCTGACTCGTTGATTTGAATAACGCATGATACGCATCTCGGCTTCTGGTAACTTATCTGTCTCGTTCGAGTAATTCATCAATCATTTATAATCACCTCAAAGCTTATAAACTGGAATTTTTAAGCCACAACAAATAATTCTTCAGGAGAAAGCCCATTTTCTTCTTGCATTAACTTAGATATTTCTGATAAACATAGGTCAACACTATTATTTATGTAATCATTTATAATATCCCAATTGTAAATATCCAGTTCCTCTTTCCTGCAAGGCTTTGACAAAAACCACTGTTCAAACATATTCTTTCCTAGAACAAGTTTATCAGTCGAAATCTCATTCACAAGTATATTGACCTCACCAAAATTCACTTTTGCCAATTCAAACTCATTAATCAGTAAATAGTTTAATCTTTCATAGTCATGGTATCCTCTTTGATATGCAAGTTTCTTTTCTTCTCCTGCATAACAGCGAATGCATTTATCTACCAAATCATGAAACCATAAGGCATCTTGAATCAAATGACAAAAATATCCCAATATAAATTCATCTGTTAAAATATCATTTTTATACTTTTCAGCAAATTTTATCCAATCAATTCCTTTTCTAGTTCCATCCTCCGAATAACTACAAAAATGAGCAACATCATATGTACCATCTTCATGAGATGATGCATCTGGCCCTAACGAAGCACCTAGCAAAAACAGTTCCTTATTTTTTATTGTCAATTTTTTTAATAATAAATTCGATATAGTATAATGAATAATTGTTGAAGCCATACCACTTTCCCTTTCATAATATGAAAATGACATTTAACAGCAAATCCAGAAATTTATTGCTCTCTTATTATATTTATTTGTAGCTCGATCAAAATACTGTATCTGTTTTACTATGCAATTGCGTGTTATACTCCCTCAAGATACTCAATAATAGGCTCTATATATTTTTCATCTGAAATATCATATGAACCAGAAAGATATTTAGCCATTTCTTTTTCTTTCTCAGTTGCATCTTTCTTTTTTTTAAGTACTGACACCATACTCTTCATCATAAATTTGTATGGAAATTTCATCCTTGAATAATCAATTCCCCCCTGGCAATAAAACGACATAATATACGTTTTCTGCTCATCATTAATCATGTTGTTCAAAAAAACATCAACATCGGGATTTTCTCTGGGAGATGCACCAACACAGAAAACAGCAACTTTCTTTGTTTTCCACTCTAAAGCTTTATTAAGAAACCACTTAACGCCAACTATATTACCTGCCATAGCCCAACCACCATAAACTATGGCATCATATTCTAAAAAGAAATCTTTTGCTTTCTTTTTTGCTTCATCAATAGTCAAAATATCGGCATTCATTCTAACTGAAATGAGTTCAGCATATTTTTTTGTAAAACCTGTCTGTGATGTGTATATAACTAAAGTCTTCATAACTGTGTAACATTCCTTTCCATTTGCATAATAGTTTTAATTGTTGTAATCAGGCTTTCTTCATCGATACCAGAAAAGATACTAAAAACAACTTTTTTACTCTGATCATCGTTCTTTTCACAAAACTCCTGACATGCCTTTGTAAGAATAATTCGCTGCTTACGTTTATCAGATTTATCAGGAACCATTGAAACAAATCCTATTTTTTCAAGTTTTATAAGAATCTGTTTGACATTCTGATGCGAACTTCCCATAACTTCAGAAAGTTTGTTAATTGTAGGGCTCTCCTTGCATAGGTTTATACAGATAATTGCAAAAAACTGTTTCCAAGTAATTTCCTTGAAAAACTTGTCAGCGCATGCCTGAAACCTGTTGTCGAAAGCGCTCAACAGCCCTAGCAGAAATGACTGTGGTGGCATATCACCGAATTCAACCGCATCAATATTCATAGCCTCGTCATAGTTCATAATCCCTCCAAAATAAAATAGGTAATACATTGCATATTTATTGTAAATATATGTAACATATTACCTACCGTTGTGTCAATTCTTTTTCACTGTTAAAAATCACAATGATGCAGATATATCACGGACTAACTTAAATCGACAAAATCAATTTTCTTAACTTACACATAAATGATTTTTAACCTTACTATACTTCCGGAAGGTAACCATCTCTATTGGAATAATATAATTGGTCTAAACATTCATCTAAAGTTTTGTTGTTATCATTCGGAAATACATAACCTTTTGCAAAGATTCTTTTTAATACTTCATAAAGATATTTATCATCTGCTTTATCATTCCCATCATAACTAGCCTTAAGTCTGCCTTCTTCAATATATTCCATTAATTCCGAAAGAAAATCATGATTCTTATCAAAAATTTAAGCGTGATTGACATACCATATTTATTTTCATGATCTGAAACCTACATTTTTAAAACGGCGTTTTCTTACATTTTAGCAACGGCGTTGACATCAAGCGAGATAATATTCACCATATCAATTATGGCGGAAATTTTACGTAGTTTCACTACAAGGTTCATTTTAGTTTGATAGACTCAGATATTTTTTCATTTTTGTTTTTTTAGTCCGTACTTTTTCAGCAAAAACTACGGACTAAATTTACATTTTTGATGAAAAAGTCTGTTAGCGTACGGATTTTTCCAAAAGATCTTTAAGAATAGTCCGTATGATTTGAAGAATTCATACGGACCATTTTACGAAAAAGCAATAAATGTCCGAAGATGGTGCAGTCGTGGCGCGGAAGAGAAGTATTTCATCAGACTTTGCTTGTTATGTTAACCTGTCAGTGGTGTAACTGTCTACGTTTCATCAGTCTCCTGTCGTTCTGATATCACTGTATGCGCCTTTTTCTCGCAGATTCAACCTTTTAGTGTTTTTGCGAAAATCTATGCCTCAAAAATCTCGCAAATCTATCCTTTGGGGGGCGTTTTGCGAGAATTTTATTTGAAAGCCAAGGCATCAGTCATAAATCAAGCAGAATAAGGATAAATAAGATTCCTGCGTTAGAAAATATTGCTTCTATAAAAAAGTCGCAGCCCGAAAAGGGCCGCAACTTTATCTTCAACAAAACTATTGTATGCCTATCTTTTTTTATAAAGCAGCAACTCAGGATTTGCTCCATCTGCTTCATATGTGCAAACCATTATAAAATCCATATTTGCCAAAATGCCAAAGCATCTGTCACCGCAAAACTCAGGTTCCAACTGATTCCCAAGATATGTAGTTTGGTCATTCAAAAATTTAACGCTTGCACCACTCGGTAAGGGATAGGCTAAATTAACATATTCTCCAACCAGTGCGTTTAGCTTATCAACCTTAGGCATTCCTTCAATATGAAGCTCATTAATCTCATCGATAAGCTGTTTCTTAAACAATTCAAACTGCCCGTCATCACTGAGTTCTTCGTATCTTTTCCAGTAATCAAGATTCGGAAGTGTTGCCTCCATGTGCTCTCTTGCCTGTTCTTCTGTAAATCCCTCGCTTACCAAATGATTAACACAAACATCAATTAAATCACTCATATTGCTGTATGTATATGTTCCATCCGCATAACACCACTTGCAATAGTCCTCATTTAAAAATCCGTCGCTGTCATATCCTACGATCTCATCCTCTAAAGGCATACCGCAACACTGACAAACCAACTGCTTTGGTGCTCCTAACAAAGTATTTATTGTAACATTGAATTCCTTAGACAAAAGTTTTAATGTTTCCGTATTTGGAACTGTCTCACCATTTTCCCAACGTGATACAGCCTGTCTTGTAACCATTACTTTCTCTGCTAAATCGTCCTGCGATAATCCCTTCTTTGTGCGAAGTTCCAATATAACATCCTTAGTTTCCATCATTTCTACCTCCACTACAGATATCATATCAATTCGTCTTCATTCCGAAAAGCAACTTGCTGTTTCCCCCACATCGCCGTAACGATTCATAAATTAATAAATATAAAATTAACCTTTTCACACTTCTTTATGGCGTCTCCGGCCCCAAGCGCTTTGATGTCTATTACAGGAACAGGAAAATACAACCCAAAACGCAAAAGACAACAGTAAACAACAGTTTCCCGGTTTTTCCGTTAACGACACACTCCTCGGGGTTTGCCGGATTATATCTGACCTTACACGGTTTGTTTATCTCAAACATTTCGGCATACTTACTGTATTCTTTTCCCGGCGCATAATATTGATTTCCATTCACTTCATAGAAATAAACCGGCACATAATAATTACGCCAGACATTATAGCTTCTTTCTACTCTCGGCTGACAGTAAACCAATATTCCCGTTACTTCTTTGCAACACTTCTTAAGGATAAAAAGATGTTCCGAAAGAAAATATATTGCACCTATGACCAATATAATTCCAAATCCCTTATAAATCATCAAACAGCATACCTTTCAAAATCATACTGTGAACTGACACTACTCACATTACAATATCATGACATCTCGTGTATTTATAGTTATTTCTTCCGCATCTCTTTACGGAATAAAGAACCCTGTCTGCAAGATTTACAAGCTGCTCAATTGTATCACCGGGCTCGGCATATGCCATCGTGTAGCCCTGTGAGACGGTCACATACGTAGTGATTGGCGACTTGATATTCGGTATTCTTTCTTTTTCCATTCCTTCCTTGATATCTTTTCCAAGTTCAAGGATAGCATCTTCCGATATACCGGGCAAAAGAAGCAGTAACTCGTCACCACCGTATCTGTACACGTTTCCTCTGTCTCCGACTATATATTTTATAATCGAAGCTACCTTCTTTAAGCACTCATCGCCTTCTATATGTCCGTAGGTATCGTTGCACTCTTTAAAGAAATCAATATCAATAAGCCCGATTGCAATCGATGACTTCTCTTCAATAGATTTTTCAATGTATCCCTTACTGTCCTCAAGCATTTTATTTCTGTTACCGATTCCCGTAAGGGTATCAAGATATACAATTGAATCCGTCAGTATTTTCTCACGTTTTGCACGTCGCATCTGCGCTTCAAGTTCAATTGCGTCAGCTCGCTGCGCATAATCCTTTACTGCTTTTTCATTTGAAAGTTCAAAAAATCTGATACATCCGGCAGCGTATTTCTCGATATTTCCCGATTCCTTATAAAAGTCAAGCCAGCGCCTCTGTATTTCAAGTTTGATTCGTGCTTCAACACCGTCACTTAAACGTTCCTCGATTATTTTAAGCGCCTTCTCCCAACGATCGAAGTCATGCATTTCCTTCATAAGTTCAAGGAAATCAGTCATAACCTCAAGATAATCGGTAACATATTCCGTAGTCTTAACGGTTTCCATTATCTTTTCAACAAGCTCACTTGCCTCTTCCTTTTCACCGATTCTCCAAAGTGTGAGACCCTCGTATGCAAGAAAGGTAAGATACAAATCCTTTATCTCTGCCTTTTCAAAATTCTCCTTGGCCCTGTAAAAATGGGCCTTAGCGCTTTCAATATCACCGGTGAGGCAGTAAATTGTAGACAGATTAAGGTTCAGAATAAGTGTAAAAGATGCTCTGCCAATTTCATCGTCAAGATGTTTCTCTATTGCGATACTCTGATGCTCCAGAGCCTTTTTCAAATACTCCAGTGCTCTGTCATATGATTTCAAATACATAAACTTTGAGCCGAGGTTGTTATAAAGCTTTGCAGATATCTCATAAGCTTCCTCATCAATCGCAATCTCAAGAGCATCAAGAAGGCATTCAAGATGCATTGTATCATTTCCAAGCTCATCATATATGATAGATTGAATATTCAAAGTCGATGCAAGTTTTCTTTTGTCACCGATTTCTTCATATAAACTTCTCGCACGGGCAGTGATTTCTTTTGCCCGATTTAATTTCCCTTCGCTTAGAAACTTGTTAGCCTCGTTATAGCATTCATCTGCCAATTGTTTTTGTTCGGAAATATTTATTACGCGTTCATCCATATTGATATATTCCTTATATTTTACTCAAGTAGATAATCCGGCAATAAATTAGATATGAGTTCTTCCATTTTTACCGCATCGATAGGTTTTGACAAAAGTGCATCAAACCCTGATTTAATGTAGAAATTATCAGCACTGTCCACGACATTTGCGGTAAGTGCAACTGTAGGTGTCTTGGAATTAACGCCACTGTCTTCTTTAATGTGTTTAAGCGTTTCTATGCCATCCATCTCAGGCATCATATGGTCAAGCATAATGATGTGGTACGATGTTTCCTTGCAAAGTTCTAGGCATTCGCGACCACTTGAAGCACAAGTAACCTGTATTCCCGTACGCTTCAATAGTGCTGCTGCCACCTTAAGGTTAACCGCATTGTCATCTACGATTAATATTTTGGCGTCAGGAGCGTGGACCGAACCGTTCAAGGTAGATTTACCTGTATTTTCTTCTCTGATATATGCTTTCCTTGCCTTCTCGTATCCGCCGGCACTGTTCCATTCAATAACGCCCTGTTCAATTTCAAAGGAAAAAATAGACCCTTTTCCATATTCACTTTCTATAACAAGCTTTGAATTCATCTGCTCAAGCAGGCGATTAACTATACCCATTCCGAGGCCCGTTCCTTCAATTCCTCTGTTCTTTTCAAGATCGAATCTTTCAAACGGATTTGCTATTTTTTCAATCTGCTCTTTCTTAAGACCTATTCCCGAGTCTTTAACAGAAAAAGAAACCTTAACGCTTTGCTCGTTATTCTTAACATAGTCCACGCTGAATTCGACAAAGCCTTCTTTTGTATATTTATAAGCATTCGAAAGAAGATTTAATAAAATCTGCTTTATGCGAAGATCATCACCGTAAAGAACTGCCGGCATATCCTCATTATATCTAATCCTGAAATCAAGACATTTTTCCTTAAGCTTTGGCTCGAGCATGTTCTTAATGTCTTTAATAAGTCCGCTCACATCGTAGCGTTGCGGAACGATTTCCATCTTGCCGGCTTCTATTTTCGAATAATCAAGTACATCATTAATTATTCCAAGAAGTTGCTTACCTGCATTCTGTATGTCGAAAGCGTACTGAAGAACAGGTTCCTCTGTGCTTTCCCTCATGATCATCTCGTTAAGGCCAAGTATGGCGTTAATCGGAGTTCTTATCTCATGAGACATAGAAGAAAGGAACTGTGACTTCTGTTCGCTGTCGTTCTTAGCCTTACGCACGGATTCTTCAAGAATTTCCTTATTGCTCAAAACTTTGTCATGTTCTTCCTTAAGCTTAATTTCCTGAAGGAGTTTCTTCTCGAGATCTTCTATCTTACGGGCTTCTTCGGCGAATGAAACATAAAAAACATCCTGTAGTGCCGATTCATACCTTGATACTTCCGAAAGATTTTGAATATCAGCCAACACTTTTATTTTAAGGTTAAGAAGCTTAACAAGAAGATTACTGTACTCGCTCTTTCCGTTACAAAGAGCCATATATCTATCAAGTGCCTCAGAAGCTTCTTCAGCACGACCTGCCCTGTCAAGAAGTTCAATATGCATTATCATCTCATCAGAGTAGTAAGTAGCATCATCAGCTTCAAGTTTAATGCTTTTTATTTGAGCCAAATACTCCTCAAATCTATCGTTCTTCCCAAGCGATGCCGCAAACATAGCCATATAGACGTACTGAGGATAAAGAACAAGTTCCTCATGTTCAATCATAAGATTTTCAACCTGCTTTGCTATCTCCTCTACCGCCTCAATTTCATGCAATCTTGCATGCGCATAGCCCTTCATGCAAAGATACCTAACCTGCTCATCCGGGGAAAGAATGTCTATATCGCAAAGATCAAAATATTCCTTAGCTTTCTTGAAGTTATATTTCATCAAAAAAATGCTTGCTATGGAAAGAAGACACGTATTTTTGATGTTTTCACATCCGGGCGTTTTTTCAGCCACAAATACGCCCGTCAAAAAAGCTGAAAATGAGGGTTCTGTATTGTCAAGAAGGAGTTCTGTGTTTCCAAGAATATAATAAAACTGCGATAAGAGTTCGAAATTTTTAGTTTTTTTCAGCAGCCTCTCCGTCTCGGCCGAAAGCGCTAAACCGTCCGCATACTGCCCCCTCATAAGTCTGAACATCATCAACTTATAGAGTGCTGTTGCACGCACGTTATCCTGTTTTGCTTTTTTTGCCAAGTGCTCGAGTTTTAACCGATACGTCTCAAAAGCACGTTCATCGCGAGTTCTTCTGAATTCTTCAAACCCTTCCAGACACTCGCCAAGCATTGAATTTTCATCCTGAGAAAGTTGAATTTTCTCCCAGTTATGGTAAACATCGTATATTATTTCTTCACGGTCGGTTGTAACAAGCTTCTCAATTTTCTTTTGTAAAGCTTCACTGTCTGAGATCAATTCAACCAGCCTGTTGTTAAATCTTGTGCCGCTCTGCGCCTTCATATCCTGCAAAACAGACTGAAAGCGTTTTGCTTGATGCGAGAAATCAAAAAATCGGTTGGTTGCTTCTTCAATGAAAGATGCAACAGCTATAATGTCAATGAACGGATTAAGATCTGAGTCGGCTCTTTCAAACAGGTACTCCCCGGCATTCTCACCGTTAAACCAGGTATGATGTCCTTTGATGATATCCGCGTATTTAGCTACGCCTTCAATGCTGCCGATTACCTTTGCACCGTAAAGAGTGTGCTTTCGTTGGCGTTCTTCCTCTCCGGCAAAAGAAGGTCTGCTTCTGACAACAACTGTTCCCATGACTTTTGTCCTTCCTATGTCATGGAAGAGCGACGCGTAAAACAGAAAGTTTATCCATTCATTTGAAGGTACACTCTTAACCGTTGAAAAGAAGTCAGTATTGCTTTCGGTTACCTCTCTGTAAATTGCCATTGCAATCTCTGCCGTTATCTTTGAATGTATGTAGACATCAATATCTCTTTGAACAATGAGCTGTGTAATGCTCTTTTCCTTGTCAATCGTAATCATGTCATCGGTAAGAAAAGACAAGCATACCTGTCCAAGCATCATGCTGATTCGTTCGTATGATGAAAGATTATTCTTTATCCACTTAGCCTGTACAAAATCAGCAAGCTGATTCCTTGCTTTTGAAACAAGCTCCCTGTCAGAAACGTAACGTCCCAACCCGGCAAGAAATCTGATTGCGTTTATGCATTGAATGATTTCATCCTGATCAAGTTTTGTCTGCGCCTTAATAAATTGAAATTTGTATGTAAAATACTCCAGATACTTCAAGAAAACCTCGTTGATACTAAGTTTTCCCTCCATAAAATCGGTGTAAAGATAGCCGGCATACAGCTCGGACGGAAGCTCATAAGGGCTTCTCATTGTATCGTTACTTCTTACAAAGAATTCCTTGGTATATTGGTAAAAACGCTGTCTTGTTACCTCGTCTACTCTGTCAATCATTCCGATACATATGAACAGCGTCTGCTCTATATAAGCTTTTATTCTTTCAATTCTATCATTTCCCGCATCCAGACTGATAAACTCCGGCTGTTTTGAAAAATTCATTATCTCGTCGTATCTGTCGAGAACTTCGTCGATTGATATGATTCCGTAGTCGCCAAGTCGCACAATGTAAGAATAGTAAAGAATCCATATGCGATACCTGGCCTCTTCATCAAGTTCTCCATAGTGTTTTAAATATCCCATCCCCTTTAAAAGATTTGAGAAATCATAATCAGCTCCGCTTCCCTCAGGATTCGCAACCTCAAATTCATAATTCTGTATTATTGTATAAAGCTGGACAAGCCTTGAATAGTCCTGCTTCTCCTCATAATAAGTAAGCAGTTTTTTGCAAACATCAATAATAAATTCCGCATCGTTATAATCCTGCATATACATGAAGAAAATTTCATCATATACAGAGTCCATTATGCCGGCATCGTTTTTCTCAAGTTCGCAAGAAACCTCTGATATTATTTCTTTGTTCGAATCGTATATGCTTTGAAAAGAAGCCATAGTCTTATAGAAGTCTTTCAGCCATTCTTCCTTGCTGTTTAACCTCATAAGATGCATCTCAAGCGCATTCCAGCCTGTGTAGTTTTTCCTATACTGTTCAAAAAGATTGTGTATTTTATCGTTCATCAAAAGCTCCTGCATGTGAAGGATTATAGCATCCGACTATTAACCATTTTTGCGAACACGCCTGTCTTGCAAAGTGGTTTTTGAGATACATATATGTACAACAAAGAAAAAGAACCCCCGGAAATATATGTCCGGGGGTAATCAGCAAATTACTCTTTATATCTGATATTTTTAAAGTTTAGATTCCCTTGAAGAAAGCAATTGCTTCGATTACTCCAAGGTCAAGGTCCTTCATCTTAGCAGTATTTTCTTTTGTCGTTGTATAAGAATCGGTAACCATCTGACAGTTTGCCGAAGCCTCTTCTGCTGAAGCACCAAGTTCCTCGGAAATGCTTCCAAGATTGGTTGTTGCATTGATAAGACTTCCTTTTACGCTGTCTAACGATTCAGACATGTTCTTAATCTTTTCAATCTGTGCAAGACTCGAATCTACTTCATCCGAAAGAACACTGAACTTCTGCTGTGTTTCGGTTATGTATTCTCGTTCGGTACTTGTAATCGTAATAATCTTATCAGATGATTCAACAGTTTCTTTACTAAGGCTCATTACCTTTTCGATAATGTCTTTTATCTCACGAAGGCTGCTCTCCGTAGACTCGGAAAGTCCTCTGATTTCTTCGGCAACAACTGCAAAGCCTCTTCCTGCCTCACCTGCTCTTGCTGCTTCAATACTTGCGTTAAGCGAAAGAAGGCTGGTACGTGAAGCAATATCTTCGATAACAGATACACACTTACCGATATCATCAAGTGCAGTATTTGTCTCATTAATCTTATCGGTAACTTCCTTAACTGCCTGCATCGATTCCTCGGAAGAATTCATTACGGTGCTAACCTGCTGTGAAGCTTCCTTGTTACTCTTTGCAATCATGTTTGCACTATTCTTAAGTGTAATAATATTTTCTGTAAGTTCATCTATACTGTCGCCAAGAATAGAAGCCTGCTCCGTCATGTTAAGAGCTTCTTCGGCAACCTGCTGTGAAGTCTTTGCAACTTCACCGATTGTATCGCTGATTCTTGAAACATTCTCAACATCTTCCACGATACGCTTATCTACCTCAATGATGGTCTCGTTAAGCGAATCGGCAGATCTCTTAATATTACCTATTGAATCTTTTAGTGCCACCTTTAAAGCGTTCTCAGCCGCAATTATCTGATTGTATTCATTGATTGATGAATTGATATTTGTATCTGCTGCAAGATTTCCTTCCGAAATAGTCTTTGTAACTTCGGTAATCTTTGCAAAAGGCTTAACCAAACCTCTTGATAAAACGAAAGTAAGCGCACCAAATACAATGACAAGTACTACGGAAAGGATTACCGCAGACTTTTCTGCCGCCTTTGAAGTAGCAAGAATGTCGGCCTCATCAACTGCAAGTACCGCAACAAAACTGTTATTTGAGCTTACAGCAAAAGAAAAATATTCGGTTTTGCCATTAGAACTGTACTTTGTGCAGGTGGTCTCAGGATGTTCTCCGTTCTTCATTCTTTCAACCACATCAAAGATAGGTCCCTCTGTAACTTCAGTACCTTCAACCTCTTTGTCAGGATGATATATGATTGAGCCCTTGTTATCTACAAAGTACATATAAGCCGATTCAAATCCCAAAGATGAAGGGTCTGAAAATCTCTCAATGAGCGGAACAGCCTTGACACCGCCTCCAATGAATCCTACCGGGTTTCCATCATTATCAAACACAGGACAATACATACTTGTAGTAAGATTTCCTGTCGCCGGAGACATGAGAATACCTATGTCAAAAAGACCGACCTTGTCTGTATCATTTGCACTCTTTGGAACACTGTTTAACATATTATTACGAAGAGTTGTCAAACCATCTCCCGTACGAAGCACCATACCTATTGCAGATTTAACAGGATGCGCTACTACCTTGGAATCCCAGTCAGCAAGATATATTCCATCCCAGTCCTGTAAATGGCTGTGATAAGCAATTGCATATTCTTCAAGTTTCTCAGCCAGTTCCTCGTTGTCGGGATTCAAAAGGCTTTCAAGAACTATAGGAGCGGTTGCAAAGTCTTTAATCTGCGTTCTTGACATATCGTTTGCATAATTCATAGTGTTAACTATGCTATCAACCGTTGATGTCATCGCGTTGTTGTTTGACTCCGTAATATTTTTGTTGAATGTTTTAACAAGAAGCATACTTGATATCACTACGGCAATAACAAGTGGAACTATACTCGCAAAAACAAAGAACATCTGGAGACTTGTTTTTTTCTTATTCATTATTAATACTCCCTCTTTAGAAGATTCTATTGCATGCAAAGTATAACAAATAATTATTAACGCTTTATTTCACATATGGTTAATAAAAACAGCCACGAAATCGATTTTTCGTGACTGCAATTTATTAGATAATTATTTAATTTGTAAAATAATTCATCACAAAAAGCGTGACAATCGCTTTCTTACGTATAAAACGCTTTCTCTGTATTCTTCGTCGCTGTGAAGATGTTCAATTATAAACGGCATATTGGGATTATACTTAACTGCGGTTTCAACATACTTTTCTAAAGGGAAATCACCGTCGCCGCATGCACATTCCCGTAATTGAAAAGTATAATCGCCAAGAAGTTTTACGTCTTTAAGATGGCAACTCTTAACATGATTTCTAAGCAAATCAAACGTTTTTTCAACAAAGTCCTCCGGGAAGAAAAACCTTTCAGCACAGTTAATCATATTTATTATATCCATATGAACTGCGAATCTGTCTCTTGCGACGTCTTCAATCAGATGAAGATATTCTTCGGGACCGGTTGGAATCATCCACGGCATAGGTTCAATCGCAAAATATGTATTTTTCGGATTTGCTTCATCAATAACTGTCTGAATCATCTTAACAGTCTTCTTCCAAGCTTCTTTTGAGAAGTTATCCTTGTGAGGTCCGTCCCATCTTGTCCCGGAAATCGCTCCCGCAACGTTGACACAGCATTTTGCCTGTATCCTGTCTGCCAAAACAAGCTGATCTATGCTGTAGCGAAGGTTTTCAGTCATCACATTTTTATCGGAGTCAATCGCATTTCGCCATACGCCAACTTCCGCTATCGTAATTCCTGATTCATTGGCTGCCTTCACGTATTCATCGATTCTTTCCTCCTCATCCTTTGATGAAAGGGGAAAAACAACAGCTTCAAGCCCAAGTTCCTTGTTCAATGATGCCCATTCTTTTGCATCTGATGCTCCCAAATCAGTTGATACGCCAAGTTTCATCTCAATCCCCCTCCTATCAAACATTCCGCTTCTGCTAAAGTCATTTTACATAGCCATAATAATATCACGTGCAAGATCCTCGGAAATCGGTTGCGCATACTGTTCATTCTCAAAAGTCATTATGTTTCCGATTCCCTTCTGGAATACAAATCTCAAATTGCCATTTTTAACCTTCTTATCGGTATATAGTTTCTTAACAAGCACCTCCCTGTCGATGTAATCCGGTATTTCAACAGGAAGTGAGGCCTTTGCAAGAATGTCCTTTACGGCCTTTGCTTCATCTAAACTGCAGTAGCCAAGATAGTTTGCCATATTCGCCTCGGCAACCAGACCTATCGCTAACGCCTGTCCGTGTAAAAGCTTATAATCGCTTACAGTCTCGATTGCACGACCTACCGTATGACCAAGATTCAAAATTTCCCTAAGTCCGCTCTCTCTTTCATCTTTCATGACCACTCTGTATTTTATTGTACAGTTCATCTTAGCTATATGATTGCAAACTTCTTCGTCCACGGAAAATACTTTATCGAGATTTTCGTTAAGATAATCAAAGAATTCTCTGTCCGCCATTATTGCATGCTTTATAGTTTCTGCAAGACCGCTTGAAATCTGATTCTTCGGAAGAGTCTTCCAGGCAGCAATGTCTATATATACTTTCTTTGGCTGATTAAACAGGCCGATGAGATTCGTCGCCAAAGGTGTATCAACTGCCGTTTTCCCTCCCACAGATGCATCTGCTGCGGCAAGAAGAGTTGTCGCGTAATTGATAAACGGAACTCCCCTTCCAAACGTGCCTGCCACAAACCCTGCAAGGTCGGTAACTACGCCTCCGCCAACAGCAATGATGCAGCAGTCCCTTCTGTAGCCGAGTTCAAGCATTGTATCTTCAACATATTCTTTTGTCTGTCTTGTCTTGCTCGTTTCTCCGGCCTGGAAAGAAATAATATTCGTCTTGTAGCCTTCGGCCTTTAACGCCTCATATACCGGTTCTGCATAAAGTTTTTTAACATTACTGTCGGTAACAATCGCAAACTTTTTTATGTTTCCAACAAGGCCGTTTCTTATATCCTCTATAAGTTTACCGGTAAGTTTATAGCCGGTCTCGATATCGTAGCTGTCATCCACTACTTTCTTTAATTCAACTCTCAATGAACTCATTTTTATCTCCATCCCTTAAATATCATTGATTACGCTCAGTAAGCAATGATGTTTTCTTTTCCAAATCATTTTTTCTTAATAAAATAGTAAGTCGAAATCCCTGAATATCATTTATAATAATGATATAAGAAGTTTTTACGAATAACAATCACCAATCGGAAAATATAAAAGATTGTGCAATAAACCCAATATATAAAACCAACGAGGCTGATATGAAACAATCAATTTTATATATTTTAGTACTTTCTATATTCCTTTTTTCAGGATGTAATTCCAGCAGTAACCAAGAAACCCACGTGCACAACGTCGCTATCGAAAGTAACGGTAACGGCACCCACAGTAGCAGATGTACGCTATGCGACGACTATCCCGAGAGTATCACGGAATCCTGTCTTTTAGATTCATTTGGAAACTGCATTGTCTGTGGCGACGGAAGCGGGCATACTCATACATTCACAGAATATGTTTACGACACAAACAGTCCCGAATCTCATATAAAAAAATGCGAATGTGGATATTCGGAGAACGAACCTCATGAGTCCATAGACTCAACATGCTCAAAATGTTCTTTCAACGGGCACCTCATGATTGAAGAGTTTTCCTCCATGACATTTTATGCCAAAGAAAGCTGCTTTGTAACCGATATTCCTTCAGCAGACGGAGAAACCCTTTCAAAGTTGCTGCCGGGCGACTCTGTAAATGTTGTCGGACTTGTATCTTTCTTTGAAGGCTCACCCTGCTCATATTATAAACTTGAAAATGAAGGTTTTGCCGATACATCTTTCTTTGGTGAGATTGAGTACGATTTCAGCACAAAAAACAACTGGAATCTTTTGTCTTTAAAAAAAGAATATATTAACGTAAGCCCCGGCTATTATTATTGTCTTTACAGCGACAGCCTTGTCACTATATCGCAATATGACAAAGACTACTCCCTCTTAAAAGCAGAAAACTACAATTCTTCATCAGTCGCACACTATGTTACATTTGACTGCGAATATATAAGTGTGTCATTTTCGGGCAACTCTTACCTCATGTCGACAGGCATAAAACGCGACAACACAGTGGATAAAGGACTTTCTTTTTACGTAGTCAGCAATGATTCTCCAGTTTCATTAAACGTTACAAATGCTGTGAAGAAGTTAAAAAACGGAGGCATAATTCTTGTTCTGCCCGGCATATACACAGAAGAGGTTGAAGGTTGGGACAAGACTGTAAACATAATGGGTCTTGATAAAAACACGACCGTGATTCAGAATTCAACCGGCGATTATCGGACTCCACCCATTGAGATCGGTCCCGGAAGCCTTAAGAGTCTGACAATACGTGCACTCGGAGATAGGTCATGGGATTTTGGCTGCTACGCCGTCCATGTAGAAAACAACTACCTTGCCGGAAAATCACTTACAATTTCCGACTGTGTGCTGGCTTCAGAAAGCAATGACGCCCTTGGAATGGGGCTGAGAGAAGGCAGCATAAACATAAGTAAATGCCGTATTGCCAGCATTTATGCGCACGACAGCGATTTAGAGCAGTTTGGCGGGCTTCAGGAGTTAAACATCTCTGATTCAACCATAGATTCATTTTTGTTCCAAAGCCTTGATAAAGAATCCTCAGATATTCGAATTAATCTAAAGAACAACACCTTTGGCGAATTTAAAACAATGGGAAATAACATAACAATAGCCGAACAGTAACATCTCTGCTCGGCTATTGTTCATCGCCCGTCCATTTCAAAGTAATTGCCTACGTTCTTTACAAGTTTTCTCGTAATAAATCTTTCTGCAGTGTGTGAAATCATAGGGACGATTATGCACTGTGAAGCCCCAAAAGCATATCCAATCCCTATTGAAAATATAAAAGAAGGCCGCATACGAAAGTTTGCATCATATATCACACAATACCACACAATACCACATCATAACCTCTTTAAAAAGAAATACTCTTCATAATTATCTTCATCATTACGATAGAATCCTACCTGCTCATAGCCTAAAGCTAAATAGAAGTCTTTTCCCTGGTAGCCAAATGTATCCAACCTTATGGTATTGGCGCCGAGTGCTTTAGCTCTCTTCTCCATTTCTAAAATAAGTTCTTTACCATAACCATGTCTCCTATGCGTTTCATTAACAAATACTGTGGAAACATACAATATTTTGAACGTCGTCATGCACGCATCAAGCCCAGCAACAATCTCTCCATTTTCCTTGATACCTATTGAAATTCTGCCCTGCAAAGAATACGTAATATGTTTTTCGTCGTATTGCTCAAGGCTCTCCTCTAAATCCTCTATCTGTTCATTATTCAAATCTATAATTCTCATCTTAGCTTTAACGATTAAACAAAAATCGCCCCTTCAATTTTTATACTTGCTTATCTTATCATATTACTTTAGATATCGCCTGTTTGTTTAATAATATTATTACAAATATTTTTGCACCTGTTTCCTTACAAGTTCCATATTTATTCCGGAAGTTGATGTTTCAAATGTTAAGATTAAATTATCACCGGGGAATTTCTCGTTCTTTTCGATAAAAACGCAAAATCCGTCTTCTTTCAAAATTAAGCCCGGTACACTAATTCATGATTTTCTTATTTCATAAAATGTGTAATGTTTATTAGCTGTTAAACCTAATTTAGAATAAAAATCCATATCTGAAATAACATATGCTGTAGTAGCTCCCATCTCACACGCTCTATTAAAAGCTTCAAATAAAAGTGCTTTGGCTATACCTTTTCCTCTATAATTAGGAACTGTGCATA
>JAZQOL010000022.1:0-43625 GCA_045627845.1 Lachnospiraceae bacterium | reverse complement strand
ATTATTTCAAAAATTGAAAAAAAGTCTGTTCAGCATACTTCCCAAACGAACATGACCCTTGTCACAAAGGAAAAGCGTCGCGTAATACGCGAAATCGGTTCCATCAGTCATAAAGCAAACAAGCGGAGTAAGGATAATAGAAATTTCTACGTCAACATGAATTTCCTTTTTAACAACAAAGTCGAAATCCTAAAGAACCACAACTTTGTCTACAGTTTAAAAGCCTTGAAAACTCAAGGCTTTTTCTTTTTATACTTAATTTTCTTTTGCTGCAAGCTGTGTCTCGTGGAGCTTGAAGAAATCAACTCGGGGTTCTAAGAACTTAAACTCATGAGCATTGGCATCTTCCATGAGGGAAGTGACGGGCTCAAAAATGTAATCCCAGCTGAAGAGTCTTTCATCTACGTTGAGGTACTCACGTATCTTTTCACATCCCGAAGGAGCAATGGGATGAATGAGTGCAGCAGCAACTCTTACTGCGTAGAAGGAATCAACAAGAACCTGTGCTTTAAGCTCAAGATCATTGTTTGCTTCTGCCGTACGCATGTTATTAACCCAGTATTTATTTGTATTACGGATAAATGTATCAAGAACATATGTAATCTTATGGAACTGGTGATCGTACATGTTCTGCTCGTAAGTAAGGATTGCTTCTTTTGCTTCTTCGAGCACGCTTTCAGAAACCTGCTTTGAAGGAAGTTTCCCGTCGAAATCTTTCTGAAGCGTGTAGAAGCAGGAGCGGATAATCTTGTTAAATACGTTTGTAAGAAGATTGCCGTCCTTAAGTACAGGATCCGCACCGTTTCTTTCTTCTTCGGGGAGGTAAACCTGAGGATCGAAGCTTACGCTCTTGTTGGCAAGACCGAGACTTAAGAAATGCATACGCATCTGCTCTGCGGTGTAGAAATCAAGAAGGTCTTTGGCCATAGGAGGCTTAATGGAACCTGAGCTTGATGCTTTCTTGTTCATGAAAAGAATGTGGTTGTTGGGAACAAGGAAAGTTTTCTTTAATCCGAGTGTCTCCCACATAGCCTGTTGAGCAATTCCGTAGAAAGAAATGTTATCCTGACCGATAAATTGGTAAACCATAGCATCGTCACTGTTCCACCATTTCTTCCATTCATCCTTATCGTAACCTAAGCTTTCAAGGTATGTTCTTGAAAAAGAAATCGGAGCCCACAATGATTCGGGCCATACCCAGAATGTAAGGTCTTTAAGTCCTTCTGTTTCGGGAAGCGGAACACCCCATTCAATATTACCGGACAATCTGAAGGGAACAAGAGTTTTTCCGGTTCTGTAATTGATGTTGAGTCCTTCGAGAACTTCTCTTGCTTTATCTCTGTCATCAAGGTTTTTGAAAACAAAGGTATAAGAATTCTTATTGTCATCTATAACTTCATGCTCGGGAAGTTTGGCTTCGAATGCCTCGAGGTCTTCGATGAATTTCTTTTGAACGTATATGTACGGAGGCTTTAAAAATTCCTCGATGGTTGTGAGCATGTATTTACGTGCGTTGGAGTTTGCACGCCAGTCATCAACCATGTCCTGCATGTTCTTTGTACAATCTTCAAGCTTGTAGTACCAGTTTGTGACATCTACAAGTTCAGGTGTCATGCCCGAAAGAGTGCTGTGGGGATCAATAAGTTCAGTGGGCATGTACTGGTGTCCAAGATCGCATTCGTCTGCATATGCCTTTTCGGACTGACATCCCTGGATGGGGCACTTACCGATTACCTGACGACCATTAAGAAGACATTTGAATTTGGGGTCAAAGAACTGAGGAGTGCTGAGTTTTTCAAGCATTCCGGCGTTATATAGTCCTTCGAAAACTTCCTTGGACACTTCTTTGTGAATCTCACTGGCACGTCCCAATGCGGAAGCACCGAAAAGATTAAGGCTTACTTCATATCTTTCAAGGGTTTCTTTCTGAGAAAGATGATTTTTGGTAACGTAATCTTCGATTGTTCCGTCGATGAGCCCGGCTTCTTTTGCCTTTCTGTAGCCTTCTGAAATCGGTGAGCCGTAGCAGTCGGTTCCCGAAACGAAAATAACGTTCTCTCTACCGATTCTGTCTCTTAAAAATCTTGCAAATGTGTCGGCATGTACAAACACACCTCCGATATGGCCAAAGTGAAGCTCTTTATTTCCGTAAGGCATGCCTGCTGTTATAATGGCACGCTTAGGGAAAACGGGTCTCATTTTGGGTTCTTTAACATATTCCATATAAAACCTCTCTTAATAATTATGAAACGAAAAATAACTCTCTTTATTTTGTTGATTTACTGTACAAATATTAATGATTTTTGCTTTATATGTCAATGAAAAGGTCTTTATATCATGATAGTATTTTGGTAAGATTATTAATAGTCAGTGCGCAGGCATCATTCATATGAACAACTGTGACGAGGGGGTTTTACAATAATATGAAGAAAAGCAAATATGAACTTAAGTCAGGAAAGATCATTGTGCGTCCCACAAACGAATCGGATTTATGGTCCTCGCCGTGGGATATTCTTCTTAATGACAGAGATTATAATGAATTGCCTGTTATCGGGTACATTTCTTTTGAAGGTGAAAAAGAAAGAGGAACAATACCGATTTCAATCGAAATATTTGATAAAGACAATCGCAATAAGGGCTACGGAACAGAGGCGATTCGCCTTATGACCGACTGGGCGTTTTTGCATAAGAACATTTTTGAGATTACCGCGGTTTCCGAACATGAAAACAGCGGATATATAATGGCGCTTCAAAAAGCCGGATATGTTATGCGTGAGGCGACCAGAGAAATTGAACATTATTCAATCGTAAGAGAAGCAACTACATGGACGGGCCTTTATCTTATGATTGGTATTGCCGTAGGACTTGCACTCGGATTTGTATTTGGCAACGGATGGGTCGGACTCATCTCGGGACTTCTTGTATGTCTTGCAATCGGAGCGTCCATGGATTTAAAGGAAAAGACCTATAGGGAATCGGTTATCGGAAGAAAGATTTCGGGAAAGAGCATTTCGGGTAAAAGAAATTCTGAGAACAATCTTTGATAGCTATTGCTTTTTACGTATATAAGTGATATTATCCATCCAAGAAAAGGTAGTGATAAAGAGGAGTACATACTGAAAGACTTCAGAGAGGACACGGTCGGTGAGAGTGTCTGTTCGGAAAGTATGGAAGGTAGCTTTTGAACCGGTTAGGTGAATTTAGTAGCTTAACACGTGATGCTCACGTTACAGGGCGGGCTCTGATAGGAGTTTTTGAGGCGTATCTCGTGAGAGATATGTGAACAAAGGTGGTACAGCGTTAATGACGCCCTTTGCCGTACAGGCAGAGGGCTTTTTTTAATTCAAAATTCAGAGAGGTTAACATTATGGCAAAGGAACTTATTACAAGAGACCAGGTTGAAGAAAAGTATACCTGGAACTTAAAGGACATGTACGAAGATGAGTCCTTGTGGGAGAAAGACATTGAAAAGGCAGAGAAGCTTGTTGAAAAAGTTGTTTCTTTTGAAGGAAAGGTATGCGAAAGCAGCAGTTCTTTACTTTCTGTTCTTGATATGTCAACAGAAATATACAGACTTGTAGATGTGGCTTATAACTATGCAGCCAGACTTTTTGACCAGGACCAGGGAAATACAAAGCACAATCTTATGCACAAAAGAATGGGAACTCTCTATGCACAGTTTGCATCAAAACTTGCATTTATTGAGCCTGAAATTCTCGGACTTGATGAGAAGGTTCTTGATAAGTATTTCGAAGAAGAAAAGGGTCTTGATCTGTACAGAAAGTACATTAAAGAAATTCAGAGACTTAAGGCACATACACTGAGCGCAGAAATTGAAAAGGTTGCTGCAATGGCTCAGGAAGTTAGAAAAGCCCCTTCAGAGATATACAGTGCAATGAAAAACGTTGATTTGACTTTCCCTTCTGTTAACGATGCCGACGGTGAAGAGGTCAGAATCACGGACGGAAGATTTGTTCCTCTCCTTGAATCGGGCGACAGACGAGTCAGAGAAGAGACCTTTAAAAAATATTACTCAACCTACAAGGGATTTCTTAATACACTTGCAACTACATATGACGGAGAAGTGAAGTCACGTATATTTAACAGCAGACTCAGAAAGTATTCTTCGAATCTTGAGGCAGCAGTCGACAGCAATAATGTATCGCCTGAGGTATACAAAAATCTCATTGATTCCGTTAACAAAAATATCGATAAGCTCCACAGATATGTGTCACTTCGAAAGAAATGCCTTAAAGTTGATGAGTTACACATGTACGATATTTATACACCCATGATTGAAGGAGTATCAAAGGATATTCCATTTGAAGAGGCAAAAGAAACAATCATGAAGGCACTTGCCGTACTTGGCGATGATTATGTTGCATTGCTTAAAGAAGCATTTGAAAACCGTTGGTGCGATGTCTACGAGAATAAGGGAAAGCGTGGCGGAGCATATTCGGCAGGTGCTTACGGAACTCATCCTTATATGCTTTTGAATTACTCAAATTCATTAGACAGTATGTTTACAACAGCGCATGAGATGGGTCACTCGATGCACACATGGTATTCGGAGCATACTCAGCCTTATATTTACAGCGGTTATAAGATATTCGTGGCAGAGGTTGCTTCCACCTGTAACGAAATTCTTCTTTTGGAATATCTTCTTAAAAACTGCACGGATAAAAAAGAAAAAGCATATCTTTTGAACCACTATCTTGATTCATTCAAAGGAACTGTGTTCAGACAGACACAGTTTGCAGAGTTTGAAATGCTTACAAACGAAATGGTTGAAAAGGGAGAGAGCTTAACTGCAGAAAGTCTTTGCAAACTTTACAAAGAAATCAATGAAAGATATTACGGTCCTTCCATGATTTCCGATGAGGAGATTTCATACGAATGGGCAAGAATTCCTCATTTCTACTACAACTTTTACGTTTATCAGTATGCTACAAGCTTCTGTGCAGCTGTATCGATTGCAGACAGAATTCTTAAAGAAGGAGAACCGGTTGTTAAGGAATATAAGAAATTTCTGTCAAGCGGATGTACGGATGCGCCTGTTGAACTTTTGAAGATTGCAGGAGTCGATCTTACAACGTCAGCACCTATAGATGCTGCTTTGAAAAAATGTGGCGAGATAATAGACGAACTTGAAAAGCTTATTTAATCAGACAGGAGATTAATATGAAAAAAGAACTGGAAAAAAATTATAATCCCAGAGAAATGGAAGACAGAATCTACCAGAACTGGCTTGATAAAAAGTACTTCCATGCAGAGGTAGATGAAACAAAGAAACCTTTCACAATAGTTATTCCCCCTCCGAATATTACAGGCCAGCTCCACATGGGACATGCGCTTGATAATACAATGCAGGATATACTTATCCGTTTCAAGAGAATGCAGGGATACAATGCTCTTTGGCAGCCCGGAACAGACCACGCTTCAATTGCTACCGAAGTCAAGATTATCGAGAAACTCAAAGAACAGGGTATTTCAAAAGAAGACCTTGGACGTGAAAAGTTTCTTGAACGTGCCTGGGATTGGAAGAAAGAATACGGCGGAAGAATTATTTCTCAGCTTAAGAAGATGGGCTCTTCATGTGACTGGGACAGAGAACGCTTCACAATGGACGAGGGCTGCAATAAGGCGGTTACCGAAGTTTTTTGCAAGATGCATGAAAAAAGATAGATTTACAAGGGCTCAAGGATTATTAACTGGTGTCCTGTATGTAATACTTCAATTTCCGATGCTGAGGTAGAATACGAGGAACAGGCAGGACATTTCTGGCATATCAAATATCCTGTTGTTGATGAGAACGGAAATCCTTCCAAGACGGAGTTCTTGGAGTTTGCTACAACACGTCCCGAGACAATGCTCGGTGATACTGCCGTAGCAATCAATCCTGATGATGAAAGATATCATTACCTTAAAGGAAGATCTGTATGGCTTCCCATAGTTAATAAGGCAATTCCGGTTGTTGAGGATTCCTACGTTGATATGGAATTCGGTACAGGTGTAGTTAAGATTACTCCTGCACATGACCCTAACGACTTTGAAGTAGGAAAGAGACACAATCTTCCCGAAATCAATATACTTAACGATAATGCAACCATTAACGCAAACGGTGGAAAGTTTGAAGGAATGGACAGATATGAAGCAAGAAAGGCAATCGTTAAGGAACTCGACGAACTCGGCCTTCTTGTAAGAATTGAAGATTATTCACATAACGTAGGTACTCACGATCGTTGCAAGACAACTATTGAGCCTATGATTAAAAAACAGTGGTTCGTTAAGATGGATGAGCTTATCAATCCTGCTGTTGAAGCTGTAAAGACCGGAGATATTAAGCTTGTTCCCGAATCCATGGAGAAGACTTACTTTAACTGGACCGATAATATTCGTGACTGGTGTATTTCGAGACAGTTATGGTGGGGACACAGAATTCCTGCGTACTATTGTCCCGAATGCGGAGAAATCACAGTAGCAAGAACTGCTCCCGACAAGTGCCCTAAGTGTGGCTGCAATCATCTTGAGCAGGATCCGGATACACTTGATACATGGTTTTCTTCAGCACTTTGGCCTTTCTCAACACTTGGATGGCCCGAGAAGACAAAAGACCTTGAATATTTCTATCCTACGGATGTACTTGTAACCGGTTATGACATTATTTTCTTCTGGGTTATCAGAATGATATTCTCAGGATTTGAAAATATGAAGGAAAAGCCTTTCAAGACGGTTCTTTTCCACGGCCTTGTAAGAGACTCACAGGGTCGTAAGATGAGTAAATCACTTGGAAACGGCATTGACCCTCTTGAAATTATCAGCCAGTACGGTGCCGATGCATTAAGACTTACACTCATTACCGGTAACGCGCCCGGAAATGATATGCGTTTTTATAACGAAAGAGTTGAAGCAAGCAGAAACTTTGCAAACAAAATCTGGAATGCTTCAAGATTTATCATGATGAACATGAGCGAGGAAGGACCTTCGGTACCTTCTTCAAACGAGCTTGAGCCCGTTGATAAGTGGATTCTTTCAAAGTGCAACACACTTATTAAGGATGTAACCGACAACATGGAAAAGTACGAGCTTGGTGTTGCTGTATCCAAGGTATATGACTTTATCTGGGATGAGTTCTGTGACTGGTACATTGAGATGGTTAAACCCCGTCTTTATGCTGAAGGCAATAGTACATCAAAGAATGCTGCACTTTGGACATTAAAGCATGTATGCATCGAGGCTCTTAAACTCCTTCATCCTTACATGCCTTTTGTAACAGAAGAAATCTTTACGACAATTCAGGATGATGAGGAATCTATAATGATTTCAAAGTGGCCCGAATATTCCGAAGAGTTTTCTTTTGCAAAAGAAGAAAAGGAAATTGAGACGATTAAGGAAGCTGTTCGTGCAATCAGAAATGTCCGTACAGGTATGAATGTTGCTCCTTCCAGAAAGGCTGAGGTATTTGTTGTAAGTTCCGACAATGAAATAAGAGATATATTCACTGACGGAGAAATCTACTTTAAGCCTCTTTCTTATGCTTCGGCTGTATGCGTAAAGGAAGATAAGAGCGGTATTCCCGAGGATGCGGTATCCGCAGTTATTGCCGGCGCAACTTTGTATATGCCATTTGCGGAACTTGTTGATATTTCGGCAGAAATCGAAAGACTTACAAAGGAGCAGACAAGACTTGAAGGTGAAATAAAGCGTTCAAATGGAATGCTTTCAAATGAAAAGTTTATTTCAAAGGCTCCCGAGGCAAAGGTCAACGAAGAAAAGGAAAAGCTTGCCAAGTATGAAAAGATGCTTGCTGAGGTTTCCGAAAGACTTGCAACCCTCAAAAAATAACGGTAATTTCAGAATATGTAATAAGACCGGCAGGAAAGATTTTTCTGCCGGTTTTTTCTTAAGATTTTCTAAGGAATTCTAAGGAATCACCAAGGTATATTGTGCCGACTGTATTAAGTGTGTTAATACAGTTATAGGAGCATTTGGCTCGGAAAGGAGATACCTTGATAGAATTAAACTACAGGGATACTCGGCCGATATACGAACAGATTAAGGATTGCATAAAAGGGCTCATTGTAAGTGGTGCGATGGAGGAAAATGAAAAACTGACTTCCGTAAGAGCACTGGCTGTTAAACTTTCCATCAATCCTAACACGATTCAGAGAGCATACAATGAGCTTGAGAATGAGGGATATGTATACTCGATTCCGGGAAAAGGCAGTTTTGTGAGCCCGGGAGTAAGAGCGGACGAGGAAAAAATCGAACAATTAAAGAAAAAATTAATGGAAGTACTGAATGAACTTAAATATTTGGGCATACAGTATGAGGAGATTGAGAAATTATTAAGGGAGACTGTTTGGGTATGATAGAGGTAAAAAATCTTGTGAAGACCTTTGATGGCTTTAAGGCGCTTAACGGTGCAAATCTTACCGTTCCAAAGGGTGCCGTATATGGCCTTGTGGGGCCTAACGGTGCCGGTAAATCGACGCTTATCCGCCATCTTTTGGGAATATACAGAGAAGATGAAGGAACCGTAATGATAGATGGGGAGAACATTTGGGAAAATTGTTCATTAAAGGCAAGATGCGCGTCAATTCCCGATGACTGGTTCTATTTTAACAATGCGACAATAAAGGAAATGATGTCTTTTTATAAGGGAATGTATCCGAAGTTTTCGGTTGAACGCTATGAAAAACTAAAAGAAGCTTTCCCAATAGACGAAAAGAAAATGATCAGACATCTTTCAAAGGGTATGCAGAAACAGGTGGCTTTTTGGCTGGCACTTTCAACTATGCCTGAGTACATGATTCTTGATGAGCCTGTTGACGGACTTGATCCTGTAATGAGGCGCCAGGTGTGGAGCCTTATGATGAATGATGTGGCTGAAAGAGGTACAACTGTGCTTGTATCAAGTCATAATTTAAGAGAACTTGAGGATGTGTGCGACCATGTCGGAATCATGGATAAAGGACGAGTTTTGGTAGAAAGAAATCTTTCCGAACTTCAGGATAATATGGTTAAGCTGCAGGTTGTATTCGGTGAAGGTACAGAAGAGGTCCCGGAGGGTCTTCCGGTGCTTCACGCTTCAAAACTTGGACGTGTGCATACGCTTATTATGAGAATGAACTCAAAAGAAGCCACGGATATGCTTAAGCCCTATGCTCCGATGCTTGTGGATGCCATTCCGCTTACGCTTGAAGAAATCTTTGTTTATGAGCTGGGAGGTGAGAATTATGCAGTCAAAGATGTCGTTATTTAACAGAACGGTGTTTGAAAAAAACATAAAGAAGACCTGGCCTTTATGGGGATTTGTTACTATTGGGGCCTGCCTTATTCCGCTTTTAATCGTTGTGCAGGGATTTGAGTCGGCTACGTCCAGGGTAGGTAACTGGTGGGAGTTGCAGGAATTGTACAATAATATACTGGCCTATGTGGTGCCTTATGTGTCAGCGGTAATGGCAATACTTGCGGCAATGGCACTGTGGAATTATCTCTACTCTTCAAAGAGTACAGGGGGAATGCACTCTTTTCCTATATCAAGGACGGGACTGTTTGTGACAACCTATCTTTCCGGGCTTGTAATAATGGTTATACCATATGCCGTTTCGGGTATTTTTATGATAATACTTGGCCTGATTTTGTGTGGAGGAATACCTACAGCCACATTTTCGCTCATACTTGGTATTTTACTTGAAAGTATTTTCTTCTTTTCTTTTGCAACCTTAACGGCTCATATTACAAGTAATATCACCGCACTTCCGGTTTTGTATGCTGTATTTAACTTTATCGGAATTATCATTGAGAACATGGTGGCGTTTCTTGGCGGAAGGTTTTTGTTTGGAGTAGAGTATTCCTACAGCGACCGGTTTTCGTTCCTTTCTCCGCTTGTTTTCATTGCAAAAAATGTCGAAACGATTACGGATTTTGACAATGTTGTAGGAAAGCAAATCGCGGATTACGGTTACGGACCGATAGAAATTGATATTTACGGGTCATATGTAAGTAAGTACTGGCTTTTGGTAGTATATGGAGCTGTCGGGATTGCATTATTCTTTCTGTCTCTTTGCATATATAGGAAAAGAAAGAACGAAACGGCAGGCGATGTTATTGCCGTTAGAGGATTAAAACCTGTAATCATTGCCATTTTTACGGCAGTTACTTCTTTTTGCGGAGCACTTGTTTTGTACACGATGTTTGCCAACTCGTATTCAAGATATGTTCCGTGGAAATACTTAATCTGCTTGATAGTAGCAGGAACAATCGGATACATTATCGGAAACATGCTTGTTGAGAAGACGATAAAGATATTCAATAAGCATGTAGTAATCGGCCTTATTGTAAGTTATGTCGTGTATATAATGCTTGTTGTGACTCTTGGTTGCGATTTTCTTGGAGTTGAAAAGCGGGTTCCTGACTCTTCAAGCATCAAGAGTATTGAGGTGAGGATCGAAGGAAACAGATATACAATTGACGCAAAAAAATACCCGGAGGTCGTTAAGACCTTCACCGATATGCATAAGGTTATAGTTGAGTCAGAAGCGCTTATTGACATGCGAAACATAGGCGGCAGCGATTACTATTATAACGATGATTATCATGGTATACAGATTTCTATGACCTACAGACTCAAAGGAGGAAGTAATCTTTCGAGAAGCTACTATGTTTACATAGATATTGAAGGCAAGGAAGAGTTGGATAATGTAATATTGCAATATCTTTCTAGACCGGATGTCAACATGTGGCTGTTGCATACAGATGAGAACGGCAAGGTTACCTGGGGAAGAGCGTACATTAACGGAAATAGCGCGAAAACTATAGAGATAGTTAATGCTGCAGACTGTAAGGCATTGTGGAATGCTATAGTTGAGGATACAAAGGACGGAAGTTGGGGAGCATACAAGCACTATCTTGAATATGAACCTTACCATGGCGATGTTTGTATAGAACTTGATTTTGAAATCCCTTCAAACGGTGATTATGTATCAGACTGGATATCCATTTACCTTAACAAGAATATGGTTAATACCATAGATGCTTTATCAAGAATAGGGGATATTCCAAAAGAAAGTATTATTGATGCGCTTGACTGGTTTGACGAGGAATCCTACGAGGCTTATGAACATTACAACAAATACGGTTATTCTCCGGAAACTGCCATATATGAAGATACCATAATATACTAAAACTATATGCAAAGGAGAGTTGCAGATTGATGCAACTCTCTTGTTATGTTATCCGCTGCTAAAAGAACAAAAGGTGTGGTAAAAAGTGATAAATATCGCAAGTATGCAGATTATTAACCTATTATTATGTTTACATAATGACTATAGTGTGATAAATTGAACATATAGTTATGTTAATTGGGTGGAGGCTTTGTGAAAAAGAAAAAGCAATTGCTTACCGTTCTGCTTTGGACGATGTGCCTTTTTTGCATTATTGCAGGAGCGGGATTTTTCCTATGGGAACATCCGGAACTGATTATTGTTAATGACAATGGTTCCGCGATTGTATCTGTTACGAATAATAATAGTACACAAGACAAAGTAGTATCTTTAGCGCCACAGCCGATTGAAAACGATAACGGGACTGATGCTACCGGTGAAGATGTTTCTTTTGAATCTTCAAAAGAGGGAGATAATTCCGAAAGCGATAAGGCAAGCGGCCCGGTTGCGGATGAACAGGGACCTGTGATTGTAACTCCTGATTTTGATTCGGCATTGCTTGTTGAAACCGTCGAGAATCCTTATAAGGATTTATTCCTTGCAAACAGCGATATGGCTGCCTGGATAAAAATTCCCGACACACCAATCGATTTCCCGGTTATGTGGACCCCGGAAGACGAAAATTACTATCTTTACAGAGATTTTGATAAGCAAAAGAGCAGGGGCGGTTGTCCAATTCTTGATACAGACAGCTGCATGGATCCGCTCACCACGAACCTTATAATTCACGGCCATAATATTAAAGGCATAATGTTCTATGATCTTTTGAATTATAAAAATCAATCTTATTTTGAAGAACATCCGAAGATTTATCTGTACGGAAAAGATTATGAACACATTTATGAAGTAATGGCAGTATTCAGGTCGCAGGTATATTACACTACCGACACCTGTTTTAAATACTACAAATTTTTTGATGCGTTTTCAGACGAAGAGTTTCACGACTTTTACGACAACGTAAAGAAGATGTCTTTGTATGATACCGATGTTACGGCTAAGTACGGAGACAAATTCATTACGCTCTCGACTTGTTCGAGCCATGTGGAGAATGGAAGATTTGTCGTAGTGGGTAAGGAAATTGAACCGGGTGACCGATACTCTTCAATAGAAGCACCATCAACAGAAGAATAAATAATTCCAACTATAACCAGGAGGGTGATTATGAAAACAGTTAAAAGGATTTTTGCGGTTGCAGCTTCTTTGGCACTTGTTTGTGTGATGTCAATGATGCCTGTAACAAGTGCACATGCAGCTGACAAGGTTACTTTTTATGCAACCTATTCGGACACATTAAACAAGTGGGTTTATTCAAGCTCGGTTAATGCGCTTTTTACAGAGGGTTCGGATTACATTGACGCGAATATGAAAGACGGCGATAATCTTATAATCGATGCAAAAGGTTATGAACCGGGAATGTTAACTTTGAAAGTGCATAAAAAAATTGGTGAACTTGCTGTTGCAAACAAAGCTTTTGTTCATGTAGAAGCACCGGATGTTGATATTGCTTATGTTGCAGGTGAAGGAATCATGGTTCTATATGCGCCTCACGTTGGTAAAGTTGATGTGTATCCAAAGCATGTTGTCCAGATCGAAGGTAATGTAGACGAACTTACTGCAAATTATGTATGGGAGTCAACCGATTACCCCAGATTTGCTGTTACAGGAACAGTTGGTGCTGCAAAGGTAAACTATACAGGAGACATCAGCAGCGCTAAGCATTGGATATATGGTATCCCTGCCGGAAAGATGACTTCTAACGAAAAGGGTGTCGTAGCTTTAAAAGAGGGACAGTACAGCAAAGCACCTGTTGCAGATCCCGGAAACGGAACAACAGGCGGTAACAATAATAACAACAGCGGAAACAAGGGTGTACTTGATGACGTACCGAAGACCGGTGCGGCAGGATTACCCGAGTCGTTCCTTTTCTTTGGTTTATCAGCAGTATTTGCCTGCGGAGCAGTTTTCTTAAAGAAGAAACTTCAGTAGAATAAAATATTTGGTATGTGTGGGGAGAAGAACCGGCAGTGAGCCGGTTCTTTTCTTATGTTATAAGTTGATATTCGAATGTTAACAAAATATCCTAATTCCCTATTGCTTTTTTCTTTTGCCCATACTAAACTAGAATCATAAAATTTCGTAAAGTTTCGTAAAGAGGTAAAAATGAAAAACAGAATAGATAAAATACTGCATATCGTGGCGGTTCTTTTGCTCGTTCTGATTATAACCGCAGTTAACAAAACGACCGCCTACGCGGAGGATGGGGTAACGATAAAACTTCATTATACAAGAGACGACAACGCATATGACGATTGGAGCGTCTGGTTTTGGGAATATGGTAAGGATGGAGCCGATTATGCATTTCTTGAAGAAAACGGAGAGATGGTTGCATCGTTTAAACCAGAGGCAGGAACGACTTCGGTAGGCTTTATAGTACGAACCCAGTCCTGGGACAAAGATGTGAGTGATGATCGATTTATAGATATCTCCGAGATGATATCGGGAACTGTTGATATTTATGTTAAAACCGGCGTCAGCGAATTTGAAAAGCGCTACGGTGAAGACGCGGTAAAGGGTACAAAGCTTAAACTTGCAAAAAGCGAGGGCGGGAATATTTTGAAGGTTACCATGACAGGAGAAATATCGGGAGATATACCTTCTTCTTTCAGAGTTACGTCAAGAAACGGTGACATAGATATTCAAGGCGCGGAATATGACGGAGATTACGTTTATACATTGTATTTGTCAAAAGAACTTGAGCCTGCAAAAAGCTATTCGATTATATTTGAAAAACAGGGGTACAAGATTACAATGCCTAATTTTTATTCTGATAAGGAATTTGAAGAAAAGTACACATACACCGGAAACGATTTGGGTGCAGTATGGTCTAAGGAAAAGACCGTGTTTAAGGTTTGGGCACCTACTGCAGAAGCTATGACCGTAAGGCTTTACGAATCCGGAAATTCAAAGAAAAGTGACAGAACCAAAGAGATTCCAATGACATTAACCGACAATGGCGTATGGGAAGCAATCGAAGACGGTGACTTAAACGGAGTGTATTACACATATGCTGTTACAATTGACGGCATAACAAAGGAAGCCTGTGATCCGTATGCCAGGACAACGGGAGTCAACGGAAAGAGAGCAATGGTTATTGACCTTGATTCGACAGATCCTAAAGGATGGGATAAGGACAGTAATCCTCATGCCGGTGAAGGAATCAATGATGCGATTATTTACGAAGCTCATATAAGAGATTTGACCACAGAAGAAGGTGCCGGAATTACTAATGTAGGCAAGTATCCGGGAGTTGCCGAACTCGGCACCGCGACAAGTTCAGGGATTGCGACCGGTCTTTCGCATATGATAGGCCTTGGCATAACCCATTTACATATACTTCCTTTTTACGATTATGCTTCAGTAGATGAAGAGAGCGAAAACGGATATAATTGGGGATATGACCCTGAAAACTATAACGTTCCTGAAGGATCATATTCTACAGACCCATACGACGGAGAAGTGAGAGTCAAAGAAGTAAAGGAAATGGTTATGGCTCTTCACAACAATGGAATCAGCGTTGTTATGGATGTGGTATACAATCATGTTAACAGTGCGAAGGACTTTAATTTTAATATTATTGTTCCCGGTTATTTCTCAAGAATAACGGAAACAGGAACATATTCGAACGGTTCCGGATGTGGAAATGATACTGCATCGGAACGCTCGATGGTAAGAAAGTATATAGTTGATTCTGTTTGTTATTGGGCAGACGAATATCATATAGACGGCTTCAGATTTGACCTTGTGGGTCTTCTTGACACGTATACGATAAATGAAATAGTAACCGAAGTTCATAAGACTCATCCTGATGTGATTTTTTACGGTGAGGGCTGGAATCTTACAACGGTAGTGACAAAAGAAGATGTTACACTTGCTACTATGCAAAATTCCGAATTAACTTCCGGATTTGCTTATTTTAACGATACTATCAGAGACGGACTTAAAGGAAGTGTTTTTAATAAAGAACCTGGATACGTTTCGGGTTCAAAGGGAGATACACCCAAAATAGCAAGGTGTTTCTTAGGACTTGATAACTGGTGCAAGAGTCCGGCTCAGACAATCAATTATGCATCATGTCACGACAACAATACCTTATTTGACAGGCTTACTCTTTCAAGACCGGAGGCTGCATACGAGGAAATCGTTAACATGAACAAGCTCACTGCTGCAATATATATGACTTCTCAGGGTGTTCCGTTTATGCAGGCAGGTGAGGAAATGCTTCGAAGCAAGGTTAATGCTGACGGTTCGTTTAATGAGAACAGTTATAATGCCGGCGATGAAGTAAACACTATAAGATATTCGTCGCTTTCTGATGAAAATGTTGAAGCAGTTTACGAGTATTATAAAGGACTTATTGCTTTCAGAAAGGCTCACAAAGCACTCAGAATGAGTGAAGCAGCCGACGTAAACAAGTATATTTCACAGGTCAGAACTGATGAAGACAGGGTTTTGGCTTTCGAGATAGACGGTTCATACGAGGGAGAGATATCCGACCGAATAATGATGGTCTTCAATCCAACGGAGGAACCTGTTACGATTAATCTTTCCGAAGGAAAGTGGGATGTATGCATCAATAAGGATAAAGCAGGTATTGTATCCCTTGGAAAGGCTGAAGGTACGGTTTCGGTTGATGCAGTTTCAGCACTCGTTCTTACACAAGGTAAAATATCCGATGTATCAAATGGTACTGCATTAAAAGTTTCTTTATTTGCAGGAATCGCTGCGGTGTTTGCGGGAATTGTTGCCGTGATTGTTAAAAAGAGAAAAGAATAAATTATTTTTTTGATTTTTCTTTGATGACATATTGCAGAGATTTGTGCGGAAAGAAGAATATAATATGCAAATAGTGAGTAACATGTTTGTTGTTGAGGACAGGATTGCTGATTTTAGCATCTTGTCCTCTGTTTTTGCACAAATACGTGCATATAGTTAGGTGAAATTGTTGCTTTTTTGTTAATAATAACAAAGTAATCTATGATTGATTCCATGAAAGGGGATACTAATTATGAAATTGAGAGGAATGCTTCTTACAATCGCACTAATACCTGTACTTGTTGTTTGTGCAACACTTGGCATTTATGTATCAGTAACATCATCAAAATCTCTTAAGGCAGAGATTGAAATGGCATTAAGATCTACAGTATATGCTGTCAGAGATGATTACAAAGATCCAAACGGTAATAATTATCATGTTGATGATAAGAATTACATCCTTTATAACGGTGATTGGAACATCACAGAAGACTGCGAGGCATTGGACCTTATCAAAAAGGAAACCGGTATCGTTACTACAATCTTCTATGGTAATACAAGATATTCCACTTCTGTAACAGATGAAAAAGGAAAGCGTGCAATCGGTACGACTGCCGGGGATACGGTTGTTAACCGTGTAATCAAAAATCAGGAAGAATTCTTTGCTGAGAATGTAGATGTAAACGGGGAACCCCACTTTGCATACTATATTCCTTTATATGACAATGTTGACGGCAAAAAGGTAGCAGTCGGCATGGTTTTCGCAGGAAAGCCACAGTCAGATGTTAATGCTGAAATAAATTCACTTATTATGGGAATTCTTTTTGTGGCACTTGGCGTGGTTGCAGTTGCTCTTGTGGCGGTTGTTCCGTTGTCAATGAGCATCAGCAAGAGATTCCAGTCGGGTGTTGAAGTTCTTGGAAGACTTGGCGAAGGTGATCTTACGGTTTCGGTTGATTCTTCTTTACTTACAAAGAAGGATGAAACCGGTGATATAGCAAGAAGCGTTGCAACATTAAAGAATAAGTTGTCCGATGTGCTCGGAGACATCATAAGAAAGAGCAGCGATGTTGATGAATGTGCAGCTGCTCTCGGTGAGGCATCTGAAGAATGTGCTAATTCGGTTGAACAGGTCGAACATGCTGTTAACGAAATAGCAGAGGGTGCTACAAGTCAGGCTGCAGATACAACAAGCGCAACCGAAAAAGTTATTCTTATGGGTGAACTTGTTGAACAGACAAATGAAAGTCTTGAAAAACTTTACAAAGTATCCGATGAGATGGAGTCAAACGGTAAGGCTGCAGCAGGCACGCTTGATAAACTTGTTGCAATCAATGACAAAGCTAAGTCGGCAATCGAAATAATTTACGAGCAAACAAATACAACAAATGAATCTGCAAAGAAAATCAGTGAGGCTGTAAGTCTTATCACATCAATTGCTGAAGAAACAAATCTTCTTTCACTTAATGCATCTATTGAGGCTGCACGTGCAGGCGAGATGGGAAGAGGCTTCGCGGTTGTTGCCGGACAGATTTCAAAGCTTGCCGAGCAGTCTAATGAATCCGCTCATCATATTGAAGAGATTGTAACTTCACTTATGGAAGATTCAGCTAAGGCTGTTAGTACAATGGATGAAGTTAAGGTCATCATGAACGACCAAAGCGATAAAGTTATCGAGAGCGGTAATACATTCAAGCAGGTGATTGAAGAAATCAATGTCTCCCGTGATAACGTAAAAGAAATTGCCGGAAACATGGAAGAACTGAATAAATCACGTCAGTCGGTTACCGATATTGTTTCAAATCTTTCCGCAATTGCAGAAGAAAATGCTGCAAGCACAGAAGAAACTTCTGCTTCAGCTACTGAAGTTGCTGCAAGCATTCAGGAGATTTCCGCTAATGCAGCTCACTTGAAGGAAATTGCTGCAAATCTTCAGCAGACAGTAAGCATCTTCAAAATTTAACAGCTAAATAAGTATGATGATGAAACGGGAAGTACAATCCGCATACGGAAGTACTTCCTGTTTTTGTTACGTATAAATTTATTGAACAGATAACACTGCTTTGGTAGAATATAATAAAGATGAAGTTGTTTGTAACAGGGGAGAGAACAATGGATGAAAGTCTTATAACTTCTTTAAATAATCTCGAAGTCCTTTTGAAAGAAATGTCCTTGGACAAGATTATTGAGCCTCATGATGCACCCGGAGAAGTGCATGAAGAAGAGCCTGCTGCCGAGGAAAAGAATCCATTTTGCATTGGAAACGGTGCATATGTAAGAACCGAAGACAAAGGAATGACTGCATATTTATACCTTAATCCGCCAAAGGTTGGCGAAGAGTTCTATTCAAAAGAACTCATTATGCAGTTTCTTGTGGAAAATAAAATTTTAAAAGGATATCATACATCTAACATAGCCGCCATTGCCAAAAAGCATGTTTATGAAAGAGAGATTCTTGTTGCAAAAGGGGAGAATCCCGTTGCAGGTAAGGACGGTCACTATGAATTTTTCTTTGAGACTATAGACAGACGCAAACCTGCCATAAGAGAAGATGGGACTGTAGATTATTACTCAATGACATCACTCTCAAATGTTGAAGAGGGTATGCTTATTGCCAGGTATCACCATGCTACGGAGAGTAAGAAGGGGTTTGACGTATTTGGAAAAATAATTCAGGTTAAACCATCGAAGGAACTTCCGAAGCTAAAAGGAAGAGGATTTAGCACAGAAGGGAATCCTGATGATTATATAGCTACTATGACAGGAAAGATTGATTACCGTAACGGTGCAATCGATATTAAGAGCGTTCACGAGGTACGTGGGGATGTCGATCTTGTTACCGGTAAGATTGAGTTCTTCGGGGATATCCATGTCAAAGGAAACGTAGGAGCAGGCGTGGTGATTCGCTCGAGCCGTAATGTGTTTGTGGACGGTGTTGTGGAAGCGGCAGATATTTACGCCGGTGGGGACGTTGTCATTGCCAAAGGTATGCAGGGTGCATTAAAAGGAACAATTAATGCAAAGGGCAATGTTTCGGCGGAGTTTATTGAACATGCAAAAGTTCATGCGCAGGGAACTGTCCGTTCAAATACATACATAAATGCGGATGTATATTCTGATGAGATGGTCATTGCCGAGGGCAAGAACGGCCTTATTCTCGGAGGCTCCGTAAGAGGGCTTAAGGGTGTTTCTGCTGCGCATATCGGAAATGATGCAGAGACTAAGACGTATGTTGCCTGCGGATATTCACAGGAAGAATATGACAGGTATGTTGACGCGTTCCACAAGGCAGAAGAACTACAGGAAAAACTTACCGATATCGTTGCAAGGATGACAGAAATTCTCAAAAGAAGAAGACTTGGTGGCGATAAGAATAATGAAGCATCGGACAGAGAACTTGCTCATCTTAATGAAAAGAAAGATGTTCTTTTTAACGAGCTTGACAATTGCGAGAAAGAAAAAGCCGAGGTCGGTGCAATAATTGAAAAGGGCAAAGGAAGTGTAATCGTTGCAAATGAAAAGATCTTCCGCGGAGTAACAATTTGCCTTGAAGGAAACATTATGAGGATTCCGGCCAATACGAGCTATATGCGTTATAAAAACGAAGGAGGCAGAATTGTTCCGAGCGTAATAGTGGTATAATTTTGCAGGAAGACGTGATTTTGTGAATTACAGCGAAGCTGAACAATATTTACTTAACATACCAAGATTTACAACCAAAAATGAGCCTGAAAAAACAAAGGCCTTTTTGGATGAAATCGGAGATTTTTCTACTACCATACCTACGATTCACATTGCGGGCACAAACGGCAAAGGTTCTGTTTGTGCTTATTTGCGTAGTGCACTTATGGAGAACGGGCTGGAGGTAGGAATGTTTACTTCACCGCATCTTGTTTCCATGCGGGAGAGATTCATGATAGGAAATGAGATGATTTCGGAGAGGGAATTCGTCAATGTTTTTAGCTATGTAATGTCATTGGTTGAATCGTTGCGCGAAAAAGAAGGATTCTGCGGATATCATCCTACTTTTTTTGAATATCTTTTTTTTATGGCGAGCGTGTGGTTTAAAAATAAAAGACCGGATGTAATTGTTTTGGAAACGGGTCTTGGTGGAAGATTGGATGCTACAAACAGTATTCTTTCTCCGGCGGTTTGCGTCATTACCGAAATCGGTCTTGATCACTGCGAGTATCTTGGAGATACAAAAGATCTTATTGCAAAAGAAAAAGCGGGAATTATTAAGAGAAACGTTCCGGTTGTGCACTGGAGCGAAGGCGAATCTTACGATGATGTGATAAAACGAACTGCAGACGCGTATAATTCCCTTTTTGTTCCGGTTACTAAAGATATGATTAAATGTTGTGAAACGACAAGAGCGGGGATTGATTTTTCAATGCAATCTTTGTATGATGGTCTTGTCAAAATACACTTGAATACAAACGCATTGTATCAGGTGGAAAATGCCGCCGTTTCATTCGAAACATTAATGGTTTTGTCTGATAAACTTCCCAACGCTTTGGATAAGGAAAAATGTATTGAGGGCTTTGGCAATATGAACTGGCCCGGAAGAATGGAAAGAATTAAAGACGGAATAATTATTGACGGAGCACACAATGAGGATGGAATTAAAGCCTTTTTGAAATCGGTTTCTTTTGACAAATCATCCGGGAAGTGTCTTTTGTACAGTGCGGTATCCGATAAGAATATTGAAAATGTGGCGTCACTTATTACGGAAAGCCGTTTGTTTTCAAAGATTATTCTTTGCAGGCTGGAAAGCTACAGAGCGGCAGATGCTGACAGAATGATTGCTGCTTTTAAAGATTTTGATAATATTGTTTTCTGCGACAGTGTCCGTGAAGGCTTTTCAATGCTTTGCAATGAAAGCAGAAACGGTTATAGCTGTTATGCAGCGGGATCGCTTTATCTGGTCGGAGAGATAAAGGGAATGGCATAAAGAGGAATAAAAATATGATTAATTTTGAGGAAGAACTTAAGAAATTCAGTCCAAGCCTTGAGGTCGAGGACGTTAAAGATGCTATATACAATCAGGATATTACGGATGTAGCTGATTTGTTTGTACGTATGATAAAAGAAGACAAGGGTAAATAAGAATATGAGATGTTATCACTGCGGAGCTCAATTGTCAGAACATAACTTCTGTACAAATTGCGGTGAGGATGTGGTCCTTTATAAAAAGATACTCAGAACATCGAATTCCTTTTATAACCAGGGTCTTGAACGTGCAAGGGTAAGAGATTTGTCCGGTGCGGTTGCTTCCTTACGACAGAGCTTGAGATTTCATAAAAATAACATAAAAGCGAGAAACTTGCTGGGACTTGTCTATTTTGAAATGGGTGAAGTGCCCGCGGCATTATGCGAGTGGGTTATCAGTAAGAATCTTAAGAGAAAAAATAATCTTGCTGCTGAGTATATAGATATGCTTCAGAGCAATTCGGCCAAGCTTGATGAGATAAACGAGACTATTAAGAAATATAATAAAGCGCTTGAGTACTGTCAGACTCCTGATGGGCTTGATCTTGCGGTTATTCAGTTAAAAAGCCTTTTGAAGACTAACCCCAAGTTTATAAGGGCACAGCAGCTTCTTGCACTTTGCTATCTTGTTACAAAACGTCCTGAGCTTGCGAGACGTGTGCTTGAAAGATGCAGGGCAATAGATGTCAACAATACCACAACTTTGAGATATCTTGCTGAAGCAGAGCGTATGCTCAATCCTGCTGACGATGCAAGAAAAAAGAAAAAGGTTCAGGATAATCAGCCTTATTCGGTAGTTTCGGGTGAAGGTGTTGATACGATTATTCAGCCACTTCCTCCGCGCGAAAGAAAGGGTGCCAATACGGTGCTCAATATTCTTTTCGGTATAGCAATAGGATTTGCCGTTGCTATGGTTATGGTACTTCCGCAAAAGATTACACAGGTTAAAATGGAAGCCTCGGACCAGATAAAGGATTACAGCAATCAGATTGAAGGAAAGAATATTTCAATAAGAGAGCTTGAACAGCGTAACAGTGAACTCGATGAGAAGATTACAACGCTTACAGAGACGCTTAGCGCATATGCAGGTACCGAAGGAACTCTTCAGTCTATGGAAAATCTGCTTAAGGCAGCAGCTTTATATCTCGAAAAGCCGGAAAGCTTTCTTGAGGTTGCGGATTATATTCAGGGAGTGAACGAGGATAACTGGACAAAGGATACCAGTGAGAACTACATAAACTTATATACTTGCCTCAAAACAGCAATTGCTCCGCAGACTGCGGATTCTTACTATGCTGATGGTTATAATGCTTACAAGAGTGAACAGTATGGTGATGCGATAGCATATTTTGAGCATGCGCTGTTCTTTGTTGCAGATCATAAGGACTCAATGTACTACCTTGGTCTTTCTTATGAAGCAGCAGGTAAGACGGAAGATGCAAGGACTACCCTTAATAAAGTCATAGAACTTTTCCCGGGAACCTGGCATGCAAAGAATGCAGAGAAAACACTTAATAAAATGGGTGAATAGAAGATGATATATATCGTCGGCGCGAGCAAAACGTGCCGACGATATGATTTTTGGGAGGGAAAAAGATGAGTGATTTACTTATAGTGGTTGATATGCAGAATGATTTTATTGACGGAGCACTCGGAACAAAAGAAGCCGTTGCCATAGTTGCTAACGTCAAAATGAAAATAGAGGAATTTGAAGGAAGAGTATTATTTACGAGAGATACGCACTTTGATAATTATCTTGATACGCAGGAAGGAAAGAATTTACCGGTAAAACATTGTATTAAGAACACTGAAGGCTGGCAGATACGAAGCGAACTTGAGGTATTAAGAAAGACAGATGCAATTGACAAGGTTACCTTTGGCTCGATGGAGCTTGGCCCGAAACTTCAGGCACTTAATGAGGAAGAAAAAATAGACAGTATTACAGTTGTAGGCTTATGCACGGATATCTGTGTTATTTCGAATGTAATGATTGCAAAGGCTTTTTTGCCGGAGGTTCCGGTAATTGTAGATGCAAACTGCTGCGCCGGTGTAAGTGTGGAAACGCACGAGAATGCGCTTAAAGCAATGGAAGTGTGCCAGGTTAAGGTTATAAGATAGTGCTTCGCACTAATAATTCACGCCACAAGCCGTGACTCATAGTGCTTCGCACTAATAATTCACGCCACAAGCCGTGACTCATAGTGCTTCGCACTGATAATTCACGCCACAAGCCGTGACTCATAGTGCTTCGCACTGATAATTCACGCCACAAGCCGTGACTCATAGTGCTTCGCACTATTTCGTCGCGGGCTGTCGCCCTATAATTCAACAACCAAAAACAGCTGCCAACATGCAAGCATGAGGCAGCTGTTTTTTTTTGTCGAATTGCACGGCTTGTAGCTGAGACGGAAATCGTTTTCTTGAATTTTCGTAATGTTTCGTAATTTTGCATAAAAACCGCAGATTATTTGTGTGAAATATGCCGTATGGACATTATGCACAAAAAATCATAGAATTTATAGCGAAAGGGATACTCATTGCGCAATATGAAACGCAATGATGAAACTCCCTGGTAGATCCAAATGGAGGAAAAAACATGAAAAAGAAAATTTTAGCTATCGTTCTTTCAATGGCTATGGCAGCAACACTTCTTGCCGGTTGTGGAAAGAAAGGCGGAGACGTAACATCTACTCCCGACGGCGGACAGCAGAATCCTGCAGGAACATCTTATGAATATGATATTTCCGTATGGGTTCCCGAAAAGGCTGTTGAGCTTACTAAGAAGCAGATTGAAGACTTCAATGCTACAAACGAAGACGGCATTAAGTTCAATCCTACAATCGAAGCAGTATCTGAAGCAGATGCAGGTACTCAGATGATTACAGACGTTGAAGCAGGTGCAGACCTTTACTTCTTCGCTGATGACCAGTTCGCAAGACTTATTAAGGCCGGCGCACTTGCTCAGCTTGGTGAGAAGGCTTCCGAGTTTGTAAGAGTGAACAACGATGAAGGTTCAGTAATTGCAGCTTCAGCAGGAAATGCTCTTTACGCATATCCTTACACATCAGATAACGGCTTCTACATGTTCTATGATAAGAGCGTTATTCCTGAGAGCGATCTTGATTCACTCGAGGCACTTATTGAGGACTGTGAAAAGGCAGGCAGATCATTTGCATTCAGCCTTGAGAACGCTTGGTACAATGCATCATTCTTCTTTGCTACAGGCTGTGATTCCGAATGGGTTACAGATGATGAAGGTGAATTCATTTCAATTAACGATACATTTAATTCTGAAAAAGGTCTTATTGCTTTAAGAGGTATGGAAAAGCTCATCTCCTCTGATGCATGGGTAGGCGCTGACGGAGATAAGGTTACACAGTTTGAAGCAGCTATTCCTGCAGCTATCGTTATTTCAGGTCCTTGGGACAACGAAACTGCTACAGGCATACTTGGTGACAACCTTGGTGCGGCTGATCTTCCTTCTTTCGAAGTAAACGGACAGAAGTATCATCTTGGTTCATATTCAGGTAACAAGCTCTGCGGTGTTAAGCCTCAGACAGACGTTGCAAAGGGCGCATGCCTTTCAAAACTTGCTCAGTACTTAACAGGCGAGAAGTGCCAGATCGAAAGATTTGAGGCTCTTCAGTGGGGTCCCAGTAACAAAGTTGCTCAGACTTCAGACGCTGTAAAGGCTAATCCCGGACTTGCTGCTCTTGCAGCACAGGCTCCTTTCGCTAAGCACCAGGGTAACATCCATGGCTCATGGTGGGATATCGGAAAGGCAATTGCTACAGAAGTTAAGGAAAAAGTTGCAGAAGGCGCAACTGATGACGAGACATTCAAGGGAATTCTTCAGAACTATTATGACAAGTGCAATGCACTTTTCAACCTTACATCTGATGAGAAGGAAGCATTCACTGTTATCGGTGCAATCTGCGGAACTTCATGGGATAAAGATTTCGAAATGACACGTACTGCTGAAGCAGGCGATGCTACATATTTCTCAAGTGCTCTTGAATTAAAGGCAGGAAATGAATTCAAGGTACGTCAGGGCGCAAGCTGGACAGTAAACTTTGGTGCTGACGGAACTCTTGATGGTCCTAACGTTCCTGTTGAAGAAGACGGTTACTACTTTGTTAAATTAGTAGTTAACGCAGATGCTACACAGGGTATTATTACTCTTGAAAAGACAAGCTACAATGCTTGGTCGGCAATCGGTACTCTTGCAGGTACAAACTGGGATGCTGATTTTGAACTTGAGATTCAGGCTGACGGAAAGACCTTCAAACTTGAAGGCGTTGAGATGACAGCAGGTACTGAGTTCAAGGTACGTAAGGGACATGGCTGGACAGTAAACTACGGCGCAGACGCAGTTGCTGACGGTCCTAATGTAGTAGTAGATGCTGACGGAACATACACAATCGTATTTGATTCCGAAACAGGTATGATTACTCTTGAATAATTGCCATAGAGTATAATAAATGAAATTATAGGGGGTTGAGTCATGTGCTTTGGCTCCACCCCCTGTTTTTTAGCGAAAACGAGTTATGTTAACCGAAGCAAAAGGAGTTTTTGCATCGGCATATTAGCAAAGATTAGGTGAAATGGGTATGAAAAGTAACTTAGAAAAGAAAAATGCAAAATTGTACAGACCTTCTTTTGCAAGGGCATTTGCAAAGGGAGATATCTTCACAAAGCTTTCCACGTTTATCATGGGAACCGGCTGCATGGCAAGAGGTCAGATTATTAAGGGACTTTTCTTCCTTGCGTTTGAAGTATTATTTTTCTTCTACATGGCTTTTAAGGGTCTATACTGGGTTTCGATGCTTAAGACTTTAGGTGTTAACGGCCCATCCAAGCAGTACGATGCAGTACTGGACGTATATTACCCGATTTACGGTGACGATTCGTTCAAAATATTGTTATACGGTATTTTGACTCTTTTCCTTGTTGTCGCTTTCATTTACACGGTAAGACTCAATGTCTTGGCTTCTTACGAGGCAGAATGTCGTAAGAAAGAAGGCCGAAAGGTCAACAAGTTCATAGATGATGTTAAATCTTTATTTGATGAAAATTTTTACAAAACACTTTTACTTCTTCCTACAATAGGAATAACCGTTTTCACATTTTTCCCGATTGTATTCATGGTATTTGTGGCTTTTACAAATTATGACGGTGCGCATGACGGACATATAAACGGGCTTTTCCATTGGGTCGGTTTTGAAAATTTCAAAACTCTTTTTTCGGCAAGCGGCAGTTCATCGAGTTATTTGAAGGTATTCTTGGGCATTCTTGGGTGGACGATTATCTGGGCTGTGCTTTCAACCTTCAGCTGTTATATTCTTGGTATCCTTGTTGCAATGATGATAAACCGTAAAGGAATCAGGTTTAAGAAACTTTGGAGAACAATCCTTGTTATGACGATTGCTATCCCTCAGTTTGTATCACTTCTTTATGTATCAAAACTTTTCTCACAATCCGGAATTGTGAATGCATTGCTTATAAAGTGGGGATTTATATCAAAAACGATAGACTTTTGGGGAACACCGCTTTATGCACGAATCCTTGTCGTTGTGATAAATCTTTGGGTAGGTATTCCTTACCTTATGCTTATTGCAACCGGTATTCTTATGAATATTCCTGCAGATCTTTATGAAGCTGCAAGAATTGATGGAGCAAATCCATTCCAGCAGTTTAGATATATCACGATGCCTTACATGCTGTTTATCACAGCTCCTTACCTGCTTACAAGCTTTACCGGTAACATGAACAACTTTAATGTTATATATCTTCTTTCGGCAGGTGGTCCCGGAAACCCGGCGGCATCTACCGCGGCAGGAAATGTCGGTTACACAGACCTTCTTATTACCTGGCTCTTTAAGCTGACAACCGGAGCTGAATCCTCTTACTATATGGCATCGGTTCTTGGTATTGTAATCTTTGTGATTATGGCAACACTTACACTGTTGGTATATAACCGTCTTGGTTCAAATAAAAATGAGGGGGATATGGCATAATGAGTAAAGTCAATAAAGGCCTTGGAATGTCGGCTAAAAGAAAAATCGGCAATGCAGTCGTATACATTATTCTCGTGCTTATGAGCATTATATGGCTTATTCCTTTCGTTTGTATCGTGCTTCAGTCTTTCAGGGTTGAAAGTACACATGAAGTAGGATATGTAATCCCTAAGGTTTGGGGGCTTGATAATTATAAATATCTTTTCTCAAGCGATTATGTAAGGTGGTATACCAATACGCTTATAATGGCAATTGTGGTAGCAATTGTTCAGCCTATCATGGTACTTTGCATGAGCTACACTCTTTCAAGATTTCGCTTTACAATGCGTAAGTTCCTCATGAAGTTCATGCTGGTTCTCGGACTTTTTCCCGGCATGCTTCCACTTATCATTCTTTACAGAGTACTTAAAGATATGGGGCTTACAATGGAGAATGCGGTTCCCGGATTGATTCTTGTATATACAGCTTCATCCGCTATGGGATATTACATTTCAAAAGGTTATTTTGATACTATTTCCACATCGCTTGACGAGTCGGCAAGAATTGACGGCGCTAACAGATTTCATGTTCTTATACATATCATTATTCCGCTTTCAAAGCCTATCATCATTTATACAATACTGACGGCTTTCCTTGCTCCCTGGGGAGATTACGTAATGGCTAGGTATATATCCTTTAACGTTTCAAAGGGTATGAACGTAGCGGTAGGTCTTTACAAGTGGTTACAGCCTGATATGATTACGAACAGTTATACAAGATTCTGTGCCGGCGGTGTTTTAGTTGCCATTCCGGTTACGATACTGTTTCTTCTTTTACAGAATTATTATGTTGAAGGTGTTACAGGCGGATCAGTTAAAGGCTAAAGAAAATGATTTTTATGGGGCAGGATTTCCTGCCCCATTTGTGTTAATCAGTTGAAAGGAATTGTATGAAAAGAAAAATTACCGCAATTGCATTAATTTTAACGTTACTTTTGTCGGGGTGTGCAAAAAAGGTATCAAAAGAACCTTCTTTTACCGCTACAGGCAAAGAGGTTCAGATTATGTCGGTACCTTTTGAATCGACGGCCACGGTTGATACATCGGACAATCACAGAGTGTTTTACGAGATATTTGTAGGTTCTTTTTCCGATTCTGACGGTGACGGGACGGGAGATCTTCGAGGAATCATCAACAGATTCGATTATTTAAACAACGGATATCCACAGTCCGGTGAAAGCCTTGGAATTGAAGGGATATGGTTATCGCCCATAAATGCGTCACCAAGCTATCACAAGTACGATGTTGCCGATTATTATGCAATAGATGAAAAATTCGGAACAATGGACGATTTAAAGGAACTTGTTAACATTGCTCACGAGCGTAATGTTAAAGTAATTATGGACCTTGTAATAAATCATTCGAGCAACAGAAACGAATGGTATAAGGAATTTGTAAGAGCGCATCAGTCAAGTGATGAAACGAATCCTATGTATGATTTCTATACTTATTCAAAAACTCCGGTAAAAGGTCGTTCTTTTTCTAAGATTACCGGATCCGATGATTATTATGAATGTAATTTTTCGGGGGATATGCCTGAACTTAACTATGATAATGCCGCCGTATACGAAGAGATGCTCAACGTTGCAAAATATTATCTTGAGGAAGTCGGCGTTGACGGATTCAGATTTGATGCTGCAAAGTACATTTATTACGGAGAATTGTCTAAAAACGTGGATTTTTGGAACAGATATATGGAAGACTTAAGAAAGATAAAGCCTGACATATACACGGTTGCGGAGGTTTGGGATTCGGACAGCATTACGGATTCATATTTTGACGCTTTGAACTGCTTTAACTTTACAACATCTCAGGCTTCGGGCGTAATTGCAACTGCGGCTCAGAAGGGCGATGTAAACTCATATGTAAATTATATATCGTCATATCTTAAAACAATCAAAGGAAAGAATCCTGATGCAATGATTCTTCCGTTTGTTGCTAACCACGATATGGACAGGGCATCCGGCTTTTTGCAGGCATCAAACGGGTATGCACAGATGGCTGCAAACCTTTACATTCTCGGCCCGGGTTCACCTTTCGTATATTACGGAGAAGAAATTGGCATGAAAGGTTCAAGGGGCGGAGAAAATACCGACGCGAACAGACGCCTTGCAATGCTTTGGGGCGATGGCGACACAATTAAAAATCCCGAAGGCTCTACCTACGATTTAAAGAAACAGTCAAACGGAACCGTAGCAGAGCAGTTACTTCAGGATTACAGTATTTATAACTACTATAAAAAGGTCATTATGATGCGAAAAGCAAATCCCGAGATATTCCTTGGTGATTATATACCATTGAACATCAAAGACAGCAAGGCAGGAGGTTTTGTTGCAACTTATGAAGGAACTAGTGTTGCAGTTATACACAACACAACTCTTTCAACCGTGACCATAGACCTCTCTCAATACACAGACATTTCTTTTGACCACATAAATTCCTACGCAGGATATTCGGTTGATGCGCCTTATCTCGAAGGCACCGTCCTTACCCTGCCGGGCCAGCTCTCAGTCATTCTTCGTTAGCAAAGCCGCATATGCTTGACTTTGATTTGTACAGAAGGTATAATTGCTGACAGCGATGAAGGTGCGTAAGTAGTATATATATGGAGTTACAGAGAGTTGTGTCACCGGTTGAGAGCACAATACAGAAGTATATATATGAATTTCAACATTGGAGCTTGCCGCGAAAAGGGAGACCGTTAAGCGGATGGAGTCGGACATTTCGACATAAAGAGTGCGGATTAGTATAATCCGAACATGGGTGGTACCGCGATAATATTCGTCCCATGGCAATATAATTGCCATGGGATTTTATATTTTGCAGATTTTTAAATTACAAGGAGGAAAATCATGGCTGACCTTAATGAGTTAAGCGAGAAACTGTCTGCTATCAGACAGGAAGTTAAGGATGAACTTGCAAAACTTGAAAGTTCAAAGGCTGCTTTCGAATACAGAAAGAGTCTTATGGATGCAAAGACCGGTAAAATCGGCACATTGATGCGTGAGATGGGTAAAATCCCCAATGAGTTAAAGGCTGATTACGGAAAGAAAGTAAATGAGATAAAGACCTGGGCACAGTCTCAGTTTGATGAGCTTGAGACAAAGCTTAAGGAAATCGAGATGAAAATGCGTTATGAATCGGAAAAGATTGACGTAACGCTTCCGGTTAAGATGCATAAGAAGGGAAATCTTCACCCCAATACTCAGGTTAAAAATCAGATTGTTGATATATTCGGTTCAATGGGATTCGATGTATATGAGGGAACCGAGATAGAGACAGACTATTACAACTTTACTGCACTTAATATTCCACAGGATCATCCGGCAAGAGAAATGCAGGATACATTCTATTTAAGCCCTGAGTTTCTTTTAAGAACACAGACTTCTGCAGGTCAGATTCATGCTATGGAAGCTTCAAAGCCTCCGATTAAGATTGTATCTCCCGGTAAGGTTTTCAGATCGGATGATGACGCTACACATTCTCCGATGTTTAGCCAGATGGAAGGACTTGTTGTAGATAAGGGAATTACCCTTTGCGATCTTCAGGGACTTTTGAATGTGTTTGTTGAGAAGATTTTCGGAGAGGGAACGACAACAAGACTTCGTCCTTCGTACTTCCCTTTCACAGAGCCTTCGGTTGAAGTTGATGTAAGCTGCTTCCAGTGTAAGGGCTGTGGCTGTAAACTTTGCAAGGGAACCGGCTGGATAGAGGTTCTTGGTGCCGGCGTAGTTAACAAGAAGGTTTTAGAGGACTGCGGAATCGATTCAAATGTATACTCTGGTATTGCTTTTGGTATCGGTATCGACCGTATCGCAATGCTTAAGTATGGCATTAACAACATTAAATTATTATTCGAATCTGATTTAAGAGTATTAGATCAGATTGATGATTAAGGAGGGAGAAAGAGATGCTAGTACCGCTTAGTTGGTTAAAAGATTATGTTGATATAAATGTTTCTCCCGATGTCCTTGAAGAGAAACTTTTCTCATGCGGATTTGAAGTTGAGGAAAAATATGAAGTAGGTAAAGATGTAAGCAATGTTGTAGTTGGTCTTGTTAAGACCTGCGAAGACATTCCGGATACACATCTTCACCTTTGCACTGTAGATGCGGGAGAACACGGTGTTCTTCAGATTTGCTGTGGTGCAGATAATGTTAAGGCAGGAGGTAAGTATCCTCTTGCACTTATCGGAGCAACCGTTTATGCAACAGCTAAGGATCACAAGACGGTTGAAGGCGTTATGACAATCGGACAGGGTAAGTTAAGAGGATATGATTCCTTTGGAATGCTTTGCTCGGGCGTTGAAATCGGTGTTACCGAGGATATGTTCCCCGGTGCAGGTTACAACGGTCTTTTGGTGCTTCCTGAAGATGCTGTGCCCGGTACTGATGTTAAGCCGATTCTTGGACTTGATGACTGGATTTTTGACGTTTCAATCACAGCAAACCGTCCCGACTGCCAGAGTATTTTCGGTATCGCAAGAGAAGTTGCTGCTGTTTTGGAACTCCCTTTAAAAGCTCCTTCGCTTGATTATCATGAGACGGATGCTACAAAGGATTTTAAGGTTACTGTCGAGGCACAGGATCTTTGCCCGAGATACCTTGCTCACTACGTATATGATGTAAAAATAGAAGAATCACCTGCATGGATGAAGAGAAGACTTGCGCTTGTAGGTTGCTCGGCAATTTCAAACATGGTTGATATTACAAACTATGTCCTTAAAGAAATCGGTCAGCCCATGCATGCTTTTGACTACAATTATCTTGAGGGCGATGCAATCAATGTAAGAAGAGCCGGAGACGGTGAAAAGATTGTTACTCTTGATACAAAGGTGTTTGAACTTAACTCCAATAACCTTGTAATTTGTGACGGTAAGAAACCTGTTGCGCTTGCCGGTATCATGGGAGGACTTAATTCTGAAATCCTTGATACTACTACGGCTGTAATGTTTGAGTCTGCCAAGTTTGCAAGAGACAACATAAGAAAGTCTTCAAGAGCACTCGGGCAGATTTCCGATGCTTCAGCACGTTACGCAAAGGGTGTTGACGAGTACACAACCGTAATGGCTATGAAGAGAGCACTTCATCTTGTGGAGGAGCTTGGTTGCGGTAAGATTTCATCGACTCATTTTGATGTTAATACAGGAAACTCTGTGGAACCTTTTGAATTAAAGGTAAGCGTAAAGCAGGTTAACGGAGTACTTGGAATCACAGTTCCGGATGAAGATATAGTAAGAATAATGAAGAATCTTGATATGAATCCTTCACTTTCAGGCGATGAACTTACTTTACAGGTTCCCGCATACAGAGTTGACATGGAGACATACCAGGATGTTGCAGAAGAAGTAATCAGAATGTACGGTTACGAGCATATTGTTCCTACATTCATTCCCACCGCTACTGTTACAGCCGGAGGATATAATCTTCGTCAGAGAACCGAACTTAAGATTAAGCGTGCATTATGTGCACAGGGGGCGTTTGAAGGTGTTCACTATTCATTCTTCTCACCGCTTGACCTTGATCTTATAAGACTTCCCGAGAATGCTCCCGAAAGACATGCAATCTCGCTTATTAATCCTATAAACAGAGACCTTTCTCTTATGAGAACGACTCTTGCACCTCAGATGCTTGCAGCTCTTGCAAGAAATCAGAAAAACGGAATCTTAAGCGGTCGTATTTTTGAAATGGGCAATCGCTTTATTGCAAAGGACCTTCCTTTAAAGGAATATCCCGATGAAAGAGAAACAATCTGTATCGGTATATTCGGAGAAGATGAAGATTTCTTTACACTTAAGGGACTTGTTGATACAGTTGCTCAGGCACTGGATGTTTCTTTTGACTACGAGCGTACAGAGAAGACTTTCCTTCATCCGTACAGAACAGCAAAGGTTATGTGCAACGGAGAAGAGGTTGGTTATCTTGGACAGATTCTTTACGAGATTCAGGACGAGATGGACATGCGTGTTCCGGGATTTGTTGCACAAATAGATCTTAAGGCTCTTACAAAGTACTACGGTAAGGACAGAAAGTTCATCCCGCTTCCGAAGTTTGCTGAAGAAAAGAGAGACTTCTGCTTCGTAATGGGCAAAGACATTACCTGTGCACAGATTGAAAATGCTATTAAGGAATCCTGCGAATACATTACAAGCATAGAACTTTTCGATATTTACGAAGGACTTCAGCTTGGGTTTGACAAGAAGAGTATGGCATTCTCTGTTGTATTCACTCCCAAGGATGAGGAATTTACTGCTGAAAAGATTGATGGCTTTGTAGATACGATTCTTAAAAAACTCGGTGATAAATACGGTGTAACATTAAGAGCATAAAGGCAAAAGAAAACCCTCGGTCATAAGGCCGAGGGTTATTTTTCTATTAACCGGAATGCTTTTTTTGGGTTAATCATTGGCTTCTTTCGTAAGATACTTTCCGCATGCAGACCAAACAAGATAAACCACTGCGGATGCAATGAGAGCTGTAATAAGCTGTGTAACCGAGAATGTTGTCTGTGCAACGGGTATCACTTTCTCGGGAAGTGACTTACAAAATACCGGGATGATGTAGTTGGAAATCACAGCCCCCATAAAGCCTGCTTTTGCAAGACTTCCGAGTATAAGTCCTACGGGAAGCGACCAAAATTTCTTTATGTTTCTGTAAATAATAGAAGTTGTGAGGCAGATGATTATATTGCCCATCGCAATGGCGGGAATCATAAGCCAGGGACATGCCAAAACAGGAGCAGGTGCTGCGATTATAAGAGATGCAATCGGAGCGATTATGCAAAGAATGATTCCGAATACGGGACCAAGTGTAAGCGTTACGATTAAAAGAACCGTATTTACAATCGGACCTGAAATATAAACGGAAACAGTTTTAAAAAAAATACTTATAATCATGATTGCGGTTAAAACGCCGCAGATTGCAAGTTTTTTTGTTGTAAAGGTTTTATTCATAAAATTTTCTCCGTTCTGCCGGGTTATACGGCTGATATTTCCAAAAAAGAATATACATTAGGAGAGTGCTCTTTTCAAGTGTTGTTAAATGTGAATCGAAAATACCCAATCCTGTAATCTTTCTTGCTAAGAAAGCTGATAGTTTTTATAATATATTGGATATAATACAAAAAGGGTGCGGGGGCGCTGTGAACAGTAAGAAAGAAATCATAAATTCCATAATAATCTGGACAATAACCGTGGCACTTGTAGTGCTCACGGGTCTTCTTATTTTCTTTTTTATTTCCTATACAAGAACCATAAATACATCGGAGAAGGATGTTAAATACGATAAATATTACGTTATGATTACGGATGACTCAGAGTCTTCTTTCTGGCAGTCGGTTTACGAGCAGGCTTATTCATTCGGAAAAGAACAGGGTGCTTACGTCGAGATGCTTTCGTCCAATCTTTCAAAAGACTACTCTGCTAAAGACCTTTTGGAGATTGCAACTTTTTCCGGTGTGGACGGAATCATTGTTGAGGCAGATGAGTCTGAGGAAACAAGAGATCTTATAAATAAAGCTGTATCGGCAGGTATACCTGTAGTTACACTTCTTTCCGACAGCTCAAATTCCGAGAGGTTAAGTTTTATCGGTGTCGGTAATTACTATCTCGGAAGAGAATACGGTAACCAGATTATTAAGATGGCAAAAGAAAAGTTATTTTCCGGAAACCGTATAAAAGTTGTAATCTTGGTTGATGCAAATTCCGAAGACTCCGGTAAAAACGTTCTTTCGGCGGCTATTCAGGAAACTGTGGAAAATGAAGACTCTGACAGTAAATCAAGGCACAAGCCTATAGACGTCTCTTTCTTTTCGCTTGACACGACAAACAGCTTTTCGGTAGAGGAGTCTGTAAGGCATCTGTTTATTTCGGAGACGTCATCCCTTCCGTCGATAATCGTTTGCTTAAGCGAGATAGCGACAACCTCAACTTACCAGGCGGTTGTTGATTATAATACGGTTGGTCTTGTTAACATCTTGGGATATTACGATTCCGATTCGATTCTTAAGGGAATTGAAAGAGGGGTTATTTATTCTACAATCTCTACAGATACCGCTCAGCTTGGTCAGTTCTGCATCGATGCGTTCTCGGAGTATTATGAGTTTGGTAATACGAGTCAGTATTTTTTGGCGGACATAACGGTAATCGATTCTGAAAATGTTGCAAAGTACATGAAGGGAGAAGGCTATGAAGAATAAATTTCGAAATCTTTCTCTTCAGATAAAGATGACCGGAATTTCGCTTTCGGTCAACCTTCTTGTATTTGTTATAAATCTTGTACTTCTTGTTTCCATGAATAACATGGCTGATAAAATCGATACGGTATATCAGGCCAATCTTCAGCTTAATGAACTTTCTTTGTCGGTAAAGTCTGTTCAGGACAGCATGACGGAATATCTCAATGCAAAAACAAGCGATTCTCTTGAATCCTACTACGTTAATGCACAGAATTATTCGGATATGCTTGAACTTCTTTCGGATGGGGTAACGGAAAAAGCGCTCGGAAGAATGGAACGCTCGATAAAAAATATGTCTTCGGAGTATTTGTCACTCGTTGAACAGACTATCGAGGCAAAACGAGGACGAAACGTTGAAAAGTACAGAAGCAGATATGAGGATGCCACTAAACTGTACGGTTATATCAACACATACATTTACAGTCTTAATAACGAACAGTTTAAGGAAAACTCCGAAAACTACCGAGAAATGGTTATTGCCTTTAAGCGGTTTGAGACTGCCGGAAATCTTATCATGATAGTGATCATTGTTGTAAATGCGGTTCTTATCATGAAACTTACGGCTCAGCTTATCAGACCTTTGAAATCGCTTACCGGAATGGCAAAAGAAATATCTGAAGGAAACTTTGATATATCGCCTTTGCCGGTTGACTCTACGGACGAGATCGGTGTTGTTACAAAAACATTTAACCAAATGGTGGTAAGTATTCAGGATTACATTGAAAAAATACGCGAAAGCGCCGAAGCTCAGCGTGCACTCAAGGAAAAAGAACTGATGATGGAAACCCATCTTAAAGATGCACAGCTTAAATATCTTCAGGCGCAAATCAATCCGCATTTCCTTTTTAATACTTTGAATGCCGGTGCTCAGCTTGCAATGATGGAAGGGGCCGATCGAACGTACGAGTATGTTCAGATTATGTCTGAATTCTTCCGTTATAATGTCAAAAAAGGTTCCCAGACGGTTACAATCGGTGAGGAACTTGAACTTGTAGATAATTATATTTACATTTTGAATGTAAGGTTTTCCGGAGAAATCCATTATGAGAAGGAAGTGGATGAATCACTTCTTGGAATTGAAATGCCAAGCATGATTTTACAGCCTATTATCGAAAACTGCGTTAATCACGGGATTCGTGAGATGATGGGCGAGGGCGTTATAAAGATGCGGGTTTTTGCAATGGACAATTACGCATGCATACGTATTTCTGATAACGGTATCGGAATGGATGAAGAAACAGTAGATCGGCTGATGCATGGAAAACCGGTGGCGACTACAAAGAAAAACTCAAACGGTGTCGGAATGGACAACGTTATGGCAAGGCTTAAACTGTTTGTGGGAGCGGATGATGTAATGAGTATAGAAAGCGACGGGCCGGGTAAGGGTTCGTGCTTTACGATATATCTTGAAAGAAAGGAGTCAGACTATGCATAAGATAATGCTTGCGGATGATGAAGGAATCGTGATTGATTCGCTTAAATTCATAATTCAGAAAGAGTTCGGAGATGAGTGCAGAATAGAATACGCAAAGACAGGAAGAAATGTTATTGAACTTGCCGAAACCTTCAGACCCGATATTGCGATTATGGATATTCAGATGCCGGGAATCAACGGAATCGAAGCTATGCGTGAAATCAGAAAGACAAACGACAGTGTTATTTTCATAGTTATGTCTGCTTACGACAAGTTTGACTACGCTAAAGAAGCAATGAAACTTGGCGCAATAGAGTATCTTACCAAGCCCATGGAAAAGAATCGTATGATAGCTGCAATAAAGAAAGCGATGGATATCGTTGAACAGGAAAAGCAGCGCCGGTCGAACGATCTTATTATAAAAGAAAAACTTGAAACCATTGTACCTATACTTGAGAACGGGTTTATATATAACATTCTTTTTGGCGAAGGTTTTGACGAGGACATTGAGAACTATAAAACAATGCTTGATATATCCGAAAAAAATGGATTTATGGCGGTTTTTGTTTCAGGAGATTCAAAAGAAGGAAATCACATGACCAATGCATTGGGATCAAGTGTAAGACTTCAGCAGAATTATAAAGAAATAAGAGAGTATCTCAAACTGTATTTTAACGGAATCATCGGTTCGGTTATGGGAAACAAAATTGCCATGTTTGTCCCTTTTTACAGTGAATCGATGGATTATTCGGGAAGAGCCGAAACTATTTCAAAAGCAAGAGAACTTGTTCATAAGCTTAATCAGAAAACAGATATTGCATTCAGAGTAGGAATAGGTAGTGTTAACAGAATTGAAAAGATGGAGGAATCATACAGGGGAGCGCTTAATGCATTAACCGTTTCAACAAACTCCGTAGCACATGCCGATGACTTTCCGACCGGCTGTGCTTATGAAGAAGATTATCCGGTGGAACTTGAGCAAAGACTTTTTGAGGAGGTTACAAGGGGCCGTGTTGATGATTCTGTAAGTGCGGCAAAAGATTTCTTTGAATGGATAAAAGGAAGAGATATCATGGATGTCAGGCTTAAAATACTTGAGTTTTCTCTTCGTGCTGAAACTATTGCGTATTCAAACGGTGGAATGACATACAGCATAAGCTCGAGGCATGATTACCTTCCTGACATAATGAGTATGAATGATACGGATGAACTTTGGGATTGGTTTAAGGAACGTATCATATTTTCAAGCAGCAGCATTTCAAATCGAAGTACTGAACGTTCAAATGATGTCATTGAGGCTTCGAAAGCGTATATTGAGGAGAATTACACCAAAAACATAACGCTCGAGGATGTTTCGATGGCGGTCAATATAAGTTCCTATTATCTGAGTCGTATTTTCAAGGAAAGTACAGGTGAGAACTTTATCGACTATCTTACCAAGCTCAGGATTGAGAGAGCGAAGGTTTTGCTGAATTCTACTCAGTATTCAATGAAGGAAATCTGCTTAATGTCAGGCTATTCCGATCCGAATTATTTCAGTAAATCTTTCAAAAAAAATGTGGGCGTTACTCCCACAGAGTACAGAGAGGGAAAGTAATTGAAGAAAATAGTACTGAGTTTTCTTTTGACTTTTTGCATGCTTGCGAGTGCATGCGCTACCGGGGAAAAGTCATCTGAACCAAAGAAAGAGAAAAACGACGATAAAATACAGATTGGAATGAGTTTTGACTCGTTTGTAATCGAAAGATGGCAGCGTGATAGGGATGTGTTTGTTTCTACGGCTAAAGAACTCGGAGCATCTGTTAATGTGCAGAATGCTAACGGCGATGTTTCAAAGCAGATAGAGCAGATAAATTATTTTATAGAGAAAGGCGTCGATGTAATTGTAATTGTATGTATTGACTCCGATTCTTTGAAAAATGTCGTCCAAAAGGCAAAAGATTCCGGAATTAAGATAATCGCATATGACAGACTTGTAACGAATTCGGATGCAGACCTGTATATTACCTTTGACAATGCCATGGTTGGGACGCTTATGGGGAATGCTCTTGTTAAGGATGATATATCGGGTGGAAAAGTGTTGATGCTTGGAGGCTCACCCCTTGATAATAACGTTCCTCTTGTTGAATCGGGTTTTAAACAGGTTTGCGAATACAATCACATTACGATTATGGATTCGATGCATTGTGATGGCTGGAGAGCCGAGCTTGCGGCTGATTATATATATGAAAACGAAAGCCTTGTAAATCAGGCGGATGCAATTATGTGCGGAAATGATAATCTTGCAGGACAGGTTATAAGAGCACTTTCGGAAAAACGCCTTGCCGGTGAGATTTTGGTAGTCGGTCAGGATGCCGACCTCGAAGCTTGCCAGCGAATTGTAGAGGGGACTCAGTTAATGACAGTGTACAAGCCGGTTGAAAAACTTGCAAAGAGAGCTGCGGAATGCGCAATCGCACTTGCAAGAGGAGAAGAACTTTTGGGAGATGATGTAACAAGTATTAACGATGGCTCTTTTGATATTCCTTACATTGGACTTGAGCCGATTGCAGTTACAAAAGACAATATAGATGAGGTAATAATAGGAAGCGGATTTCATCTTAAGGAAGATGTCTATCTGAATGTTCCGGCAAAGATGCCGTGATAAAAGGGTCGAAGCCATTATGGCTTCGACCCTTTGCTGTTGAGATGAATGGTAATTTTTTGCAAAGGGGAAAATAATGCAGACAAAATAATACTATTGAACCGGAAGGAGGCAGAAAAGAAGCAAAATAATTTAAAGATGGCGGGAAATTAATTCCCCGTTAATTATGGTACTATCATTTTGCAACAATTAAATACCATTTATGGGAGGTAAATTATGAAAAGAAAACTTTTAAGTGTTCTTCTCGCATTAGCAATGACAGCTACATTATTCACAGGCTGTGGTGTTAACGGCGGATCAGGTAAAGCTAAAGTTGGTGTTGCAATGCCTACTAAAGATTTACAGAGATGGAACCAGGACGGTGCCAACATGGAAAAGGCACTCAAGGAAGCAGGTTACACAGTTGACCTTCAGTACGCTTCAAACGATATCGCTACACAGGTATCACAGATTGAGAACATGATTAACTCAGGATGTAAGGTTCTTGTAATTGCTTCTATCGACGGTGATTCACTTGGAACAGTTCTTGACAAGGCTAAAGCTAAAGATGTTAAGGTTATCGCTTATGACCGTCTTATCATGAACTCCGATGCTGTTTCCTACTATGCAACATTCGATAACTACATGGTTGGTACAAAGCAGGGTGAGTACATTGAAGCACAGTTAGGTCTTGCTTCAGGCAAGGGACCCTTTAATATCGAGCTTATTACCGGTGACCCCGGCGACAACAACGCAAGATTCTTCTTTGGCGGCGCTATGGATGTTCTTCAGAAGTACATCGACAACGGTCAGTTAGTTGTTAAGTCAGGTCAGGTTGACTTTGATACAGTTGCAACAGCAAACTGGTCTACAGAAAACGCTCAGAACAGATTTGATGCTATCATCGCTGCAAACTATGCAGATGGCACACAGCTTGATGCAGTTCTTGCTTCAAACGACTCAACTGCTATGGGTGTTACAAACTCTCTTGAATCCAAGTATAAGGGTGAATGGCCCATCATCACAGGTCAGGACTGTGACGTTGCTAACGTAAAGAACATGCTTGCAGGAAAGCAGTCAATGTCAATCTTCAAGGATACACGTACACTTGCTGCTAAGACTGTAGAAATGGTTGACGCTATCCTTCAGGGTAAGGAAGCTCCTGTTAACGATACAAAGACATACGATAACGGAAAGCTTGTAGTTCCTTCATTCCTTTGCGAGCCCGTATTCGCTGACGTAAACAACTATAAGGAATTACTTATCGATTCCGGTTACTATACAGAGGATCAGTTAAAGTAATTAGAAACTAAACACAATGACACGCAGGCGGGCCTGTCCCGCCTGCTGTTACTGACAAGACATTTTTTGAAAGGGAGGATTCAAATTGGCTAAGATATTACTTGAAATGAAAAGCATAACCAAAACCTTCCCCGGTGTTAAAGCTCTGGACAACGTTAGACTTCAGGTAAAAGAAGGCGAGATTCACGCACTTGTTGGTGAGAATGGTGCAGGTAAATCTACTTTAATGAATGTCTTAAGCGGAATATACCCTTATGGAACGTATGAGGGCGATATCGTTTATGACGGCGAGGTTTGTAAGTTTAATAATATTAAGGACAGTGAAGCGAAGGGTATCGTTATTATCCATCAGGAACTTGCACTGATTCCTTATATGACCATCGGAGAGAATATGTTCCTCGGTAATGAAAGAGGAAACAAATTCAAAATAGACTGGAATGAAACGAATGATCTTGCAGCAAAGTATCTTAAGATGGTAGGTCTTAAGGAGCAGCCGCAGGTTCTGATTAAAGATATAGGTGTAGGTAAGCAGCAGCTTGTTGAGATTGCAAAAGCTCTTGCAAAAAATGCAAAGCTTCTTATTCTTGACGAGCCGACAGCTTCACTTAACGAAGAAGATTCAAAGGCACTTCTTGATTTGCTTCTTAAATTTAAGGAGCAGGGAATGACATCAATTATCATCTCCCACAAATTGAATGAGGTGTCGTACGTTGCCGACAAGATAACCGTAATCCGAGACGGTTGTACCATTGAAACGATGGACAAGGCAACGGACGACTTCTCGGAAGCAAGGATTATTCAGGGAATGGTAGGACGTGAATTATCGGATCGTTTCCCCAAGCGAGAGAAGAACATCGGCGATGTTATGCTTGAGGTTAAAAACTGGACCGTATACCACCCGATTTATTCCGAGCGTAAGGTTGTGGACAATGTAAACATAAACGTTCGAAAGGGCGAGATAGTAGGTATCTCGGGACTTATGGGAGCAGGTCGTACTGAGCTTGCAATGAGCGTGTTCGGTAAGAGCTACGGCGACAATATAAGCGGAGAAACATACATAAACGGCAAACTGGTTCACATGAATACGGTTGCTGAGGCCATTAAGAACAAACTTGCATATGTTACGGAAGACAGAAAGGGCAACGGACTTATTCTTTCAAACTCAATAAAGATTAATACGACCCTTGCTAACCTTGACGGTGTAAGCAAAAGAAAAATCATCGACAGAGATAAAGAATACGCAGCGGCAGTTGATTATAAGCAGAAGCTTGCTACGAAGTGTCCTACCGTTGAACAGAATGTGGGTAACTTAAGCGGTGGTAACATGCAGAAGGTTCTTCTTGCAAAGTGGATGTTTGCTGCTCCCGACGTGCTTATCCTTGATGAACCTACAAGAGGTATCGATGTAGGTGCCAAATATGAAATTTACTGTATTATGAATCAGCTTGTTGCTGAAGGGAAATCCGTTATCATGATTTCTTCGGAAATGCCGGAAATTCTTGGTATGTGTGACAGAATTTACGTAATGAACGAAGGTAAGATGGTGGCAGAGCTTGATGCTTCCGAGGCTACTCAGGAGTCAATCATGTCCCACATTATCAAGGCAGGTTAGGAGGAACGGATATGAAAAACACAAAAGTACTTGATTTTATTAAAAAATATACAATGGTAATCGTTCTTGTCCTGGTTACGGCGCTTTTTGCACTTGCAACCGGTGGCTCGATTCTTCTTCCGATGAACGTTTCGAGCCTGATTTCACAAAACGCTTACGTATTTATTCTTGCAACCGGTATGCTTCTTTGTATTCTTACCGGAGGTAACATTGACCTTTCGGTCGGATCTGTAGTGTGCTTTGTAGGCGCAGTTGGTGCAAAACTCATGGCAGAGATGGGCGTAAATATGTATTTAACAATACTTATTATGCTCGTTGTAGGTACTGCAATCGGTGCATTCCAGGCATTTTGGATTGCATATGTGCGCATACCTCCCTTCATCGTAACACTTGCAGGAATGCTTGCCTTCAGAGGTTTAAGTAACGTTATTCTTAAGGGTCTTACAGTTTCCATTAAGGATTGTACACAGTTCGTTGTGCTTTTTGGTGGTGGTGCAAAATGTTACATACCTGATGTTTTCAAACTTGGTTTTATCAATGGAACCTGTATTCTTGTCGGAGTTATTGCAGCTGTTCTTTATACAGCGCTTCAGCTTAAGGCTCGTATAACAAGGATGAAGAAGAACTACGAGGTTGGTTCTTCTGCAGCCTTTTGGTTAAAGACAATACTTATTGATCTTGTTATACTTGCATTTTCGGTTCAGCTTGCACGTGATAACGGTATTCCTACAGTTCTTATTTGGGTAGCAATTGTAGTGCTTGTATACGGATACATTACTTCCAATACAACAATAGGTCGTGCCTTCTATGCCGTAGGCGGTAACGAAAAGGCTACAAAGCTTTCCGGTATCAATACAAACAGAGTTTATTTCCTTGCATACACCAATATGGGCTTTTTGGCAGCACTTGCCGGTATGGTAACAATTGCACGTCTTACATCTGCACAGCCCACATACGGCCAAAACTACGAAATGGATGCTATCGGCTCCTGCTTCATCGGTGGTGCTTCTGCATACGGCGGAATCGGAACAGTTCCCGGCGTTATCATCGGTGCTGTACTTATGGGTATCATTAACCTTGGTATGTCACTCATGGGTGTTGACCAGAACATGCAGAAGGTTGTTAAAGGTGCTGTATTACTTGCAGCCGTTATCTTCGACGTAGTATCTAAGCGTGGAAAGTGGATTGCAAAAAACTAATAAAATAACAATTTTCGTACTATATAAGTGTAGATGTTTCGATACATCTGCACTTATTTTTTTATAATGATAAGGATAGATGGCCTGACGTAATTTCAATAGGGACACAATAGGTGATCCCGTCTAGAAAACAGTCAGCCATTCCCTTATTAT
>JAZQOL010000021.1:0-39550 GCA_045627845.1 Lachnospiraceae bacterium | reverse complement strand
CGAGGTAGATAGGGCCAAGGTGTAAGTGCAGTAATGCATTCAGCTGATGGTTACTAATCGGTCGAGAGCTTCACTTATAGGTGAGAGGAAGTTATTCCAGGATGACAAATCTTCTGTTTTGTGTTAAGTTTTTAATGTGATTTATTTATGGCCTAATGGCTCAGTTGGTTAGAGCGCCGCCCTGTCACGGCGGAGGTCGCGGGTTCGAGTCCCGCTTGGGTCGTTTCCGCTTGGAAATGGGGTCTTAGCTCAGCTGGGAGAGCATCTGCCTTACAAGCAGAGGGTCACAGGTTCGAGCCCTGTAGGCCCCAGTTAATTGAATAACGGTAATAACTCTTTTTGAGTTTTACATAAATGGATGGATTCCCGAGTGGCCAAAGGGGACAGACTGTAAATCTGCTGCAACTTGCTTCGGTGGTTCGAATCCACCTCCATCCATTAGTCTTCGGACTGTAACTACTAACGCGGGATGGAGCAGTCTGGAAGCTCGTCGGGCTCATAACCCGAAGGTCATAGGTTCAAATCCTATTCCCGCTACGCCCAGTTAGCTCAGTTGGTAGAGCAAAGGACTGAAAATCCTTGTGTCTTTGGTTCGATTCCGAAACTGGGCACGAAAGCAGGTTATCTTATGATAATCTGCTTTTTTATTTTGAACGCCATAAATCTATAGATTATGGTGTTTTTTTTATAGTTTAAATCATTTTGCTGATATACTATTTTTATATAGTCGACTTTTGGAGGTTATTATGGTAAATGTAAAGGGAAAATGGGCATTTATTACCGGCGCATCAAGAGGGATCGGATATTTGTCAGCAAAGTTTATGGCAAGTCTTGGATGTAATTTGATTTTGCATAGTCGTAAGGTGTCACATTGTGAAAAGGTTTTGACTGAAGTAAAACAGCTTGGAATTGAAGCATATGCTGTTGAAGCAGATTTGAATAATCTTGATGAAGTTTCTTGTATGTTGCAAGAAATTGATTTAATGGGAAAAAATATTGAAATTATACTTAATAATGCAGGCTTGCAGATAGCATACCGTACGGACTGGTTTACAACACCTGTTGAGGACTATGAAGTTAGCTTTAGAGTTAATACTATTGCACCGATGATGATTGTTTATCATTTTCTTCCGAAAATGATTGAAAATAAATTCGGAAGAATTGTAAATACTACAAGTGGCATTGCATTAGAACCTGAACAGGCAGGATATTCTGCCAGCAAAGCTGCTTTAAATAAGACAACTATTGATTTGGGTTCAAAGTATGAAGGTACAGATGTAATGATTAATCTTGCCGATCCCGGCTGGTGTCGTACCGATCTTGGGGGACCAAATGCACCTAATTCTCCGGAGTCAGCAATTCCGGGAATTTTGGTAGGAGCTTTTCTTGATGATAAAAGAAATGGAAGGATTTTCGGAGCTCAAAGTTTTACCGGTATGACTTTGGAAGATGCTGTAAAAAAAGCTGAGAACATGTATTAAAAATAATGAACTTATAGTTAATTATATAATGTAGTGGAGGAGACTATGAAAGAAGCTTTATTCATCGGTGGAACGGGAACAATCAGTATGGCAATAACCAGACTAATTTCAAAAAAAGAAGACTGGCATTTGACTTTGATAAACAGAGGAAATCGTAAAGATGAAATTCCGGAAGGTGTAGATACAATAACTGTTGATATTAATGATGAGGAGGCAGTAAAGAAAGCACTCAAAGGAAAGAAATTTGATGCGGTATGTGATTTTATAGGATTTGTTCCATCTCAACTTGAAAGAGACTATCGTATATTTAATGGAATAACTAAGCAGTTTATGTATATCAGTTCAGCATCTGCATATAATAAACTTCCGGTGGATTGTGTTATAACAGAAGGTACTACTTTAGCAAATCCATATTGGGAATACTCAAGAAATAAGATTGCATGTGAAGAGTATCTTATGAATAAATACAGAGAAGAAAAATTTCCTGTAACAATAATCAGACCGAGCCATACTTATGATGACAGATCGGTTCCTCTTGGTGTTCATGGTTCAAACGGAAGCTACCAGGTAATAAAAAGAATGATTGAAGGAAAGCCGGTTATTATTCATGGTGACGGGACATCTATATGGACAATGACTTATAATGAGGATTTTGCTGTAGCATTTGCAGGTCTTATGGGAAATACACATGCCATTGGAGAAGCATTTCAGATTACAAATGATGAGAAGCTTACATGGAATCAGATTTATAAAGCAATCGCAGATGCTCTCAATGTTGAATTGAAGCCTTATTATGTTTCTTCCTATTTTTTGGCTGAAGTAGGAAAACAGTATGACTTTACAGGTGGTCTTATAGGGGATAAGTCAAATACAGTTTTGTTTGATAATACAAAAGTGAAACGAGCTGTTCCGGAATTTAATCCGTCTATTCATTTTGAAGACGGAATCAGAAAGTGTCTTAATAACATATTATCTAATCCGCAGCTTCAAAAGGAAGACCCTGAGTTCGATGCATGGTGTGATAAAGTTATTGATTCTTTAGAAGAGGCAAAAAGAAAATTTTAAATAAAAAGGTCCGATGGCATCAAAGCTGTCGGACCTTTATTTGTTATACAGAAATTAATTTTATTTATAAACAACCATTGCCCGTTGCTGCATCTTATACCATATATCTTCAAAACGGAATCGGCTTATTGTTGTTGTTCCAACAAGAGGATCCTGTATTGTTACAGTAGAATCAGTATAACCTGATAAAACAAGGCAGTGTAAATTATAATATAAACCGGAATCATACTTACCGGGAACTGCCCAGACAAGCGTGCCCCAGACAATAACAGGATTTCCGTTACGTATTTCTTCATATAAATATGAAACATCTTTGCCGGTTAAGTCTTTAGTTGATAAAGAAACATTATTATCTTTGCAATAATTATCGACACATTCAATCAATGGAGGGGCAAAACAATAAAAACCGTTTGATCTGGGTTCACGAAGATAGTATTTATTGGGATCTGCCGATAATGAAGAACTCTTAGGGAGATACTTGTCTGAAAGGGTACATTTATCAACATCAACACCAAGATAATTAAGCACTATTGCCAAAGAAGTTACTTCGCAACCGTTTGGCAGTTCGGGCTTCTGAAGAATACATTCCACAGGAAGCTGATAATCGTAAGAACTAACCGGTGAGAGATATTGAACCCGAACATAAAAAGGAGTATCTGATTCAACTTTATAAAAAAAGGAAGGACTATCGTTGTAACGATAGGCAATAGCCGAAACTGTAAGAAGTTCGTTTTGAGATAAAAGTCTGATGAGTTCTGATGCCTCTGAAGGAAGTACCCGACAAGGAACTTTATCTCTGCAAACCTGCATGGATATAGGTTCAATTTCCTGTTCGTACCAGCTTACAGCTTCGTTACTGATCTTTGTACGAGTATATTCTGCTAATTCATTTTCTGAAAGATTATTTGGTGATAAAGCAAAAGACTTGTCGGATAAAAGAAAAGATAATAAACAGTATAGAGCAATAATCACACATAGAGTTCTTTTTTTCAAGGTAAAAATCTCTCTTTCAATTGTTTTACAATCAAGAACTATTTTCACTATATATAATATAGATTTATACACGTTACAACAAGTACATAATAGCTAAACGAGGTAAACGAAGGGTTATAAAGAAAAGAAACTGAAACATTCGTTGACTAATCTATATATACCTTATATTATAGAAGTCTGCGAAAAGAAATTTACACATACTTATTTTGCTATTATATTTATATAAAGTTAAGGTTTGCGGAATTATCATTCCTTGACACCTCGCAAAATAAGGAAGTAAAATATATATAGTTTGAATTTTGGAGAGGTATATGAGCAAAGGCAGACGCGGGAGAGCCGGCGGTGGCATCGGAACAATAATAATAATAATAATATTTTTTAATATTTTAAAGAATGTATTAGCTCCTCTTGCTATGGTAGCGGCAATTTTTGCGATAGGAATCGGAGCTGTAGCAATCATGGCGGCTATTGTTGCAATTATTGCGAAAGCAACGAGAAATAGTGGTTATACAGAAGTAAAGATAAGCAACGAAAAACCAAGTAAAAACCCGTACAGTGTTAATTACGACAAGAACAAAGCTGAGCAGGTTGAAGCTGCAAGACAGGCGGCTATGAAAGCTTTACATCCTGATGTTAAAAAACAGGAAGTACCGGTTGTCGAGGTTAAGAAAGAAGAGCCTAAACATTTAAAGACCGGAGATGCAGAGATAGATAAGCTTATCGTTCAGAAGGATGAGGCAATTGCAAGAATGAAAGAGCTTGACGAGGCTATTGAAGATGAAAAGCTGTCAGCTCAGATTGTTCATCTTGAGGCTGTTACTGAAAAAATAATTCAGTACATTATCAAGCATCCTAAGAAAAAGAAAAAGGTATGCAAATTCTTTGAATATTACCTTCCTACGACTATAAAACTTCTTGATGCATATGGTCGTATGGATGAAGCAGGTATTTCGGGAACAAACATTGATGGTACAAAGCAAAAGGTTGAGCAGATGATGGATACCGCTTTAGATGCATTTGACAAGCAGCTTGATGCTCTTTATGCAGATGAAGCACTCGATGTTTCAACAGATATAACTGTAATGCAGAATATGCTTAAAGCAGAAGGTCTTACGGAAGACGATATAACATTATCATTATAAGAGGGAGAAAGAAAAATGGCAGAATCATCAATTCCTACATTAACTCTTGAGCCTACAGCCCAGGCTGCAAATGACATTTCTTCATTTGCAGATTCTCAGTTTGTGAGCCAGGAAGAGCAGCAGAAGAAAGAAGAACAGAGAGAAGCAAACGCTGTTAAAGTCAATGAAGACATGCTTACAGAGCAGGAAAAAGCAGCTGTAAATGATTTTTACACAAAGATTGATATCAAAGATTCAAATATGGTAATGCAGTATGGTGCTGCAGCTCAGAAACAGATCGCTGATTTCTCAGAAAGTGCATTAAATAAGGTAAGAACAAAGGATCTTGGAGAAATCGGACAGGATCTTGCTTCGCTTGTTACAGAGCTCAAAACAGTCGGAGAAGCTGAGAAGAAAGGTATAGCTGGTCTTTTTCAGAAGAAAAGACACGAGCTTGATACTATGAAGAACAGCTACGCAAAGGCAGAAGCAAATGTAGACAAGATTGTTAAGAATCTTGAAAATCATCAGGTAGTACTTATGAAGGACATTGCTATGTTCGATCAGATGTATGACCTCAATATGAAATATTATAAAGAACTTACAATGTATATCATTGCAGGTAAGAAGCGTCTTGAACTTGCAAGAAATGTAGAACTTGAAGAGCTTCGTAAGAAGGCAGAGGAGACTGGTTCTCAGGAAGACGCTCAGGCTTACAACGATTTTGCAAATCTTTGCAACCGTTTCGAGAAGAAGCTTCATGATCTTGAACTTACCCGTATGATTTCAATTCAGATGGGTCCTCAGACAAGACTTTTACAGAACAATGACACACAGATGCTTGAGAAGATTCAGTCTTCACTCATCAACACAATTCCTCTTTGGAAGAGTCAGATGGTTCTTGCTCTTGGTATTGAGCATGGACGTGAAGCAACAGCAGCTCAGTCAGCAGTTACTCAGATGACAAACGATCTTCTTAAGAAGAATGCAGATACACTTAAGATGGCTACTATTGAAACAGCAAAAGAAGCAGAAAAATCTGTTGTCGATATCGAGACTCTTAAGCATACAAATGAGCAGCTCATTACCACTCTTGATGAAGTAATGAAGATTCAGACTGAAGGTGCTCAGAAACGTAAAGAAGCAGAGGCAGAACTTGGACGTATCGAAGGCGAATTAAAGCAGAAGCTTCTTGAATTAAAGGCCAAATAAATATAGATTGATACAGAATAAAGGCTCGGGTATATTGAGGTGACCCCTCAATATGTACCGAGCCTTTTTGTATGAAGAAAAAGTGCAAATTCGAAACAACTTATTATTTTATAAAACAGAATTCTTTCAAATCAAAATTAGTTCCAGGAAGGAAAATCAGATTAATCTTTCCGCATGTGTGGACATCAGTTATTTCAAAGAAATATTCTTCATATTCTTCACTGAAAGGAATATCAATCATCTCTCGTGCTTTAACATCATCTTCAACAAACAGAATATGAAGAGAAGTCTTTTCGTTATGAGAACGACCGACAATTCTGAAACCTGAAGTACCTTCGCTGAAGTTCATATCATTATATGAAATGCAAACGTTATTTCCTATATTTGTAATTTCAGAGTTTTTTACGTTATAACTGTCACCGGCAATTTCGTCAAAAGAAACAGCATTTATACACGAATAAGCACGAGGCATTTTATCAAAGTAAAAACCTTGAAGAGAGAAACGGTCTGCGGATTTAAAAACAAAAGTAAGTGTTGTTACTCCCGTTAAAATCTTGTTTAAGGTGAATACATTCTCCTGATAAGTATTATAGATGCTCTTTGCTTTATAAGTATCGCTGCAAAGAAGAACTCCATTATCGTGTGAACCTTCATATATTTCTACAGAAAGTTCATCTTTAAAAGAGAAGATCGGAAGGTGTACAGTATCTGAACCGATTTTTCCAAAATCAACATTATCGTAGGTTACGAATGTGATGCCTCCAAGATCAGAGGGCATAAATACACCACCAAGAAAACTTAATTTGCAATCGGAAGAAAAAGCTTTTGAGTATAAAATGCCCGGAACCATGGTGTAAGCGTCATGGGTTGCCTGTCCCATACCTGTAATATCAAAATCAAGAGTTGAAACGACTTCGGCGTGTTCTTTGTCATTATTGCAGAATGCTGTAAGTGTAAACGCACCATCACCAAGAGCTTTTACGGTAGCAACATTCTCTGATACGGAAATAGACACATAATTAGCTTCAACCGCATCCTTTGTAAGTGCTTTAAAGTAGACATCCTTGTAGGTAGAGTTAGTAGGGAGCACTTCAAAAGAAACTTTTGATTCCTTCGCTTCTTTACTAAGATGAGTTGTTCCGAGACATGATAAAGCGATTTTACGTGTCGGAATATCATTTTTTTGTTCAACGTTAAAGCAACAGTCTCGAATTCCTGCAGTAATAGGTGAGGTTGCAGAAACTGAGGTTATCGCAAGTGAAGCAGAGGAAAGACCGTTTGAAGAAACTGTAATAGTAATATCACCGGGTATTATGTCAGGAGCAACTATGGCGACAAGTTTTCCTGAAAAAAGTCTTCGGCTGTTCCCTTTATATTCTTCGTAGTCGGTACTGTCTCCGTTATCAAGGCCAACAAGTCGCCCGGGTCCGGTAACATCTACAGTTACCCTGTTTTTTGCATTTGCGACCGGGACACCGTTTTTATCGAGAACAGAGATTGCAATAAAAGCTAAATCATCACCATTAGCAATAATACTTTTCTTTTCAGAAGAAAGAGCAACTGAAACGGGATCATCGAATGATTTTTGAATATCAGTGGCAATTACATTTCCCTTTTCATCAATTGCATTTACAAGCAACGTACCCTTTTCAAAAGGTACTTTCCAGTGCCCTTGAAGTGAAGAAACGGAAGAATGGTCAATCTTCTGTACGCCAAGAGACTTGTTGTTTAAAAACAATTCAACAAAAGGTGCATTGGAATATGCAATAACATCAATAATCTGTCCTTCATTAAAATCCCAGTACGGAAGAAGATGAACCATCGGAGATATTTTGTAATCAGTCCATTCCGCCTGGTAATGATAATAGGTGTCTTTCTCAAAACCGGCAGTATCAATTTGTCCAAAGAAAGAGTTCTTGGAGTGATAGGGAGTAGGTTCCCCAATATAATCCCATCCGGTCCAAATATACTGACCAAATACAAAATCCCGATCGCGATGATCACAAATTACCTGAGGAATATCCTTTGACCCCCAGTTCGTGGTACAGTTTCCAAGACATGAGCATTGTGCATCCTGATGTGTGAGAACGCGAACTTCGAAAGGGAAGTGATAAATTCCGCGACTTTGAACGGTAGATCCGGTTTCACTCCCGAAAATACACCAATGAGGGTATTTCTCATGATGCTCATCGTAAAGACGCTCACAATAGTTATATCCTGAAAGTTCCAGTTCGTCGGCGCATTGTTGAGCGCCTTCCCATGGAATATAGTTTGAACCTATTCCAATGTAAGCGTTGTGCCGATAATCAAGTTCTCTGATTTTGTTGCGAAGGAGTTTTGTCCATTTTAATCCGTTTCCGGCGTGCGTATCGTAGATTTCATTTCCGATTCCCCATATTATAAGGGACGGATGATTTCTGTCTCGTCTTATCCAGGAGGTAACATCTTTTTCCCACCACTCAGGGAAATAATTCCCATAATCAAATTCAGTTTTGGGAAGTTCCCACATATCAAAGCTTTCGGAATATATGAGAATGCCCATTTCATCGGCAAGCTCCATTACTTCTTTTGCCGGCATATTATGAGAAGTTCTGACTGAGTTGACACCCATTTTAATGAGTTTTTCAAATTGACGACGTAAAGCAGATTTATTGACAGCCGAGCCGAGAGCACCGAGGTCGTGATGCTGGCAGGCACCGTTAATTTTGACGTTCCTTCCGTTCAAAAACAGTCCTTTATTACAGTCAAAAGAAACAGTTCTGAATCCAAAAGAATTTATTTCAAAATCTTTTATTGTTTCCCCATAAAAAACTTCTGTCTTAACCGTATATACATAAGGAGAGTTAATATCCCAAAGCTTTGGTGCTTTTATATTGATGTCAAAAGAATGACCGGTTACACCGAAGGATAAAGAAACTTTATCGAAGCAGGACGCAGTTTCCTTTCCGAAAGCATCGATAAGAGTATTCTTAATGGAAATATTACAGTCAGAAGAGGAAAATATTTCTACATCTATGTTAAGAAGAAATCCTTCATCAGTTTTTCCTGAAGAGAGGTAGATTCCATCCGGAACGATGTATACAGAGTCTTTGTCGTAAAGCCATACATTTCGGTATATTCCTGCTCCGGAATACCATCTGGAGTTTGGCTCGCGATATTTAACGACAACGTAAATTGTATTATCACCGTCAATAAGATAATCCGTAAGGTTGACATCAAAGGTCGAATAACCGTATTTCCATTCGAAAGCCTTTTGTGAATTGCAGTATATTTCGCAATCCATATAAACTCCCTCAAAACGAAGAATATATGTATGCAAAGCTTCAGGATGAAAAGAAAATGTTTTTTTATAAAAACCGATGCTGTTTTTGTAGAGTTCCTTAGTGTGGTATATCATCCAGTCGTGTGGTATATCAACCGGGCGAAAAGTGTCTGATAAGACCATAGTCTGAAAATCGGTTGACAGATCAAACTCTGCAAATTGCCAATCATTTATAAATAAAGATTTACTCATGCCGGTGTCCTCTTTTTGTTGGTTTATTTAATTATATGTTACGTCATATATGAGATTAGGTCTATCGTAAAAGACTCCTTCTTTTGTCTTTTTTTTGTGACGGTTAAGAGATTCTTAAGCATTTTTTGAAGGTGTTCTTCTTTGAACTTTGCTATTCTATGGAAGATGAGTCAATATAGACATGGAAATGGAGAGGAAGACAGAGAGAATGAATTGCAGATTAGCTAAGATCGTATCAATATTATTCATAATGATTCTTGGAGTGAGTCTTGCCGGTTGCGGAAAAAAGGAGCCTGAAAACACCGTATCACAGGATGCGGAGTACGGAGCTTTGTACGAAAAGCTTTCATTTCTTCAGGAAAAAGAAAGTGCAGGCCAGGTGGACATGGTTGGAGACAACCTTTACGTTTTGGCAACAAAATGGAGTGATGATTACGAAAGGTGCGAAAAAACAAGCCTTTATAAGTACAATATCAATTCCAAGAAAAGTTCGGTAATTACATATATTCAGGATGATGCTGTAAAGAGCATGGGCATTTCGGGTTTAAAGGTTTATGAAAACGGAGAATCAGCAATTGTTTATTCGTCTTGGGACAGAGAAACTTACGAAATGTCTTATGAAGTTTATTATTACGATGCAAACGGTAATGTTAAATTCAATTATTCTCTTACAGACATTCTTGAAGGAGAGTCCGGTAATACATTCAGCTTCGATTCAAAAGGAAATCTTCTGATTAGCGCAGAACAGAATGTTTATCTTGTAGGTTCGGACGGAGCGTTAAAATTTAAGCTTCTGGCAGGAGATTGGGTAAACGGAAGCTTTGTTGATAAAGAGGATAACTTCTGGGTTTCGGTTTGGACACAGGGAGAGACTGTTACAAAAAAACTTGATGTTAGCACAAAGACATTGGGAGATAAAATTGATATCAGTACGATGAACGGAAATCTGATTGATGCAGGGAACAATATTTTTGCATATTGTTCATCAGATAATGTCCAGGAGTACAATAAAGAAACAGGAGAAAAGAACACGCTTTGGTCCTGGCTTGACTTTGATATTTCTGACGTATATTACGATCGATTATACGTAGGTACCGAGGGAGCATATTATTATATAAATTCGGATTATTCGGAAGAAGACGTTCAGCTTGAACTTATAACTTTCAAAAAGGGAATTACAACTTCGGAAAATGAAAAGGAAACTATTACACTTGCCTGCTTTACATTAAGCTGGAGTATAAAGGATTATATTATTGATTTTAATAAGCATAACGACAAGTATCGTATAAAAGTAACAGAGTATTACGATGATAATGACTATGAAGGTGCACTTGCAAGATTTAACGCAGACCTTGCTTCCGCAGACAAGGCAGACATAGTGCTTCTTAGCTCTGAAAATTTCATGAACCTTGCTAAAAAGGGTGCGTTTGCAGATCTTGGTAAACTTATGAAAAAAGACAAGTCGTTTAACAGAGCTGACTATTTTGAAAATATTCTTGATGCAATGAAGGTTGACGGTAAGGAGTATTTCGTCATGCCGACAGTCCGGATTGTAACAATGATAGGTTCGAAAGATATATTTGCAAACAAAAATTCTTGGACAATTCAGGATATGGTGGCACTCAGAAAGCAGTATCCCGATATAAGCTTTATTGAATATCCGGAATATGAATCTGCATTTTATACTGCTTTATTTTATTCGGCAGATACGTTTATAGATTTTGAGAAAGGAACCTGTAATTTCCTTAATGACGATTTCTATAATCTTCTTGAATATGCGAAAACCTTCCCTAAGAAGCTTGATTATGAGAATTATGATTCCTGGGAAGAAATAATGGAAGGAAATGTTCTTTTCTCCGAAATATATCTGTATTCGGCAGATGATTTTTCGATGTACAATCAGCTGTATAAGAACGGAACAAAAGTAATCGGTATTCCTATGACAGAAGGTTCGGGACATGTGATACTGCCTCAGGAAATGTTTGCAATTTCAGTTAAGAGCAAAAAGCAGGAACAGGCATGGGAAATACTGAAGGACATGATTTCAGAAGAAGCATATAAGAGTGGAAATAATGATATGGGATTTCCTATTCTTAAATCTGCTTTTTATGATAAAATGAAAGAAAGTATGAAGGTTGAAACTTATATTGATGAGAACGGAGTTGAGCAGGAAGTTTCTCACGGAGGAATTTCAACCGGAACAATTTTAATAGAGCTTAAGGCACCTACGCAGGCTGAGGTAGATGAACTTACTAAAATCGTAGAAACTGCCGATAAAATATTTAGTTTTGATGAGAGAGTATTCGAGATAGTTGAGGAAGAAGCAAAACCCTTCTTTGAAGGACAAAAGTCTGCAAAAGAAGTTGCTGAGATAATGCAGTCTCGTGTCGGAATATATCTGGCAGAAAATAATTAAAGAAGTCAGGGTTATGGGAAAAACTGATAAAATTAAAAAACCTAAAAATCAAATAAAGAGACGGGACAGACATGAAAAAGTTGCCTCGGTGCTGTTTTTGGCACCGAGTCTTCTTGGTGTTTTCCTGTTTTTTATTTTGCCCTTTTTTGTTGTAATATATTATTCCATGATTGATAATCCGATTACGGCAAATTTTGTCGGATTTGAAAATTTCGTCAGCGTTATTAAAAACGGAGCGTTTAAGCTTGCAGGGAAGAATACTTTGAAGTTTTCTTTCATTGCGATGCCTCTTTCGGTAGTGCTTTCCCTTCTTTTGGCTGCAATGCTCGATAGAAACATTCCGCTTCGAAGCCAGTTCAGAACATTCTTCTTAACACCTATGATGGTTCCCGTTGCGTCAGTAGTTTTGATAGTGCAGGTAATGTTCCATTATAACGGAGCAGTAAATCATATGCTTGCCAATTTTGGAGTAGATAAGATTGACTGGCTTAAGTCAGAGCATGCACAGGTTGTTATTATCTTCCTGTTTCTTTGGAAGAATCTTGGATATAATATGATTTTGTTTTTGGCAGCGCTTGAATCGATTCCAAGAGACCTTCTTGAGGTTGCAATGCTTGAAAATGCCAATAAATGGCAGATATTCTGGCACATTAAAATAAGATATTTATCATCAACAGTTTTGTTTGTAACAATTTTGTCGTTAATTAATTCATTTAAAGTATTCAGAGAAATATATTTGCTTACGGGAGATTATCCGTTCGACTCGCTGTATATGCTACAGCACTTTATGAACAATACATTTAAATCGTTAGACTATCAGAAGCTTTCGACGGCGGCCATCATTATGTCACTTGTGATGATACTTATTATCGGTCTGTTGTTTGTTGCGGAGAATCGCTTCGGAAAGGATGTGGAAGAATAATGAAAAAGCCGGCTTCTATATCCAAAAGAAAAAGAAAAGAATTAATTCAGATTATTCTGATTACAATTGTAGCTGCATTTTTTGCGATAATATTTCTGACGCCGATTGTACTTACAATTACAAACTCGTTTATGTCACAGACGGAAATCAGTGCCAATTACGGAGCTGTTTTTGCAAAGAATGAACGGGGAGGAAAAGTATTTATTTCCTCAATAGTAAATCTTAAGTTTATACCGGATATGGTTTCTTTTCAGCAGTACATTACAGTTTTGCTCAAAAGTCCGGAATACCTGATTAAGTTTTGGAACTCGGTAATTCTTGTAGTTCCGATTATGATATTCCAGTTAGTTGTTGCTATGTTTGCTGCCTACGGATTTACAAGGGCACGTGGCAAGATAAAAGAAATAATTTTCTTTTCCTATATAATACTTATGCTTATGCCTTATCAGGTTACGCTTGTTCCCAACTATCTTGTATCGAGCTGGTTGCATTTAATCGATACAAAATGGGCGATATGGCTTCCGGGTATAGCATCGCCGTTTGCAGTATATCTTCTTACGAAGTTTATGAGAAGAATTCCGACGTCATATATTGAGGCGGCAAAAATTGACGGTGCAGGTGAATGGCAGATATTCAGGAAAATATGTGTTCCTCTTTGTAAGAGCTGTTTGTTCTCAGTAGCAATTCTTGTATTTATTGACTACTGGAATATGGTTGAACAGCCACTGATTCTTTTAAGCGATTCCGAGATGCATCCTCTTTCCGTATTCCTTTCACAGATAAACAGCGGAGAGACAGGACTTGCGTTTGCAGTTGCGACAATATACATGGTACCCGGTCTTTTGGTTTTCTTATACGGAGAAGAATATCTCGTAGAAGGAATTATGTATCAGGGTGGTATTAAGGGTTAAAGGAGATATGAAAATGGAAGAAAAACGAACAAGGAAAGACTGGATTAAGAATTTTGCGATTATCTTTTTATCGATATTGCTGGTTCTTACATTTTTCTCAAATACAATCAGAAACTTTTCCCTTCCGGAGGTAGCTGCCCAATATACATATTCGGGCTCGATTACAAATAAGGTGCGCGGACAGGGAACGATTTCTTCACAGGACCCGTACAGCGTTATCTATAAGCAGACCCGTAAGGTTGCAAGTGTGAATGTTCGCGTAGGTGATGAGGTTGAAGCAGGAGATGTGCTTTACTATCTTGAAGAAGGTGAGTCAGAGGAGCTTGAAGCAGCAAGAAAGACTCTTAATACGCTCATATCTACCTATGAAAAAAGCATTATAAGCGACAGAATTTCCTCAAAGGTTACTTCTGATGTCGAGAATAACGGTCTTAAGGACATCGGTACCTATCAGGCTAAGATTGAATCGTACAATAAGAAGATTGAGTCTTATCAAAAGGAAATTGATTACTGTGATGAGATGCTTGAACTTTGGGATAGGGCTAATGAACTTACCTCAACGGCGCCTGAGTTTGAGATGATTAAGAAATATAAAGAAGAGATTACTACCCTTACCAAGAAATCATATGATCCATCATTGTCTCAAACAGATAAAGACGGCATAGATTATCAGATTGCGCTTCGCAATCAGGACATTAAAAAGATGGAAGACCGTCTTGAACAGAATACAGCCAATATGACTGTTCAGAAAAATGTTGCAGTAGCAGCGCAGAAGGCTGTTCAGGATGAGCTTGATGAGTATGTTTCGACTATTACTACACAGATGGGACTTGCCGATCAGCTCGATGCAATCGAAGAGCAGAGAAAAGTCATTGCTGAGCTTGAAAATGACCAGGGAATCGGTGAAATTGTAGCTCCCGTTTCCGGAACAATTATTTCTCTTAGCCGTGTTGCGGGAGAAACAATTGAAACAGGAGAGACTATTGCGACAATACAGATTGCGGGAAAAGGTTTCTCGCTTGAGATGCAGGTTACAAATGAGCAGGCAGCTTTAATAAGTGTAGGTGACGAAGCTGAGATTACAAATTCCTGGTGGTACAGTGAGGTTCATGCAAGAGTTACCTCAATTCGCCCCAATCCTTCAAGTCCTCAGTCCGGTAAGATTGTAATGTTTGAAGTAGAGGGTGACGTTCAAAACGGACAGAACCTTTCACTTACAGTCGGTAAGAGAACTTCTAATTACGATAACATTGTTCCAAACAGTGCAATTCGTGAAGATAATAAAGGTAAGTTTGTTTACAGAATCGTTTCAAAGAGCACACCTCTTGGAACACGCTATTCTGTTGAAAGAGTTGATATAAAGGTTCTTGCTGAAGATGAGACACAAAGTGCAGTAAGCGGAGCTTTGGAAGGTTGGGATTACATTCTCACAACTTCTTCAAAGCCTGTAACAGACGGTCAGCTTGTAAGGTTAAAGAACAACTAATACGGAGAGATAAATGGAGTACTTAAGAACGGTATTCGACAGAACACATATAAAGCTCCTTATTTCTGCCGGCATTTCACTTTTGCTTGGGCTTGTTCTTTTGCTGATTGGGACAAAGGTGTCATCAGCGCTAAAGGATCAGCAGTTTGCAAGACGTTGGAGTGACAAAAGCGACTGTGCGCAGGTAACGGTTTTCTTTTCCGAACTTGCAGGCTTTGATGCTGACGGAGTTAAAGAGCTTAAATATAAAATCGATAATAAGCTTCTTCAGGATTCGATTACAACGGAATCGGAGGATGCGAGACTTTGGGTGTATGCTTATTCGGCAAACGGGGAGGTTATGGTTTCTTCCAATAACTCCGAATCAAAAGTACGTGCAATCGGAGTCGGAGGAGATTATTTTCTTTTCCATCCGCTTGAACTGCTATCGGGCTCGTTCTTTGAAAGTGATTACTATATGAAGGATGTTGTACTCATTGACGAGGAGACTGCCTGGAGACTGTTTGGCTCGAACGATGTTGAGGGACAGCTTATAGAAATCGGCGGAACACTTCATGTTGTAGGAGGAGTGGTTAAGAAAGAAAGCGGTCGCATGCAGGAGCTTGCCGGCAATGATGAGCCGATTCTGTATATGTCTTATGAGTCGCTTGCAGAGAACGGAATGGTATCATACATTAATTCCTATGAGGCGTTGCTTCCCAATCCTATTTCCTCTTATGGTATGAATCTTTTGACGGAAGTAATTCCCTGCGATTCAAAACGTTATGAAATCGTCGAGAATACGGGAAGATTTAATTTTGTAAATCTTATAAAGCATGTTAAAAATTTCGGAACACGCGGAATGAACGCCAAAGGAGTTATTTATCCTTATTGGGAAAATGTGGCAAGAGGAACGGAAGATTTTCTTGTTCCGGCAGCAGTTTTGGGATGTCTATTTTTGGCATATCCAATTATAATCATTATTTGTATACTGATACGTATGTGGCAGAAGCGTACCATACGTCTTAACGATGTAAGAGATTTTATTGAAGACATAGATGAAAAGAGAAGGATGAAAAAAGCGAGGAAGAAGGGAGATATTTATGTTAAAGAAATTGAGTAGAACAGCACTTTGTTTTCTGCTTATTGCAGTAATGCTCGTTCCTGCTGCAGGCTGTGGTAAGAAGAATAAAAACGAAGTAAAAATTGACAAGAATACAATTTATAAGGAAGTACCCATTGAAATTGACTTTGGCAATGACTTTAGTGTAAGCCAGTGTAAGATTACGGATGACAAAATCCTTTTTTATGGTAATTCCTGGAATGAGGATACTCAGGAGAGTGTTTTTGTGTGGGGAACCGTTAATATTGACGGAACAGATTTTAAGAAGTTCAGTGTTCTGATGAATGATTCTTGGGTCAGCGACTGTCTTATTTTAAACGACGGAAATATTGCTTTCATGTTAAGTGAAACGACTTACGATGATTCAGACCCCATGAATTATGTATATGAAACTAAATATTACGCTCTGCTTTGCGATCAGAACGGAAAAGAGATTGCAAAAAAAGACTTATCAAAGGATTGCGAACTTGACTGGATTCAGTCTTCCGTAACACTTAAAGACGGATTTCTTGTTTCTGACGGATCGCACTACGTAAAATTTGATAATAAGTTGAATGTTATTAAAAAAGCTTCTGCTTCCGACATTAATAACTATTACAATTTTATCTCCACCCCAAAAGGAGATGTGTTTGTTTCTTATTGGGGAGAAGAGACAGAAGAATTTGCAAAGTTTGATACGGAAACCTTTACGCTTGGCGACAAGATAGAAGTTGGCTTTAACATTCTTAATATGTCTGTAAGAGCGGGCTCCGGTAAATACGATTTAATCTTAACGGACAGCAGTCAGTTATACGGTTATAACATCGGTGATAAGGATGCAACACCGATTATGAATTTTATTAATTCGGACGTTTTAAACACCAGGTTCATGGACATAAAAGTTTTAGACGACAATAGCATCCTGGCTATCAGCTCTGATTGGGATTCATATACTTACGATCGAATCATTAAGCTGAGTAAGTTTGTAAAAGTTGATCCTGATAACTATAAGGAAAAGACAGTTCTTTCGCTTGGATGTTTGTGGCTTAGCAGCTCCATCAGACAGGATATTATCGAGTTTAATAAAAACAGTGATGAATACAGAATTACGATTATAGATTATTCACAGTATAATACAGACGATGATTATTCTGCAGGAAATAAGAAATTTAATTCTGATATTGCATCGGGACAGTGTCCGGATATTATTATTGCGGAAGACTCCTCAATGATAAGCAATTATGTTTCGAAGGGGCTTTTTGCTGACCTTAAGAAGTTGATGTCAAAAGATGGAGATGTAAGTATTGATGATCTTGTTCCCTCCGTAGTGGAAGCTTGTTCATATGACGGAAAACTTTACACGATTGTTCCGCAGTTTAATATTAATACTGTAATCGGAAGCAAAAGAATGCTTGGCGGAAAAACATCCTGGACTTTTGATGAATTCCTTGCTTTTGAAAAGAGTCTTCCGGAAGGAACATCCATGTTCCAGGAGCTTGTAAGAGAAGAGTTCTTTTACAGTATCATGAATGTAGTTGCCGGCGATTATATCGATATGCATAAGGCGAGCTGCTATTTTAACACGCCTGAATTTGTAAGCCTGCTTAATTACATTAAGAAGCTTCCTACTTCTGAAGAGTACTATAATGACGATTACTGGGAAAACTGGAATTACGAGGAGAATGAAACTGCTTTCCGTACCGGAAAAGCTGTTCTTTTGCCCTACACAATCTATTCCCTTTACGATTACAAGTGTACTTTAAGAGGAGTATTTGGTGAAGAAATAACCTGCATCGGATATCCTTGTAGAGAGGGAAACGGATCATCCATTTATATCAGCAACTGTATGGCGATTTCTGCAAAGTCAAAGAATCAGGATGCAGCATGGGATTTTGTTAAGAGATATGTTTCTGAAGAGTATCAGAAGGAGATTACCTGGGGACTTCCTTCCACACAGAAGCGTTTTGATGAGTTGTGTGAAGAGTTAAAGTACGATCCTTATTATATTGATTATGATACAGGTGAAAAGGTAGAGTACAAGGATACCTACTACATCGGAGGTCAGGAGATCGAGATTGATCCACTCACAGATGCAGAGATAAAAGCTTTGAAGGATTTTGTATATTCGGTTACAAAGTTAAGCGAATATAACGATGAAATTCAGGAGATTATTTCCGAGGATACAGAGCCTTTCTTTGCAGGTCAGAAGAGTGCTGAAGATATTGTAAATATCATTCAGAGCCGAGTATCGATTTACCTCAAAGAGAAGCAATAAATTACTACAATTAAGCAAGAAATTAGGGTGGACTTTTGTCCGCCCTTTTTTTACTATAAGAATAGCAATAGTTGAAAACTAATTGACTATAATTGAATGGTTTATAGTTGAAATCTTTTATAGAATAAGAGATAAACGGAGGTAGATTTATGTATTATATTGGTATTGATCTTGGAACATCTGCAGTTAAATTACTGCTTATGGATTCAGAAGGTAAAATTGTAAATGTAGTATCAAAAGAATATCCTCTTTATTTCCCCAATCCCGGTTGGAGCGAGCAAAAGCCCGAGGACTGGTACGAGAAGAGTATGGAAGGTCTTAAGGAACTTACAAAGGATATCGACAAGTCTAAAGTTAAGGGCATAAGCTTCGGCGGACAGATGCACGGCCTTGTTATCCTTGATAAAGATGATAATGTTATCAGACCTGCAATTCTTTGGAACGATGGACGTACTACAGAGGAATGTGATTACTTAAATAATGTAATTGGTAAAGCAAAGCTTTCTGAGTATACAGCAAACATTTCTTTCACAGGATTCACTGCTCCCAAGGTATTATGGGTTAAGAATAAGGAACCTGAGAATTTTGCAAAGATTGAAAAGATGATGCTTCCTAAGGATTATCTTGCATATAAATTATCCGGAGTTCACTGCACAGATGTTTCTGATGCATCCGGTATGCTTCTTTTCGATGTAAAGAATCGTACATGGAGCAAGGAAATGTGTGAAATCTGCTCCGTTAAGGAATCATGGCTTGCAAAGATTTACGAAAGCTATGAAAAGGTTGGAACATTACTTCCCGAGGTAGCTAAGGAATTAGGCTTCCCTGAGGATACAATTATCGCAGCAGGTGCAGGCGATAATGCAGCGGCAGCTGTTGGTACAGGAACAGTTGGTGACGGAAGATGTAATATTTCTCTTGGAACAAGCGGTACAATTTTCATTTCGTCCAAGAACTTTGGTGTAGATAAGTTTAACGCACTTCATTCATTTGCACATGCAGACGGAACATATCACCTTATGGGATGTATGCTTTCTGCAGCATCATGTAATAAGTGGTGGATGGATGAAATTATCGGAACAAAGGATTACGCAGCTGAGCAGAAGGCAATTGAGAAGCTTGGTGAGAACCATGTTTATTTCCTTCCTTACCTTATGGGTGAGCGTTCTCCTCTTAACGATCCCAATGCAAGAGGAACATTTGTAGGTATGACAATGGATACTACCCGTGCTGACATGACACAGGCAGTTCTTGAAGGTGTTGCTTTCGCATTAAGAGATTCCTTTGAGGTTGCTAAAGCTCTTGGCATTAAGATTGAACGTACAAAGATTTGTGGTGGTGGAGCAAAGAGCCCTCTTTGGAAAAAGATGATCGCCAACATCCTTAATATCAAAGTTGATGTTATTGAGAGCGAAGAAGGACCCAGCATGGGTGGAGCAATGCTTGCAGCAGTTGCAGCAGGAGAATATGCTTCCGTTGAAGAAATAGCTTCAAAGTTTGTTCATGTGGTTGACACTGTTGATCCCGATCCCGAACTTGCTAAGAAGTATGATGAGAGATATAAACAGTTCAAAGAGATTTATCCTGCTTTGAAGCCTGTTTTTGAAATTATCAAATAAGGAGAAAAGAGAATGAAGATTTATTCGGTTAATGATCCTGAGTTCAAAGAGTATGGACGTATTGTTGACAATGTTGACTTCACAGAACTTGTTGAAGCAATGAAGAAGACTCCCTGTCCCGAAGGTGTTGTTTATGAGCCCGGTATTGCTGAACTTGAGAGCCTCGCTGTTGCAAAAGAAATTTCTTCTGTAGTATACGGAGAAATGCCCATTCAGATTGGTTACTGCAACGGACACAACTGCATGCTCAATGCACTTGAGTATCACAGAGATTCAGAAATCAACGTAGCTGCTACAGACGCAATTTTGATGCTTGGTCTTTTAAGAGAAGTTGAAAAGGACTTCACTTATGACACAGCAAATGTAAAGGCTTTCTTTGTTCCTGCAGGAACAGCAGTAGAAGTTTTTGCAACTACTCTTCACTATGCACCCTGTGGTGTTGACGGAAAGGGATTCCAGGTTACTATCGTTTTACCGAAGGGAACCAACTATCCTCTTTCTACAAAACATACAAAGGTTAATGCAGATGGAACAGCTCCTAATGAAGATGCATTAATCACAGCTACCAATAAATGGCTTATCGGTCACAAGGAAGGCGGACTTGATGAAGGTTCATTCCTTGGACTTAAAGGTAAAAACTTAAATATTAACGAATAATCAGTGCGAACTCCCGGTCGCACCACATTTAAGGAGGATTAACAATGAACAACATTCCCAAGATTAAGTTAGGTATTGTTGCAGTTAGCCGTGACTGCTTCCCTGAAAGCCTTTCCGTTAACAGACGTAAAGCTTTAGTAGCAGCATACGCTAAGAAATACGATGCAGCTGACATTTATGAGTGTCCCGTATGTATCGTTGAGAGCGAAATTCACATGGTACAGGCTCTCGAAGACATTAAGAACGCAGGATGTAATGCACTTTGCGTTTACCTTGGAAACTTCGGTCCCGAGATTTCCGAGACATTACTTGCAAAGCACTTTGACGGACCTAAGATGTTCGTTGCTGCAGCAGAAGAAAGCCAGGCAGACCTTATGGACGGCCGTGGAGATGCTTACTGCGGTATGTTAAATGCAAGCTACAACTTAAAGCTTCGTAATATCGGCGCTTACATTCCTGAATATCCTGTTGGAGATGCAGAGGATTGTGCTGACATGATTCATGAATTCCTTCCTATCGCTCGTGCGGTAAAGGGTCTTTCTGAATTAAAGATTATTTCTTTTGGTCCCAGACCTCTTAACTTCCTTGCTTGTAACGCTCCTATCCAGCAGCTTTACAACCTTGGTGTTGAAATCGAAGAGAACTCAGAACTTGACCTTTTCGAAGCATTCAACAAACATGCTAACGATAAGAGAATTCCCGCTAAGGTTAAGGAAATGGAAGAAGAACTTGGTGCAGGAAACAAGAAGCCTGAAATTCTTGCAAAGCTTGCTCAGTACGAACTTACATTGCTTGACTGGGTTGAAGAGCATAGAGGATACAGAAAGTATGTTGCAATTGCCGGTAAGTGCTGGCCTGCATTCCAGACACAGTTTGGTTTCGTTCCCTGCTATGTAAACAGCCGTCTTACAGGAATGGGTATTCCCGTATCTTGTGAAGTAGATATCTACGGATGCTTATCAGAGTTCATCGGAACATGCGTATCTGAAGATGTTGTTACATTACTTGATATTAATAACTCAGTTCCGAAGGATATGTACAAGGAAGCAATCGAGAACAAGTTCGATTACAAGTTCACAGATACATTCATGGGATTCCACTGCGGAAACACATGCACAAAGAAACTTGCTAACTTCGAGATGAAGTATCAGAAGATTATGGCAAGAAACCTTCCTATCGAGGTTACTCAGGGTACTCTTGAAGGAGATATCGCTCCCGGTAAGATTACATTCTTCCGTTTACAGTCTACAGCTGATGCTAAGATTAGAGCATATCTTGCAGAAGGTGATGTTCTACCTGTAGCTACCAAGTCCTTTGGTGGTATCGGCGTATTCGCTATTAAGGAAATGGGTCGTTTCTATCGTCACGTACTCATCCAGAAGAACTATCCTCACCACGGTGCAGTTGCATTTGGTCACTATGGAAAGGCTCTCTTCGAAGTATTTAAGTACATCGGAGTTCCCATGGAAGATATCAATTACAACCAGCCTGCATCATTACCTTATCCTACAGAGAATCCTTTCAAATAAGATAGGTAATTACATGAGATTTTTCAAACCCTGCGACATTGTCGCAGGGTTTGTTGTATAATGGGAAAAATATCAAAAGAATTTGGAGAACGGCATGAAGATCGTAATACTTGAAAGAAACAGTGTGGGAACAGATGTGTCTGTTGACTGTATGAAGGATTTTGGAGAAGTAACCGTCTATAGAAATACGTTGGCTCCTGAAGTGGCTGAAAGAGTTAAAGATGCAGAAATCATTATTGCAAACAAGGCGCCATTAAATGAAAGCACTCTTAAGGATGCTGCTAATGTGAAACTGATTTGTGAATTTGCAACCGGATTTGATAATGTTGACTTAGAATATTGCAAGAGCAGAGGGATTGGCGTTTGTAACGTAAGAAATTACTGTTCTCAAATGGTTGCTCAGCACAGTTTTGCAATGGCTTTATATTTGTCAGAGAAGCTTAACCATTATGACAATTATGTAAAAAGCGGAGAATACGGTAATCAGGACAGATTTTCTAATTTTGACATTCCATTTTATGAACTAGCAGGAAAGACATGGGGAATAATCGGAATGGGAAATATCGGACAGACTGTTGCAAAGATAGCCTCGGCTTTTGGGTGTAAGGTTATTTTCTATTCAGTTACAGGAAAATCAAAGGTAACAGAGTATGAGCAGGTTGATTTTGACACTATACTTCGAGAATCTGATTTTCTTTCGCTTCATTGCCCGTTATCGAATATTACAAGAAATTTGATTGATGAAAAGGCTCTTTCAAAAATGAAGAAGAGTGCAATCTTAATAAACGTTGCAAGAGGACCTGTAGTAAACGGACAGGCTTTGTACGAAGCTCTTGAGAATAACGTAATTGCAGGTGCCGGACTGGATGTACTGGAGAAAGAACCTATTGCAAAAGACAATCCGCTTTCTAAGATTATGGATTCGGGAAAACTCATCATTACACCTCATCTTGCCTGGGCTTCCGTTGAAGCAAGAACAAGATGCGTAAGCATGACCTATGACAATATTAAGTCTTTCATTGAGGGCAAAGATATGTCGAGGGTTGTATAAAAAAGTAAGGAAAACTGCACTCATAGATGCTATGCATCTATTTCGTTACGGGCTTTCGCCCTATGAAATAACAAAAATAGAGCGCCTTGCAAGCAAGCTTGCAGACGCTTTGTTTTTATTATTTTGCAGTTCTCAATGCTTACGAAAAGTATCTCTTATACAATCCTTCGAAGGCTTTGCCGTGTCGAGCCTCATCACGAGCCATTTCATGAACTGTGTCATGGATTGCATCAAGGTTAAGAGCTTTTGCTCTGCTTGCAAGGTCTGTCTTTCCTGCTGTGGCACCGTTTTCAGCGTCGATTCTCATCTCAAGATTTTTCTTTGTGGAAGGTGTTACTACCTCACCAAGAAGTTCCGCGAATTTAGCTGCATGCTCTGCCTCTTCGAAAGCTGCTTTTTCCCAATAAAGTCCGATCTCAGGATATCCTTCCCTGAATGCAACACGACTCATTGCAAGATACATGCCGACTTCCGAGCATTCGCCATTAAAGTTTGCACGTAAATCATTCTTAATATCCTCGGGAACATCCGAAGCAACACCAACAACATGCTCACTTGCCCATGTTCTCTCTTCATTCATTTCATTAAATTTTTCTTTGGGAGCTCTGCACTGGGGACACTGATCCGGAGCACTGTCTCCTTCATGTACATATCCACAAACTGAACAAACATATTTAGCCATAGAAAATACCCCTTTCTTTTAAACTATAATAGCATATTCACGATGGAAATATCAGTTTTTAGACTTTTTTTATAAAGATATTTCCGACAATTAATCATTTGTGATATCGAATGTGATAAAATCAAGGCTGAACAGATAATAAGGGTGTTTTTCTTATACACTTTGGGGAGAAGACAGGATGACGTTAAGGACAAAACTTCGAGTTACTTTTGCGTGCATAACAATACTTCCGATGTGTTTGATAACGATAGCGTTTCTGGCAATCGGGAATGTTATGATTTATTTCAGACAGGTTGAAGGTATTGATAAAGCAGTCAATCTTATGCCTAAAGGAGCATTGATATCAATTTGGATTGCAACTTTTATTATTCTGCTTATTATTGCGACAGTTCTTACAAGATGGATAGCTAAAGGCGTATTCAATCCGATTAATGATTTAAAAGTCGGAATGCAACAGATTGCTGACGGAAACTTTGATTATTCTCTTGAAACAACCATAGATGGTGAGATTGGTGAGCTCTATCACAATTATGAAGACATGCGCCTTAAATTGAAAGAAGGTGCTGAGGAAGTGATTGAGAATGAGACAAAAAACAGGGAATTGATTACGAACATTTCTCACGATCTAAAAACTCCCATAACTGCGATAAAAGGATATGTAGAAGGAATAATGGATGGGGTATGTAATACTCCGGAGAAAATGGATAAGTATATTAAGACTGTTTATAATAAGGCAAATGATATGGATCGCCTTATAAATGAGCTCACAATATACTCAAGAATCGATGCAAACAGAATTCCATATACGTTTTTAAGGCTTGATGTCAGAGATTATTTTGATGATTGCATAGAAGAAGTTGGATTGGACCTTGAATCCAAACACATAGAACTTGACTATGACAATATGGTTCCTGAGGGAACGAGAATTATTGCAGACCCTGAACAGCTTAAGAGAGTAATCAACAATATTATAAGTAACTCTGTTAAGTACATGGATAAAGAAAAGGAAAAAGAAGTTATAGAGTTCAGAATACTCGATGATGTGGATTCAATACGAGTTGAAATAGAAGATAACGGAAGAGGAATTCCTGCGAAAGATATTTCAAGAGTTTTTGAAAGGTTTTACCGTTCTGACGCATCAAGAAATTCTGCAAAAGGCGGAAGTGGTATAGGTCTTTCCATTGTTAAGAAAATTGTTGAAGACCATGGCGGTTATATCTGGGCAACCAGTAAAGAAGGCGAAGGCACATGTATGCATTTCGTAATTAGAAAGTACAAGGAGAATAACGACAATGAGTAGAATATTAATAATAGAAGACGAGGATTCAATTGCCGATCTTGAAAAGGATTATCTTGAACTTAGTGACTTTAAGGTTGAGATAGCATCGGATGGAATTGAAGGCGAAAGAAAAGCACTTTCAGAAGATTACGATTTAATAGTTCTTGATCTTATGCTTCCCGGTAAAGATGGATTTGAAGTATGCAAATCAATAAGGGAAAAGAAGAACATTCCGATTCTGATGGTTTCTGCTAAAAAGGATGATATCGACAAGATAAGAGGACTTGGACTCGGAGCCGATGATTATATGACTAAACCTTTCAGCCCCAGTGAGCTTGTAGCAAGGGTAAAGGCACATCTTGCAAGATATGACCGACTTATTAACACAAATGCAAAGCAGCATAACAAATGTATTGAGATAAGAGGTCTCAAAATAGATAAAACAGCAAGACGTGTGTGGATTGATGGAGAAGAGAAGCAGTTTACAACAAAGGAATTTGATCTTCTCACTTTCCTTGCTGAGAATCCAAATCACGTATTTACAAAGGACGAATTATTCAGAGAAATCTGGGATATGGAATCGATTGGCGATATAGCTACAGTAACGGTTCATATAAAAAAGATTCGTGAGAAGATTGAGTTTGACTCTGCAAATCCGCAGTACATTGAGACGATTTGGGGTGTCGGCTATAGATTTAAGGTATAAAACTTCATACGAAATACCGATTTTATAAGGGAAATCAGTAATTAAAAGGCTCTACAGGTATGGTAATTTGAGTCAAAATTACCACATAAATTACCAGTAGGGTCTTTTTTATTGGGGGTATGCATATGAACGATAAGGATACTTTTGAAATCTATGAACTGGCAGAACCAGAAGAATTAAAAGAAAGTGAAGTTATTCTCTTGTTGTTCCAACCATAAATAAACTTCCTATCTGCAAAGGAATATAAAAAGAAAATGGAAGAAGAAAACAAAGAACTGAATAGTCGATTGGATAAATTGACAGTTGAATATAATAACCTAGTTGATGAATATAATGGACTTATCAAAGATAAAAAGACACTTGAAAAGAACAACAAACAAAAGGCTTATGAAATCATAGAACAGCGGGATAATAGTTGATAATATGTTTGCGATAATCCAGATATGTTGATATACTGTTTACATAATTTGGAATAGGGGGGGATAAAAATGTCTGAAACACGTGAATACAACATGGATTGTTTAAGAATTGTATGTTGTTTTTTAATAGTACTTCTTCATTTTTCCTCTAGTTACTGGAGCTGTGTTCCCATAGGATCCTACTCATTTATTGTAATGAGTGTATACAATTGTATAACAAGAGTAGGTGTTCCTATATTCATTATGCTTAGTGGGTATTTCCTTCTTGGTAAACAAAATAGATTTGAGTGGAAATCTTATATTAAGCGACCATTAAAATTATTGCTGACATTTTATATTTGGTCCGCATTCTATGCTTTTCAAGGTCTGGTAGTGGAACTGATAAGAACAGGAAATATTTCAAAGGAAAGAATAGAATATTCAAAGAGTGAGTTTGTATTTGGCCATTATCATATGTGGTTTTGTTTTTAAATTATTGGTTATTATTTGCTATTACCTATTGCAAAAAAAATAGCTGAAGATATTCATGTGTTAACGCTCTTTATTGTTTTGTGGATTGTTTTTGCTTTTATTTTACCTTGTGCTTTTTCTTGGTTGAATTTGCCGTTATTTTCGAGATATTTCGATGGATTGGAAATGAACGCTGTAAAAGGATATTGGGGTTACTTTTTTTTGGGTTATTATATTAAATGTTGTAATTGGAACAAAATTAAAAGAACAATAATCTATGTTGCAGGTGCAGTATCGTTATGCCTAACAATCTTTTTGACCATATATCAAAGTATTTTTGAAGATAAATATGTTGAGAAATGGTTTAGTACAGGATCACCTTTTGTTCTATGTATGACAGTGGCGTTGTTTACAATATTCTATTCGATGACTTTTAATCCAAACAGGAACAATAGTATAATAACAAAAGTGTCTGAATGTACTTTTTTTATTTATATGTTTCATTTATTCATTTTAGAAAAACTGAACCTTTTAGGAATAACTACAGTTTCAATAAATGCGTTGATATCTGTTCCTTTGCTTACGATATTGGCATTTGTAAGTTCTTTCTTAATTGCTAGAATTGTGAAAAAAATACCATTTATAGGTAATCTACTCTTATATAAGTAGGCTAATATCTGCTTATCAAAACAAATTACCATAGTATTGTTAGCATATGCAAAATTACCACTTATATTACCAAATCAAAAATGAAGTAGTTTAGAAAAACGCCTGATTTGGGTTTACTGTATAGCCCAAAACCTTAAAAAATGGGGTAATATGCATATTTTGAAGCAAAAAAGGCTATACAGAAACAAAAAGCCCAGTGGGCGTAGGTTACCGCTTTAAGATGTAGCAACAATCTCAGACATTTTTTTATTTTTGATTTACAGTCCGTATGATTAGAAGAATTCATACGGACTATTTTAATGGCATGTTTATCATGTAATCTACAACTCCTGTCTTTTCAGAATCCTACGGCCACTCTGATATTACTACATGCTCACTTTTTCTCGAAGATTCAGCCGTTTAGATCATTTTGCGAGAATCTATGGGTCAAGTCCTTTTGGTGGTGTAAATTTACCGTTAGGTAATTGTTTAATGGGCCATAAGATCATGCCTTTGACACAGTCGATTACGAAAGTCATAAAGCAAACACGCGAAGTAAGGATAATAATGATTTCTGTGCCAACAGAGATTTATATTTAATATATTTGTAGAACAAAAGAGTTATGTAAACCAAATGACTGGCTATTTTTCTGATTTTACTTTTTTACCGGTACGTTAGGCAATGATTTGACTGACAAAAATACTTATTTTTAAGTTTTACCAGTACATTATGCTATATTACGACTGGTAAAAATCCTCTTCATGAGAAATAGCCAGTCAAAGATGCGCTTTGGATTGAAAAAACGACTGGCTAAAATAATATTTGTAGGAAATAGCCAGTCAAAAATGATTTTTGGATTGAAACAATGACTGGCTAAAATGCAATTTCTAAGAAACAGCCAGTCAAAAAATAGTTTTGAGCCTAAGATGATTGGCTTTTGCGACAATCTACGGATTGAATTTCTAATATATGCAGCCGTTGAGTCATCTTACAAGAGTAACATTCAAAATTCACGACAAATCCGTGTCAAAACAATCATAATAAGAGTCCGGGCTACTCGGGCTCTTATTAATTGCCATTATTAGCTCTTAGGTCTATTTGTTTTTTCAATAGAAGCAAGCTTAAAAGCGCGAAACATAAATATATGTTATGATGAAAATGGTTATAAATTATTGGAAATTCGGAGGACTGAAATGACTGTACTGATATATGTGGAAAATGAGATAAAAGAAGCATGTGAATGTATAGAAAGTATACGTACGAATATCGGAGATTCTCCTATAAATGTTATTCTTATAGATAATCATTCTAATGATGGGCTGTTTGATTGGGCTTCTTTGCAAGATGATTTTACATATGTAAATCTTGATGAAAAAAGAGAGAATTACGGAACAGCTATCAATATGGTAGTTCGGGAGCTAAACATAACAGATGACCTCATTATATTGCCGGCAACAACCAGAGTTAAAGCCGGTTTCTTTCAAACAATAGAAAACTATGTAAATAATAATTCAAAAGCAAATCTTATTTCATTTGCTGAAATAGAGGAGAATACACAGAGTGCGTCGGATGTAAGCTGTAGAGCCATGGTTTTGGCTGACAAAGGTTTTTTTATAAAAGGGAACTTTTTTAAAGAACATCCTTTTTCGGAAAAGTATTGTATGAGACGGGCTACTTTAGTTGATTACAGTTTATCCAATGTATTTAGCGAAGAGACAATATATGAGATATTCGTACCGATGATTGGCATAATGAATTCAGGATATATGACAGATACGGACATATCTGAATTGGAAAATAAATGGCATACCCACTATTTTAACGTGGCACCAAATCGGAATATAGTAAGAATTGTTCAAAATCTTAATGTAAGTAATCCCAATATACTTGAAATAGGATGCGATCTGGGCGCTACGTTATATAATATTAAAAATGTCGTTTCCGGAGCATCTATATACGGAACAGATCTCAATCCGGCATCTGTTAAAATAGCATCATTCTATCTTGATGACGTAAAGGTTGATAATATAGAGGATTATAAGCTTAGATTTGGCGATATAAAGTTTGACGTTATCATTTTCGGCGATGTGTTGGAACATTTAAGAAATCCTGAGGAGGCTCTCGAGTATTGTAAGAGTTTATTGAATCCCGGAGGATATATAGTTGCCAGCATCCCCAATTTTATGCATATTTCTGTTATTCAGGATCTTTTAAACGGTAATTTTACGTACAGAGAAGTAGGACTATTGGATAAGACCCACATACATATGTTTACATTCAACGAAATTGCCAGAATGTTTGTTGAAAATTTGGGGTTTGAGATTACGTATTTAAATTATACGCAGATGCCTGTAAACGATGAACAGCGAAAGCTTATGGAGATATTGCTGTCTTTATCAAAAACAACGAAACAGCATATGTACGAGGCGTTTCAGTATATTGTGGTCGCAAAATATGACGGTTAAAGGAATCTCAGTCACAAAGTCATTTCTTTATTAATCGAGTCTTTTCAAAGAGAACGGTTAAGACATAAGAAATCGAAAAAGTCAGTATTGCTTCGATTATAAAGAATATAATGGGAGTATTGCTGATCTTCAATACAAACGTCATTGTATGCTCATAAATAAGTAGGTGAATCAGCCACATAAATGTTGATAAACGTCCAATAAAGCAGAGGGCATAAGAAAGAGGTTTGATTTTATCAACAGTAAGCAGTACACCTAAAGAAAAAAGCGGAACGATAACAAAATCCAGTTTAGCGAAAGAAGGATCTGTTGAGGTAATTACGCGTACAGTGATAGAGGAAATGATTGCAATTACTCCAACCAAAAGAACAACTAATTGATTTAATGAGGAAAGCTTTCTTTCCAAAAAAGAAAAAATATCAGTATATTTGCAGAAGAAACCGGATACAAATACGAGTAAAAATGTCGGTTGAATAATATCGTAAAAGCTATCCATTGCGGGGATAAAGAGTTTTGATATTGCATAAAAAGTGCATATCACTATGACGATGAATGCAGAATACAGACGTTTTCTCCCTTTGCTTAAGAATGATAAAAACAAACAATCAAGTACAGGTGCCAGAAGAATAAAGAACAAATACTGTCTCATAAACCACCAGCTTCCGTTTATGGAAAAACTGATTAAGAAGACATTTTTCAATACATCGGATATTAAAAATGAGTCATGAAAAAACAAAATACATAATAAAACGTATGTAAATATAACGAACCAGTATTTTATGAGAAGTCTGAAATATCGCAGAAAGCAGGACTTGTACTGATTAAAAATAACGTTGCCTTTTCTTGAAACGGTCATCGCAACACATAATCCGTATCCACTGACAAAAGAAAACAGACCTACACATATCTTTGCAAAGTAGGCACTTTTTCTTAGTAATTCTATATTCGATATCTTAAAAAGTTCCGGATTGGGATCAAGGAAAAAATGATGAAACAACATCAGCAATATTGCAATTCCTTGAAGAACACCGGACTGTTTTTTTGTAATCATAAAAACCCCTCACTTCTTTATATATAAAACTATAAAAGTTATTTTGTTTTTTTGCTATACTGAATTTAATAATAAAGTACAGATTCGAAAAATTTGTAAAAGCAGGGATATAAGTATGAATATTTTATATGAGGATGACAGTATTCTTGTTGTTAATAAGCCGGCAGGAATTGCAACTCAGGCAAAGGGAGTCGGAAGCAAGGATCTTGAGAGTGAATGCAAGAAATACAGAAAACAGCATGGTGAGATACCGGAGATTTTTGTGGTGCACAGATTAGATCAGCCGGTTTCAGGAATTATTCTTTTTGCAAAAACAAAAGAAGCTGCATCTGTTTTATCAAAGGATATGAATGATGATGCATTTTCTAAAGATTACAAAGCAAGGGTCTATAAAGGAAAGGAAATCAATAATTCCGGAGAATTAAGAGATTTTCTTTTGAAGGATGCAAAAACGAACAGTTCAAGAGTTGTAATGAATAACGTAAATGGTGCCAGAGAGGCGATTCTTTCATATAAGGTCGAAGAAGATAATGAAAAAACTGCGTTACTGAAAGTACATCTTAAAACAGGAAGACACCATCAGATAAGAGTTCAACTTGCAAACGCTGGGATGCCTATACTTGGCGATTTGAAATATGGGACGGATGAGAGCATTGAGTTTTCGAAGAAAAACAACGAGAATACCGTAAATCTTTGTGCTTATCATTTGACCTTTAAGCACCCTGAAACAGGGAAAAAGATGGAATTTACGATATAAACGGAAGAGAAGATGGCTAAAAGAAAGAAGAACTACGGATATTATTTGAATATAGTAGGAAATGTACTTGCATGGGTAGCGATACTTGTGTACTTCATTGTAATTCCGCTTTACTTTAAGAACGGATATGAAACGATAGCAACAAGAAAGTATCGTTGCTTTTTAACGATATCAAAGTATGTCGCTATGATACTTGGTACATTTGCTGTTGTATATTTTTCAACATGGGGAATTGACAGTCGCGAAATAAAAATGTTTAGGCCGCTTAGGGGGATTAACATAGGGCTGCTTATTTTTCTTTTGACATTGCTTATTTCACATTTTGCATCACCGTACAGGTATGTTTCGGAAAAGGATGAGTACGGTATATATGAAGGAACCTTTTTCGGGACAAGGGGCTGGTACATGGGACTGCTTCTTTTGTCGGTTGTTATTCTTTTATGCTTTTTCTTAGCAGGCTTCTTCAAGTATTCGGGTTATGTATTTGTTCCGATCATGGCGGTATGCGTCTTTATATGCATTTGGGCATGTCTTAACCGATTTGGAATTTATCCGATTGAAATGAAATATTCCGGAAGCATGATGCTTGCGACTGTAGGAAACGGAAACTGGTATGCCGGATATTTAAGTGTTCTTGTTCCCATTATAACAGGATATTTCTGGGGGATGAAAGATTTTGCAAAAAGAAAATGGATGGCTTTGCCAATGTTTATTATGGATGCAGCGGTTTTGCTAAACGGCTCGGACAGTATTGTCGTTGCAATGGCAGCAGTACTGTTTGTTTTGCTTGTCGTTTCAGCAAAAGACGAAGGAAGATTAAAAGCTTTTTCCGAGACTCTTCTAATCTTCTGCACTGCGGGAATGTTTACAGCTCTTCTTGATTTGTTGTTTCCGCTTAAAAGAACTTACGAGGCGGGACTGGCTCGTGTTTTTGGCAAATCGGTTGTGGGAATTGTGATTTTTTCTTTTGCCTTGCTTTTATTTGTTTATATGTATTTTGTAAAAAAGAACTATGTTGTGTATCCGAAGGTGTTAAAGAATAATCTTTCGGAAATATTGTCTCTTTCCGCAGCAGTCATCGTTTTTTTCTATATTGTAATACTGATTTTGAATACAGTGGCAGAAGGAAGAATGATAAATCACCCGTATTTCCTGTTCTCCGGGGAATATGCGTCTTCACGGGGAGCGACATGGAGCGCCGGATGGATTGTTTACAGAGACCTCCCTTTCATTAACAAGATTATCGGAACAGGACCTGACACTTTTTATTTTGCGCTTCAGAATAATCCGACGGCCAGTGCTCTTTCCTATGAATATTTCAATGGAGCGAGACTAACGAATGCTCATAATGAGATTATTACGCTTCTTGTAAATACAGGATTGCTTGGGGTTGCGGGTTTCCTGACGGTATTTATTTGTTTTATCAGAAAGAGCCTGATGTTGGCAAAAGAAAATCCGATTATGATTGCTTTTGCATTATCAGCTATATGCTATCTTGTAAATAACATTTTCAGCTTTGAGCAGATAATCAATATTCCATTTATGTTCATGACTCTCGGAATAGGCTCGGCAGCAATTGTAAGTGCAAAGAAATGCTGAAAATGGCGATTTTATTGACAAAAATAGGGTAAGAGACTACAATCTATAAGTTATAACAGTTGTATTAATGGAGGAAGAAATGGCAGATAAGAAAATGGTAGAGGCGATTACCTCTATGGAAGAAGATTTTGCACAATGGTATACAGACATTGTCAAAAAGGCCGATTTATGTGATTACACAAGTGTAAAAGGATGTATGGTTTTTAAGCCCGCAGGATATGCAATCTGGGAGCTTATTCAAAAGCAGATGGATGCCCGTTTCAAAGAAACAGGTGTTGAGAACGTTTATCTTCCCATGTTTATCCCTGAGAGCCTTCTCCAGAAGGAAAAGGATCATGTTGAGGGATTTGCACCTGAAGTAGCTTGGGTTACTCAGGGTGGACTTCAGCCTCTACAGGAGAAGATGTGTGTACGTCCTACTTCCGAGACTCTTTTCTGTGACTATTTTAAGAATGAAGTACATTCTTACAGAGATCTTCCTAAAGTATATAATCAGTGGTGTTCCGTTGTTCGTTGGGAAAAGGAAACAAGACCTTTCTTAAGATCAAGAGAATTCCTTTGGCAGGAAGGACATACTGTTCATGCTACAGCACAGGAAGCAGAAGACAGAACTATTCAGATGCTTAACGTTTATGCACAGTTCTGTGAAGAAGTTCTTGCAATGCCCGTTGTGAAGGGCCGTAAGACTGATAAAGAAAAGTTCGCAGGTGCAGAAGCTACATATACAATAGAAGCACTTATGCATGATGGTAAGGCTTTACAGTCAGGAACAAGCCACAACTTTGGTGGTGGCTTTACAAAGGCCTTTGATATTACATTTACAGACAAAGATAATACATTAAAGCATCCTTTCCAGACATCATGGGGATCAACAACAAGACTTATCGGAGCAATCATTATGGTTCACGGAGATGATTCGGGCTTAAAGCTTCCTCCGCTTGTTGCACCTACACAGGTAATGATTATCCCTATTAAGCAGAAGGCGGAAGGTGTGCTTGATAAGGCATATGAAATCTGTGAAGGACTTAAGAAAAAGGGCTTCAGAGTTAAAGTTGATGATTCTGATAAGAGTCCCGGATTTAAGTTTGCAGAGACTGAAATGAGAGGCGTTCCTTTCAGAGTTGAAATCGGTCCCAAGGATATCGAAGAAGGAAAGTGCATCATTGCAAGACGTGACAACGGTGAGAAATTTGAGTGTGCAATCGATGATATAGCAGCAAAGATCGAAGAACTTATTCCTGTAGTTCAGAAGGATATGTTCGAGGCTGCAAAGGCTCGCCGTGACAGTCAGACATATAAAGCTGTAAACTGGGAAGAGTTTACAAAGATTTTCAATGAGACAACAGGCTTTGTTAAAGCTATGTGGTGTGGCGATGTTGAATGTGAGAATAAGATTAAAGAAGAACTTGCAGTAACAAGTCGTTGCATGCCTTTTGATCAGGAAAACCTTTCAGATAAATGTGTATGTTGCGGAAAACCTTCCAAGAAGATGGTTTACTGGGGAAGAGCATATTAATTTTCGGAGGAAATATAATGAACGTATTGGTTATCAACTGTGGCAGCTCATCGCTTAAGTATCAGTTTATTAATTCTGATACAGAAGCTGTTATGGCAAAGGGTCTTTGTGAAAGAATCGGTATTGAAGGAAGCCAGATAACTTATCAGCCTGAAGGAAAAGATAAGGAGATTACAGTTTCCGAGATGCCCGATCATACAAAAGCAGTTCAGCTTGTAATCGAAAAACTTACAAATCCTTCAACGGGTGTTGTAAAGTCATTATCGGATATTGATGCTGTCGGACACAGAATTGTACACGGTGGTGAAAAGTTTGCTACTTCTGTAGTAATTACGGATGAAGTTATGAAGACAATTGAAGAGTGTAACGATCTTGCGCCTTTGCATAATCCGGCTAACCTCATAGGAATTAATGCCTGCAAGACTCTTTTGCCTAATGTTCCCATGGTTGCTGTATTTGATACTGCTTTCCATCAGACAATGCCACCTAAGGCATACCTTTATGGTCTTCCTTACGAGTATTATGAAGACTTTAAAGTTCGTCGTTACGGATTTCATGGAACAAGCCATGACTTTGTTTCTTCTGAAGCAGCAAAGTTCCTTGGAAAGAAGAGAGAAGACTTAAAGATTATCGTTTGTCATCTTGGAAACGGAGCATCTATTTCTGCTGTAGCAAACGGAAAGTCCGTTGATACTTCCATGGGTCTTACTCCTCTTGAAGGACTTATTATGGGTACAAGATCAGGTGACATCGATCCTGCTATCGTAACCTTCCTTTCAAGAAAACTTAATACAAGTGCAGAAGAAGTTATCAGCATTCTTAATAAAAAATCCGGAGTATACGGTCTTTCAAGAGTATCAAGCGATTTCAGAGATCTTGAGAAAGCATTTAATGAAGGAAACGAACTTGCGAAGGTTACACTTGAGACCTATGCATATCATGTTGCCAAGTATATTGGCTCATATGTAGCTGCAATGAACGGTGTTGATGTTATTGCTTACACAGCAGGTGTTGGTGAGAACACTTCAATTATCAGAGCAATGGTAGGAGAGTATCTTACATATCTTGGTACAAATGTTGATCCTGAGAAGAACAAGATTCGTGGAGAGATTGTAGAACTTTCAAATCCCGGAAGTAAAGTAGTAACAATGATTGTTCCTACAAACGAAGAGCTTGCTATATGTCGTGAGACAGTCAGACTTGTTAAATAGTATCTTCTGAAGTATTCGGGAAGTGAATTGTAACCGTCGAATATGGTATAATGAGTGGGAGTCCGAAAGGATTCCCATTTTTGTTATAATAAGTTTATGACAGAAGATATTAGTCTGTCTGAGTACGGAGAGAGTTGTTTTGATGCAGATTGAATTACCTTCAAACGTTAAGTTAATAATAGAAACGCTTGAATCGGCAGGGTATGAAGCGTATGCTGTCGGAGGCTGTGTCAGGGATTCTCTTCTGGGGAGAATTCCAAATGACTGGGATATTACGACTTCGGCAAAGCCTCTTGAGACAAAAGCATTGTTCAAGAAAACTTTTGATACCGGGATAAAGCACGGAACGGTATCGATTCTTCTTGGCGGAGAAATATATGAAGTAACGACATTCAGAATTGATGGCGAATATGAAGACGGAAGGCATCCTAAAGAAGTTTCTTTTACCGGCGAACTAAAAGAAGATCTTTTGAGAAGAGATTTTACAATTAATGCGATGGCATATAATCCTTCAAGGGGACTTATTGATTTATATGAGGGGAAAGAAGATCTCGAAAGAGGAATCATCAGATGTGTGGGAAACCCGTATGACCGCTTCTCGGAAGATGCCCTTCGAATAATGAGGGCAGTTAGATTTGCCGCCCAGCTTAACTATGAAATAGATAATGATACAAAGAAAGCAATAACCGAACTGGCACCGACTTTATCTAAGATAAGTGCAGAACGAATACAGACAGAACTTGTTAAGATGATGGTGAGCGATCATCCGGAATATATTAAGATGGCTTATGAACTCGGAATTACAAAAGTTATAATGCCGGAGTTTGACGACACGATGGTATGTGCACAGAATAATCCAAATCACATATATACAGTGGGAGAGCACACGATTCGTGTACTGGAAGCGCTTCCCTGTGACAAAGTTCTTCGTTTGGCAGGATTATTTCACGATTTCGGCAAGGTTGTTGCAAAGACTACGGATGAAAGCGGAGTAGATCATTTTAAAAAGCACCCGATTGACAGTGAGAAAATTGCACGTAAGATCTTTGCAAGGTTAAAATTCGATAAAGATACCGAAAACAAAGTGTGCAGACTGGTCGAGACTCATGACTGGACGATGGGAGCTAATCCTGAGCATATTCGTAAGTATATTAACAGAATAGGCGAAGATTATTTCCCAATGATTTTTGAATTAAACAAGGCAGATCTCCTTGCACAGAGTGATTATCGTATTAAAGAGAAGAAGGAGATGCTTGATGCTTTAATGACAGCTTATGAAAAAGTCGTAGAAGCAGGGGATTGTGTTTCTCTAAAGACACTCGCGGTAACCGGAAGGGACATTATTGCTCTTGGAATACCGGGAGGACCGAGAATCGGAGAAATAATGCAGGAACTTTTGGATGACGTTTTGGAAGAGCCGAGACTTAACACAAAAGAAACTCTTCTTAAGATGGTAAAGGAAAAAGAGTTACAGTGTCTTCAGAATTAAGGGGATTTTATGGAGATAAGAATGAAACGTTCGTTTGCGGTTTTATTTGCTTTATTGTGCATAATGATTTTTTCCGGATGCAATATCGGAGGCTTGGGACTGGCAGGAGAAAGAACCAATGAAGAAACGGTTTCTTTTGAAGCAGCAAGGCCCGGAGAATATGATTCTGCAGATACTGTTATTGTGGCGCAAATCAGTAAAGCAAATGAATGCATTACTTTTTATAATTTCGAACTTCAAAAATACTATACACTTTCTTTTGATTCAATAACAAAGTATTCGGATAAATACGATTCAGCCATGTCTGTAGATCAGTTGCATGAGGGGATGATGGCTGATATTACATTCTTAAAAAGCAAAAAATTACTTGTAAACCTTAAAGAGTCTTCAAAAGCAGTTGTACTTGATAATGTCACAGGATTTTCAATTGACGGAGCAGAGAGGACACTCAGTTACAAGAGTGAAAGTTTTAAAATATCAGGAGCAACGATTGTAATTAACGGAAGCAATTCGCTCAATGAGTTGAAAGAAGAAGATGTAATTACGCTGGTAAGTCTTGATAATGATATTGTTTGCATAATCGTTGACAAGGGACATGGGTATCTTAAACTGAAATGCGATGATTTCTTTTTGGACGGAGTGATAGAAGCCGGTTTGTTTAATGCTTCAAAAATATCGTCGGATACAAAGATGATTCTTACTGAAGGAGAATACGATATTACCATAAGTAAAAGCAAGACCGAGGTGTCAAGAAAAGTAACAATAGAACGTGATAAGGAAACGATTCTTGATATAACAGGGATAGAAATAGAAGAGGCAAAAATTGGTAAGGTAATATTTGAAGTTAGTCCGGAAACAGCAGAGGTGTATATCGACGGGGTTAAGATTGACAATAACAAGTTGTATGAATACGGATACGGAATGCATAGATTATTTGCTTCGGCAAAAGGCTATGATTCGATTACCAGATATTTTAAGGTTGAAAATGAGCAGACATCAATTTCTGTGAAGCTTGAGGCGCAAGAAGAGGAAGAGGAAAAAGAAGAAGATAAGACAGAAGGCTATTATATTGTTATTATGAGTCCAAGTGGAGCAGAGGTATCTTTTGACGGTAATTATGTTGGAATGATAGGAACAACTCCTCTTTCAATAAAGAAGGTGGCAGGAAATCATTCCATAACTCTTAGAAAGAACGGATGCATAACAAGAAGCTACTCCGTACTCATCGAAAATGCACCGGATAATATATATTATTCGTTTGAGGAACTTGAGGAGGAAGTGAAGGAAACTACACCAAAAGACGAGTCTTCTGTGTCGGGAAATGAGTAATATTTTCATCGCATAACAATGCGAAAAAATGCTTGAAAACCTTGAAAAAACGGCATTTTTCCTTGACAAAATATGCCTCATAAGATATAACTATTTTAGACGTTTTCTTGTAAAACGTGATATCAAAGACTCATATTAAGAGGAGGAGTTCTCAATGAACAAGACAGAATTAGTTGAAGCAATTGCTAAGAGTGCTGATTTATCTAAGAAGGATGCAGAAAAGGCTGTTAAGGCTTTCACAGAAGTAGTTGGAGCAGAATTAAAGAAGGGTGGAAAGGTTCAGTTAGTTGGATTCGGTACTTTTGAAGTATCTAAGAGAGCAGCTAGAACAGGACGTAACCCTCAGACAGGTGCTGAAATGAAGATTAAGGCTTCTAAGGCTCCTAAGTTCAGCGCTGGTAAGGCATTAAAGGATTTAGTTAACGCTTAATAATTCAGTATGAATGTAAAAGACCGTGGCATTTGTCACGGTCTTTTTTTATGGTGCGCCTTGCGGCGCACGTCGCTAATGGATGAAAGTTCCTAATCCGCCCTAGTAGTGGGAAGGATACAGCCAAAACCAAGGGTGTCGTGGGTGACTGCGAATCTGAAGGAAGGTGAAGGCAAATCTCTGGT
>JAZQOL010000020.1:0-30198 GCA_045627845.1 Lachnospiraceae bacterium | reverse complement strand
ATACCGCTACCAAGTGGAGGCTGCTTAAAAGTCAACAAAGATAACATTGGTGACCTTCAAAGAGCAGTAGGCATGTTTTCACCGGCTGACCTCAATGCAATCATGAGAGCAATAGCTCAGTACAATCATTGCACCAGTAAGTTAAATGAGATTGATGAGGAAGAGGAAGAGATTGTAGAGTCTGCAACCGTAAATAAAGATTCAGAACCAAAAGAATCTACACCAGCTGATTATAAAGAAATGCAGGAATATGAGCAGATGGCTATTAAAGGTGAATATGAAAAACTCAGGAGAAATCTGATATAAATATATTGTATTTTGTGTTACAAATATAAAAAAGTTTAGGGGATACGATGAAAACTAAATCATCAAACGAAACAATAAAAGTAAACGGACCGGATGGACCAACTTCGGTACTTATCTTTGACAGAGATAAGAAGCTTTCTTTAAAGCAGAAACTTCAGAAATGTAAGGTACAGACTAAGCGTAAGCTTTTTGAAAAGAGAATTAAGGCAGAACCTCATTCACTTGATGAGGTATGTGAATTTTTAACATCGGTACTTAAGTTTACTGAACTTCCAAAAACAGATGAAAGATATATCGAAGAGTATAAGGAGACCAGATCGTCTTTTATAATGCAGCATAAGCCTGAACTGTTAGGTGATTTTGCCAAGATGCCTAAACTTAAGGAGCGAACAGAAGAAGCATATCTTAAGTATATGGAAGAGTATGACTTAAGAAAAAAGGTTGCAGAAGCGGTTCCTGTGGAATTGTTTGATATTGATTTGCATATGTTTAGGAAAGTAGAAGGTGATAATGAATCGCGTATTTCCCTAGAAAAAACATATAGCATAATAAGTGGTGGAGCATCAGGAACTCCACGGTATACAAAATCATTTAATAAAGTGTATAAGAAGATATATAAATATTACGGCGTAACGCAGGCTGATATAGATAATAAAACAGAACGGTATAAAGACCTGTTAAGTACGCTTTCCGTGCATTGAGTTGCATATAGACAAAGGCATGCTTTTCCACATTACTTTGGCAAATATGAGCATATTCATATTATTCCCTGTACAATGGATAGTTAAAAACGTCATTATCCCTTAGAATGTTACAAAAGGGAGGAAAAATGATGGACAAGAAGAAAACCGGAAATCTGATAAAAGAAGCACGCCTCAAGAAAGGATATACTCAGCAGGAGTTAGGTGATTTGGTTGGAGTAACCAATAAGGCAATTTCGCGTTGGGAAAATGGCGAAAGTTTTCCGGATGTATCTTTGCTTGATACACTTTCATCTACGTTGGATCTTATTATAAATGAAATTGTTTTGGGTGAAAAAAGAGAAGAAACTGACAGTGAAGTCACTTTAGGGATGGTTCAGATTGCAAAACTTGAACAAAATAGAAAAGAAAGATTATATAAGATTCGATGTGTTATTTTTGCCGTTTTTGGATTACTGCTTGTTTGTGGAATCAGAACCATAGCATATGGACTTTATGGCTGGCCGGTTCAGGTATTGTATTATGGGTGTGCAGTGGCTGTTTTTGCCATTGGATTTCTTAAAGTAAAAATAAAGAGTTACTCTTTTCATACCCAGGGAAGACTAGGTACGTTATCTGCGACAATAGCAGGATTTAGTTCCGTGTATAGTATTATATTAGTATGTGGAACCATGACACTGCTAGTGAGAGGAATTAATATTTTCAATCTCAAGAATGCTCAGATAGGTCCTTTTATCAATTATCAGTTACTGGCCATTTTCTTGGTTAATATAGCGATAGCCTTATACTTCATATTTGAGGTTTTTGAAAATGAAAAAGATGTTAGTATCGGAGTTTATTTATCGGTTTCCGTTATTTTTCTGAGTATGGTGTACAGTGACCTGCTACATAGATTAGTTACGCCGGAAGACTTTTATTTGATTTTTATTCTCGACACAGTTGTGATTTTAGGGATTATTGTTATAGGCATGGTAGTGACAAGCATCATTTTACGTTGTAAGCGTAGTAAAGCATGGCTCGAAAATAGTATTATCGAGACATTTATGTAATTGCAACTGAGGCAGTTGACACAAGTTGGTGGCTCGCAACCGTGGTTGCGGGCTACATTTTACTATGAAAAGAAGGAGGATAATAGTATGACGACTGGTGAAATAATCAAGCAAGCTCGAGTTGCTAAAAACATGTCTCAGGAAGAACTGGCTAATATGCTGGGTGTATCCAGACAGGCGGTTTCAAAATGGGAAAGTGGTAAATCAATTCCTATTGGAGTAAACAGAGAGTGTATAAATAGTATTTTGGAAATATCGCTTGAAATTGAAGAAAAAGAAGGCGAGGAAAAAACTGACAATTATAAACATGTACTGATAGCATGCGGTACGGTAGTGGTTATCCTTATCATTTTATTAGTTATTCTTTCTGTTAATCTGATTAAGGCTGAGAGAAAAATTAAGTATGAGAGCAGTAAAGTTTCGGAAATAACGGATATTACAGAAAAAACATATCTTCCGAACGAATCAGCTACAGACTATGAAACTGAAAAAACAGGTGTTTCGGGAACAGATTCAAATACTGAGTCAACATATGTTTATGCCGTCTCTGAAGAGGCACCGACTATAACCAAAATTATATTTTACGACTGTAACAAAGAAACAGTATTGGATGATGCGCTTTGGTATAATGCGTCCCTAATAGAAGGTATTATGATTCAGTGGGAAGGTGGATGTCCGGATACAATCAAGATGTTTGCGGTTCCTTCCGGTTCAGATACTATTGAAGAAACTAAGTTACTGCTGACCAAAGAGGTAACTGATGGCGATAATGTAGAATTGTTAGATGCAGATTTACTGCGAGAAGAATATATGTCTCATGTCTATTTTCAATTGGATTTTCAAGGGAGAATAGTATCCTCTGACGCTTATAATGTTTTCTGCGAGGAGTAGATAAATGTCATTTGATAGGTGTTACTAAAGGTGTTACCACTATTCTTGAAAAAGTGCAAGAACAGGCGTAAAAATCATTGAAAAAGTGCTAAGAATCCTTTGATTATAATTGAAAAAGATGCTAACCCATCTAAAGCGATATCTTGTAATTGGTGGAATGCCGGCGGCGGTGCATGAATATATAACTAGTGGAAATATAGGAGCTGTATCCACAATACAAGAAAATATTATTCGTCAGTATAAAGTTGATTTCACAAAATATGAGACTGACGACAAGAAATTGATGCTAACGTCAATCTATGAGCAGATTCCATCTCAATTACTTAGGCAGAACAAACGGTTTAACTATTCAGATATTCAAAAGAAGCTTAGATTTGAAAAATTGGAAAATAGTTTTTTGTGGTTAAAATATGCTGGTGTTGCAATAGCAACTATTAATACTACAGAGCCAAGAATTTCGCTAAATCAAAACGCAAAGAGCAGTCTACTAAAACTTTACTCATCGGATGTAGGCTTGCTCACTTATCAATATGGTAATACACTTCGAGCAAACATACTCTTTGGCGATGATAAGGTAAATCTTGGTGGCATATATGAGAATTTTGTGGCTCAGCAGCTTAATGCACATGGTTATCCATCATATTTTTACAACAATCATAGTTTGGGAGAATTGGATTTTGTAATTGAGCATGATGGATCTGTAGTTCCAATAGAAGTGAAGAGTGGAAAGGACTACTATGTTCACAGTGCTATAAGCAAAGCTACATATAATGAAGAGTATCAGATAAGGGAAGCATACGTATTTGCAAACTGTAATATTTCTACTAATGATAAAATTACCTATTTTCCTATATACATGTGTTGTTTCATTAAAGATGATTATGAGTACCCGATATTATCATTAGATATATAAGTATGCAAGGGGCTGTGAAAAAATGAGAAATCATTTTTTCACAGCTCCTTTTTGCTGTATTTTACATTACATATATTTTTTTATTGACAGCGTGGTTTATCCAGAGTAAACATGCGGCTTTATGGGATTGTGCAGAGAAAACGGGTACGGTAATAGAGGGACTTGAGAAGCCTGTAGCCGATGTTGGAAAAAAGAATAAAAAATCTTTTAAAACCTATTGACATAGTAGGCGAATAAGTGTATCATCCGATGTATCAAAAGAAAGGAGACATGACAAATGAGAAATATCATTTCAAAAGCTGAGATGTGTATGTGCTGCTGTCGAATGCTATTCTCCCAGGCAAGTAATATGGCCGGGTGTTTGGCTCAATTGTCATGCGCCCGTAAACAATAAATTCTTTTCGAATTGATGTAAGCCATTGCCTGGGAGTTCAAAACTTTCAGGCATTTTTTATTGCCTGAAAATGAACCTCACTGAGAAGACAACAATTATGAAACGAAGCGATTTGGTGGGACATAAATAAGACAGAAGCAAATAATACAGATAACAGAAAGAGGAAAACAAAAATGAAAAATAGATTTATAAAGAGATTACTTACAGCAGCAATTGCATTAACCATAGGAGTTGTAGCATTGACAGGTTGCGGAAAAAAGAGCGAAAACGCAGGAGATAGGGTGTACAGAACCCTTGATGAGATTAAAGCAAGCGGGATAGTTAATATCGGAGTGTTCTCTGACAAGAATCCATTTGGTTACGTGGATGAGAACGGAACCTATCAAGGATACGATGTATACTTTGCCGAGAGAATCGGAAAAGACCTTGGAGTAAAAATTAATTATGTTTCCACAGAGGCAGCAAGCAGAGTTGAATATCTTGAAACGGGTAAGGTTGATATCGTCCTTGCAAACTTCACGGTAACGGAAGAAAGAGCACAAAAGGTTGATTTTGCTCTTCCTTACATGAATGTTGCACTTGGCGTCGTTTCACATGAGGGAAATATAATCGAAAGTCTTGAAGAAATCGAGGCAGATAATCAGGTTATTGTTATCTCGGGAACAACCGCTGAGACGTATCTTGAAAAGAACTATCCTGATATTAAACTTCAGAAGTTTGATACCTATGCAACTGCAAAGACTTCTTTTGAAAACGGAACAGGTGTTGCGTGGGCGAACGATAATACAGAGGTTATTGCATTTGCACTTGAGAATAAGGGCTATGTAGTGGGAATTCCTTCACTCGGGAGCCAGGATACAATTGCACCTGCCGTATCAAAAGGAAACAGCTCACTTCTTGACTGGCTTAATAGCGAAATAAGATCGCTTGGAAATGAAAATTTCTTTCATGCAGATTACGAAGCGACACTTATCGATACTTATGGTAAAGATTATGAAGATACACTTGTAGTTGAAGGCGGAGTTGTTGCAGGGCAGGCAGCTATTACTCAGGGTAACGGTGAGACAATTAAAATAGCTGCGTCTCCGGTTCCTCACGCTGAAATTCTTCAGAAAGCAGCAACAATTCTTGAAGGCTACGGATACAAGCTTGATGTTGTTGAATTTGAAGATTATGTACAGCCCAACTTAGTAGTTGAATCCGGTGAGTTTGATGCAAATTATGTTGAACATGTTCCTTATCTTAACAGCTTCAATGCAGAGCAGGGAACACATCTTGTTGATGCGGGACAGATTCACTATGAGCCTTTTGGAATCTATCCGGGAACAAAATCAAGTCTTTCGGATATTGCCGAGGGTGATTCGATTGCAATTCCCAATGATACAACAAACGAAGCAAGAGCGCTACTTCTTTTGCAGGATAACGGACTGCTTAAGTTAAAGGATGGAGCAGGACTTACAGCAACAGTAAATGATATTGTTGAAAATCCTAAGAACATAAAGTTTGTAGAACTTGAAGCAGCACAGGTAGCAAGAGTGGTTAAAGAAGTTGAATATGTAGTATTAAACGGTAATTACGCTCTTGAAGCAGGTTATTCGGTCGGAAGAGATTCAATCGCATTTGAATCGACCGATTCAGTGGCAGCAAAGACATACGTGAACATAATCGCGGTCTATGAAGGACATGAGAACGATGCTAAAATCCAAGCTCTTGTAGCCGTATTAAAATCCGACGAAATCAAAAAATTCATCGAGGAAACATATGACGGTGCAGTAGTATTCTTTGAAGAGTAAGAACAGCATTAGGGGGGGCAACAGCCCTCCTTAATGTGATTACGAGGAAACAGTGATGAGTGAAATAGAGATTAAGCATCTTACGAAAAAATTTGAAGTTAATAGGCATACGGTAGTAGCACTTGACGATGTAAGCCTGAGCATCGAGTCGGGCGAGATATACGGAGTAATAGGAATGTCCGGTGCGGGAAAGAGCACACTTGTCAGGACAATTAATTTTTTGGAAAAACCTACCGAAGGACAGGTACTGATAGAGGGAGTTGATCTTGCAAATCTTTCAGAGAAGGAACTTAGAAAGAAAAGAAGCGAAATCGGAATGATTTTTCAGGGATTTAACCTTCTTGAACAGAAAAATGTGCTCAGTAATGTCTGTTTTCCGATGGAAATTGCAGGTGTTAAGAAGAAAGAAGCAAAAGAAAGAGCCCGTGAACTGTTAAAGAAGGTTAATCTTGAGGATAAGGAGAAGGCATATCCTTCGCAACTGTCGGGTGGACAGAAGCAGAGAGTTGCTATTGCCCGTGCGCTTGCAACAAATCCTAAAATTCTTCTTTGTGATGAGGCTACAAGTGCACTCGATCCGCAGACCACAGAGTCAATACTTAAGCTCCTTACAATAATAAACAAAGAGCTTGGAATAACCATAGTAGTCATTACGCATCAGATGCCTGTTGTCACAGAGATATGTAATAAGGTTGCGATTATTGAAAACGGGCGCCTTGTAGAGGAAGGATATGTTGAAGAGATATTCGCACATCCGGCAACAGATGCGGCGAAAGAACTGATTTCGGGCCAGCAGATAGGATTTACACCGATTGCAGATCTAAATTCAAACAAAACGATAAGAATTGTATTTTCGGATAATTCGGCATTTGAACCTGTTATATCAAATGCGATTTTAAAGTTTAAAACTCCGATAAACATACTTAAAGCAGATACAAGAGACGTTGGAGGAAAGGCTAAAGGGGAGATGATACTGGGGCTCCCGGAAGAAAAAGATCTTCAGAATAAAATAATCAATTATTTTTTGGAAAGAGGTCTTGTGGTTACGGAGGTTGGAGAACATGCTTGATGCAAAAGTAATGCAGATGCTGCTTGAAGGTATAAGAGATACTTTATATATGACTGTTGTCTCGACCCTTGTGGGATATATCATTGGACTTCCGACAGGCGTCATTTTAAATGTTACACGGGAAAAAGGCCTTAGGCCCAACAAAGTGATTTACGGAATTATAGACATTATCTGTAACATTATAAGAAGTGTCCCGTTCCTTATACTTCTTATACTTCTTATTCCTTTTACAAGGTTGATTGTCGGAAAGAGCTATGGTTCGACGGCAACAATAGTTCCGCTTGTTATATGTGCAGCTCCTTATATAGCCAGGGTTGTGGAGTCTTCTCTCAACGAGGTGGATGCCGGAGTGATAGAAGCGGCCAGAGCAATGGGAGCAAGCAATATGCAGATAATATTCAAGGTACTGCTTGTTGAGGCTAAAACCTCTCTTTGGACGGGCGTGACAATTACCACAGGGCTCTTACTTGGATACTCTGCTATGTCGGGAACTGTAGGAGGCGGGGGCCTGGGTGATATAGCTGTAAGATACGGCTACTACAGATGGCAGACTGACATCATGATTGTCACGGTTGTTCTTTTGATTATTATCTTTCAGATTATTCAGAGTATCGGAACTGTTCTTTCGAGAAAGATGGATCACAGAAAACGATAGATGGAGATTTCTATGAATTTTGAGGTCATATATTCATACATGCCTCTATATGTAAAGGCTTTTATACTCACTGTAAAAATCGGTTGGATAGGCATTTCCCTGGCAGCGGCAATCGGAATATCCGCAGCCTTCATCATGCACTTTAAGGTTCCTGTGGCAAATGGAATTGTAAGGGTATATGTTGAACTTTTCAGAAATACTCCCTTGCTGATTCAGCTTTTCTTTATATATTTCGGACTTCCAAAGATTGGCATTATGGTTTCGGCTGAGGTATGTGGAGTTGTGGGCTTGGGACTTCTTGGAGGAAGCTATATGGCCGAGAGCTTTCGAAGCGGACTTAGTGCGGTTTCGGTATCTCAGACCGAAGGAGCACTTGCACTTGGAATGAGTAAGGGAGAACTCTTTAGGCTGATTATCCTTCCACAGGCATTTAATGTCAGTGTTCCGTCAGTTGTTGCAAATGTTATCTTCCTGTTAAAAGAAACAAGCGTATTTTCCGCAATAAGTCTTATGGATCTTATGTTTACGGCAAAGGATCTTATAGGCCTTTACTACAACACAACAGAATGTCTTGTGATGCTTGTTGCGTTTTACACCGTTATGTTACTCCCGGTGTCAATACTTGGTAATATTCTTGAGAAAAAAGTAAGATTCGGAATGTTTGGAGACTGATATGACAGTTGTATTAAGTTTACTCGGGTTTGAAGTTTTGTTAAAAGGTAATAATGCGGTCAGATTACTGCAGGGACTGTGGGTTGCTCTCAGAATCAGTCTTATATCTGTTGTTATCAGTATGTTTCTTGGTGTTATTCTTGGAATGTTGATGACGTTGAAAAATCCGGTTATTGATATCATTGCAAAAATATATCTTGAAATAGTCAGGATAATGCCACAAATGGTGCTTTTATTTATAGTATTCTTTGGGGCAACAAAGGTTCTTAATGTGAATATTTCAGCCGAATTGTCTGCAGTTATAGTGTTTTCGTTTTGGGGAACAGCGGAAATGTCTGATTTGGTAAGAGGATCGTTAATCAGTATATCCATCACACAATATGAGAGCAGTAAAGCGTTGGGTTTTTCAAAGATTCAGACTTTCATATACATAATAATTCCACAGACATTAAGACGACTCATTCCCTTGTCAATCAATCTGATTACACGAATGATAAAAACAACAAGCCTTGTTATGATGATTGGAATTGTAGAGGTTTTAAAGGTTGGACAACAAATAATCGAAGCAAACAGAAAAAGTGCACCAAATGCAGCGTTTGGTATATTTGCTACTATTTTTCTTTTGTACTTCATTGCATGCTGGCCGATAAGCTGTCTGTCAAAATATCTTGAAAAAAGATGGGAGAACTGAAATGGAAGAGATACTTCGCGTTGAACATTTGCATAAAAATTATGATGAACTAACTGTAATAGACGATGTAAATATGACAATCAACAAGGGAGAGGTTGTCGTAATAATAGGACCTTCCGGCTGTGGAAAGAGCACTTTTTTAAGATGTTTGAATGCGCTTGAGGAGATTCAGGATGGGAAAGTTATATTTGGCAATGAAGTAATAAATCCAAACAGGAAAAATTTGAGCAAAACCCGTGAAAAAGTCGGGATGGTTTTTCAGAGCTATGATTTGTTTCCGCATAAAACAATTCTTGATAATATTACGCTTGCGCCAATCAAGGTCCAGAAACGTAATAGGACACAGGTTACTGAAGAGGCAATAAAGATGCTTGAAAGGGTTGGACTTTCTGCTAAAAAGGACAATTATCCGAGACAACTTTCGGGGGGTCAGAAGCAGAGGGTTGCAATTGTAAGAGCGCTCATGATGAATCCCGAGATATTGCTTCTTGATGAAATAACCGCGGCACTTGACCCGGAGATGGTACGAGAAGTGTTGGAAGTTGTTCTTTCTCTTGCAAAAGAAGGGAGAACAATGGTAATTGTGACCCATGAAATGCCCTTCGCCAAGGCTGTTGCTGACAGAGTTATCTTCATGGATGGGGGAAAAATAGTAGAAGAAGGAACCCCTAAAGAAATATTTGACAGTCCAAAGACGGAAAGATTAAAACGCTTTCTTAATACTTTTTCGTATTAGAAAGCAGATTATTAATTGTTATTTTTGAGAAATAATCATATGTAAGCTTATCATACCCTTTCCACATGGAGAGGGTTTTGCATTTTGAGGCATGAGGACATTCCTCTGCACCGTCTTCAAGGCATGCGACTGTTGCAAGTGAGCCTTCAGCAACTTTTAAAACGTCTATTATCCGATACTCTTCAGGCTTTTTGGTAAGAAAATATCCCCCACCTTTTCCACCAACCCCCTTAACTAAATTTCCTGTTACAAGAAGTTTAACAATGCTTTCAAGATATTTCTTTGAAATATCCTGCCTCAAAGCAATTGCATCAAGAGGATCCGGTGCAGATGTATTCTGCTCTGCAAGGTCAATTAATAATCTTATGGCATATCTTCCCTTTGTTGAAATCATACAGGCCCCTTTAACATATTAAAACGGTAGGTTGATGGGTGTACTTGCAGATAAAATATACCCAAAAAGAGTGAACTGTAAATCGAAATTAGTGTGCCGTTAACACCGGAAAGTCATAATGATGTTTGAATAATAAAGAGGAGAAGGACTTTATGAAACGAATAAAAAGAATGCAATTTTTGCTGATTGGGATGATTTTTGCAGTTACGATTACCGCTTGCGGAGAAACGCCGGGTGGACAGGAAAGCAGTGTTTCCGGTATTGAAAAGACCGAATCAAAAGAAAATGCTCATACTCATTCTTTTGAAACTGTTGTGAACAATGACGGTACGCATACAATTAAGTGTACCGGTGAGGGATGCAACGAGGCAAAAACGGAAAATTGTGTATTTGATGATGACTATAGCTGTTCGGTTTGTGGTTTCAAACATGAGCACAAGCTTAGTGCCGAGTCAAACGGAGAAGGAATGCACAGACTTGTTTGCGAGAAATCGTATTGCGATTTTGAATACGTAGAAAAGTGTTCATATAGCGATGAATATGTCTGCGGATTGTGTGAATACAGGCATGAGCATGTAATTGAAACGGTATCGGATCTACAGGGAAAGCATGAATTCAGATGTACTGTTGAAGACTGTGACTATTCGCAGACAGAAGTCTGTGTATTGAATGAAGAGTATATTTGTGAGGAATGCGGATGGCAGCATGAACATGTTATGGAATATGCTGTTTCTGAGGATGGAAAGAAACATTCTGCAAAATGTTCTTTTGCGGAGTGCTGTAGCTTCTATGAGGAATCGGACTGTACTATCGAACACTTAAAATGTTCGGCCTGCGGATATGAGGTCGATTGGAAGTCGAAACTAAAAAAATCCGAATTTTCCGGTTATTGGCAGGAAGGCACATATTACGCTCAGAAAAAATTCCCTGTTTATGCATCTCCTGACAAAAGTGGAGAAGTGATAAAATACTTGGATGTCAATGACACATTTTATTTGAAGTGGAGATATAATACCGGTGATGAGGAGTATTATGTAAGCGATGAATACGAATGTATAGCGATTAGTGATGTAGGATTCACTTATTCAACAAACCGATTTGATTTGCGAATGGGCACTACCGGGCAGGTTGTAGTTACAAAACAGACACTTAAGGGAAATACATATACAAGCCAGGGCGTTTACAAAGTGTTCGACTCATACGACGAAGCGGTAAAGCATTTCTACGGTGTCTCCTGGAGTACGGTTAAGTCAACATGGACATATGTCGCAAATGAGGGAACTCCATTTATGCCATATTATTCTGACAACTCAAAGACAGGGCAGATAGGGCAGGTTCTTAGGGTTCCGCAGGTATTTACCCGAAATGGATCGACTCCTTATTCTATATCACCGGAAGAAGGTGTTTCATATTACTTTGAATAAAGAATACAAAATAAATCTTGCGCGGTTTAACAATGAGAGGCTAGAATGGAGTGACTGCGATAAGAAAGAGAAACACAAATAATGAGTATTCAAGCAAATAAAAATTCCATCAGAGCAGACAAGGATTTTTTAAGCAAGTTAATAAAGATTACGCTTCCGATAGCATTTCAGTATCTGATGCTTGCGTCGGTTGCTGCTTCGGATGCAATAATGCTTGGAAACGTGGAGCAGAACGCGATGTCTGCTGTTTCTTTGGCGACACAGATTCAGTTTATTCAGAATATGTTTGTCTCTTCGATTGCTTCAGCGGGTTCTATCCTCGGGGCACAGTACTGGGGAAAAGATGACAAAAGAACGGTCGGCAAAATATTTGCAATCATTTTTCGATTTAATGTGCTTATATCGGCATTGTTTTTTGCAGGCTGTGTTTTGTTCCCGAGGGAACTCATGGTAATTTTTACTAACGAAGAATCACTGATAGTTATAGGAATAGATTACCTTAGAATAGCCGGATGGTCATATCTTCTGACAGGCATGTCACAGTGCTATCTTACAGTCATGAAGGTAAGTGACCATGTGACACAGGTTGCCTTTATCAGCTCAAGTGCAGTTGTTATAAACATTGTTCTAAATGCTGTTTTCATATATGGACTGTTCGGAGTTCCCGCCATGAGTGTAGCAGGGGCTGCAATTGCGACACTTATTGCAAGAGCGTATGAAGCTGTGCTTTGTATCGTGTTCTCGTTCAAAAAGGACTATATAAAGCTTCGTGTTTTTGATCTCTTTTCAAAAATGGGAGCTTTGGCGAAGGACTTTGTTAAATGCATGTGGCCACTTCTTGGGGCTTATCTTTTCTGGGGAATCGGCTTTACATCATATACGGCGTTCATGGGACATATGGGCGAGGATGCAGCTGCAGCAAACTCAATCACGGCAGTAATAAGAGACCTGGTTTGCTGCGTATGTGACGGTCTTGCAGGAGGTGCCGGCATCGTTGTGGGAAATGCCCTTGGTGCGGGTAAGCTTGAAGACGGAAAGAGCTATGGAATAAGAATTGCAAAAATTGCTTTTATTGTTGGATTTGGCTCGGCACTTTTAATGCTTGCGATAACTCCCGTGTTGGTAGAAAAAGCCAATCTGACAGTCCTTGCAAAAGAATATTTGAGACAGATGATGCTCGTCATGTCTTTTTACATGATAGGAAGATGCGTTAACACGATTATTATAAACGGGGTATTTTCTGCAGGAGGAGATACACTTTTTGACATGTACTCACTTGCAACATGTATGTGGGGAATTGCCGTACCGCTTGCGTTTCTTGGGACATTTGTTTTTGACTGGCCGGTATTTGTGGTATATGCCTGCACCTGCCTTGACGAAGTCGGAAAGATTCCGTGGGTTATGCACCACTTTAAGAAGTATAAGTGGGTCAGGGATTTAACGAGAGAGAATGCTTAGCTTACCTGTCTACGAGTTTGAACACGGCAGTATTGGCGTAGGTCATAGGATCTGAATGCATAAAGAAAATCTTACCGTCTATTGGAGAATACAAGGTTTCCATTATGATACCCTCGTAGGGATGAACAATGTTGGCAAGAGGAGTACCTTCCGAAACAGAGTCTCCCACCTTTGCAAGTGGTTCAAATATGCCGGACTTTGCGGTCTGAACACTTACCATGTCTACATCGTAAACAACAGTGGAACTCTTTTCTTTTGTCCCTCCCTGATACTTGATAATTCCAAGTGAAGAAAGAAATTTCATGATGCTTAAGACTGCCTGACCGGCTGAGTTACGATCAATGGTAGTAGTAGAGGTAGTATAGAAACTGAAAGCCTGAGTGTCCCAAACCTGCCAGTTATAGTTTAAGGTTGCTGTGTCATAAGGGCGAACTTTTCTTACTACAACGTAAGGCATTTCGAACTTCATGGCAGTTTCTACGGTGCTGAAGCCTTCTTCCATCATTCGGATGTGAGGCATAAATTCTCCCGGCATGTAAAAAGAAGTGAACTGTATGCCGTACTGATAGTCCATTATTTCTTTGAAAACACCGTCGGCAATTCGCTGAGTTGTTTCTCCAAGATTATATCCCGGGAACATTCTGTTTATATCTGTGTTATCAATAGGCCAGAATCGCTTCTGGATATTTAATGAATAGGGATTGCAGCTGGGAATAATAAGAATCTTATGGCCGGGACTTATACGACCCTCAGCTTCAAGCTGAGTGAATTTCTTAACGAGCTGTGAGCAACAGTACAACTGCTGCACTTCGTTTCCGCGCATGGAACCGACTATGCAGACACTCTTTTTTCCTTTTCCGAATTCATATCCGGTTACTCTAAAATTATCTCTATATAATCCTTTTATTTCATAGATTGTACGTTTTTTCATTATAATCTCCATTCCGTGGTGCGGAATCAGCAAATTCAATGTCAATATAATCGATTATTTTGAATATGCTTCTTTGCGAAGAAGACGCCCGATAAGCGAACCTTCGTCTACAATAGGATATTCTCTTATGGTAAAAAGAATACCATCGACTGGTGAAATAACTGTGTCAAGTACAGTACCCGTTAAAGGATCGATAATTCTTCCAATCTCATCACCTTTATTCAATTTTTCCCAATGATGTACGCTTTGTATGAAAAGTCCTCCTACGGAAGCGTTCAGGAAACTGACATCATTTGGATTGTTTGAAATGATGGGAGTTCTCGGAGTTATGACCTTGCCTGACCAAATTCCAAGCTTTGACATAAGATTTAATATGCCTTCTACAAGTTGGTCACCGTACTCTTTGGTGATACGCATTCCAACACCCATTTCTACAACAAGGCATGGTGTTCCGGTACTGTTAAGACTGTAGGCAAGAGTCGATTCAAGAACGGTGCTTGCTCCGTGAACCCACACAAAATCAACGTTGGCTTCCTTCGCAAGTGGAACAAGTTCTTTTTCATTTAATTCGTTTATTCTTATTTGTGGAATCTCTGTTAAATATATGTTGCTTGCATGAATGTCTATGACAAGGTCCGAGCCGGAAAGATCACGAACAATTTCGGCTGCAAGGTATTCAGTCATATTGCCATCGATGTTGCCGGGAAAGATTCGGTTCATATCGAGGTCAAAGGCAGGAATACCACGGGTAATGGAATCAATTCCAAGAGGATTCATTGCAGGATAGATATCTACGATGCCTGAAAGACTGTCGATATTCTCGTTAATTTTACGTGTGAGTTCAAAGCAAACATACTGACCTTCCAGTTCATCTCCGTGTATTCCGGTAACGATGCTGATACGACGCATTTTCTTTTTCTTTTCCGATGGCTGTATTCTATGCTTCTTAATTGAGAGGGTTTCATCAACGGGCAATCCGACCGAGGCTATAGTTTTAATCATTTGTACTCTATTCCTTAGCATTAATATTAAAGAAACATGTAATTACATGTTATTGTTCCGATACGTATACGCTTACAGACTGTGTATGCATTCCTCCACCAAGTATTATTCCACGATTTATGGTGCAATCCCTAGCGTCTCTTCCTACACCGATTTTTATATGATTATCGGATACAGAGCAGTTATTTGTCGGATCAAGGCCATACCATTTTCCATCACTCATAATCTCAACCCAGGCATGACTTTGCCCTTCACCGAGTATAAAACCGGTAACATATCTTGCGGGAATTTTTGCAAGATGAAGGAGCGCAATAAAGATATGTGCGTAGTCCTGACATACTCCGGCTCTTTGGGAAAGTGCCTGCTCGGCAGTTGTGTCTGTGTTCGTGACAAAAGGTTTGTACAGCATTGAGTCGTGCAACGAATTCATAATGGAAACAGCCTTGTCATATAAAGAGTCTGAATCAGTAAGCCTTATTGAACTAAAGAAGCAGACAATGTTGTTGCCGGCTATATTGAGTCCGTGAGGATGCGAAAAAATCATTGTTGATTCAGCATCGGCTACCTCGTCATAATCACATAGGCCTGTAGTAGCATCGCCTTCTAAATGTAAGTCAAAAAACTTGTGGGGAACGTCGCAAGAGCCATATATCTGTATGTTTGAAAGCCCATCTCTTCCGGTATTGTAAGGGACTGCCGGGATTAAGCTAACAGTAACATTGCTTATGCTTTGACGATTGTTGCTTTCAGGCATACATTTCAGTGTGAAATTACATTTTGACACTTCGACCGAATAGGCAATGTGCATATCGTATACAAAATGAAGGTTCTTCAAAAATATATCCTTTCATTCCGGGGTTATAATATTTTCTCTACCTCGGATACGATACTATAATAATCCAAATTATCTTCCTGTGCCAATGAAACAACTTTTTCCAGCTTTTTTCTATTATATTCAAGTCCGCTTCTTTCTATACGGGGAATCATTCTGTGGACTTCTCGAGTGAGCATTTTTTTGTCAAGTCCCATTCTTGCGTACAGATCGATGCGTTCTATTCTTTTGCCTGCTTTAATAATGTTTCGAATGTTCTCACTATCAATCTGATCATCGGCGATTCCGTAAAAAGCAAGGAGATTGTCATTAACCTTTTGCAACTCAATAAGTGGTGAAGAGCTTTTGGCAGCTTTATTCATGTCATAGATTGCAAGCTGAATATAAGCAAGGCATTCAGAACCGATGCTCTCGCGAAGCACAATTGCATTATCATATGCTCTTGTAAGGTTGCTGATTATTGAGTCGGGTACTGTGATATCGAAAGGATATCTTGTAGTAAAATCTTCTTTATCAGAGTATATATTTGGAATATCCATATCCTTACAGTACTTTATATAGCTGTCAGAGATTCCGTCTATCAGAATATCAAAGCTTTTTGCGTACATTTTTATTGTGGTGTAAACACGTTCGGTGTAACGTCCAAGCCAATATAAGCGATCAGCCTGTTCTATCGAGATAATACCCATGTGTCTTTAAAGCCTCCTCCCTGTGATGAGTTTACGATGAATGAATCTGGATTTCTGGAAAATCTTGTAAGTCCGCTTTTCCAGACAAGCGGTTCGTCGGCCATGAGAACAAAAGCACGTAAATCGGCTTTTCGAGGAATGGGCTCACCGTTTTCGATGATGTCCAAATCCTGGAAATCGATAACTTCCTGAGCGATAAAACGCCGACGCTCTTTCTTTAGCATTTCAAGGAACATTTCTTTTTGTTCTTTTGTCATTGTGTTTCCAAAGACAACCCCGTAGCCTCCTGCCTCGGCAACATCTTTGAGTACTAAATCATCAAAATGTTCGAGCACATATTTATAATCGTCGTCGTAGAAAGGAAGATAGGTGGGAGCATTTGAAAGAATAGGTTCTTCATCAAGGTAGTACTTTATCATTTTGGGAACAAAGTAATATATGCCTTTGTCGTCGGCCACACCATTTCCCGGTGCGTTAATGAGAGCGACATTTCCTTTCTTAAAGACATCATATATGTGAGGAATTCCTATAAGCGATTCGGGATTGAAATTCATGGGATCAAGGTATTCATCGGATATTCTCCTATATACAGCTCCGACACGCTCAAGTTTTCCGCCTGCGGTAATAAAATAAAGCTTGTCATCTTTAACCGTAAGCTCGGAACCGTTTACAAGATGTGCTCCCGTTTGCTCCGCAAGATAACTGTGTTCAAAATATGCTGCGTTGTAACGCCCGGGCGTCAGAATAACCGAATGACCTCCAACATTGACATTATCAAAGGTCCGACGGAGCAGTTTGGCATAGTTTCTATTGTCTTCAACTTTTAAATCGGTGAAGGTTTCGGGAGAAGATCTTCGGCATAGTTCCCTTGCAATCATAGGATACGATGCACCTGACGGAACTCTTAAATTATCTTCAAGTATATACCATTTCTCATCCTTTCCTTTTACAAGGTCAATTCCGGAGATGTGGGAATATATGTCTTTAGGAGGAATTGCGCCTTCGCATTCAACCATATATCCGCTGGAAGAGAAAATAAAATCTTCCGGAATAACGCCGTCTTTGATAATCTGCTTTTTGGAATATATATCCTTTAAGAATAAGTTCAGGGCAACAACCCTTTGCTTTAATCCTCTTTCAAGATAATCGAATTCATCAGCTTCGATGATTCTGGGGATGGCATCAAAAGGAAATAGCTGCTCTTTGAAGACATTGTTTTTGTATATTCCGAATTTGACGCCGTATCGTGCCAATAATTCATTGACGGTGTCGGTGTGCTTAAGCAATTCAAGATTTTTCATAGGCATATCCCTTTCAAAGAAAAATATGTATTATTTCAGGCTTATAAAACAAAAAGCGCTCAGCAATAATGCCGAACGCCATTGTTCAATAAAAAAACGGAGTCCACTGTTTGTGAACTCCGTTGCTCTGTTTGTAATAAAGAAATTATCATACATCTGTTAAAAATGCAATAACATAACAGATTTGCTAAAAATTTTGTTATAGATGCACAGATTGACATGCTAATAGTATAAGGGGTAATATTCGAATATGAACAGAGAGGTTTCCCTAAGGGGAGACCTCTTTCTTGTTATGGCGACGAGGAGAGCAGCCATCGTGCTTGCACGGATGGCTATTCGACGACCGCTAAGCATTGTTGAAACTCGGGGGAGTTTCAATGGGGTTATGGCGACGAGGAGAAAAAGAGTGAAAATGAAAGATAATAAATTTAAACTGCCTCCGATAGGTCTTAGAATCATAAAATCAGCATTTGCAGTTTTTCTTTGTTACGTTGTGGATTTTTTAAGATCGGGAAACGGAATTGTGTTTTATTCGCAACTGTCAGCGCTATGGTGTATGCAGGATTACGCAAAAGAAACAAGGAACAATGCCAAACAGAGGACGGTAGGAACAGCGGTTGGAGCCGTGTACGGACTAATAGTGTTGGTTATTTTTCAAAAGGCGTCTGTGGAAGAAAATATAAGATTCTTTTTGAATGCGCTTGCTGTATCGCTGGCAATAGTACTTATCATTTACACTACAGTTATTATAAATAAGAGGAATGCATCATATTTTTCATGTGTAGTTTTTTTGAGTATTGTGGTAAATCATGCACATGATGTTAATCCTTATATTTTTGTTTTGAACCGTGTGCTTGATACAATGATAGGTATTGCTATCGGAGTGGGTGTAAATGTATTTAAACTAAGAAGAAAAAGGAATCGAGATATTCTGTTTATATCCGGACTTGATGATACTCTACTAAACACCAACAACAATATGTCGGGCTACAGTAGGGTTGAACTTAACAGAATGATTGATGAAGGGCTTAATTTTACGATTTCAACTGTAAGAACACCTGCATCAATGATGGATGCATTAAGCGGAATACGATTAAGTCTTCCTGTTATCGCGATGGACGGTGCTGCTCTTTTTAATTTTTCGGAAAAGCGGTTTGAGAAGGTATATCTTATATCAAAAGAAGAATCAAAGGAAATATATGATTTTCTGGAAAAGGAAGAAGTTTCTTTTTTTACCAATATAATAATCGACGATACTGTTTTAATATACTACAGAGAATCTGAGAATGATGTTTATAACAAAATAGTGAATAAACTTAGGAAGTCTCCTTACAGAAACTACATCAGCAGACCTGTTCCGAAGGATGAGCCAGTTGTCTATTATATGATTCCGGACAAGAAGGAAAGAATACAGGCTCTTTATGAAAAACTTGTCGATGCGGGATTTGTAAATCATTTGAAGGTGACAGTAATAGACTCAAATGAGTACGAAGGATATTCCTATCTTAGAATATATAATCATAATGCTTCCAAAAAGAACATGATTGATTATCTATTGAAAATGAATGATGTAAAGGAAATAGTTACCTTCGGAACAATACCCGGAGCTTATACAAATCTTATAGTTCCCGGAGATTCAAACGGAGTAGTGAAGACAATAAAGCGCCGGTTTGAAAGCAGGTGAATTCACGGCCACACAAGGAGTTTGTTGTTCAAGAATGCAAATAGATAACCTGACTTCAAAAAACTGCCGAAACCAACTGTGTCAAGACTGCCAATGGCACCCATAGGGCTTTAGCCTTGATGTATTTTGCACATTTCATGTTGATGATGAATTATGTAAACCAAACGACTGGCTGTTTTTTACTTTTTGCTTTTTTACCGGTACGCTATGTGATGATTTGACTGGTAAAATTGCTTTTTAAAAAAAATTACTAGTACATTCTGTTTCATTACGACTGGCTAAAATGAGGCTTTGAAGAAATAGCCAGTCAAAAAAGAATTTTGGACTGAAAGAACGACTGGCTAAAACGAGGCTTTTAAGAAATAGCCAGTCGAAAATGTGTTTTGAGTCGAAATGAGATTGGCATTTCGCGAGAATCAACCTCTAAAAATCTCTACAAATCAGTGTCAGAGTAGAGTCAGTATATTAAAATGCCAGAGCAAAATATTCAGGCGTATTCGCATAGTTATCCTTGCATCCGCTTGACTTCAAAAAACTGCCGAAACAAACTGTGTCAAGGCTGCCGGTGGCACCCAAAGGGCTTTGGCATTGACACAATTCATTCCGGCAGTCATGAGGCAAACAAGCGAAGTAAGGATAATGATAATTTCTGAGTCAGCTAAAAATTACTTATTTGCTAAAAACATGTCGTAACACTAAAAAGCCACGACTTTGTCTACAGTCGGAGTCGGTGGCCTTATTGTTATAGAGACATTGAGTGGCTTTCGAGGAAATCTTCGAAGTTTGGCACTTCAATAGGCTTTGAGAAGAGATATCCCTGAAGACCGGTAAATTCAAATCTGCTTATTAATTTCCAGATGGCTTCTGTTTCTATTCCTTCTGCGACGGTTTGGCAGCCGATTCGGTTACACATGAGGCCGATGCTTTCTACGATAGCATAGTCGATGCCAAGATTTTTTGTATCAAGACCGCGTATAAAGGATTGATCGAGTTTTACAATGTCGACATCGATATTATGAAGCATCCAGAAGGAGGAGTTTCCTGTTCCGAAATCATCAAGTGCAATCTGTATGTGATGTTTTCTCAAAAGTTCAAATGATTTCTGAATCTTCACTGTGTCAACGTTTAAGATGCTTTCGGTAAGCTCGACAACGATGTTGTTTGGATCCGCATTGTATTTTTCAATTGTTTCAATTATAGAAGGAACAAAATTCTGGTCTTCAAGCTGAACATATGAGACATTGAAACTTACATTGAATTTCTTATACTTCTTCTGCCATTCGGCAGCCTGCCTTATGGATTCCTGCATTACGAAATATCCGACATCGGTCATTCCACCGTTTGCTTCGAGAATAGAGATGAACTCATCGGGATAGCAGTTGCCGATTTCGGGATTTGAAGGAGTCCAGCGAAGAAGGGATTCGCAGGCTACAACTGAATTACCGTTATTTGCAAGAATAGGCTGATATACAAGACGGAAGCCTTTGAAATCCTGCTTTATGCAGTTTAACAAATCTTCAGAGACTATCTGCTTGCGAAGCTGCTTTTTTTCGATGTCTTCAGAATATTCGGCTACACTTCCAAGACAGTTTTCTTTTGCGTAATTAAAGCAAACTTCGGCTTTTGTAATAATGTCGGAAGCTGCCTGATTCTGTTTGAATGAAGTGATTCCGGCTGTGATGGTAAAGTCTATAAGAGAAGCTTTTTCTTCTGCATTTGCGCATTCGGACGAAGCAGATTCGAATATTTTCTTTAATTTATCACATTCGGCATTCTTTCCGTATACAACAAATTCATCGCCTTGGAAACGATAAACAATATAGTCTCCGGAGAATTTTGAAAGTAGCTCCCCTAAATAGATGAGAACTTTATTTCCGAAAGAAAGCCCGTATTGTCCGTTAATCTTACGGAAGCCGTCAATGCCAACAACCATAAGAGCGCCATCTTCGTTGAAGGCTGTTCTTATAAGTTCAAAGCCTGTGGGAAGATGAGTAATCGGGTCGTAAATGTTCTGGTTATCAAGGCGGGTCATAATTCCTGCGAAAAGGTCGGGACTTCCGTCTTTACTCTTGATGACAGAGCCTTTACATTCTACCCATGTATATTCGCCGTATCTGTTTCTTGCACGGTACTGACAGTTATGCTGGTCTGACTTTCCGCTGAATACTGCGTCTATATCATCGATAAAGACCTGTCTGTCTTCGGGATGCACATGCTCGATCCAGACCTTATCGGTTTCGTTAATGTATTCGGACGGAAGACCAAAATAATCAACGGCACTTTGTGACCATCTGGTTACATCATTCTTCATGTCAGTGACATAGATGTATGTTTTGTCAGATGCATTTGCAAAGGCATCAAACAAATCACTTTTCAAAGTATCTTTTATGTTCATATATTCCCCTTCATATATAAGTTACCTGATTGTCTCCATATTCTCGGAAAACAGAGTTCGTCCGTTTCTTCCCGATTCTTTTGTTGCATAAAGAGCTTTATCTGCCTGTTCGTACAGCGTTTCATATTCGGGAACACCCTTTGAAGGATCGAACATGGCAATGCCTATGCTGGCTGTTACAACAACCTTTCCCTCAGAATTCTCAATCTTCTTTGTTAAGTCTTTGTTGAGACGTTTTGCTATTCCGAGAGCATCATCGGGACTCTTGATGTCTGCCATGAATACCATGAATTCGTCGCCACCCATTCGACCGACAATATCGCGTCCTTTGAAGGTGTCATTTAAAATTTTTCCGGCACCGGCGATTACTTTGTCGCCTACTGCGTGGCCGAAGGTATCGTTTACTGACTTGAAATGGTCAAGGTCAAACATCATAAGGGCAGCAAGACTTCCGTCGGCGGCACATTTTTCTATTGCTTCGGTTATAAGGGTTGTTGCAGCTCCCTTGTTATATAATCCGGTAAGAGAATCCTTATCGGCTTTTATCTTTAGTTCGAGTTCTTTTTTCTTCTCAAGCTCGATATTAACGATTCGTCCAACGATACGGGATACATATCCATCAGCCCCGCGAACGCTTGTAAGAGTAGCCCTATACCAAAGGTAATTATCGTTTCCGTCTTCAAAGTAATTGCTTCTGAATTCAACAATGTCGGAAAGAGGCTTCTTTCTGGCTGCGTTAATAACTTCCGTAAAGGAGGCGCAGTCTTCGGGATGAATAGCTTCCCAGGGACCCTTCTGCATGAAGTCTTTTACAACAATTTCGCCCTTCTGGAAGGCAGATTTGTCAAGGCGAAGGTTAAGAACGTCGGTACGTGAGTTGTAATCAAGAAGATGCTCTTTTGTTGATTCGCTCAAAATGTTAAGTCGTTCGGCCTGAAGCGCAAGTTCTTCCTCTATGCTCTTTCTTTCTGTTGCGTCGATAACGGTCATGGCAAAAAGAGGGTATCCGTCGAGCTTTCCGTAAAGGTTTGCTCTTACCTGAAGCCATCTGATGGCACCATCGCTTGTAACTGTACGGAATTCGATTTCGACTGCACCGTCGTCCTTTAAAACGTCATTGATTCCCTGCTCAAAAATAGGAAGATCGTCAGGAATGATGCTGAGTCTTACATCTCTTATCATTCTTTCAAACTCAGGCTTTGAGTAACCGAGCATACGATACATTCCGTCGTTTATATGCACGGGAATAAGCTGTCTCTTTTCGTTCAAAGAAAAGACACAGACGCCCGTAATCATGCTTTCTACAATTGCGGCTAAAGATTCCGCCGGAATTTTGTATTCCATGTTGAAACAGCTCCCAATAATACATATTTATAGTATCGACTGAATTATACACTTAGCGAATTACAAAATTATTGCACGGAATTCTTATGATTAAAGGAGATTGTGTGTTAGACACTTCGACAAGTGAAATGATATAATTTCATAAACAGACTTCGGCTGAGCTTGAGGCTTAGAACCGACGCGAAACGGCAAAAGAACAGTCGAATCGATATTTTGTGAGGTGACAAACCATGGATGTTAAAAAAATACTTAAAGAGCTGACAGTTGACGAGAAACTTCGTCTTCTTGGCGGTGATGGAGACTGGCATACATATGACTGCAATGGTAAAATGCCTTCCATTATGATGACAGACGGACCTCATGGCCTTAGAAAGGTTGAACAGGAAAAGCGCGGAGATATCGAAGGAAGCAATCCTGCAACGTGCTTTCCGACTGCGAGTGCTGTTGCGTGCGGATGGAATCCAAAACTCACCAACCTTATGGGGCAGGCGATTGCATGTGAAGCAAAAAAAGAAAAGGTTTCCATCGTTCTTGGCTGCGGAATCAATATAAAAAGATCACCTCTTTGCGGCCGTAATTTTGAGTACTATAGTGAGGATCCTTTTCTTACGGGAAAACTTGCCACCGAATATATCAACGGAGTCCAAAGCAAGGGCATAGGTACAAGCTTAAAGCATTTTGCTGCAAACTCCCAGGAAACACGTAGAATGACATCCAACAGCGAGGTTGACGAAAGAGCACTTCGTGAAATCTATCTTGCAGCATTCGAAGAGGTTGTTAAAAAAGCAAAACCCACAACGCTTATGTGCTCATACAACAGGATAAACGGAAAATATGCTTCGTGGAACAGGCATCTTCTTACCGAGATCCTCAGAGATGAATGGGGATACGATGGAGCCGTTATTTCTGATTGGGGAGCTACAAATCATGTTGTTGACTGCTTTAAGGCGGGATTGAACCTTGAAATGCCCGATCCCAAAGGTTACCACACGTCGGTACTTAAGAAAGCCTATGAGTCAGGGGAAATAACAATGGAGGAGATTGACTCCTGGGCAGGGAAAGTTATTGAAAAACTGGTGTCGCTTCATGAAAATGTTGAAGATGATTTTTCGGTTGATTATGCTGCTCACAATATAGTTGCAAAGAATATTGAAAACGAATGTGCTGTTTTGCTGAAAAATGAAGGCGCATTACCGGTTTCAAAGGATAAAACACTGATTGTTGTAGGAGAGCTTGCTGAAAAAATGCGTTTTCAAGGCGGGGGCAGCAGTCATATAAATCCCGTAAGTCACAAGAACGCAATTGAAGCGCTCAGGGACGAAGGATATAACGTAATATATTCAAAAGGATATTCAAATGACACTGATGAACCGGACGAAAAGCTGGTAGGAGAAGCACTTAAGTGCATAAGAGAGAATTACAGGCGCAAAAATTCCGTAATATTATATTTCCTTGGCCTTACTGATTCTTTTGAAGGAGAAGGTTACGATCGCTCTACAATGGATATTCCTTATAATCAGACGGATCTTCTGGAACGCATTGATGGCGTAGCAGATTATGAGAATATTGTTGCCGTAAGCTTTGGGGGAGCGCCGATGGAGTTCTCCTGGGAAAGCCATGTGTCTTCGATTCTACATATGTATCTTGGCGGACAGGCGGTAGGAGAGTCTGTGGCGGAGCTTGTTTCGGGTAAGGTCAATCCTTCGGGAAAACTTGCTGAGACAATGCCTTTTTCTGTAACGGATACCCCTGCCTGGAGGTATTATGCGCTTCCTTTTGACGATGTTGAATATCGCGAAAGCATATATGTGGGATACAGATACTACGAAACATTCGGGGTACCGGTAAGATATCCTTTCGGATATGGATTATCGTATACAACATTTGAGTATAGCAATATGACACTTCCGGAGGTATATGAATCAGGGGAAATATCGGCAACGGTTACCGTAAAAAATACAGGAAATCATGCCGGCGCCGAGATTGTGGAACTATACGTTCTTCCGGAAAAAGAAAACTTTTTGAGAAGTTCCGTAGAGCTCAAAGGATTTGCAAAGGTATTTCTTGAACCGGGTGAGGAAAAAGAAGTAACTGTAAAACTTGATGAGCGGTCGTTTGCCGTGTATGACGTGGATAAGTTTTCTTTTGCGACAATAGGCGGTGTATACACGGTTGCTTTTGGTGCATCGGTTAAGGATCTTCGTGAAAAACGAAACATAGTTGTAAACGGAGCCAGATACAGCCGAAATGAAAAAGAGCTTGCACCTGATTACTTCAAGGCTCAACCTCATGGTATGGAGATAGAAAGAAGCCAGTTTGAAACTCTTTACGGAGCTCCTTTGACGGATTTTAGAAACAGAAAGCGCGGAGATTACGATGAAAACTGCTCTTTTTACGATGTTACATCAAAGAGTCTTGCGGGACTTACTGTGAGGGGAATTACAAATCTTGGTATAAAGATAATGTTCCCGGGTAAAAAGAAAACGGATCCTTCCTATATAATGATGAAGAAGGGTGTTGAAGAAGGAAACCTTGAGGGCCTTATTGCAAACAGCGGAGGAATCATCGGACCGGGACTTGTGAAGCTTCTTGTAAAGTGCGCTAATTTCGGACACAAGAGAAAACGATAGCTCTTCCAATTTTACGGATAGTATGCTATTCTATATTTTGGGTGGTTAGAAGAACTACAACCCAATATGTTTGAATTTACGGATGTGACATGCATGTTAGTTTATGCTTTGGCGGCGATAGCTTTTATCGTTGTGCTTCTCTTTATCTGGATGCTTGTTTTGATAAATCCGGGTGAGAAACGGGACACTTCTTACTTTGAGAAGAAGATGTATGCGCACAGGGGTCTGCACGGCAACGGAGTGCCTGAAAATTCACTTACCGCCTTTAGGCTTGCACGTGAAAACGGCTATGGTGTTGAACTCGATGTTCAGATGACCAAGGATAAGAAACTTGTTGTTTTTCACGATGGTACTCTTTTGAGAATGTGCGGAGTGAACGGTTACTTACGTGACTATACGTATGAAGAACTTCTTTCGTTCTCTCTTAAAGAAACGGACGAGAAAATTCCGCTTTTTGAGGATGTGCTTAAGACACTTGGACCTACGGATTTGATTTGCGAGATAAAAGGCGATAACGGTAATAAGTGTTACGAACTTTGCGAAAAGGCATACGAGATGTTAATGGCTTACGAAGGTAAGTTTTGTATCGAATCGTTTAGCCCGTTTCTTGTGAAATGGTTTAGAGAAAATCATCCGGAGATTATAAGGGGACAGCTTTCCTGCAATTTTATGAAGGAACCGAACATGAAGTGGTATGAACGGTTCACAATGACACATCTTTTGGTAAATTATTTGTCCAAGCCCGATTTTGTTGCATACAAACATGAGGATATAGGACAACTCGGATATATGTTGTGTAAGAGGGTATACAGACCTTTTCTCGTTGCATGGACGGCAAAGGGAGAAGAAGAGCAGAAGAAGGCTTGGGGGAGCTTTGATTCTGTAATATTTGAGAAATTTCTCGGGGAAAGATAATGCTTTGATTTGGAGGCTTTAATGCTACAGCAACCAACTCTTTCCGGGAAACAGGGGTACGGGGAACAATTTGACGTGGAAGGATTAAATTTCTTTCGACGTTTACTTGCGGCGATTCAGAACAAAGAATTTGTTGTGTATTTCCAGCCCAAGGTATCAATATCAGACATGAAGATAGCCGGGGCAGAGGCATTGGTCCGCTGGAATTTTAATGGGCAGATACTTCCTCCGGTTAAATTTATCCCTTTCTGCGAAAGAACGGGACTTGTAATAGATATAGACTTTTATGTTTTGGAAGAAACCTGCAGAAAGATGCGCGAATGGCTTGATGCGGGTTTGGATCTTGTAAGAATATCCGTTAATTTTTCCAAGTATCATTTTAATGAGGCGGATGTTGCCGAACGTATTTACAAAGTTATTCAGGGGTACAAGATTCCTCCGGAATATATTGAAGTGGAATTTACGGAAACGGCATATCTTGATAAGGAAGAACTGCTTGAATACACGGTTGATAAGCTCAAAAGCTACGGAATCAAGTCTTCGATAGACGATTTCGGTTCGGGCTATTCTTCATTAACGCTACTTCAGAACATGGATTTTGAAGTTGTTAAGATTGATAAATCTCTCCTTGGAAAGGGAGTTGAGAACGAAAAAGCAAAGAAGGTAATTTCGAGCATCATTCATATGGCAAAAGAACTCAAAATGGAAGTTCTTGCCGAAGGTGTTGAAACAGTTGAGGAATTGAATCTTTTAAGAGAACTTAACTGTGATGTTGTTCAAGGTTATTTCTTTGATAAACCTCTTCCTGTTGAAGAGTTTGAAACAAGACTCAAGTCAGGAAGATATCGCCCCGATGGCACAATAATGGAACCTGAAAGGACGCGTATGGAATTAAAGGATGTCGACAATTTAACGTTGCAGGACGGTAAAGAGCCTGAATCCCAGGTTAATATAAACCGTTATCTGGATTACGGAGCACGAAGTGACAAAAAGAGCACCGGAATATTTGTGACCGGTCTTGTTCTTATGCTCGTGGCGATTACGGTTCTTGCCGGAACATTTCTTTGGCTTGGAAGCGGAATCGGTAAGCGTACTTCGGGAAATGTAAGTATAGATTCTATTGATGTAAAGACTTACACCCAGTATGAAGTTGAGAAGATGCTTGAAGAAAAGCTTGCAAATGCCGAAGACAGCACAAAGTCTTCAGTTGAGGCTGATTACCTTTTCAAGATTCATACAGCGGCTGAAGTATACGGCGGAATGACAAATCTTCTTCGATCATTGTTCCCTGATGAGCTTGTGTTTATGGAAGGAACAAAATATTCTTTTGTTCCTATTAACAGAAACCTTAAAATGAGCACGATAGAGCCTGCTAAATTCTATCAGGATCCTGTAACCGGATTTATGAGTTACAAAGATGAGTATGGCAACAATGTTTCTTATATGGGCATAGACCTTTCTTCTTTCCAACAGGACGTTGACTGGTCAAAGGTTGCTGCAACGGGAATTGATTTTGCTGTTATACGATGCGGTTTCAGAGGCTACGGTTCAGAAGGTAAGCTTGTTGAGGATACAAGCTTCAAGGACAACCTTATCGGAGCAAAGAATGCGAATATTCCAAGTGCATTTTATTTTTACACTCAGGCACTCAACACTTATGAGGCTGAGGAGGAAGCTGATTTTGTAATCAATCTTCTTTCACCTTTCGATGTAAAGGGTCCTGTCATTATCGATGTTGAGTCTGCTTCTTCAACAGAGCGTATTAAAGATCTTACTCCCGAACAGAGAACCGATAATATCATTGCTTTCTGTGAAAAGATTAAGGCTGCAGGCTATACCCCTATGGTATATTCCGATATAAAGTTTTTCACAATGCGCATGCAGATTGATAGACTTGAAGATTACGAAAAGTGGTATGCAAATTACAACGGAATTGCAATGGATGACGATACCTCGGTGTGGTCATATAACAATCCGTTTATGTTCCCTTATGAATTCAAAATGTGGCAGTATACCAATAAAGGACAACTCGACGGAGTAAAAGGTGATGTCGACTTCAATGTTCTTTTTGAAAAATGGTGGTAGGCTTAAGGCGGTTTCGGAGATTTCGATTGTATGGAAATACATGTAGGAGATACAGTCAGGCTGAAGAAGGGCCATCCGTGCGGAAGCTTCGAATGGGAAGTACTTCGCGAAGGCGCTGATTTCAGGATAAAGTGCAAAGGCTGCGGACATCAGATTATGCTTGCCCGTAAAGCTTTGGAAAAAAGTGTAAAAGAAATAAAAAGTGCTTGCTAAAGCAAAATGCTTATGCTAATATAGTACAACGTGATAAACAATCCTTGCTCATACTATGCGTGTGGGCCAGAGACCAAAAGGAGGTAACAAGCATGAACAAATATGAATTAACTGTTGTTGTTAGTGCGAAAATCGAAGATGACGAGAGAGCCGCTGTTGTTGATAAGTGCAAGGCTTACGTTGAAAGATTCGGTGGTAAAGTTACAAACGTTGAAGAAGCTGGAAAGAAGAAGTTAGCTTACGAAATTCAGAAGAATAAGGAAGCTTTCTACTACTTCGTTCAGTTCGACGCTGAAGCTACCGCTCCCATCGAAATCGAAAACCGTGTTCGCATTATGGACAATGTTCTCAGATTCTTAATCGTTCGCACTGACGAAGAGTAATTTTCGAATTCGATAGGAGAATCAAATATGAATAAAGTCATTCTTATGGGACGATTGACAAGGGATCCCGAGGTCAGATATTCACAGGGCGACAGCTCTACAGCAATTGCAAGATACACAATCGCTGTTGACAGACGTCGCGGAGCAAGCCAGGACGGAGAGCAGACAGCTGATTTTATCAACATCGTTGCTTTCGGAAGAGCCGGCGAGTTTGCTGAGAGATATCTTCACAAAGGAACCAAGGTTTTAGTGACCGGACGTATTCAGACCGGTTCTTATACCAACAAAGACGGTGTTAAGGTATACACCACTGACGTTATTGCAGAGGATCAGGAATTCGCCGAGAGCAAGAACGCAAGTTCTTCTAACGGTGGGGGATTTACAGGTAATTCCGATCGTCCGCAGCAGATGCCTGCAGAAGGCTTCATGAACTTCCCTGATGGAGATGGAATTGAAGATGACCTTCCGTTCGGCCCTGTAAGCAGATAATATAGGAGGCAAAATCATGGCATTTAATAAAGCTGATAGAGGCGATAAGTCAGATGCACCTATGAGAAGAAAGGGTGCTATCCGTAGACGTAAGAAAGTTTGCGTTTTCTGCGGAAAAGACAACACAATCGACTACAAGGATACAAATAAGTTAAAGAG
>JAZQOL010000019.1:0-67223 GCA_045627845.1 Lachnospiraceae bacterium | reverse complement strand
GCGATAGAAGTTTATTGTGATAATGCAGAGTAAATTGAATCTAACGCGTCTATTACACACATTAACGCACTAAAGTAAAGGCTGAAAAATGCCACCCTCGATAGCACGTATTATCGGAAGAACAATAGTAATTGTTCTTCTTTTTTTCTAAAATGATAGATGGACATATGATTTTGATTATTCGGGCTATGCAAATTCTATTTGTAGGGATGTTGCACATTATGATTTTCAAATACAAGGAGACTAACTATATGAGTAAATATAGACCTTTGTGGGAATATATTTCTAAATATGATAAGGATAAGATGATACTTACATATGAAGAAATAGATGATATCTTGGGATTTGGAATTGATCATTCTTTTCTTACATTCAAGAAAGAATTGCTTGAGTATGGTTTTTCAGTAGGGAAAATTTCAATGAAGAATCAAACTGTAGAATTTATTAAAAGTTGAAAAGCAAATTTTGAGAATACGGGCTACCTAAATTCCGGTTTAAGGGGGAACAATATGCGTATTGACATTAATAAACTTGATGCAGAATTGTTTTTGGCATTATATACATCAGTAGGTTGGGAACCACCCTGCAAAGAGCAGGTTGAGGTGGCACTTCAAAATACAATAGCAACTTTTGTTGCATATGAAAATGATACACCAGTGGGGATGGTTAGGGTAATCGGTGATGGAGGAATGTCATTTTACATAAAAGATTTTGTCGTTGTCCCAGAGTATTAGTCGAAAGGAGTTGGAAGACTTTTGATTGAGAGCATAAACTAAGTTACATGACATCTTAAAGAGGGGGATGAAATGGAAAAGGATATTTTAAGCATATTTTGTCCAAGCTGCGGTGCACCAGCAGAATTTGATATTGTTAATCAAATATATCGGTGTAGATACTGCAAAGGAACTGTTGGGATAGAAGAAGCAAAGCAGGAAAAAGTACAATATCAGCAAAAAATAAGAAAGAGAGTCAGGACGGAGGTTGGAAACTACCCACTCATGTCTACGTCATGCAGTGGATGTGGAGCTAATCTTGTTATTGAAGAAAATGAGGCGATTTCTACATGCGATTTTTGCGGAAGAAAACTGGTTCGAAAGAAATATACGCATGCCGATGATGTGCCAGAAGCTATAATTCCTTTTGCTATCACTAAAGAAGAGGCAAAAACTAAAATTGAAGAATGGTGCGCGCAGAATAAGAATAGAAGAGAAGCAAAACGTCTTATAAAGAAAACATATGATTTGAAAGGTTACTATCTGCCTTATCAGATGGCACGAGGACCTGTTTATTGCAAAGTAAATAAGAAGAAAGATACTACTGTATTTTCAGCTAACGGATATATATATGATGAATTCATAAACTGTTCAAAGCAACTTGATAATCTTGTTTTGGATGCTATGGAACCATACGATCTTTCGGGATTAAAAGAGTTCGAATATGCGTATGTGGCAGGACAGCGTGTTAAGATTTCTGATATACCAAGAGAGGTAGCTAAAGAACGTCTAATTGAAGAAGTTGATTCAAATTATAGAGTTTTTCTTGAAAAAATCTGGGGAACGAAGGCAATTGACGTGACGACTACAGTAAAGACTGTATTTGAGGCACCAGTACTTCTTCCTGTGTACTACATTAAGGATGGAGAAGTAAGTGCAGCTGTAAACGGTCAGACTGGTAAAGTCAGTGTCAAGGCAGAAAAACTTGGAGTCAGCATATCATTGCCATGGTGGCTTGAAGCAATTTTGACTTTTATTATTTCATGTTCCTTGATTTTCGGAATTGGATGGATGGCATCAGGCAAATTGATGGAAACTGTTGCGGTTACCTGTATTCTTGCCATATTTTATCTGTTTATTTTCTGCTTTATGTTTGAGCCTGGCCTTGATAATAAGGGAAGTATCATACACTACCGGAATATTTTTACTTCGGGAGAGAAGACATTTAGAAGAGAAAAAGGAACACTAGTACTTAACGATACAATTCTTAAACGAAAAATTGCTGAACCAGTATTTAAAAAGAAGTTGAAGGAAGAAGAAATACCAGTTACTTACATTTTCCGTTCCAAGAAAAGAATATTTAGTATGATTATGCTGGCAATGGCAGGAGTTTTTTTACCAGTGATTCTTGCGCTGTTTGTTAATGGATTTAATTTCGCACAAATCGATCTACGAGGAAGTGCAGTGTGGTTCTGTATAACACTTCCAACTGCACCTATATTACTGGTACAGCTTGGACTGAAGGAATTATATACAAATCCATGGGTTTATAGAATCAATGAGGATGGTAGCAGAATTCGTTATCATGAGACAGAGTTAACGCCTTGGCAAATGATCAAGAAGGGGTTAGGTGTAGTAGGAATATTATGTCTTCATCCTTTGGGATGGATGATTTTGGCATGTATGGGAGTTATGGTTTATTTAACAGCCTTCGGCTGGTAATTGGTAGATGGTCACACCTGACGCTTGGAGAACATTTACCTTTTAATTGGTAAATGTTCCACTGATATGTGCAGCGCCAGCAATGTTACCAGTATTGCCATCTATATCCGTATCTGCTGCAGCTATGAATGATTCGAATTTCATATTTTGTCCATTGAGAGAGCCCTTCATTCGTTCAATTGGTTTTTTTAGTGCGATTACATATATTTCATATGTGTGCGTTCCACCTGTTGGTGGATAAGGTCCCACATATTCAGCCTTTTCTGCCCACCCCTCGGCTAGCGTGGTTTCTGTAATACCACAGGATTTCCAGTGAATCCAATATTGCATACTCGTGTCTACCATATAAATCATATACTCTGAAGCGCCTTCAACTGGTTCCCATGAAAGTTGTGGAGAATGGTTCTGTCCTTTGTCAGTATTAGAAATAATGTCATCCCATTTCCCGTTTTTAAGATTATCAGAAGTTAGCTCGAAAATGTTATAGTCGCTAATAAGATGATTATCAATTTTTTTAGCATTTTTTGCATTTTCATCAACTGATATATTCTGTATATCATCTGTGCTATAACTAATGCCACAACCTGTTAGCATTATGCATATCAATATTCCTATCATTAAGTGCTTTAGCTTTTTCATTATTTATTCTCCTCTTTTTTTGTTCATTTCAATTCATCATTAACTGCGCTATCTGACAGCTAATATAATGCTTTTTACAAAATTAATTCTAAACTTTATTAGTATAATTCGTTAGTATTAAATGCAATTTTTTTTAGCATTATTTGCACAAAGCAGATGCTGATGATAAAATTACTCTTGAGATTTAAAGCATAAATTATCGTAGCAAAGAGGGAAAAATATGAAATTATACACAGAGCGAGAGCATGGAGATTATGAGAGAAGAGTTGATATTTTTGTTAACAATTCGCAAAATGAGATTCCTTCTATAAATGATGACCAGACCTGCAAACTGTTGATTATTACTAGTGGAAATCTTTCAGCTACTATTAACAAGAAAGCGGTGAAATTTAGCCGACATACGGCTATTTTTCTATCAAATAAGGACAATATAGTTGTGGTACCAGAGGGTAAATTCAAGGCCACAACCATTTTCTTTAAGCCGTCTGCGATAAATGACTTACTTACATATGAAGCTTTGTATTCAGGTAAATATGAGGAGCATAGTGAGAACATTGGAACGACAATTTACCAGGACTACAGAGCTGTTAGAAATTTTATAAGAAAAGATGGTTGTATTATAAAGTACAGCTCCCTGGTTGAAAGTTCATTTGAAAATATTATGGATATTATTTCCAAGATGAAATACGAATTAAATGAGCAGTATGACGGATATTGGCCATGCCGAAGCAGATCATTTTTTCTGGAACTACTTTTTATATTAAATTCCAGGTGTGAAGATGATCTGCATTATCTAGAGGATGATTCAGCATTGATTAACAAAATCATAGCCTTTCTAAATGTTCATATAGACGAGAAGGTATCGCAGGAAATGATAACTGACGCATTTCACATGAACAGAAATAGTCTGAACAGGCTGTTCTTGGATAACACGGGAAGGACTTGTCTTACCTATCTTATGAAACTTCGTATTGACTTGTCAAAAATGCTTTTGAGTGAAACCCAGCTTCCTATAGCTGAAATTGGAAGAAGGGTTAGTTTTACTGATCAAAATTATTTTACACGTGTTTTTAATAAAGAATGTGGTATGACACCGACAAAATATAGGGAAACCTACACAATGTCATCGTGTATGTCAGTATTGTCGAAAGAATGATTTTGATCATTCGGGTTAGCAAATTTGAATTTTCTTGATAGTTAATTGGATGAGACAATACTGCCCCACTAATAAAATAGGGCATTGCTCGCTTTGTGTCCTATACAAATTGAACGGGATACGGTACGTTGTTCTTGAAAGGGAGGTAACGATGAATCAAGTAAAAATAGGAGAGTTCCTAAGAGAACTCCGAAAAGAAAAAGGGCTTACGCAGGAACAATTTGCTGAGCAGTTCAACATATCCCGAAGGTCTGTATCGAGATGGGAAACAGGTAGTAATATGCCTGATGTTGGGTTACTCATTGAAATTGCGGATTTCTTCGAAGTAGATATTCGTGAAATTATTGATGGAGAAAGGAAAAGCGAGAATATGGATAAAGAAAAGGAAACATTAAAAAAAGTAGCGGAATATGCAGATGCCGAAAAATTCAAATTGAAAAAAAAGGTTAGTAATATTTTCAAATGGATGTGCCTGATGATATTAGGTAGTGTATTGATAGGTTTTTTCGCTAACCAGTTGGATACTGTTTTAGGGTGTGTATGTTTCACTTTAGGTGTTGTTTTGCTAGTAGGTATAAGCATGTTGATGTCAAAGCAAGACTAAAACTTTCAGTTAGTAAGTGTATCGCCATGCCGACACTCACAAGCTTGCGCTTGTTCGTTGTCGCGGCGTTCGCCGTATGCATCTGAACTCGAATATGTCTGCCTGTGAGCAAGCTCCCGTCAGCCAATTCGGTTCATCTGCGCATGGCTCATTTCTGCGCGCAAAATCCCAGCTTGTCGAGCAGGATAGGAAGTCAAATTTTGAGAATATGGGCTAAATTTATCATTTTATACTATTTTAAAGTTCAGTACATTAGTATTGGACTTTTTTAATTGTTGAGAAAATAAATAGTTGACACACGCAACTAATTGCCATATTATTCATACATCGGAGGTGATGGTATGAATCAAGTGAAAATATTTAGAGAGAATACACGAAGACTGGAAATGAACCTGGGGAGTATTAATAGAACTGATTGCTGTTGTTGTGGAGTTAGTGATACACAGTGTTTTGTACTTGTGGAAATAGGTCGAAAGGCTAATATTTCAGTTAAAGAGTTAGCCGAAATATTAAGACTAGATAAAAGTGGTATTAGTAGGACAGTTGAGGAATTAGTTCAGAAGGGGTATGTAGAAAGGAAACCATCAAAAGAAGATAGAAGATATGTAGTTTTAAATCTTACAGATAAAGGCAATGAAAGGTTTAATAAGATAGAACATGATATGGATCAAAAATTTAAAACCATTCTGAATAAAATTCCCGAGGACAAGCGAAGTCAAGTTATTGAATCTCTTCAGTTATACAATAAAGCTTGTGAGATTTGTGAATAAAAGAATGAGGTGGGATTTATGAAACATGTAGAAAAAGCAATTGAATACTATAGCAATAACTTTAATTGTTCACAAGCTGTTTTTACGACGTTTGCAACAGAGCTTGGAATAGATGAAAAATTAGCCCTACGATTGGGAACTAATTTTGGTGGAGGAGAACGAAAAGGTGAATTATGTGGAGCAGTAGCAGGTGCACTTATGGTACTGGGACTTCGATGTGGACATTGTGAAAGTGATGATTTAGAAGGTAAAGCTAAGGCTTATAGAATATCTGGGGAATTTATGAATCGTTTTATAGAAAAAAATGGAAGTGTGGTATGTCGAGAATTATTGGGATATGATTTGACAAATACCGAAGATATGCAAATTATCAAGGATAAGAACTTATTTAGAACGTTTTGCCCAGAAATGGTGAGAAGCGCAGCAATAATACTTGATGAAATGATAAATGAAGGGGTATGCTAGGAGGAATATACTATGGATGAAAAGAAAATATATGAATTATTAAATGCAAATTTGGGTTTTTATTTAGCAACAAAGGATGTTTTTAAGCAACTTCAGATTAATCCCAAAGCGGAAATGTGCTTTAATGCAAATGGAGTACAAATTCGTGTGACTGGAGAAATCGAAGTCAATACTGATGAAAAATTGTGAGGCTGTAACATGGAACGTGATGAAAAGAGAGAGTATCTGATTAGCCTTCGGGAAAGTACCGGGATGACACGTAAGGATTTTGCAATTGAATATGATATACCATATCCGACGATTACAGACTGGGAACTTGGACATAGAAGAGTGCCGGAATATTTTCTTAGATTGCTTGCATATAAAATAGATATCGAGAAGGTGAAAAACAGTGCTGATATGCCTTCAAAGGTAGTGATAATTACAGGAGCATCTCATACAGGCAAAACTAATTTGGCACAGAAATTGCTTGAACAATATCATTATCCATATGTATCACAGGATCACATTAAAATGGGATTGATTCGGAGTGGCAATACTACACTTACGCCGGACGATGATGACAAAATGACAGAGTATTTGTGGCCGATTACCAGAGAGATGATTAAGACTGCAATTGAGAATAAGCAGAATTTGATTGTTGAAGGTTGTTACATTCCGTTTGATTGGAAAAAGGATTTTGATGAGGAATATTTGAAGAATATAAAATATATATGCATATGTTTTAGCTATGAGTATATAGATGCCAATTTTGAAACTATTAAATCAAATGCATGTTGTATAGAAAATAGACTGGATGACAGTTACTGTACAAAGGAAATCCTGTTACGAGATAATAGGTTCTATCTGGAAGGCTGTAAGAAAAATGGATTGCCATATTTGGTGATTAGAGAAGATTACTTAAAGGAAATTGATAGGTTATTTTTTGATATCAAAAATAAGTGTTGACTCTTCCCTTGGGGAATCCTTTAAGGTATGTACATGAACGTTCAAGACAACAATTACTTAAAATTTGGAGGATACCTAAGTGAAAGATAAAATGACATCCGGAGAGATTGCTAAAAAGGCGGGAATATCACAGAAAGCAGTAAGGCTTTACGATGAAAAGGGGTTACTGAAGCCTTCTGATTATTCAGAAGGAAATTACAGATTATATGACAAGGAATCATTGCTGGTACTTGAAAAAATAATCGCACTGAAGCAGATTGGTTTTTCGCTGGAGGAAATCAGAGATAATCTTATCGGAAGCAAAAATACCGATATTTTAGCTACCCTTCAGGAGCAGATTACCATGATGGAGGCAAGGCGATATGAATTAGAGCGTGCTATTACCAGGATGAAAGCTGTTATTGCAAGAAGTAATGGAAAGCCTGATTGGGATGATGTGGCAGATGTTTTAAAGAGTATGCAGTCTGATCAAAACAGTGATGATGGACATTTCTTTGCGCTTGATCATACAAAGAACGAGCTTGACTGGTATGTAAAAATATTCCGCTCTTTGCAGATTGAAGAGGGGGAACGAGTTCTTGATCTTGGATGTGGATATGCCAAGGTATGGAGGAACAACTGGGAGGATATTCCGGGAAATGTTCACATTGATGCTTATGATGTGCGCGGTAGTTGGGTAGATGATTTTGAAAAGTATGTAGATGATAATAAAAATCAGCTTGCCGATGGCAGTGAGATTAATTTTTGTTTTGCCGATTTGGAAGATGGGCAGACATGGTCAGAGATGAACGGAAAGGCCAAGTATTCTATGATACTTGCACATTATCTGACTTATGAGTTGAAGGATGCTGAGACTGTAATTGCAAGGGCTTCTGAGATGCTCGAAGATGATGGAACTATGTCCTTAAATACTTATGGAAATATGCAGGAATCGAGATTGAAATGGTGGATTAAGATCTTTGAGGAATTCGGCCTTGATACGGAAGCCTTAGAGCAGGAACTTTCTGAGTGCTATGAGAAGAAAGATGCTTGTAAGGCAATACTTCAGAAGTATTTTTCAAAAATAGATGAGGTTGTGATTCCCTGTATATTTACCTATGATCAGGTAGATGATTTATTGAAGGACCTTGAGAAGTGTCTTAAGAATCATAAATCATTTTTTGAGAATAATGAATCAAAAATCAGAAAATGTCTGGAGAAGTTATTGTCAGACGGAAGTGTAAAGGTTTTACATGATGAAGGTTTCTGGAGATTGAAAAGAGGATAATGTAGACCCCATCCTTGCCATGTGTTTCATAGCTTTCACATAGAAACATATATAGTTATATGAACGATAGCTATACCTTCTTGGGAGTGCTGCCCAGGTCTCACTCAAGCCGAGCAACAGCATTTTGCGCAGCAAAGTGCGAGTGCGAACGCGCCGGAGCCTTTCGCAAGAGGTCTTGCTGTCCCTCAAGGAACAGATGCGTTTAACTGTAATTTCATATTTATAATGGTGTTAAGGTATCTAATATTCCTGAACAGATTAAAAATGTTTTTCATATCGTTGCACAAAGAAATGGATACTGCTTCGGTTTCTATCCAATAAGTGATAAGCTTTGGAATTTTATACAGGAAAGCATATAATTAAGCTATATTTGTATCTTATTATAAAGAGGAATCAATTATTATGTTATTTGAGAGTGAGAAGATAAACTATAAAGTCGACTATCATGGACAAATTAATCTGTTTGACGGAGCAAAAGAAAATTATGAAGAGGGAACTGATGTAGAGATTTCATATCGTCTTATAGCTACCGACACAGATTATACATTTTATGTAGATGGGCAGAAAGTAATTGCAGAGTGGAATGATAAAAAGGGCTATATTATTCGTTTTGTTATGCCGGCTCATGACATAGAAGTATATTGCGAAGCGAAAAACTCGATGAAATGTTCAAACTCAGAGATGAATCACATGTTTTTTAACTAATCATATATACATTGATTTTTCCCTGCACTTTTTCCTTTGTATAAAAGTAGGTCTGCCTGTTTTAGCCATAGATAGATTAAAACCCTATTTAAATATAGGAGTTTTCTATCTTGTATTAGGTATGCGAGTATGTTAAACTTTCTTAAACTATTAGGGAATGAGGTTCTCCCTTAGCAAATTGATTGCTTAAACCGCTTTTAAAAGCTGATGACTTCTGCGAATGTTTTACGCAGATAGTGTCAGCTTTTTTTGCGTCATAAGGAGGCAGATATGTTATTAAGTATTTCATTGATATTAATTGTAGGTATGTCCATAGGATGGATATGCCAAAAACTTAAACTTCCGAGTTTGATAGGGATGCTGGCTACTGGAATAGTACTCGGACCACATGTGCTTAATCTGCTCGACGAAAGTATACTTGGTATTTCAGCTGAAATCAGAAAAATAGCGCTTATTATCATTCTTACCAGAGCAGGACTGGGGCTTGAATTGTCGGGGCTAAAGAAGATTGGGCGACCTGCCTTACTAATGTGTTTTGTGCCGGCATCTTTTGAACTGATAGGTATGATTTTATTTGCACCCGGACTATTAGGAATGTCTGTGTTGGAAGCTGCAATAATGGGAGCCGTTCTTGCTGCTGTATCGCCTGCTGTAGTTGTCCCGAGAATGGTTAAACTGATGGATGAAGGGTACGCGACAAAAAAGGGGATTCCTCAACTAATTCTTGCCGGTGCTTCAGTTGATGATGTTTATGTAATCGTTCTGTTTTCGACTTTTGTAGGTATGATGCAGGGAGAGGGAACTTCGGCTGTAAAATTCATAAATATTCCGGTTTCGATAATATTGGGGGCTATTATAGGACTGCTTATAAGCTTTGTATTATCATGTTTCTTTGAAAAGATTCATATCAAAGACACGGAAAAGGTTCTCGTCATACTCAGCATTTCATTTGCACTTGTGGTATTGGAAGACAAAATGAAAACATCTATTACATTTGCTTCGCTTATAGCCATTATGTTTATTGGAATAGGCTTAAAGAAAAAAAGAGAAGTTGTTGCCAAAAGGTTGTCTGAAAAATATGGAAAGCTTTGGATAGGAGCTCAGGTGTTCCTGTTTGTGCTTGTCGGTGCAACTGTGGACATCGATTATCTTGGAAATGTGGGATCAAAAGCATTAGTAGTAATTGTCGGTGCTTTGGTATTCAGAATGCTGGGAGTATTTATGTGCATGATGGGAACTGAATTCACTAAAAAAGAAAAACTTTTCATGATGCTTGCTTATACACCTAAGGCAACAGTTCAGGCAGCAATTGGCGGGATTCCGCTTGCACTTGGATTTGCCTGCGGCGATATAGTGCTTACGGTAGCGGTACTTGCAATAGTGATTACGGCTCCGCTTGGTGCATTTGCTATCGATTTATCATATAAAAGACTTCTGAGCAAAGAATAAGTAAGAACTATATGATGGTATGTGTTATTATATAAGGACGGGATGCACGATTATGAATGATTTTCACACAATTGATAAAAGAATAGAATATTATAGAAATGAGCAGGAAATTCAAGAGTTAAGCGATTTCATGCCGGATAATGAAATCGTTGAAAAAAGTCAGGTATATCCGATTGCACAGAACCGAACGCTCGATTCTGAAATGAAAATGCAGATTTCTGTATATGATTGTTACGGGCGTGAAAAAGCATATTACGTTGACGGTAATTTTACTTTTTATCATGAGATTCCTTTTGTTGGAATATTGCATAAGCACGAGTTCATTGAAATTTTTTATGTAATAGACGGATATTTTGAACAGATATTACTGGGGGAAAAGCATCGGTTTGAGGCCGGCGAATTTGTCATTACAGATCAAAATTGTGAACACTCGGATTACTTAACTTCGATAGATGCGTCGGTTGCTTTTCTGCAGATTCGTGCTGATTATCTCGATGAGATACTTCATACGTTTGACGAAAGGGATGAGCTCCACAGATTCCTTTTTCATGCATTATCAAGGCAGAAAAAGGAGCAGAGTTTCTTACAGTTAAGACCAATGAATGATTGTAAGAAAAAGTCATCAATAATACTGGAACAATTATTTCATGAAATAACAGAAAAGGAATTAGGGTACAAAGAAATCCGCAAAGGCTTGATGATCAGACTCTTGCAGCACATTTGCATTAATTATAGCCCTATTCTTAAGACCGATACGCATGAGAGCAAAGAAAAGGCTATTTTATATGAACTGGAAAGATTCATAAGGTTGACCGGTTCGAAGGTTAATGCCTCGCTGTTAGAAGAAATGTTTCATTATCACAGAAATTACTATAACCTTTTGTTCCAAAAGTACAGAGGAATGTCTTTTAAAGAATATTTGATGGATATCCGAATGAAAAGAGCTGATGAACTTTTTAGAACAACGAATCTTCCAATCAACAGAATAATACATATGGTTGGGTATGAGAATACCAGCCACTTCTATCATTTATACGAAAAAAAGTATGGGCATTTACCAAGAAAATAATTTTCTTGGGGTGTTATATAAGGAGGGTAAAAATGAACTATATCAATTTGGATGAAGCTTGGGAGTATCGTCAGGGATACGTTGATTCGAAAAGCCTACTGGATGGTACGGGATATAAGATTGTCGATTTGCCACATGACAGTATGATTGGCTATGAAACATCGCAGGATGCACCTGCTAAATATGACTCCGGATATTTTAACGGGGATATGTGTAATTACACAAAATACGTTTTTATTCCCGATGAATGGGAAAACGAAATGATAGGGCTAAAATTTGATGGTGTTATGATGCATGCAACGATTGAAATAAACGGTTGTATGGTTGGTGAACATCATTATGGGTACTCGCCTTTTTACGTTGATATAACAGAATATGTTTCTTTTGGCGAAAAAAACCGAATCACAATCAATACAAATGCCGGATTACAGCCCGGTTCAAGATGGTATTCCGGATGTGGAATCATAAGAAGTGTGTTTTTGTGCCATGCACCAAGGGTGCACGTCAAAAATGATGGTATATATATTTATACAAAAGAGGTTTCGGATAACTGGGCTTATCTTGAAGCACAGATTGATATCTGTAATAAAACATTGGAAAACAGATTGGCAGAAGTCACTCTTACGTTGGTAGACGATAAGGATCATAGCGAAGCTGCCACTTCATCAAGAACAATTCAAATAAATGCTAATAAAGAGGAAACTGCCAGAATTGCTTTCAGTGTAGAAAATGCGAAGCTGTGGGATTGTAATTCGCCCAATCTTTATAGAGCAAAGGTTTCTATCAAGAATTTAGGGGTATTTAAGACACACTTTGTTGAATGCAGTGAGAAGACAATCGACGAGGATGAAAAACTGTTTGGAATCAGAACAATAACCGCAGATGCGATTCGTGGTCTGCGGATTAACAATAAAACAGTCAAACTCAAGGGTGGCTGTATTCATCATGATAATGGTTTGCTTGGAGCAATATCATTATATGAATGCGAAGATCGAAAGATAAAGAAAATGAAGGAAGTAGGGTTTAATGCGATAAGAACTGCGCATAATCCACCTTCGGAGGCGTTGTTGGAAGCATGTGACAGGAATGGAATGTTTGTTTTCGATGAGGCTTTTGATGCGTGGGGGATTGCTAAAAGACCGGGGGATTTCAGCACATATTTTGAAAATTGCGGGAAAGAAGAACTGACAGCTTTTATTAGACGCGATCGTATTCACCCATCGGTAATAATCTGGTCAACAGGAAATGAGATACCTGAAAGAGGTGGATTGAAAAACGGTTATACAGTCTCGGCTGAATTGGCAGAAACAATCCGAAAACTGGATTGCAGCAGGCCTATCAGTAATGGAATCTGTTCTTTTTGGAGCGGACTTGATGATAAATTGTCTGAAAGGCAAAATTCGGCACAAAATGCTCAGAACAATGAAGAGGTATTATCCTGGGACAATTTAACGGAACCTTTCACAAATGGGCTTGATATTGTGGGATACAACTATATGGAAGATTTGTATGAAAACTCTCATAAGAAATATCCCAACAGAGTTATCCTCGGATCGGAGAATTTCCCTAATGAGATTGGATTCAGATGGCCTTTGGTTGAAAGATTACCGTATGTTATCGGCGACTTTACATGGACGGCATGGGACTATATAGGAGAGGCCGGAATAGGTAAATCTATTTTTGTTGATCCGGATGATCCGCTTGCTAAGTGTCCCCCTTGGGAAATAATGCCACAGCAAACTTCGCCATATCCGTGGAGACTGGCTAATGATGCGGATTTTGACATAACAGGCAATTTATGTCCTCAGGGAGCATACAGAAGTGTTGTGTGGGGAAGTAAAAGCACATATTTATATTCATTCCATCCTAGAAATCTTGGCAAAGTCGAGATGATGAGTATGTGGGGTTTTATAGATGTGCTAAAGAATTGGAATTATGACGGATACGAACAGAAACCGGTGGAACTTGTAGTTTTCTCAAACGCTGATGAAGTGGCAATAACCGTTAACGGAAAAGAAATCGAAAGAAAAACTGTAAATAAAGACAAACCGCTGCCTAATTCTGTACGTTTTAATACCTTATATGAACCCGGAACAGTTGAGGCAATCAGCTATAAAGACGGTGTTGAAGTAACCCGTGATAAACTTGAAACGACGAAAGCGCCTACAGGATTAGTACTTAGACCTGAACGTAATTTCATAAGGGCAAACGGACACGATCTTGTATATGTTACAATAGATGTAGTAGACAGTGAAAACAGAAGAGTGCCTGATGCAAATATCGGATTGATGGCCAAGGTTGAGGGCGTCGGATATCTGGCAGGCTTTGGAACCGGAAATCCGGTGACTGAAGAAGTATATTCGGACGAGCACTGTGAAACATTCAACGGCTCTGCAACGCTAATTATACGGAGCGGATATTCTGAAGGAAAAACTGTCATAAAACTGAATTCTGATGAAGGCGACTTTTCGGCGCAATGTGAAATAGATATATTTCACGGGAATTATCGGGAATAAGTTAGTTTGATTCTTTTGGTGGGGGCTTTTCTATGAGATTTGAATTGGACAAAGAAACGGGATGCTTTAATCTTTTTGGCGTAGAGATAATGACGTTTAATGACAATTATCCGGTTGGACATCAGAGTGGTGTGACGCTTGTTATGAATGACAGGCGAATGGCCCAGGGAATTGATGTCAGATTTGAACAAACTCCGGGACAGTGGCAGCCTGTGCCTGTCCGAAAAGAAAAAGTTGTCGATTCTGAATCGGGGACTGTAACGGTCGGACTTCATTATCCTGACGAGAATAATCATCTTAAGGGTTTTAACCCGATTATATATCCTGATGTCGAACTTGATTATTCGGTCATTTGTAAGTCAATCGAAAATGGGATTGAAATAGTTGTTAATCTTGAACAGCCGTTGCCGGAATGCTTGAAAGGGAAAGCTTCATTGAACCTTGAGATGATTCCGGTGCATCTTGTTGGTAAATCTTGGATTATGGATGATAATGAGGGAATATTTCCAAGCCAGCCGAACGGACCGTCCGTTTGCCTGCCTGCAAATTATGATAAGGCGGGTATTTACCATGAAAAAACGGGTCTTGCAGATTCATCCAGATTAGTAAAAAACAGAACAGAGTATAGCCCTATGGTAGCAGATGATATTGTTGGAATGCCTTATGTAAGCGGTAACAATTTCACTGTAACGCCGGAAGATTCAAGGCATAGTTTCAGAGTGGTATCAGAAACCAAACTAAACCTATATGATGGAAGATTTAACCATAACAATGGTTGGTTTGTTCTTAATTCAGAGCTTCCTACAGGAGTAACGGGAGATGTTATATCGTGGAAACTATACCCTTATATTGATGCAAATTATGTATATGAACCGGTTGTGGAGGTGTCAAATGTCGGATACCATACTGCCCAAGAAAAATACGCGATAGTAGAAATTGATAAGAAATCGGAGCCTGAAAATGCATGTATTTACAGAATATGCAAAGACGGAAGAAAAATGGTTTTACTACTGGAAGCAAACAGGGTTGATGATTTTTTAAGATATAAATATGTGAGATTTGATTTTTCAAGTATAACCGAATCCGGCCTTTATTTTATTGAATACGGTAAATCTGCTTCAAATATATTTAAGATTTCTGATGACGTTTATGACCGAGGTGTATGGCAACCTGTACTGGAGTACTTTCTTCCGATTCAGATGTGTCACATGAGAGTGTCGGAAAAGTACAGGGTTTGGCATGGACACTGTCACAAAGATGATGCATTGATGGCTCCGATAAATTATAACCATTTTGATGGTTATGTTCAGGGACCCGATACACTTACAAAATATAATCCGCTGGATCCGGTACCCGGACTTGACGTCGGAGGTTGGCACGATGCAGGGGACTATGATCTTCGAATTGAATCTCAGGCGGGAGAAGTATATATTTTTTCTCTTATAAGAGAGACATTCAATGTTTACTATGATTCTTCGACGATTGATCAAAACAATCACATTGTGGAAATACATCAGCCTGATGGAAAGAATGATTTGCAACAGCAAATTGAACATGGCCTCTTATCAATTATAGGAGGATACAATTCTCTCGGAAGGTTATACCGTGGAATAATATGTAATGATATAAGACAGTATGTGCTTTTGGGTGATGCATCCGTTATGACTGACGGAGTAAAAGGCAATGAGGACGATCGTTGGGTATTTACGGAAGATAACCCTTGGAGAGAACTGACTGTTGCGGCCCAGCTTGCGGCTGCAAGTCGTACAATGAAACATTTTAATGATTATTTGTGCGAAGAGTCACTTAGAATAGCGGAAGAATTATATCAGATAACTAAGGATGAAAATGCAAAAGAACAAAAAATGCATGCTGCAATGGAACTATTGATTACGACCGGAAAGGAAGAATACAGGCAGTATGTTGTTACACATACTGATACGATTGAAGAAAAGTTCGACCGACTTGGTTGGATAGCTGTAAGAACTATACCACATGTTGGTGATACTGATTTTGCGGACAAAATGAGAATGGCAGCAATATCATTAAATGATGTGTATAAGGAAAAATGCAGCGCGACACCTTATGGTGTTCCTTATCGCCCCGGAGCATGGGGGTCGGGTTGGGGAATTCAGGATTTTGGCGCGAAATATTATCATCTGTACAAAGCGTTCCCTGATATTTTTTCAATTGAACCAATGACAAGTGCCCTTAATTTTATACTGGGCTGTCATCCGGGAACAAATACAGCTTCTTTCGCTTCGGGTGTAGGAACGGTATCACATACCGTGGCATACGGAGCTAATCGTGCAGACTACTCATATATTCCCGGCGGTGTGAGCTCGGGTACTGAACTCATTGCTCCTGATTTTCCGGAGTTTTTGGAATTTCCGTTTCTTTGGCAGCAGAGTGAATATGTCATGGGTGGAGGCTCGTCCAATTACATGTTCCTCGTTTTGGCTGTTCAAAGTCTTTTCAAATAGTGCTGTCTTGGACATTTAAGAAGGGAAGGTAATAATAATGCAAACTATTAATATCGATATGGGTCCGAAAAACAGTTCACGTATTGTGCTTGGATGTATGCGCATGCCTGCCTTGACTAAGGAGGATGCGGCCAAAATGATTGACACGGCACATGATCTTGGTATAAATTACGTGGACCACGCTACCTGTTATGGAGGAGGGGAAGCTGAAATAAGATTTTCGGATGCCCTAAAACTTTCGGGAGTAAGTCGTGATGAACTGATTGTCCAGTCAAAGTGCGGTTTAAGATTTGAGAATAGTACTTTTGATTGGAGTAAAGAGTACATCCTTGCAAGCGTTGACGGCATATTGGAACGACTAAAGATGGATTACATTGATGTTCTTTTACTTCATCGCCCCGATCTTTTGTTTGAACCTGAAGAGGTTGCTGAAGCTTTTGACGAGTTGGAAGGTAAGGGTAAGGTTCGCTTTTTTGGTGTCAGCAATACGATGCCTATGCAAATCGAACTTTTGAAAAGGTATGTTAAACAACCACTTAAGATTAATCAGCTTCAACTATCGTTGGAACAGTCGCAATTAATAGATCAGGGACTGTATATGAACAATAAAACTACGGACATGTCAGTTATGAGAGACGACAGCACACTGGACTACTGCCGCCTAAACAACATTACTATCCAGGCATGGTCGCCTTTACAGTATGGTATGTTTGGAGGAATGTTTATTGACAATCCACAGTTTCCTAAAATGAATGAGGTACTTGCAGAACTGGCAGAAAAATATAATGTTACGAAAGCGGCAATTGCAATTGCCTGGATATTGCGTCATCCTGCTAAAATGCAGGTTATTTCGGGAACAATGAATCCGGTTCATTTGGCAGAAATGGCTAAGGCTTGTAATATTTCTTTATCCCGAGAAGATTGGTATAAACTGTACCTTTCTTCAGGAAAGTTTCTTCCATAATATTTGTTGTACAATAAAGGCCAAATGTGTGTAGAAAATTGATACGTTATTTTTTATAATAAAAAAGCGACTATGTTTCAATCGGGGGATTTACTTGGTGGCATATTAACTTTTAAGGAGAGGGTACAAATGGCGTATCAATTAAACTATCCTGAGAGGACAATGTATCAGATGGTTGCGGATATAACCGAAAAATATCCTGCAGCTGCGGCATATGAGTTTTTTGACAAGGTTACAAATTACAAAACATTTCTTACAAAGATCGATGAGGTTGCAAGCTCACTTGTTTCTCTTGGAATAAAGGCCGGCGACGCAGTTACAATATGCATGCCCAATGTTCCGCAGGCTTTACATTGCTTTTATGCTGTAAGCAAAATAGGTGCGGTTGCAAATATGATTCATCCGCTTTCTTCGGAAGGAAGCATTTCTTTTTATCTTAATATTTCTGAGAGTAAATTAATTCTTACTCTCGATCAATTCTATGAAAAAGTAAACAATTCTCTTAAAGAGGTGGATCATCCTGTTACAATTCTTACTGCAAGGGTTCAGGATGAACTGCCTGCTTATTTAAGACTTCCGTATGTTTTGACGGAAGGAAAGAAGCATCTTAAATATCCCAACACGGACAACGGAATAATTTGGAATGATTTCTTAAAGAGCAAAGCGGATTCTGTTGAGACTGCACAGTTTGAAATGGACAGGACAGCCGTTATTTTGTACAGCGGCGGAACGAGCGGAAGCCCTAAAGGAATATGTCTTACCGACTTTAACATGAATGCACTTGCTTATCAGTGTGTGGCTTCATTTGAAGAGCCTGTTGGTCCGGGAATCAGAATTCTTAGCTGTATGCCTATGTTCCACGGATTCGGACTTGGCATAAACATTCATATGGTACTTATTCACGGCGGTAAGTGTATTCTTATGCCTAATTTTAATATCAAAAAGTATACACAGATGTTAATTAAAAAGAAACCTCACGTCATTGCCGGTGTACCGACTATTTTTGAAGCATTGCTTCATATCCCGGATTTTAAGGGAGTTAAACTGGACTTCCTCAAAGGCGTATTCTGCGGAGGCGATTCGCTTACTGTTGAATTGAAAAGTAAAGTTGACGAATTCCTTAAGGAGCATGGCGCAAAGATTCGGATAAGACAGGGTTACGGCCTTACTGAGTGTGTTACAGCGAGCTGCTTAACGCCATTTGATCGTGAAAAGGAAGGCAGTATAGGCTTGCCTTTGCCCGATATGAAGTATGCGATTGTTATGCCGGGAACAGAAGACGTTCTGCCTCCCAATATGCAGGGCGAGATAATTTTGACAGGACCGACATTAATGAAGGGATATCTTAAAAATCCCGAAGAAACAGCTGCAACATTAAAGAAAATGCCTGACGGTAACATTTGGCTTTATACTGGTGATCTTGGACATATGGATGAAGAAGGCTTTGTTTTCTTTAGCCAGAGAATTAAAAGAATGATTATCACGAACGGCTATAATGTTTATCCGGGTCAGCTTGAAAATGTAATAGACTCCGTTGAAGAAGTTTCTTACTGCTGCGTTATAGGTGTGAAGGATGAGAGAAGAGGTCAGAGAATCAGAGCATATGTTGTCCTAAGAGACGGTATTTCCGAGAGCGATGACATAAAAGACAAAATTATGGATGCTCTTAGAAAGAAAATAGACTCATTTGCTTTACCGAGAGAAATTGTGTTCAGAAAAGAACTTCCTAAGACTCTTGTCGGGAAAGTATTTTACAGACAGCTTGAAGATGAAGCAAACAGGGAACTTGAACAACAGTAAGGATGGAATGAACAATGGGTGAGAAAATAAAAAGGAAATGGGGAGACCGTAAGGACGCAAGAAGAGTTAAGGAGACAAGAGGACTTCAGGGTATAATGCCTCACCTTCTTCCTAAGAGAACGGAATCGGAAGTTTGCCTAAGCGATAAGTTTGATGTAACGGAACTCCTTAAATATATAGACAAAAAGAATGAAGAGATTTCTGCCTCCGGCGGTGACTATAAGATGACTCTTTTTCATTGCGTAGTTGCCGGAGTTTGCAAGATGATAAAGGAACGTCCTATGCTTAATCGCTATATTCAGGGACGCAGATTATATGAAAGACATGAAGTTTCTTTAAGTTTTGTGGCAAAAAGAAGATTCACAGACCATGCGGAGGAAGCTCTCATGGTGCTTGTTCCAAAGGAAACGGATACTATAAACGATATATCGAAAAAGATTGTCGGTGATGTTCGTGAAACAAGAAAAAGTGAGGATGCAACCGGCGGAGTTGATAAATTAATGTCAGATTTGGCGAAGTTGCCAATGCCTATTTTGGCATTTGTGGTAGGTGTAGTTAAGTTCCTTGATTTTTGGGGATTGAATCCGGATTCCATTACAAAAGGTGATCCTAATTACACAACGGTATTGCTCAGCAATCTTGGCAGTATTAAATGTCCTTCTGTTTATCATCATTTGAACAATTACGGAACAAACAGTATAATGATTACAATCGGCACCATCCATAAAGAAGAAGTCATTATGCCTGACGGGACAAAGGCGGTTAGGGATGTTGTTGATTTTACGGCCACACTCGATGAAAGGATCGGAGACGGTTTTTACTTTGCAAGAAGCCTTAAACTCGTAAAGCACATATTTGCCAATCCCGAAATGCTTGACAAACCGCTTAACGAGCCAAGCGGATTCGATTATAAATGATGCGTTGATATTAAAAAGTATTGCCGTCAGCATTAAGGAAAACACGATGAAAGTAAAAAAAACGATATCAATTGTTTTTTACATTCTATTCATATTGATGATGCTGTTTGTTATTGCTGTGTCGATTGGTAACCCTCTTAACAATCTTATTCCGAAGCAGATGGTTCTGGTTGCGACCTTATTTATGTTGGTTGTTTTAGCCGGCTGTTTTGCTTGGCAGAAAATATACAAAAAGATAAGAAAATACGAACCTTTTGTATATGCGGCAATACTTGTGTGCTTTGGCACGCTGCTGTATTTGCTTTCATATAAGCAAATACCTAATGCGGCAGCTCTTATGGGAGATTATCATAAAGTTTTTTATACTGCCGAAAGCTATGTGTTTGGCGGTATTATTGAATTTCACCCTTATTTTTTGAATTACGGAAACAATATTGCACCGATGCTTCTTTTGGCATTCCTTTTCAGAATGTCTGCCTTTTTGCATATAAATAAAGAGCTGTTCCTTATGGGAATTGTTTGTATTCAGGTTGTATGCACGGTAAGAAGTATGGGATATCTTCTTGAAGATGGCGAAAATAAGGCGTGGAGAATACCTGTTGCGGTTGTTTTTTTTGCATGGCTTCCTTTGTGGGGGACAAGTTATGCCTTCTACACGGATACCATGAGCATGGGCCTTTGCGTAATTGCTATTGCCATTATTAAATACATCAATATAGTTTATGTAAAAAATGGGAACAGAGCTTCTTTTAGTACTGTTCTCCTTTCTGTTTTGTCGGCATTTTTGGTCGTAATAACCATGAAGTGGAAAATAACGGGAACAATACCGATTATTGCTTATTTTTGTGTCTCTTTTTTAAAAAGTGATAAGCTTAAGATTAAAAAATGGATTCCGTTTCTTTTAGCTCTTGGTGCAGTGTATGTTTTGCTAAGTACTTACATTAATTCTTTTGAGATTACAAAAGAATCAAAAAGTACGTCAGACCCGATAATAAGCTGGGTTGCACTTGGCCTAAAGGGTGATGGAACGTGGACGTATAATTGCGAGTTTGCCGAATATGAGCATACCCTTCCGAATAAAGAGGCAAAGAAACAATATGTTTATGAGTATATTGCCGATAACTGGAAGGAAGCATTTTCTTTTGAACACATATATTACAAGACAAGAGCAAACTTTGCCGACGGAAATATGAGAGCAAGAGACTACACTACCTTTTTTGATGACGGATCGGTATATTGGGATTTATTTAATCCTAACGGCAAATATTTGTGGAGAGTTTCACAATACGATTTCTGTTATCTGATAATGGTTTATGCCTTTTTGCTTGCGGGAGCGGTTAACAATCTTTTGAAGTTAGTAAAAAAGAACGAAGAATCTGAGATTGCGTATATTGCGCATTTGACATTTTTTGGAGCAGCTGTGTTTCTTATGATTTGGGAATCAAATACAAGGCAGCTGTATAACATAATGCCAATGCTTTTTGTTGGCGGTTTTTGCTTTGTTAAATCATTTGTTGAGAAAATTGAACTGATAATAAGCAAGAGAAAAACATTGTAACGACGGGAGCGTTTCTTTGAAGAAATTGTACGAATATACCGAAAAGGTATTGAAAAAATTGGACAATGCGGGTTTGTGGCTTTGTGGCTTCGCAGTTATTGCAATTGTGTTTTTACCTTATGTTTTTATGGGTGAATCGTCAGTATTTGTGTGGCATGATCAGCTTGATGAAAACTTGCTTCATTATATAATTCCTGCAAGGCACATAGGTGAATCAATTCGTGAGTACCCTGAAATGATGGGTGGAATAAATAAAAGTGCTTTAATGCCTTACGGTATATTGTTTGTACCGCTATACGCTTTGCTTGATTCGTTTAAGGCCTTTGTGCTTCAGTATCTTATAGTGTTTATTATTGCTTTTTTGGGGATGTATGCACTTGTAAAGCACGTTTCCAAATCGTCCGTTATTTCTCTTTTGACAGCAACTCTGTTTGCTATGTTGCCGTTTTATCCTGTCTACGGGGCATCGGTTGCTGCAATTCCGATGGTTTTATATTCGATTATTCTGCTTGAGAAGAAGCAAAAATTTTTTCTGGCGTATTTTATTCTGATTCTTTATGCAACAACATCGAGCCTGTTTTTTACCGGATATGCAGTTTTGGGCTTTTGGTCACTGCGACTGATATGGCTTGCTGTCTCAAAGAGAATTAACAGACACAGTATATTCGGGTATTTAGGTCTGATTGTGATTTTTGTCTTTATTAATTTCTCGCTTGTTCTTGAATTTCTATTCCCTTCGTACGGGTTTAAAAGCAGCCGTCAGGAATATGTTGCGAATTCTTCAGGTGCGTTTTTTAAAACGTTCATTAATATGTTTGTGGACGGTGGGAGTAAAGATGCAATGCCACTTGCTAAATACATTGTGGTTTTCTGCCTTGTTTTACTTATTGCAGGTTTTGTATTACGTAACAGGCTTTCTGCTGAAAAGAAAGAAGTTCTTGGTTTTTCGGGTATCGTTTTTATAATGATTGTTTTTTCGTGCATCTTTGCTGCATTTTTTACGACCGATATGTACACAGATTTTAAGAATGCAAACTCCGGATTTTTACATTCTTTTCAGATTGACAGGTTTTTCTGGTTGCTTCCGGGGTTATGGTGGATCGAATTCGGTTCATTGTCGGCAGTGTTTTGGCCTGAAAAGGAAACAGACAAAAGACTGATTATAAGCTGTATGATTTTTCTTGTTGTATTAATCCCAAGCGCTGTTTTAATTAAAAACAATTCCTATTTGTATATGAGTATTAATCAGAAGAACAATGGCTCAAGTGTGACAGGGTATATATCGTGGGAAGCTTATTATGCCGATGATGTTATGGAAGATATAGAGACTGCTATCGGCAAAGATATTAGCTCATACAGGGTAGCTCATTTGGGAATGAGCCCGGCCCCTTCTTTGAAATACGGTTTTTACACGGTTGATGGATATGCAAACAGCTATCCGCTTGAGTATAAGCATAGTTTTAGAAAGATTATTGCCAAAGAAATTGAGAAGGACCCGGATGTTAAGAGATATTTTGACGAGTGGGGCAGCAGATGCTATTTGTTCAACAGCCAGTCCGGTACCGTTTTTATGATTGGGAAAGATTCGAATGCTCAATATAAAGCGCTCGATTTCTCCTGGGAGGAATTAAAGAATCTTGGTGCAGAGTATATTTTTTCGGCTGTAGAAATAGCTGACTTTGAAGAATGCAATCTTTCATATATAGGTTATTTTTCTTCAGATACAAGTTATTGGGGAATATATGTATATGAACTGGACTAAGTTTGACCGTAGCATGCCAACGGATTTGTAAATAACCGGTAAACAAACGACCTGTATAATACTTAACATGGTCGTTTTTTTATGTTTTTGGCACAATTTTGGTATGATATGCGATAAACTGTGCTACCATAGAAAAAGTTTTAGTAAATTTAGAAATGGAGACTTATATATGAGTAAACGTAAAGCGATTGCTATGTTGGCAGTGTGCCTTCTTTTGTCCGGATGTGCTAATACACCCGATATTTCAGGTGAGGGACAGGACAGTTCTGTGGTCAGTGTGTCTGACAGCATCACTGTTTCAAAGGATGTTGTAAGTGAAAAAGAAGATGAGACTAAGCCTGAGGAACTTGAAAACGTTACTTCTGTTTCTTTGGAAGAAGCAAAGACTGACGATGAGAAAAAGGAGGAGGTTAAAGAGGAAGAACCCAAAGAGGATGCAAAGGTTCAGGAGGTTACTATGTACGCTGATTTTAAGAATGGATGCCCGGATACATTCGAAAAATCCGGTGATTGGACTAACGGTTCAATGTTCAATGTTACCTGGAGAAAGACAAGCTGTACTTTTGAAGATGGCAAGATGCAGTTAACGATTGATCATGATAAAAAGGGAAGCGAGATTCCTTATTCGGGAGCAGAACTTCGTTCGAAGGGATTTTACGGCTACGGACGCTACGAAGTATCCATGAAGGCTATCAAGAATGACGGAGTAGTATCTTCTTTCTTTACATATACCGGCCCCAGCGACAACAATCCATGGGATGAGATTGATATAGAGATTCTTGGAAAAGATACAACAAAGGTGCAGTTTAACTATTATACAAGCGGACGCGGAAACCATGAAAAAATGATTGATCTTGGATTTGATGCATCTGAAGATTTCCATACATATGCTTTTGAATGGAGAAAGGACAGAATTGATTGGTTTGTTGACGGAGAACTCGTTTATTCAGCTTCATCCAACCTTCCTGTAACAGAAAGCAAAATTATGATGAATGCCTGGTGCGGAACCGGCGTTGACGGATGGTTAAAGGCATTTGATGACAGCAATCTTCCCATAACGGCGGAGTATGAGTGGATAACATTTGCACCTATCGAATACTAATACTATATTGATAACTGAATAATATAATGATAAAACAGCTATAAGAGTTTATTTATAGCTGTTTTGCGTTGAAAGGACATAAAATGATCAGAGAAGCCACGGAAAAAGATTTGGACGGATTACTGGAACTGTATCTTCATCTTCACGAAATCAGTATTCCAAAGAAGGATGAACATCTTTTAGCTACTTGGAATAAGATTCTTGATAATGAGGATTATCATCTTATTGTCGCAGAAGAAGAGGGAAAGTTAGTTGCTTCATGCACGTGTATTGTTGTCCCAAACCTTACAAGAGACGTTTCGGCTTATGCTCTTGTTGAAAATGTTGTTACTCACAAAGATTATAGAGGGCGTGGTCTTGCATCGGAATGCCTTGAGTATGCAAAAAGGATAGCTAAAGAAAATGGTTGCTATAAACTTATGCTTATAACCGGTTCAAAAGAGCAGAAGACTCATGATTTTTATAAAAGGGCAGGTTATTTCAGCGAAGGGAAAACTGCGTACTATAACCTGCTAAAGGAAGTAAACTGGAAAAAACTGTAATTTATCGGGATCGAATTCCGATGCAATTATGATACAGCTTTGGAGCAATGGAGATTTAAGTGGATATTATAGAAAGACTGAACGAACTAAAAGATGATGAATACAGGCAGTTTCACAGTAAAATTGTGCCTAATATTTCTGCAGAATCAATATTGGGAGTTAGGATACCCCTTCTTAGAAATCTTGCAAAAGAATTATATAATGACCCATACAAAGAAGTGTTTATGCAGAATGTTCCGCACATGTATTATGAAGAAAACCAGCTTCACATCATGATGATATGTATGGAAAAAAATTTTGATTGTTGTATCAAACTTTTAAATGACTTTCTTCCGTATGCTGATAACTGGGCAGTAACAGATCAGCCGTCACCCAAATGTTTTAAGAAAAGACATGAGGAACTTATTCCCATAATTGAAAAATGGCTTGAATCAGACCATGTGTATACTTCACGCTATGCGATGAATATATACATGAGAGAATTCCTTGATGAAGATTTTAGGATTGAATATGCTGAAAAGATAAGCCAAAAGAGAGGAGAAGACTATTATCTTAATATGATGAGAGCCTGGTATTTTGCAACTGCTCTTGCCAAGAAGTATGAGGAGACAGTTCCTTTTCTTGAGAATAAAGTACTCGATGTATGGACGCATAACAAGACGATACAGAAGGCTGTTGAGAGCTATCGGGTTTCTGCTGAACATAAAGATTATCTTAAAACATTAAAGGTTAAATAGAATGATTGTTCCATATTCTTTATTTATGTTTAGGATTATTACAAAAGAAAAAACTTACGATATAGGACCGGTTGAGCCTGAAGCGACCGGTTTTTATTTCATGTATCCTAAGAATACTGAACTTTCGCATTTTAACGGAGCAACGTTTTGGGTAAGCTTCTTTGACGGCAAGACAGGAAGTTACAACGAATATGAGGTTAATGGCTCATTGAGTGACTGCTTCGGACGTTTGTTTTTTGAATCCGAAGATGATTTGTTTATAAAAAATTATAATAAACTGCTTAATGATTACCTATATTACATTAATACCAAGATTGACAATGATGAAATTAAAGCAATGGAAGAATTGGCGGGTATCAGATTGTCAGATGATTTTTGCCACGATATAAAAAACTGGAGGCGTAAGTTTTGCAAGGGCTATGGTTGTGGAAAGGAAAAAATCAAGCCTGTTGAGATTGGTGTTTCGCTTGACTGCGATGCTTATATAAGAGAGTTTCTTACTCGTGACTTTGACGACTTCTTATCATATTACATGAGTGAAAACTGTATTGAAAACTTCTCCCATCTGATAAGAAAAGTAACTCACATTTATGTTGGAAATCAGTTTTGTCCATATCTGTTACCTAAAGAAGACGTACTTAAGGCTGTTATTGAGAAGATATGTCGGTATGAAATGCAGCCGGTTATAACTTTTGCGCCTATTCCTGAGTCGTTAATGGAAAATGTTATTAAAAACGCAAAGAGTGTGTTTGAAATGGCTGTGACGATAGACTTTTATCCGGAATTTGTTGTTAATGATTACGGAACAGCTGCTATGCTAAAGAAGATGAGCGATTCTGACGGATCCTTAGAAAACGGTTATGCCGTGACTGCCGGTGTACTTCTTTGCAAAAGAAAAAAAGATCCAAGAATTCCTTTCCTGAAAAATGCTGAAGTAATTGAGAAACATAATGCTACATCTTCGGTGAATGATAATGGTCTCCGGGAATATATGACCGACAGACTTGGTATTACAAAGTTATCTTATGAAGTGACGGGATATGATCTCGACTGCTTTGGAATGAACTTTGTTCTTCATCTGCCTTTGTACCAGACAAATACATCGGGCTGTGTTATAAACAGCCTTTGCAACGGGAAGAGTCGAGGTATGAGAAACAATCTTTCTGAATGCCCGCACTATTGCAATGATAAATATTTATTCTTTCCTGACAATATGCCGATTATAGGAATGTGGAATTCTTTGTTTGGAATAAGCAGCAAAGAGATAAATGATACTGATTACCTGAATAAAAAGATTGAAGAAGGACTAACCAGAATTGTACTCAGATAAAGGCGTCAATGATATAAAAATAGTTGCAGGTTTAGGTTGCGCGGATGATTTCGACAATTATGTGAAGGCCGGAGCGGACGAGGTGTTTATAGGCTATTCGCCATATGAATGGCAGAAGACGCATGGGTTCTATTCACCGATTAACAGACGGGAATCCATACATGTAAATGTTAACATAGGATCACAAACGGAGCTTGAAAGTCTTGCAAAGAAGGCAAAGGAGAAGAGCATTCCTGTGACTGTTGCATTTAATAGCTTGAGTTACAGGCCAAACGAGTATATGGATGTTCTCGCAGCAATTAGTAACTGTTTGGAGGTTGGGATTAATAATGTTATTGTTGCGGATATGGGATTGCTTTATCATCTTTCTTCGAAACACTTTTTTGACAAATTAAGAATCCATGTAAGCGGTGAATTTGGAGAAATGAATACTCCTTTGATAGAATTCTTAACGGAATTTTGCATTAAAAGAATTATATATCATCGTGGAATCGGAATAGAAAACATGAGAAGAATGATTGCTGACTTTCCCGAACTTGAGCATGAAGCGTTTCTTATGAACGAAAAGTGCCATTTTACAGGGGCTTACTGCAATTCGCTTCATTGTGATGAACTTGTCCCAATGTGCAGAATGCCGTATATGTTTGGCGATTATTACGGTGTTGAAAACGAAAAATATGCAGAGGACTGCGGCCTATGTTCGCTAAAGAAACTTGAGTCGGCGGGGGTTACACATGTAAAAATCGTTGGGCGAGGAGCGTCGGCGGACACGATGATAAAATCTATATCATTGACAAAAGAAGCAATAAGAACGGAACATAATATTACGAACGAGGATGAATACACATTTTACGTGAAAAATGTACTGATGAAGGAAAGATGTAATCACCAATGTTATTATAATTACTAAAAGCTGCAAAAATTTTGCAGCTTTTTCTTTGGAATAATCAAAACATAGCGAATATTACTCTGACAATTTTACGACAAGGCATCCATCGATATATTCGACCGAACCGCGAACCGGATAACAAGGCATAGTTTTGTATACACTGTTACTTTCGTCGACTGCAATAATGTTCATAGGAACATTCAGCTCATATCTTATAAAGGAATTGAAGGCTGTTTTGTAAGAGGTGGTGGTTATTCCTGTTGATATAACCGATATTTCCTCAAAACCGTGCAACTGTGTTAGGTACGGTGAATCTTCAATATTGCCGATAAAAGCAACCGCAGTTACGCCGGGTTCATAGTCTTTGGATGATTCAATATCATCAACAATACGTGTCATAAGCGATGTGGTTGCTTTGTCCTGGAGGCTCTTCTTTAAGTAGAGTTGATTTGCAAATACGACATTAGACCAGATTATGCATATGCAGCAAATCAGATATATTACATTAAGTAATGAATATTTACTATCTTTTAAAACGGTGTTCTCGATTACATAGGCAATCGCGATATATACAAGGCACAACGAATAGTACATTAATTCGTGTTCCATTCCTTTTGAAAGAACACAAACAAAATTGAGAGCAAGAGGAATGATGAGTACGCCTAAAATTTGTAAGCAAAATGCGATAAGGCGATTTTGTTTTTCTTTTGAAACTGATAATTTGGTGAAAATCTTTATTTGTGGAATAAACCAGCAAAGGATTGCAATTACCGATAGTACCAATGCTGAAATGCGTAAAAGAATAAGCCATATAACACTTAACGATATTCCTCGAAAGGATACTGTCTTGAATGTTAACGGGTTAATAAAATACATGAAGAAATTTTTATACGCTGTCGCAATGCTGCTAATCAAAGATGTGTCCGAATAATCACCGACTGATGAAACCCCGTTATAATGGTCGGCTGTCCATATTCCGAATATTTTTCGGATTATTTCACCGACAAGCATATATAATACTGCTGAAACCAGTAGCCAAAGACAGAACAAAAGCCCCTTCTTTATGCTTATAAGTATCTTTTCGTTTTCTTTAAGGTACTTAATGGAAATAAAAAGAAATAAGCCGATGGAAAAACAGATGTATGCAGGATACGTTCCCATTGATAAAACAAATGAAATGATACCGGGAATGACAAGAAGCTTATTTTCCCTTGTACAAAACCAGACCCCGAGAATGCTTGATAAAAGTGCGAATATGTATATATCACACCAGGGAAGATAACCGGCATTGCTGGTAGTTACAGTTACGTTGCATATAATAAAACCCGTAACTAAAACAATTGAAATCGGTGTTCTAAAAGAAAAAATCTCTACCAGAAGGAGTGAGGATATAATAAAAAGAGTCAACGAAATGAACAGGATAATCCATGGAGAGGTAAGCCCACCTCTTAATAGGAGAATTAACGGTTGCGTAAATCTCCCGAGTGAAATCTGCCAGGCACTGTCGTCCTGATATATATCAACCAAAGAATCGTGGGAGAATAGGTTGTTGCTCATGCGATAACCATGCGCGATAAGATACCAAAATACGGCACTTGCAATTGTGAGTATATAAACAGCTTTCTGACTGATGGGCTTTATAATTGATTTCATAAAAAAACTCCGTTTGCTTATTTTTTTTATTATATCATTTATGTATTTTACTGAGAAGAACAGAGAAATTCTTTGATGAAAAAATAAAAATTTAGTATAGCAATATTGTATTTTATATGTTATAGTACAGAATGCAAGCGAGCGAAAGTTCTTATGCAAATATTGACCCTTTATCGTGGCCCATACGGACAGGCCGGGTCGTTGCCGAACGTGGTTTCTTTTACCACATTATTGATTGAGTGAAGAACTCATTTTTTATAAGTTGATTATTCTTATAATCGTTTATCATCTTGTGAAACAATCAATAAAGTACGTGACAGTATATTTTGCGTAAGGCCTTGGGGAGGGCTTGCATCTGATACAAATACGTTTACATTAAATTGAGGTTATGGCAGATGATGAATTCATCTGCTTTTTTGTTTTTTATGAGGTATTTATGGATATTAAGAGGCAAATGAGCGCACCGGTATATGAAGCGCTTGAAGCATTCAAAAGAAGAAGAGTGGTTCCATTTGACGTGCCGGGTCATAAAAGAGGCCGTGGTAATCCGGAGCTTGTTCAGCTGCTTGGAGAAAAGTGCGTTGGACTTGATGTAAATTCAATGAAACCTCTTGATAATCTGGGACATCCGGTTTCTGTAATAAGAGAAGCGGAAGAACTTACTGCGGATGCGTTTTCTGCATCAGCAGCATTTCTTATGGTCAACGGAACAACAAGTGCTGTACAAAGTATGATTCTTGCTGTGTGTAAGGCCGGAGACAAGATTATTATCCCAAGAAACGTTCATAAAAGTGTTATTAATGCACTGGTTCTTTGCGGTGGAATTCCGATTTATGTCGATGTTGAGGTAAATCACAATATAGGAATTGCACTTGGAGTAACAATCGATGCAATGACAAGGGCGATGGATTTAAACCCCGATGCAAAGGCAATACTTATAAATAATCCGACATATTACGGAATCTGCTCAAATATTAAAGAACTGACTGAGCTTGCACATAAGCGTGGTATGAAGGTGCTTGTCGATGAGGCACACGGAACACATCTTTATTTCAACAGTGAGCTTCCTATGTCGGCGATGGAAGCAGGCGCCGATCTGGCGGCAGTATCGATGCATAAGTCGGGCGGAAGCCTTACGCAGAGTTCGATTCTTCTTTGCGGAAAAGACTTTGATGCTGAGTACATGAGGCAGATAATAAATCTTACACAGACAACGTCAGCTTCTTATCTTCTTATATCAAGTCTTGACATTTCAAGAAGAAATCTTGCATTAAGAGGATCGGAAAGTTTTACCAAAGTAAGCAAAATGGCCGAGTATGCAAGAAACGAAATTAATGCAATCGGAGGCTACTATGCTTACGGGAAGGAACTTATAGACGGAAACAGCGTATATGACTATGATGTTACGAAACTTTCGATATACACACGCGGAATAGGACTTACAGGAATAGAAGTCTATGACTTATTAAGAGATGAATATGATATTCAGATAGAGTTTGGCGATATCGGGAATATCCTTGCGTATATCTCGATAGGTGACAGAATTCAGGATATTGAAAGACTTGTAGGGGCTCTGGAAGATATAAAAAGAGAATACGGCAAAGAAGACAGTGAGCAGTTCTGCGGAGACTTTATTCAGCCTGAGATGGTTATATCTCCTCAGAAAGCATTTTATTCGGAAAAGGAACAGATTTCACTTGATAAAACAGCTGGAAAGATTTGCGGCGAACTTGTAATGTGTTATCCGCCGGGAATACCTATTCTGACTCCCGGAGAACGCATTACCGAAGAAATCATTACATATATCAAGTATGCAAAAGAAAAAGGATGTTCTCTTCAGGGAACTCTTGACCCTAAAGTTGAAAAACTTAACGTAATAAAGGAGTAGCAGCGTGAATATATGGTTTGAGCAGATGGATACCGATAATGTTAAGACCGGTGTCAGAGTTGATAAGCAGCTTTTCAGCGGTGAAAGTGATTATCAGAGAATTGATGTTTTTCAATCGAGAGAATTCGGAAAAATGATTGTACTTGACGGCGAAATCATTTTTTCCGAGGCGGATGAGTTTGTATATAACGAGATGGTTGTCCATGTACCTATGGCGGTTCATCCACGGGTAAGAAGCGTATTAATTATCGGTGGAGGAGACGGCGGAGTTGCCAAAAATCTTATAGAGTACAGTGAAATTGAGACAATCGATGTTGTCGAACCTGATGAAATGTTTATAAATGTCAGCCGCGAGTTTTTCCCTGAGACAGCAAAAGGATTTGATGATCCGAGAGTTAATATTCACAACATGGACGGCTTGAGATTTTTGAGAAGATGCAATGACAAATACGATCTGATAATCAATGACTCTACAGATCCGTTCGGGCATACTGAGGGGTTGTTTACAAAAGAATTTTACGGTAACTGTTTCAAGGCACTTCATTCAGACGGAATAATGGTTTATCAGCACGGAAGTCCCTTCTATGATGAAGACGAAGCAGCTTTTAGGGCGATGCACAGGAAGGTATACAGAAGCTTTCCGATAAGTCGCGTGTATCAGGCAAGTATACCAACTTGCCCTGCAGGATATTGGATGTTTGGGTTTGCCTCAAAAAAATATCATCCGCTTATAGATTTTAACCCGGTAAGATGGAAAGCAAGAGGCATAAAGACCTGGTATTATACAACAAACCTTCATCAGGGTGCTTTTATGCTTCCTAAATATGTTGAAGACCTTCTTGAGGAAGAAGAAAAGAAAAAAGAAAAAGAACAGTAGATTAAGGAGAATAAATATGAGTAGATTACTTATTATCGGATGTGGCGGTGTAGCATCTGTTGCAATTAACAAATGCTGCCAGAACAGCGAAGTGTTTGATGAGATTATGATAGCAAGCAGAACAGTTTCAAAGTGTGATGCTTTGAAATCAAAGCTTGAAAAGAAAACAACAACAAAGATTACTACAGCAAAGGTAGATGCGGACAGCGTGCCCGAACTTGTGGAACTTATTAAGTCGTATAAGCCGGATGCTGTACTTAATGTTGCACTTCCTTATCAGGATTTGACAATTATGGATGCATGTCTCGAAACGGGTGTTCATTACATTGATACGGCAAACTATGAGCCTGAAGATACCGATGACCCTAAATGGCGTGCTATATACGAGAAAAGATGCAAAGAACTCGGATTTTCTGCATACTTTGATTATTCATGGCAGTGGAACTATAGGGAAAAGTTTGAGAAAGCAGGGCTTACAGCACTCCTTGGAACCGGTTTTGATCCGGGAGTAACAAGTGTTTTCTGTGCATATGCGAAGAAGCACTATTTTGATGAAATCCATACAATTGACATACTTGATTGTAACGGTGGAGATCACGGTTATCCTTTTGCAACAAATTTCAATCCCGAAATAAATCTTAGAGAAGTGTCTGCTCCGGGTTCATACGTTGAAGACGGAAAATGGGTAGAAATTCCCGCTATGTCAATTAAGAGAGAATATGATTTCGAGGGTGTTGGAATGAAGGATATGTACCTTCTTCATCATGAAGAGATTGAAGCCCTTGCAAAGAATATGCCGGAGGTTAAGAGAATCAGATTTTTTATGACATTCGGACAGAGTTACCTTACACATATGAAGTGCCTTGAAAATGTCGGAATGCTTGGAACAACACCGATTGACTTTGAAGGAACCAAAATTGTTCCTATTCAGTTCTTAAAAGCACTTCTTCCCGATCCTGCATCTTTAGGACCGAGAACTGTAGGAAAAACCAATATAGGGTGTATATTTACGGGAATCAAAGACGGTAAGGAAAGAAGTATTTATATATATAATGTTTGTGATCACCAGGAATGCTACAAAGAAGTTGAGTCACAGGCTATTTCTTATACAACCGGAGTTCCGGCAATGATAGGTGCAATGATGGTAGTATCCGGAAAGTGGTTAAAGCCCGGAGTATATACAACAGATGAGTTTGACCCGGATCCTTATATGGAGGCTCTCAATAAATGGGGACTTCCCTGGCAGGTTAAGGAAAATCCTGTTCTTGTTCCTTAATGGCATGCAGTCAATCAAAGTTTTACGGAAATATGGCGATGAATATTAATAAGATTCCTACACCTTCATATGTAATTGACAGGAAGGCATTAAAAAGAAACTGTGAAATCTTAAAGCGTGTTCAGGAAGAGTCGGGATGTAAAATACTCCTGGCACAGAAGGCGTTTTCAGCTTATTCTGAGTATCCGCTTATAAGCGAATATCTGGCAGGAACAACTGCAAGCGGATTGTTTGAAGCAAAGCTTGGCAGAGAAGAAATGAATAAAGAAAATCATGTTTTTTCGCCTGCATACAAAGAAGAAGAGTTTTCTGAGATTGTGTCAATTTGTGACCACATTATATTTAATTCTTTTTCACAACTGTTAAAATATGCTGATATGGCATCAGAAAAAAGCATAGGTATCAGAATTAATCCGGAATGTTCCACACAGGAAGGCCATGAGATTTATGATCCGTGCGCAAAGGGCTCCAGACTCGGAGTTACTATTTCAATGTTTGAGGAAGGCTTGAAGAATAATCCTGAAGTGCCAGACAAATTGGATGGAATTCACTTTCACACTTTGTGTGAGCAAAATTCCGATGCACTTGAAACTACAATTGAGGCAGTTGAAGAAAAATTCGGAAAGTATCTTGGGAAACTCAAATGGATTAATATGGGCGGTGGCCATCATATAACCCGTGCTGATTATGATGTAGACAAACTGATTTTAATTGTTAAAAGAATAAAAGAAAAATACGGCGTAGAAGTCTATCTCGAACCGGGAGAAGCGGTAGCTTTGAATGCAGGCTATCTTGTTACCACGGTTATGGATATCGTAAATAACGGAATCGATATAGCTATTCTTGATGCATCTGCAGCTTGTCATATGCCTGATGTTCTTGAGATGCCTTACAGACCTCCGCTTAGAGAGAGCGGAATGCCGGGCGAGAAAGCATATGACTATCGGTTATCTTCGGTTACATGTCTGGCAGGAGATGTGATAGGTGACTATTCTTTTGATAAAAAGCTGACACCCGGAGACAGGTTATGCTTTGAGGATATGGCTATTTATTCAATGGTAAAAAACAATACTTTTAACGGGATGTGTCTTCCGTCAATTTACGCAATGGATGAAGACGGAGAATGTGTTCTGATTAAAAAATTCGGATATGAAGATTTTAAGTCTCGATTGTAGAATTGTAAGTAATTAATCGGCAGCAGTGCTGAACAATTATTATTTGATGAGGTAAAAGGTGAAGGTTGTAACAGGTTTCCCTTACGATGACAATTATATAATGCCCGCGGAATTTGATGAACATGAAGGCTGTGTAATGATCTGGCCTGTTCGCCCGGGCTCCTGGACAAACAGCGGAAGAGAAGCAAAACCTGTTTTCGCCAATATCGCAAGAGCTATAGCGGCATCGGAAAAGGTATATATGCTTTGCAATGAAGCCGATTATGCTGAGGTCAGTTCCTATTTTGAAAACGACGGGAACATATCGGTTCATATTGTTGAAACCGACGATGCGTGGGCAAGGGATACAGGCCCGACATGCGTAAGAGACCATAATGGGAATGTAAGGGGTGTTGATTGGAAGTTTAACGCCTGGGGTGGAGACTATGACGGTCTTTATGCCGAATATTCCAACGACGATAAAGTTGCCCGAAACGTTTGTAATATTCTTGGAATTGACTGTTATGATGCACATCCCTTTGTTTTGGAAGGCGGCTCGATTCATTCAGACGGAGAAGGAACGATTCTTGTTACCGAAACATGCCTGTTGAGCAAAGGAAGAAATCCTTTGTTAAGCCGGGAGGAAATTGAAGATAAGCTCAAACAATATCTGGGCGCAAAGAAAATTGTCTGGCTTCCAAGAGGCATCGAAGGCGATGAGACAAATGAGCATGTTGATAATGTTTGTGCGTTTGTAAAGCCGGGCCACGTTCTTCTTGCATGGACCGACGATGAAAATGATATTCAGTACGAGCCTTCAAGACTTACTTATGAGGCGCTTTTAAAAGAAAAGGATGCATGCGGAAGAAAATTTGAGATTCATAAGCTCCTTATTCCAAAGAAACCGGTATGCATAAGTAAAGAGGAACTGGATGCCTTTGCTTTTGCAGACGGAGAAGATATGCGCGATGAGGGAGAAAGACTTGCTGCAAGTTATGTAAACTTCTATATAGCTAATAAAGGTATAATAGTTCCGCAGTTTGGCGATGAAAATGACGACAATGCGGTGAAGGTATTAACTGAATTATTTCCGGGACGAACAATATATCCTATATATGCAAGGCCGATTATTGTCGGTGGCGGCAATATTCATTGTATTACGCAGCAGATTCCAAAGGCCATAATATAAAGAGGACAATAAGTAAATGAGACAAGTTAAAGTTGCAGCTATTCAGCTTGCGTTTGGAACAGATGTTTTTGACAATATAAAGAAGGCTGACGAAAGAGTTCGCGAGGCTGCAAAATGCGGAGCAAACATAATTCTTTTGTCGGAACTTTTTGAAAGACAGTATTTTTGCCAGGAAAGAAGGTATGATTACTATTCTTTTGCAAAGCCACTTAATGAAAACGATGCGGTAAATCATTTTAAAGAAGTTGCAAAAGAACTTAATGTTGTTTTACCTATCAGCTTTTATGAAAAAGACGGAAACGTACTGTATAACAGTGTTGCGATAATAGACGCCGACGGAAGCGTTCTTGGGGTATACAGAAAGACACATATCCCTGATGACCATTATTATCAGGAGAAGTTCTATTTTACTCCGGGTAATACAGGGTTTAAAGTATGGGAAACAAAGTTTGGATGCATAGGAGTAGGTATCTGCTGGGATCAGTGGTTCCCTGAAACCGCAAGAGCCATGGCAGTGATGGGTGCTGAACTTATATTTTACCCTACAGCAATCGGAAGTGAACCTATTCTCGATGTTGACAGTATGTGTCATTGGCGTCGTTGTATGCAAGGCCACGCTGCTTCTAACATTGTTCCTGTTATTGCAGCAAACAGAATAGGAACTGAGTCAGTCGTTCCTTCTGAAGAAAACGGAATGCAGGAATCGTCTTTGAAATTTTACGGTTCTTCTTTTATCACTGACGAAACCGGAGAGGTGATTGAAAGCGCATCTCGTGACAAAGAGGAAGTTATTATTCACGAGTTTGACCTTGATGAAATAAAAAAGAGTCGGCTTGACTGGGGATTATTCAGAGACAGAAGACCTGATATGTACAGAAAAATCACTGAATAGAGGAAAGCGAATGGGAAAGGTGTATTTTGTAAGACACGGGGAAAGCGAATGGAATGTGCTTGACAAAATTTGCGGTCAATCAGATGTTCCGTTGACAGACAAGGGAAGAGAGCAGGCTAGGGAAACCGGTAAACTTATATCAGACAGCAATATTTGTGCCGATGAAATAATCTTTTCGCCTTTATTAAGAGCTGCCGAGACTGCAAAAATCATTTCGGATGTCACAGGGATTAAGGCAAGAGAAGACGCTCGTCTTATTGAGCAGTGTTTTGGAATATGGGAAGGTGTTTCTCCGAGAAATTCAGAGGAATTTAAGGAAGCAAAAAAGAATTTTATATCGAGCTACGGAAACGGCGAATCTATGTTTAGATTAGCTCAAAGAATATACAATTTGCTTGATGAAATCGTTAAGGATGACAAGACGTATATTCTTGTTGCGCATAATGGAATTGCCAGGGTTGTTAAATCATATTTTTGTGATATGACAAATGACGAGTATGCTTCTTTTGGCGTTAAAAACTGTAGCCTGACAGAGTTTGAATACTAAACTTGACAATGATTGTTTGCTTGTTTTAAACTCGACGTATATAGCAAAGGTGCTTGAGGATTGGCCTCATAGCACCTTTTTTTGTTAAGGAGACTGTATGGATAAGATTCATGAAGAGTGTGGTGTGTTTGGCATTGTAAGTGACAAAGAGACAGACGTTGCATCAGATATAGCATATGGACTTATTGCTTTGCAACACAGAGGGCAGGAATCGGCCGGAATCGTAGTGTGTGATACGCATGGTCCGCTTGGAAACATATGTATTCATAAGGGGATGGGACTTGTAAGCGAAGTGTTTGATAAGCATACAATGTCAACACTCAAAGGCAATATTGGAATCGGACACGTAAGATATTCTACAACCGGTGAGAGCATGATCGAAAATGCACAGCCTGTCTTTTTAAATTATTTAAAAGGGACATTGGCACTTGCTCATAACGGAAATATCACAAATGCAAAAGAGATTAAAGAAGAGCTTCTCTCAAAAGGAGCAAGATTCTTTGGGACTACAGATTCTGAGGTTATTGCATACAAGATTGCCGTTGAACGACTTAACGCAGGTTCGATTGAGGAGGCGGTTATAAACGTTGCGAGAACATTGAAAGGCGGTTATGCACTCTTGATATTAAGTCCTCAGAAACTCGTTGGTGTGAGAGACCCGTTGGGGCTTAAACCTTTGTGCCTTGGGAAGCGTGGAAACGATTATATACTTGCATCTGAGAGTGCGGCTGTTGTTTCGGTAGGTGCAGAAGTTGTAAGAGATATTGAGCCGGGAGAGATAATAACTATTTCAAACGGTAAAATTGTGTCTGACTTAACTTTAAAGCAGGAAAAGCATGCACATTGTATTTTTGAATATATTTATTTTGCAAGACAGGATTCCGTTATGGACAAAATCAGTGTCCACTCAGCGAGAATATTAGGCGGCAAGGCTATGGCAAGAAGATATCCTGTTGAGGCTGATGTTGTAACGGGTGTTCCTGAGTCGGGAATAGCAGCAGCTGTCGGTTATTCGGAGGGATCGGGAATACCGTTCAAGCTTGCATTTCATAAAAACAGCTACATAGGAAGAACGTTTATTAAGCCTACGCAAAGCGAAAGGCAATCGGCTGTTGCAATGAAACTAAGCCTTATTGAGGACGTCGTAAAGGATAAAAGAGTAGTCCTTATTGATGATTCGATAGTGAGAGGAACAACCATTTCAAATCTGATAAAGATGATGAGAAAGGCCGGGGCAAAGGAAGTTCATGTCCGTATCAGTTCACCTCCGTTTTTATATCCTTGTTATTACGGCACAGACGTTCCGGATAACAGTGAACTTATAGCAAATAAATTATCAATTAAAGAATTATGTGAGTTCATTGGAGCAGATTCTTTGGAATATATGAAAGTTGAAGATCTTTCCGAAATGACAGGAAATCTTCCCTTGTGTAAAGCTTGTTTTGATAACAATTATCCTATCTGACACCTTTTCGTAAAGAACATAGTATGCTAAAGTTTATATAGCACATTATTTTTGAAAGGATATCCGAATTGTTAAGTTTGTTAAGAAAAATCGGGCAGGAATTATTCTGTGCCTTGCTATTGCCGTACCGTCGCGGGTTTTTAGGAAAATGTTTCCCATTGTAGGGGCGTCTGTTATTACGACTGTTGCCGTGTCGTTTGGCGTTGATTCGTCATTGATTAATTGGTTTTAATACCGATGTTGTAAAGCTGATTAAGACCGGTGGCAAACCGTTGGCACTTGGGTGCAATCTGCTGGGTAGGAATAACCGGTGTAAGCCTTATTATGCAGAAAGCTTTAGGTTTTTGGTAATAAATGTCTGATACTATTATTAAAGAGGGGGACTGTTATTATGACTGCTACTAATCCGATAATCAAAACAATGTATACCGCAGATCCGGCACCAATGGTGTATGGTGATACATTGTATCTATATACGACTCATGATGAAGATAAACTGGTGAATGATTTCTACACTATGTATGACTGGTATTGCTTTTCCTCGAAAGATATGGTTAATTGGACGAATCATGGGGCAATATTTTCACTGGATGATATTGAATGGGCAGACGACAGGGCTTGGGCGCCACAGGCAGTTGAGAGAAACGGTAAATTCTATTTGTACTGCCCGGTTCATAAGAAAGACGGCGGTATGGCCATTGCTGTCGGAATTTCAGATTCTCCGACGGGACCTTTTAAAGATTTGGGATATCCGCTTGTGGATGAAGGCGATTGGAATGATATAGATCCTACGGTTTTCATAGATGATGACGGGCAGGCTTATTTGTATTTCGGTAATCCTGAGCTTCGTTATGTTCTTCTTAATGAAGACATGATTTCTTACAATGAAGAAGTTGGAATTGTTAAAATTCCAATGACAGAGGATGCGTTCGCAAAAGGCGGACATATGACCGGGACTACGTATGGAGAGGGCCCTTGGTTTTACAAAAGAAATGATATTTATTATATGGTATATGCTGCATTTAAAGAGAAGAACGGAGCTGACTTTGTTAACGAGCATCTTGCGTATTCGACTTCAAAATCACCTGTCGGACCTTGGGTTTACGGCGGAGTGCTTATGACTGAAGAGGATGGTGTGTTTACAAATCATCCCGGAATTGCCGATTTTAAAGGTCACTCGTATCTTTTCTATCACACCGGAGAGCTTCCGGGTGGAAGCTTGTTCCACAGATCGGTTTGTGTTGCGGAGTTTGAATACAATGAGGACGGCTCGATAAATACTATTCCGAAGTGTTCTATTATTAATGCTGTATAAAGTACAGGCATACATGGTGTACGGGATATATGATTGGTAATATATCCGTATACTCTGTATGCCTGTTTTGATATAAGCGTATGCCTCATAAAACTTTATTTTTGATTTTGGAGAAACTGACGAATGAAGTACAATATTGACTATTCCATAGCCGGAATATTGAATTTTTTGATTTTATCGCTTGTTCTTAGAATTCAGTACAAGGACAGAACAAAGACAGTCAGAATGGCAGAACGCATAGTGCTTTGCTTGCTTTTGGCGGATTTGTTTGATATTGTGACTGCTATTTCAATTTCGTATTCGACAGCTTTTCCTGTATGGGCAAACTATCTTTTGAACGTCATATTGTATGAACTGGAAGTAGTCTGTGTTGCCCTTTTACCGTTGTACATCAATCTGGTTTTAAAGAGAGAGAGCAAAAATACTCACCGTCACAGCATATTTAACGTTACAATACTTATTCTCTATGCTGTAATGTGCCTTTCTACACCGGTAACTCATTGCATGTTTTTCTTTGACTCGGACAAAGTTTTTCACATAGGACCTTTACACTTTGTTGAATCTATAGTTCCATTGTATTTCTTTGCCTTTGCATTCGTAAAACTTTTAATTAACAGAAAACTGTTTACCGGGCATCAGATGTCGTCAATTGTGATTTTTATTTTGCTTTGTGTCACCGGTGCTGTGATTCAGAGTTTTTTACTTACAAGAACATTGATTTCATATTTTGCGGACAGTGTTGCTGCTTTCTTCATAATACTTGGACTGGAAACACCGGACTTTACCAAACTTACCAATACACTTATTGAACTTGAGGAAAATAAAAGGCTTCTTGAAATAGCGAAAAGTCGAGATGAAGAAATAACGCGTTCCATACACGAAATGACGAAATCGGCATCCTGGAGTCTGTATATTGGTAATAATAACGAATTAATAAAGGCCGACTGGAGCGATGAATTTTTCTGGATGCTTGGATATGAGAAGAGCGAAGTCGCAGGACGTATCGAGACTCTTTGGAATGAATCATTACACCCGGATGAGGAAGAGGATGTAATGAAAGCTTTTTCAAACGGACTAATCGGAATAGAGACCTACAATGTAAATTATCGTTTGAGAAGTAAGAACGGAGAATACCGTTGGTATCACGGAACGGGTGAAGTAAAGCCGGATGCTGAGAGTGGAGGCCTTGTTTACAGAGGTATTATTCGTGATATTAACGATGAGATGATTAAAGAAGAGCTTACAAGAGAGAAACTTGCTGCTATGGATGAACTTGAAAAATCGCAGATTGCTTTAAAAGAAGCGTTGTCAAAAGCAGAGGCTGCAGATCGTGCAAAGTCCGATTTCTTGGCAAATATGTCTCATGAGATAAGGACACCCATCAATGCAGTTCTCGGAATGAATGAACTTATCGGAAGAGAAAGCAGTGAACAATCCATTAAAGAGTATTCTTCAGTCGTTGCAACGGCAGGTCAGGCACTTCTTTCTCTGATTAATGACATATTGGATTTTTCCAAAATTGAGGCCGGAAAAATGGAAATAGTTCCGGCAGAATATTCGATACAAGACCTTGTGAGAGAACTTCATAACATGATTAATATAAGGTGCATTGATAAGGGACTGAAGTTCAATGTATCAATTGATTCTGATATTCCCAGACGTTTGCATGGGGATGAAGTAAGAATAAGACAGGTGCTTATTAACTTTTTGACAAATGCTGTTAAGTATACAGACAGTGGGTCTGTTTCTTTGGACTTAAGGTATGAAAGGACCGGCGAGGACACAATAAATCTTATCGCAGTGGTTAAAGATACCGGAATGGGAATCAAAGAAGAAGATATGTCATTGCTGTTTACTTCCTTTAAACGAATTGATTTAAAGAGCAATCGTAAGAAAGAAGGAACAGGGCTCGGACTTAGTATTACTAAATCTTTTGTGGAATTAATGGGTGGAATCATTGATGTGAAGAGTACGTATGGAGTGGGATCTGTATTTACGGTTACTTTACCTCAAAAGATAATTGATGATATTCCGGTAGGCTCGTTTAATATTTCGGTTGCTTCGGTAAGAAGAAAGTATGAGCCGTCATTTTACGCTCCCGATGCAAGAATACTTGTTGTAGATGACGTTGAAACAAATCTTGTTGTAATGAAGGGACTTTTAAAGCAGACCAAGATGCACATTGAGACAGTTAACTCAGGTAAAAAGTGCCTTGAAATGCTTAAGAGTACAAAATATGACATTGTTTTCTTGGATCACATGATGCCTGAAATGGACGGGGTTGAGACTTTGGAAAAAATCAGGGCGGATAAATCATCCTTGAATGCCGAAACACCGATTATCATGCTTACCGCAAACGCAATATTAGGAGTGAAAGAGGAATATTTCGGAATGGGCTTTACCGACTACCTGTCGAAACCTGTTAAGGCCGATGAACTTGAAAGTATGGTTGTTAAGCATTTGCAAAAAGAGATTGTAAATAAAGTACACTAAGGAATTATTTCATAAAGAAAAGAACATGCTTTATTTCTTCCAGTTTCTCCGGGAACAGGTATGTGTAATTGGCATCATTAGGGCCTAAAAATAATAGTATTGCAATTAACGATGATACAATTGCAAGACAGTTAACAGTCGCTGCTGAGACTTTTGCATTTGGGGCTGTTGTATATCTATATCCAATGAGCATAAAGACCAGGATTCCGACAACATAATATAAATCAAGCCGGTATCTTTCACAAAGTCCGGGTGCCCATATAAGATCAGCAATTGTAATTATAATGGGAACAAGCAAAAGAAAAACAACGAATAAAAAGTTGTTTTTTTCTTTTATCTTATTGCGAACAGAATCATTTGAAAAATAAGGAATAATCAGCCACATAAGGGGATAAGTTACGAATACTCCACCATAAGAGAAATAAGGAAATTCGTTTGTCATTTTTGTAAAGGTGAGGAAATTCTCAAACAAACCCGATATCCATACAGGAATATCAACTCTGTTTAAGAAACTTACGTAGGAACTCTGATCATAGGTAGTCAGCTGATAAGCCTGACCAAATTCAAAGGGATTCTCGAAACGGACATAGTTGTAAAGCATAAGTAATGCTGCAACAATTACATAAGGAATTACTATCAATATAAAGTTCCTGATTAAATAGCGACCTTTGTATTCTTTTGCATATGTAATTGCAAGCGGAATTGCTAAGAGATTCGCAAGTGCGACGGGAGGTCTGCAACCAAATGCCAGCGCTCCGAAAAGCGCGCCCAGTACGGCAAGTATAACCTGAACGTTTTCTTTCTTTGCATAGTTAACTGCGTAAAAGAAGAATACAAGGCTCCAAAGCATAAAGAATATGCCGGAGGAAATGGCAGTACAATATAAAGCCGGAGCCTGAGTGCAATATCCGATTGTAATAAGACAGACGGCCATTGAAGTAATAATGTACGTACCGACAGGCAACGTTTTAAAATATTTCTTGGCAAGAAGATAAAAAAGAAGAAAGAAAGCAACGATTGCAAACATCACAAAAAATTGTGTCGCGTGAAACGTAACAAGTGTCTTGCCAAAAATAAGTTTGAACGGAATGAAAAGAAAAATAACGGGAACAACACCAAAGTACATATAATAATGTCCGTTGTAAAAGGCATGATCGTAGTGATAGTTGATCTCCTGACGTATACGTTCTTCGTAATCGTAAGGGTTGTCCATTGCAAGAAGCTTTGGGTCAACCTCGTAATCAATATAAATATGGCCGTTTAACATCGAATCGGCCAGCAATTCATACTGGTTTCTGTGCATTGGAATTTGACCGTTCCAAAAAGGAGATAGATTCATAGGAATGGCGCAAAGAAGAATAAGTATTATGCATGAAACAATAATAGAAATATAACCCGTTTTACCGGGATTATCGATTGTAAGACTCTGCAAACAGGATTTTTTCCCAAAGACAAAGAACAGAAAAATTACTGTACCCCAAATTGAAACTCCTTTAAGAGTATTATTCCCAATTAAAAAAGATAATAAAAGAAAAATAACGACCGTGAGGGTTGAAACAATAAGTTTTTTTTGGTTGTTTATCATTTATCGTCACCGTAAATTTCGAAAAAATAGTGCCTAAAGAACAAGTAAACAATACATCATCAGGACATATCTTGTCAAACTGAGTACGTATTCAAAAAAATATCTTGACAATCAAAGTATTTTAATCTAATATCATCGTCAGATAGTTTGAAACTCAAAATATTTGAAAATCAAACAATAATAAACAAAGGAGAATGGTTATGTTAGAAAAGATTAAAGAGATAGTTGAAGAAAAGCTTGGCCTTGATGATGTGGAGATTACAGAGGCAACTTCGTTTAAGGAGGATCTTGGAGTCGATTCATTGGATCTTTTTGAACTTGTTATGGCTCTCGAAGAAGAATTTGGTATTGAGATTCCTTCGGAAGATCTTGAGAAGCTTACAACTGTAGGAAATGTAATTGCTTATATCGGAAGCAAAAAGTAATTAAGGGCCCGTATGTTTCCTCTGAAGCATACGGGCATTATGAAAAGAATTTGTATGGGACGGGATATATGAAAACAAGAATCACTGAATTATTGGGAATAGAATATCCGATTATCCAAGGTGGCATGGCCTGGGTCGCAGAGCATAATTTGGCGGCTGCGGTTTCAAATGCAGGAGGCCTTGGAATAATAGGCGCCGCCTCTGCTCCGGCGGAAGTTGTACGCGATGAAATAAGAAAATGTAAGGCTTTAACGGATAAGCCTTTTGGTGTAAATGTTATGCTTTTAAATCCTAATGCGGATGAGGTAGCAAAAATAATAGTTGAAGAAGGCGTAAAGGTTGTCACTACAGGAGCCGGATCACCTTCAAAGTATATGAAGATGTGGAAGGAAGCCGGAGTATCGGTAATACCTGTTGTTGCCAGTGTTGCAATGGCTAAAATGATGGAGCGGGCAGGCGCTGATGCTGTTGTGGCTGAGGGAATGGAAAGCGGAGGACATATTGGGTCCATTACTACAATGTCTTTGCTTCCTCAGGTATGTGACGCGGTTTCGATTCCTGTAATCGGGGCGGGCGGAATTGCTGATGCAAGAGGTTTTGCTGCAGCAAGTATGTTGGGTGCAGAAGCTGTTCAGATGGGAACACGATTTGTTGTGGCCAATGAATCCATAGTTCATGAAAACTACAAGGACAGACTGATTAAAGCATCTGATATAGATTCAGAGGTTACCGGAATGTCTACCGGTCATCCGGTCCGCTCAATAAGAAATAAAATGACAAGAGAATATATCAAGCTCGAAAAAGAAGGTGCCGATTTTATGGAACTTGAAAAACTTACTTTGGGTTCGCTAAGGAAAGCGGTAATCGAAGGTGATGTTGTTACCGGAACGGTTATGGCAGGTCAGATTGCAGGGCTTATAAATAAAAAGCAAAGCTGTAAAGAAATAATTGAAGAAATAATGGACGGTGCGACAAAACTTCTTGGAGGGCAGGAATAATGGGTAAAACGGCATTTTTGTTCCCGGGGCAGGGAGTTCAGTCAATCGGGATGGGTAAAGACTTCTATGATAATTTTGAATCGGCAAGGGACGCGTATAGCGCTGCTTCAAAGGCCTCCGGTATTGATGTGGCATCTCTTTGCTTTGAAGAAAATGAAAGACTGAATATTACCGAATATACGCAGATTGCTTTACTTGCAACGGAAGTTGCCTTTTTAAAGGCGGTTGAAGAAGTGGGGATAAAGCCTGACGTATGTGCAGGGCTGAGTCTTGGTGAGTATGGAGCTTTATTTGCCTCCGGAGTAATGAAAGAACAGGATTTATTCCGAATTATTCGCAAAAGGGGCGTTTACATGCAAAATGCATATCCTGTTGGTGGCGCAATGGCGGCAGTGCTTGGCCTTGATGCTAAGACAGTGGAAATTGTTTGCAATGAAACAGAAGGTATCGTATCTATAGCGAATGATAACTGCCCTGGACAGATTGTTATAACGGGAGAGGAGACTGCAGTAAACGCTGCATGCGAGCATCTGAAAGAAAAAGGTGCAAAGAGATGCATTCCTCTAAATGTTAGCGGACCTTTTCATTCAGCACTTCTTAAAGATGCGGGAATCCTTCTTTCAAAGGATCTTGAAGAAGTGTCTGTTGAAACTCCGAAAATACCTTATATAAGCAACGTTACCGCTTTGCCTGTTGAAGACAAAACTTATGTTAAAGATCTTTTGTCAAAGCAGGTATACAGTCCGGTGAGATTTAGGGAAAGCATTATAAAAATGATTGATATGGGAGTTGAAACCTTTATCGAGATAGGCCCAGGAAAAACTTTGGCAGGTTTTATAAAGAAAATACAAAGTGATTGTTCAAATGCGTCAATAAAAATCATTAACGTAGAAAAGGTCGAGGACCTCGAAAAACTTAAAGAGATTGTTTAAACGCGCATATCAAATTTGAAATGTGGGAAAAGTGGTGAGTTATGGATAAAGAAAAAATGCTGAGTGGAAAGATTGCACTTGTCACAGGAGCAGGAAGAGGTATTGGAAGAGCGATAGCTGTTTCTTTGGCAGGGGAAGGTGCAACTGTGATAGTAAACTACAATGGTTCAAAAGAGAGGGCGGATGAAGTTGTAACCGAAATAATATCTCAGGGTGGTACTGCACGTTCGGTCGGATGCAATGTAGCCGATTATTCTCAATGTGGGGAAATGGCACAGAATCTGATAAATGAATTCGGAAAGATAGACATTCTTGTAAATAATGCCGGTATTACCAGAGATAATTTGATTCTTAGGATGAGCGAGAGCGATTTTGATGATGTGATCGGCACAAACCTTAAGGGTACATTTAACACAATAAAACACCTTACCAAAAATTTTATAAAGCAAAGAGCTGGAAAGATAATAAATATTTCATCGGTGTCGGGAGTTATGGGTAATGCGGGTCAGGCCAACTATTCTGCTTCAAAAGCAGGTATTATCGGGCTTACAAAAAGCATGGCGAGAGAACTAAGCGGTCGTGGAATATGTGTTAATGCAGTTGCACCGGGATTTGTGGAAACCGAAATGACAAAGGCAATGCCGGAAAGTGTTCTTGAAAAAGCAAAGGAAGCAATTCCTTTGGGAAGACTGGGGACAGTTGAAGATATTGCGCAGATGGTTACGTTTCTTGCAAGCGATAAAGCAGACTATATAACAGGTCAGGTATTCTGTGTAGATGGGGGAATGTCCATCTGACACGAAAAGGTGATTAATTACAGTTTGTAAGATTTATGAATGGAGAATGAGATGAAAAGAAGAGTGGTTGTGACGGGAATGGGTGCTGTAACCCCTATCGGAAACAGCGTAGAGGAATTCTGGCAGGGAGTTTTGGAAGAGAAAATCGGTTTTGAGCCTATCGGTTATTTTGACGCAACCGATTTCAAATGTAAGCTCGCTGCACAGCTGAAAAATTTTGTGCCTGAAAATTATATGGATAAAAAAGACGCAAGAAGGATGGAACCTTTTTGCCGATATGCAATTGCCGCAGCAAAAGAAGCAATGGAAGACTCGGGACTTGATATGTCAAAAGAAGATCCCTATATGATCGGATGTTCTTTGGGAAGCGGAGTCGGATCTTTACAGGCAATGGAGAGAGAGCATACTAATCTTGTTTCAAAAGGACCGGGAAGAGTAAGCCCAATGCTTGTACCGCTTATGATTACCAATATGGCTGCCGGCAATGTCAGCATAGCTTTTGGCCTAAAAGGTAAAAATATAAATGTTGTTACCGCATGCGCTACAGGAACTAATTCTATAGGGGAGGCGTTTAGGGCAATTCAATACGGAGAGGCAGATGTTATGGTTGCCGGAGGAACGGAAGGCTCCATAACACCTATAGGAATGGCAGGCTTTGCTGCATTAAATGCACTTTCCGTAAGTGAGGATCCTAAGCGTTGTTCCATTCCTTTTGATAAAGAGAGAAACGGCTTTGTTATGGGCGAGGGTGCGGCGGTTGTTGTACTTGAAGAACTCGAACATGCAAAAAAGCGCGGAGCGAAAATCTATGCAGAAGTAATGGGTTACGGCTGTTCTGCCGATGCTTTTCACATTACTTCACCCGCAGAGGACGGTTCGGGGGCTGCAAGAGCAATGCTTAATGCGGTTAATGATGCAGGTATAAAGAAAGAATCATTAACATACATCAATGCTCACGGTACAAGTACGCATCATAATGATTTGTTTGAAACAAGAGCAATTAAGCTTGCCTTTGGCGAACACGCAAAGAATATACGCATAAATTCAACAAAGTCTATGATAGGACATCTTCTTGGAGCTGCAGGTGCAATAGAGTTTATCACCTGTGTAAAAGAAATAACTGAGGGCTTCATTCATAAAACAGTTGGCCTTATTGAAACGGAGGATGAACTTGACCTGGATTATTGCAAGCAGCCATATGTTGAAAATGTTGAGTATGCTTTATCTAATTCACTTGGCTTTGGAGGACATAACGCAAGCATACTGATTGGAAAATATAAAGATTAAAGGTGATAATGATGTCTTTACTTACTACTACACAGATAATGGAAATAATACCTCACAGAAATCCTTTCCTTTTGATAGATACGATAGAAGAGATGGAAGTCGGAGTAAGAGCTGTCGGGAAAAAATGCGTGACAATGAATGAACCTTTTTTTGCAGGTCACTTTCCGGGAAATCCTGTAATGCCGGGAGTACTGATTATAGAAGCACTTGCACAGGTTGGCGCAGTAGCCATGCTTGCAAAGCCTGATATGAAGGGAAAAACAGCTTATTTTGCAGGGATAGACAAGGCGCGCTTCAGACAGAAAGTTGTACCGGGTGATGTGCTTATTCTTGAAACGTCAATAATAAAATCAAAAGGTCCTGTCGGAATCGGAAAAGCAGTTGCTACCGTAGATGGGAAAAAAGTCTGTGAGGCCGAGCTAACTTTTGCAATAGGCTGATGTCGTGCTAAGTTCATTGAAACTGAGAATGGGAGGATGAGGATTATATGAGACTTTTTAATCTGAAAAGGAAAAAATCTACGTCCAGAGTTTCTGCAATAAAGGATATTTCTTTTGGCTTTACGGACAAGATTAAGGAAGAAAAAGAAGTAACGGCGCAAAAGAAAAGCGAAGAGCAGGATTATCTTATAAAGTGTCCTAAATGCGGACAGCTTGTAAACAGGGATCGTGTTGTTAAAAAGAAATATGTCTGCTATGAGTGCGGAGGCTATTTCAGGGTTAAAACGAAGAACAGAATAAGGATGGTCGCTGATCCGAAGAGTTTTATTCCCTGGTTTGAAAAAACTGAGCTGTCAAATCCGCTTGAGTTTCCGGGGTACGAAGAGAAACTATTAAAAATAAAAAGCGATACCGATTTGGATGAAGCAGTAACCGTAGGTGAATGTAAAGTCTTTGGTGAGAGTATATGCCTTGGAATATGTGATTCAAGATTTCTTATGGGAAGCATGGGTCATGTAGTAGGTGAAAAAATAACAAAAGCAGTGGAACTTGCCATTGAGAAACGACTTCCGGTATTCCTTTTTTGTTGCTCCGGTGGTGCAAGAATGCAGGAGGGAATAGTTTCCCTGATGCAAATGGCCAAAACATCGGCAGCTTTAAAGAGACTTGGCGAAGAGGGTCTTATGTACTGTTCTGTTCTTACTGACCCAACGACAGGCGGAGTTACGGCAAGCTTTGCAATGCTTGGCGATATTATAATGGCTGAACCCGGGGCTCTTATCGGTTTTGCCGGTCCCAGAGTTATTAAACAGACTATCGGTCAAGAACTTCCCGAAGGCTTTCAAAGTGCGGAGTTTTTAGTTGAACACGGAATCATAGATGGCATCGTTAAACGTGAAAACTTGAGGAAGACTATCTATTTTCTTGTGAAAGCGCACCAGTGCAAAGAAGGGATCTATTCAAATTTCGGGCATCTTGAGGTAAAAGAATCAATAACTGAGCTGGTGAAAGAAAAGGCCGCATCAATTAAAGAAAAAACAGCATGGGAAAAGATTAAAGACGTCAGGAGTATAGAAAGAGCAGGCGCGCTTGATTACATTGAAACAATATTTGACAGCTTTGTGGAATCCCATGGCGACAGAGCATTTAGCGATGATCCGGCAATTGTCGGCGGAATTGGATTTATAGGAGCTCAGGCGGTTACTGTTATTGCCGGACACAAAGGGCGCACCCTCCAGGAATGTAAAGAAAGAAACTACGGAATGCCGATGCCCGAAGGATACAGGAAGGCGCTAAGGCTTATGAAACAGGCAGAAAAGTTCAACCGCCCTGTTGTATGTTTTGTAAATACCCCGGGTGCTTTCCCGGGAATTGAGGCGGAAGAGCGTGGAATGGGTGAAGCGATAGCAAGAAATCTGTATGAAATGTCTGCTATAAAAGTGCCGATTTTATGCATTCTTGTAGGTGAAGGCGGAAGCGGAGGTGCACTTGCAACAGCGGTAGGAAATGAAGTCTGGATGCTTGAAAATGCAACGTATTCGATTCTGTCGCCCGAGGGTTTTGCCTCAATTTTGTGGAAAGATTCGGGTCGTGCGAAAGAAGCGAGCGAGATAATGAAAATTACAGCGCAAGACCTTTATCGGTTGAAAGTCATAGATAGAATCATACCCGAGTTCGGAGGGGCAGATGATATAAGCAAGAAGGCTATCGGCAGTTATTTAAGAGATCAGATATGCCTTTTTCTGGAAAAGTACGATGGAAAAAACAAGGAAGAAATTGCTTTGGAAAGATACGAGCGTTTCAGAAAGTATTAGTTGAGATGAGTAAAGAATTGGTAATTGGAGATCTTAAAGCAGCGATACCTGTTATTCAGGGCGGGATGGGAGTCGGAGTGAGCCTTTCGGGGCTTGCGGGAGCCGTTTCAAAATACGGTGGCGTAGGTATTATATCTACGGCGCAGATTGGCTATAAATCCCCGGAGTTTTTGAAAGATCCGATTGAAAGTAACTTAAAGGCAATACCGGTTGAAATCAAAAAGGCAAAAGAAATATCTGAGGGAAACGGAATAGTAGGATGCAACATAATGGTTGCAACAAAAAGATATGAAGATTATGTCAAGGCAGCAGTAGATGCTGAATGCGATCTTATCATTTCCGGTGCAGGCCTTCCCATGGATCTTCCAAAGCTTGCAGAAGGAAGCAGGACAAAGATTGCCCCGATTGTATCGGGACTGAAGGCTTTGAATATTCTTATCAGGTACTGGGATAAAAAATATAAAAAAACGCCCGATCTTGTTGTTATAGAAGGACCAAAAGCAGGAGGTCATCTTGGCTTTTCAAAAGATGAACTTAATACAATAACGGACACTGATTATGATACTGAGATAAAGAGTATCGTTGACTTTGTAAGAACGGTGGAACTTGAAAAGAAAACCCATATTCCGGTTGCCGTGGCAGGAGGAATTTATGATCGTAAAGATTTTGATCATGCAATGGAACTTGGAGCCGATGCAGTTCAGGTAGCAACGAGGTTTGTGACAACAAAGGAATGTGATGCGTCAGAAGCTTATAAGCAGGCATACATTGATGCTTGCAAAGAAGATATTACAATCATCAAAAGTCCTGTCGGAATGCCGGGAAGAGCGATTAGAAACTCATTTATAAAAAAACTCGAAGCAGGAGAACGGTTCATAGGAAAATGCAGACAGTGCATAAAAATGTGTAATCCTTCGGAAATACCGTTTTGCATTACCGACGCACTTATAAATGCAGTTGAGGGAAGAGTTGACGACGGTCTCATTTTCTGTGGAAGTAATGCCTTCAGAGCTGACAGGATAGAAACCGTTGCTAAAATCATGGAGGAATTTGCGTGATGAATATGCGCATACTTGGAACAGGAAGTAGCCTTCCTGCCAATGTGATTACAAATAACGATATTGAAAAACTTGTTGATACAAGCGATGAATGGATAAAAGAAAGAACCGGTATTGAAAAAAGGCATGTATCTAGCGGAGAGACGGTTGCCGATCTTGCTTATGAGGCTTCAAAAAAGGCTCTTGATAGTGCGGAAAAAGAAGCTAAAGATGTGGAACTTATTATAGTTGCAACATGTTCACCCGAAAATATACTTCCATGCGTGGCCTGTCAGGTTCAGGACAGAATCGGCGCGAAAGCAGCAGTTGCTTTTGACTTAAACGCAGCATGCTCCGGGTTTATGTTTGCACTTAATACAGCGTATTCGTATATTTCGTCGGGGATATATAAGAACGCTTTGGTCGTAGGAGCGGAGGTTTTGTCGAAGATTGTGGATTACAGTGACAGAAACACGTGCATTTTGTTTGGAGACGGAGCCGGTGCTGTTTATGTTGAAGCAACAAATGACAACATTATGTATGACTTTGTGCAGCATTCCGACGGCTCAAAGGGAGAATATCTTTCATGTCTTGTGCGACCCTTGAAAAACCCGATTGTAGATTGTGACGATATGCCGGGCTTTGTTACAATGGATGGAAAAGAAATCTTCAGATTCGCTGTGGGAACGATTCCAACATGTATTGAGGAGGCTGTTACAAAAGCCGGCATTAAAACAGAAGATGTTGATTTGTTCTTTTTGCATCAGGCAAATTACAGAATATTGCTTTCAATTGCCAAGCGGCTTGGCGTTGATATGTCCAGGGTACCTACTAATGTTTCAATGGTCGGGAATATGTCATCTGCGTCGATTCCCGTTATTCTTGATGAATGTAACAGAAATGGTATAATTAAAAGAGGAATGAAACTGGTTTTATCCGGATTCGGTGCCGGGCTTACATACGGTGCGACGGTTATGACCTGGTAAGGATGGGAAAATGGCATATTCAAGCAGAAATTTGAATGAGATGCTTGTTAATCTTTTCAACCATGTAATGGATGTGGAGTCGCAGGCTGTTATAACTGAAGAGTTTAAGGATATTACCAATAATGATATCCATATCATTGAGGCTGTAGGGATTGATGAGCCAAGAAATATGTCGGATATTGCAAAAAGACTTAGGGTCACGGTAGGTACACTTACTACGAACATGAACGGACTTGAATCAAAAGGGTATATTCTTAGGGAACGAAGCAGTAACGACAAACGCGTGGTTTACATAACACTTACGGAACGGGGAAGAAAGGCTTTTTTCCATCATCGTGATTTTCATAGGAATATGATTAAGGCTGTGGTGGTAGGACTTGATGATGATGAAAAGCGATTGCTGTACAGATGCCTTGTTAAACTCGATGACTTTGTTTCTCCCAAAACTGAGAGTTAAGATTGCTATACAAATAGAAGCCCTCATTCTTTCGAATGGGGGCTTCTGCCGGTTTATTATCAGTAGTTTCCGTAAAGAATCTTTACAAGCTCAGAATCTTTGTCAAGAATGATTGTTTTGTTTGAACCCGAGAGGGAAGATTTAAGTGAGTCAAGACTTCTTAAGTAGTTGTAGAAATCTGCCTTGTCTTCACTGTTGTATGCATCTGAGAGAATCTTCATGTAAGAAGCTTCACCTTCGGCTCTTAACTGTTCTGCCTGTTTCTTTGCTTCAGCAAGCTTAATGGAAACTTCTTTGTCGGTTTCATTCTTTATAAGCTGTGCATCGGCATTACCCTTTGCTGTGTAGCCGGCGGCAATGTTCTGACGCTCTGAAATCATTCTTTCATATACGGCGCTCTTGTTATCGTTAGGAAGATCAAGAGATTTGATTTTGGCTGTTGCAATTTCTATACCGTAACTGGCAATATCTGAGTTTGCTTCGGCAGTAATGATGGTTGTAAGCTGTTCGCCTCTTGAAGCAATAACTTCATCCTGGAGCATGGAAGAGATGGTATTTTTTGTAGCATTGTAAACAGCTGCATCAATACGTTCTTCAGCTCTGGCAGCGGTAGCTGAAAGAGTCTGATAGTATTTAACGGGATCTGTTACTCTCCATAAAACATAATCATCAGCAATCATGCTCTTTTTATCTTTGGTGATAACATCGCTGGCAGGCATATCGTATACGCGGTCGCCGACATATATCAACTGAACGTCCTGGATAAAAGGAGTCTTGAAGTGAAGACCGGGGTTTGTCTCAACATGATTTATTTTTCCGAACTCCATTACAAGAGCAGCGGATTTATAATTTACGGTGTAAATTCCTGAGCAGCCTACTATTAACAGAATAATTAAAACGGCTCCGATAATAATTCCTTTTAATGATAATTTTTTATTGTACATTATTAATACCCTCCATTAATCCTTCCAAAGGTAAGAAGGTTTCTGTTGAACCATCGGTAATAATTACCTTAAGAGAAGGAAGAACATCTTCCATAGTTTCAAAGAAAAGACGCTTTTTGGTAATCAGAGGATAGTTTTTATATTCTTCATACATCTGATTAAATCTTGCTACCTGACCTTCGGCTTCAGCAATTCTTGATGCCTTATCGGCTTCAGCCTGCTGAACAATCTGGTCGGCATTTGCTTCAGCTGTGGGAATTTGTTCGTTCTGATACTTTAAAGCATTGTTCTTTGCGGTATCGGCACCCTGTTTTGCGGTTTCAACAGCTTTGAATGCCTGAATGATTTCGTCTGTCGGAGGCTCTGAATCCTGGATGGTGATATTTACAACTGAAAGACCGATGTTGTGCTTTTCGAGTTCATTAATCATATCGGCCTTAACATCTGCCTGAATCTGACCTTTCGCGGTTGTCATAGCTTCATCAACAGTGTAATTAACAACTGTAGCTCTTATGCTCGAACGTGCAACGTTTGCAAGTATCTCTTCGGGATTGTTTGAATTGTAAAGATAAGCAACCGGATCAGATACTTTGTATTCAAGGTAGAAGTCGATGTCAAGAAGGTTAAAGTCGGAAGTAATCATGATTCCGTCACCGGTATTTGCAATATTCTGACCTTCTCCGGCGATTGAATAACCTACACCTGCACCATGAGTTGTGATATCAACCTTTCTTACTTTCTGGATGAAAGGTATTTTGAAGTAAAGGCCTGCCGTATTTGTTTTAACAACAGAACCAAACTGAGTAACTACAGCATTCTGCTGCTCGGATACTCTGTAAAAACTTGAAAAAATAAGAATGATTACAAACAGTGCTATTACACATGTAAGAACCACTCTTGAGATTCTTCTTGATTGTGTCATGTGTTTTCTCCTTTTTCGTTTCTATATATATTACAATACTCTAAAACGGGATATAATTAAATATAAAGATAGAAAAATAAGCGCGGCTAATTTGTTTTTTTTTACATGTATGAACAGAAGGGGGCGGTAGCAGTGACATTTGAGGAAAGAATTAATGAATTGAACAGACTTATTAAAGAAAGTAAAACGATTGTATTTTTCGGAGGCGCCGGAGTTTCTACGGAGAGCGGAATCCCTGACTTTCGAAGTAAGGACGGCTTGTATAACACCCCAAATGTCGGGTTCGAAGAGTATTCGCCGGAGTATCTGTTAAGCCATGACTGTCTGGTGAGAAAACCGGAGGTGTTTTATGAATTTTACAGACAGAAGCTTGACTGCAGAAAAATACTTCCGAATATTACGCATATCAAACTTGCACAAATGGAGAAGGCAGGAAAAAGTATCACAATCGTAACACAGAACATTGACGGACTCCATCAAAAAGCAGGAAGTAATAATGTTTTGGAAGTGCATGGCAGCACTTTAAGAAATTATTGCAGCAGGTGCTATAAACGATTTGGTGCAGAGGCAATATTTGAAGCAAAAGAAAGCGTTCCGATTTGTCCTGAATGCGGACACGGAACTATTCGTCCCGAAGTAACTTTGTACGGAGAGAGTCTTCCGAAAGATTTTTTTAGAGCCGAAGAGGTGTGTGCTAAAGCAGATCTTATGATTGTAGCGGGAACGTCACTTACCGTATACCCGGCGGCAAATCTTGTTACGGGATTTACAGGGAAAAATCTTGTTATTATAAACAGGGATTCTACGGACAAGGATCGATATGCAAATCTTGTCTTTCATGAAAGTCTTGGAGAAGTTTTTTCGAAAGTGGAATAATTAATATGCAATAAATGAAATAGCCGGAACTATTGTTCCGGCTATTTCTTATATAAGATGAGAATGTTATTTATCAGATGCGTTTAAACTTTGATACGTTGTCTTCAAGACGCTTTGAAATGTCGTCGTTTTCACTGGCTTCGTCCTGAATAGTATGCATAACTCCAACAAGCTCAACAGCGCTCTCGGCAGCTGTTGTAACACCTTTGGCGTTTTCATCCATAGCTATACTTATATCACCCATGCTTGCGTTCATTCTTGAAATTGTATCAGATACTTCCTTGGCATTTTTGTTGATGCCTTGAATAATATCGTTGATGCTTCCTGCATCAAACTTATACTGGTCAACAACTTCCGCAAAGTCTTCGAAATCGCTTAAAATCTCATTTCTTATGAATTCAAGCATCTTGTTAGCATTTTCGGCAAGCTCATGAACGGCTTCGACAACAACATTACTGATGCCCTGAATGTTATTTGCTGTAGCCTTTGAGGAGTCTGCAAGCTGTCTGATTTCGTCTGCAACAACAGCAAACCCACGACCTGCTTCACCTGCTCTTGCAGCTTCGATTGAAGCGTTAAGTGCAAGAAGGTTTGTCTGAGATGCAATATTTAAAATATCGTTTGTAAGTGAGTTGATATTATCTGCCTTTTCACTTTCCTTAACAGCATGTGAAAGCTGCTCGTTTAACTTTGCAACGGTGTCTTTTACCCGTGACTGCTGTGCAAGAGTGTTGTCCTTCATATCGCCTGCACGATTATTGATATCTCTTACAAGAGCAACCCCGCTTTCGATATATTCGCCCATTGAGTTAACATCGTTAAGAATATGTTCGCTTCCTGCTGCAACGGTATTAATGGTAGCGGTAATTTCCTCAATACTTGCTGACATTTCTTCCATTGTGGCAGAGATGTTTCCGGCACTTTCGTTTGCGCTGACAACGCCGAATTTAACTTTTTCAACAGAAGAGTTCATGTTGCCTGACTCTGATTTTATGCTGTTGATGATTGACTGAAGAGAATCGAGGAATTCATTTATGGCTGAGACAAGCTGTCCGATTTCATCATTTTCTTTTACTGTGATACGCTTTGTTAAGTCACCGTTTCCTTTTTGGATGTTGGCAACAAGTGAGCTTACCTCTTCCTTAGAGATAACAGCAGGCCTAATAACCTTTCTTCTTAAGTGAATAAGAATAACTGCAATGAAGGCTGCAACAACGGCAACAAGAATATTGTTAAATGTAAGAGTTCCGTTTACTTTGATTCTTGTATGTCTCTGGATATAGCCTGCTCTGTCGTCAAATACTTCGGTATAAGCAGAAGCAGCTTCTCCGACTTTTGGTGTGAGTGCGGTAAGTGTCTGAATGTCTGCATATGCTGCCATAATACTTTCTTTTGAAAGGTTGCTGCTTAAACTTTCTGATGCCGTAACGTACTCATCGACAACAGACAAAACATCCTTTGAGGCTGTGACTAATTCATCAAAACCGGACGCGTCAACATTTTCTTTCCATAATGCTGTTGATTCTTTGATTGTAGCTATACATGTATCAATTTTTGTAGCAGCTGTTTTGCAGGCACCGGCATCTGATGAAGAGATTGCCTGTGATGCGTAAAGCTGTATCTCAAGAATATTTTCTGTAACAATACGCTGGTCTTCGCTAAGTGCGATGCAGGTTGACTGGGTGTCTGTGTTTGCTGCAATTTCCTTAAGGGCTGCAGCGTTAGAAACAACAATTAAAACAGCCAGCACACCAAGAAGAATAATCATAGGGTATATTCTTCCGGCTATACTTTTCTTTTTAATGCTTTTCTGATTCATGTTATTCTCCGTTTCTTCCTTTAATAGAATTTACAAATATGTGCAAATTATAAATACTGATAATTAACGAATTGTAATGCTTTTAAAAAGAAATTACTTTGGTTGAGGTTTTTGTGATTAGGCTTTATCATAGGGATAGAGTTGTGAGAAGAATTCTGACGAAACGGTAATAAGATGAAAAAAACAGGTAATAATAGTTATAGAATAAGCAGAATATTGGCGTCTGTTATGACGTTTCTTTTTGTAATGCTTACAGTAGGTTGTAGCAATGTGAAAACAACGGGGGATGATTATCTTCCCGAGAATAAAAAACTTATAGTATATACTTCGCACAAACCTGAAATATATGAGCCCATTATCAAAGAGTTTGAAGAAAGAAGCGGAATATGGGTAAGCGTAGTCACAGGCGGTACAAACGAGCTGCTTGATGATATCGCAATAAATGGGGAGTATGGCTGCGCAGACGTTATGTTTGGCGGCGGTGTAGACAGCCTTGTAATGTATGAAGATTACTTTGAACGATATCGCAGTGTTCAGTATGAGAATCTGGACAGAGAATATGGTTCGAAAAATGATGCATATACGGTTTTTTCGAAACTACCGATTGTTTTTATTTATAATGAGAAACTTGTCATTTCCGCGGGAACTCCCAGAAGCTTCGAGGAACTGTTAAGTTCAAGATGGGAAGGGCACATTGCTTTTGCAAGCCCCACTCAATCAGGAAGCTCTTATACCGCGCTTGCAACAATGATCCAGGTTTTGAGTCAGAAGTATTCAAAAGAAGAGATTATAAGAGCGTTTGCAAAGAATTTGGACGGGGATATATGTGAGAGCTCGGGGGCCGTTCTTGACAAGGTTATTGCAGGTGAAAAACTGATTGGCATCACACTTGAGGAAACAGCACTTAAACGAATCGACGAAGGCGCTGAAATAGGAATTGTATACCCTCAGGACGGTACTTCAATGGTACCTGACGGGTGCGCAATTTTGAAAAATGCTCCTCACAGAAGTAATGCTGAACTGTTTTTGGAATTTACGGTAAGCGATGATGTTCAACGTCTTCTTACCGAAGAACTGTTCAGAAGAAGTGTCCGCGTTGACATGGTTGATGACAGTTCGATTGTTGCAATGGATTATGACATTGAATATGCAATAAAAAACCGTAGCAGCATTTTGGATTTCTGGAATATTTCTCTTGAAAAGGAGATTTCGGAATGATTAAGAGACTGCTTATTAAATTATCAAACGGACTTTCATTTAAAAGAAAGATGTTCTGGGGCCTTTTGATTGTTGCGCTTATTCCCGGTATAGCTTCTGCTTCGTTGCTTGTAAACGTATTCAAAAACAGAATAGAGAGCGATTATGAAAAAGAAGCTGCTAAACAGGTTGATGCCGTTGTCGGAGCTCTTTCCGATTATATAGAGTCAATTGACGCCACATTAATCAGAATAATGGCGGATGATCGCATCATAGGAAATATATATGAGACGGACAGCTGGGAAAAGAATAAAGCATATACCAGGCTTTACGAGATAACACAGGATATTAGAAATATTGCTTCATTCAAGGTGTATGACAAATCCGGAAAGTGTATTTTTACTACTGCAAGCGGACCTTCAAAAGATATGCCTGTGTATTGGGGAATATTAAAGACTGCAAGTGTTCATCCTGAAAAGATGATAGTAAGGAAAGCGGCGGCTTATTATGACAGTGATGTGCTTTTACAGGCGGCAAGAGCGGTATATTTGGACGAGGAGTGCGTTGGGTTTGTAGTAACGGATGTAAACTCTTTAAACTTTGAGGCCGTACTCGCAAATTCTTATGATGAATCAAACGGAATATCGGTACTTGATTCTTTTTATGAAGAAATATACAGTACTCGGCTTGGCAATCAGGAAAAACTAGCGGAAACACTTCGTAGCAGAAAGTTTGACGGCGAAGACATGAATAAGGACGGTGATATAACCGAAATGTTCTTACGGCAGGTTTTGCCAACCGATCTTTATGTTGTTTTGGGCAAAGAACCTGTGCTTACCACGGACACAACACGAACAATGTGGGGCGTGACCATAGTAATAGGCTTTATGTCACTGCTTCTTTGTCTTATCATCGCTTCTTTATCGAGTGCGTATTTAACTGCGCCAATCAGAGAAATGACGGTTGCCATGAAGCGGGTTCGTGAGGGTGACTTGAATGTTTCCATTAACAGTACAAGAAAAGATGAACTTGGGCAGCTCTCAAATCAGTTTGATAAGATGACAAGAGACCTTAACACATATATGGAACTTCAGGCAAAACAGCAAAGAGAGATTAACGACTCCAATATTGCAATGATGCAGGCTCAGCTTAACCCCCATTTTTTGTATAATACACTTGACACAATGAAATGGGTGGCTAAGGCAAACAATGTTCCCCAAATCGCCAAGTTGTCTGCAGATCTTGCGCAAATATTACGAATGAGTATATCTGACAGCAAATTTGTTACCTTGGCAGAAGAAATGGAACTTGTGGAAAAATATGCAGAGATTCAGCAGATACGCTTTGGTGGGAATTTTACTTTTGACGTTGAACTTCCGATGGAACTTGAGGACTGTATAGTTCCGAAACTTATAGTACAGCCTATTGTCGAGAATGCTCTTATACACGGCCTGAAGGAACAGGACAAAGGACATATATTTGTAAATATATATGAACTTCACGAAAATCTGAATATTGAGGTGTCTGATAACGGGTGTGGAATAGAAGAAGATGTTATTGAGAAACTCAATTCACACGACAGGGAAAAACTCAGAGGTCACATAGGCTTTTTCAATGTTGATACTATAATTAAACTTTATTACGGGAATGACTATGGACTTGAGGCCTGCAGACTTTCACAGGGAGGTACAATGATTCGAATTGTCCTTCCGATTAATAAGGAGAAAATCGATGAATAAAGTTCTTGTAATAGACGATGAAGTTATTGTAAGGCGTGGTATAGTACTTGAAACAAATTGGAACTCAATAGGATGTATGGTTGTTGCTGAAGCTTCAAACGGTGAAGAAGGATTGGAAGCGGTTGAAAAGTTCAGACCGGACATAATTGTTTGCGATATAAAAATGCCCAAAATGAGCGGACTGGAGATGCTGACTTTCCTTAGAGAACATGGTGACCAAACTCCAGTTATTTTTCTTACGGCATATTCGGACTTTTCATATGCACAAAGGGCAATTCAACTTTCTGCTTCAGATTATCTTCTTAAACCTTATGAGGACGGAGAACTGGAGAAAGCAGTTCTTAAACTTAGCGAAAAGATACAAAACGAAAGAAAAAACAAAACCGATATGCATGAAAGTGATGTTCTTTCGGATGAACTTATTTCTAAAAAGGGTGATAAGAGCAAATATGTGTCAGAAGCAATAAATTACATTGCTTCAAATTACGGCAACCCGGAACTTGGTATTAAAACAGTTGCGGATAATATAGGTATAAGCGAAGGCCATCTTTCACATGTCTTTAAAAGTGAAACGGACTACACCGTGAACGCCTATATTACAAGATATCGTATAAAGGCAGCCATGAAGATGCTTGCAGACTGCCATTACAAAGTATATGAGGTTGCAGACATGGTAGGTTACAAAGATATTACTTATTTTTCTACTGTGTTTAAAAAAGTAACGGGATTTAATCCTTCAGATTATCAGGACAGATTGAAATGACAGCAGTTTTATTGTTATAAAATCCACAACATCAAATAAATGTTGTGGATTTTGTATATTATTCTTTCGCTTTTCTGACATGTGCTGTGCAAAAATCGCAGAATTTTAAAAATAATAACAGTTTTGTCCAGTTTTTCTTTGTTAAAATTGCCCATATAATTGGTGTATAGCCCTGGTAAATACGGGCATTTTACAAGGAGGAAACATCATGAGAAAGAAAGTATTATCAGTTTTACTTGCCGGTGCAATGATTATCGGTACTCTTGCAGGATGTGGAAAGCAGGCAGATACGACAACAACTCCCACACCCGGAACTGACAATAACCAGACAACAGTCACTGACAAAGGGGAGTCAAAGCCTGTTGACGAGTCAAAGCTTACAGCAACACAGAAGATTATAAGAGAAGCAGAAAGCATGACTCTTGAAGAACTTGCAAAGAAAGCAATCGAAGAATCAAAAGGAGCTACATTCTATGGCGTAGGTAACTCAAGCCGTGGTAAATCAGCACTTCCTTTATTTATCGAATACTTACAGACAATCGACCCTTCATACACGCTTGAGTTTGAATGGCAGCAGCCTAAGAACAACAAGATCTTTGAACAGCTTACAGCTGATTCATTTAAGGATAGCGGAACATTCGCAATGACCCTTATCCAGGACGGTAACCAGATTGAATCAAAGATGGTTCAGACAGGTATTCTTGATACCTTCATTCCCCTTGACTGGGCAACAGCTAATTCAACAACAGCTGACGCTTATACAGGTTACTTACCTCTTCAGACACTTAACAAAGTATTTGAATATAACTGTACAGGTTCTAAGACATACAACAACTGTTGGGATTTCGTAGGAGAAGGCGTTCATGCTCTTTACATGGACATCGATTCAGAAATTGTAGGTAAGAACTTCCTTTACATGCTTACACAGGATAAGTATTCAAAGATGTTGAAAGATGCTTATGACGCACTTGACGATGCATCAAAGAACTATTTCAAGCCTACAATCGATGCTATGGCATCAGATGCAGCTGATCTTGGACTTGGTGAAAACGGGAAATATGCTCTTGCATGGATTAAACTCTGGGTTGAATCCTACAATGCACAGACAGACGATGGCCCTATCTGTAACACACTTGTTACTGACTCTGCAACAGATCAGGCCGGATTACTTGTTTACTCAAAGCTTCGTTCAATTGAAGAATCAGACACTGTTTCAAAGAACAATGTAAAGATTGCTGCTTACCAGGATGGATATAAGGGTATCGGCGGATACGGATACTGCCATTACCTCTTCGTTACAGATAACTCACCCCTTCCTTGGACTGCATGTGCATTCATTGCATATATGACATGTACAGAATCAGGATTCTCTGCTTGGGGTAAGGACATGGGCGGATATTCCTCCAACCCTGAAGTTGCTGCAGCAACAGAAGCTACTTACAATCACTCAAAGGGCGGTTATGTTGATGGCGTAAACGTATTTGATTGTAAGAACGACAGAGGATATGACTGGTGGACAACAACAGGTGAACTTGTGCTTGAAGATCCTGAGTACTGCGCATCTGTTTCATTCACAGTTGGTAGCTGGATTGAACTTCTTACAAAGTACAGCGAATAAGTAAGATTATCTATTAAGACTTTTAAGCTTCAAAGGCGGTCAAACGCCTTTGAAGCATTTTAAGGAGAAAGTTATGGGAGAAAATTCACGAAACACCTCCGATGGCTCGAAAAAAAAGGGTGCGGTTTTTGTTAACAGGATTAAGACCTTTTTTATGAAGCCTCAAAACGTAATCCTGCTATTGTTTGGTATTGTATTGACATTTACGACCGTCGCACCAATCGTTGCAATAATTCAGGATACCTTAAAAATTCATCCCGGAACAATCGATGCGTATCTTGCAAAGAAGACAACGGGATATTCAACAGTAAACTATACAGACCTTTTTACGAGTAAACTCGTAAAAACCAATCTTTGGACACCACTTTTAAATACAGTATATCTTGCAGTACTTACCTGCGTTATCGCAATTCTTTTCGGTGGTGTTTTCGCATTCCTGGTTACAAGAACTAACATGAAGTTCAAAAAGTATCTGAGTGCGATCTTTATCTTCCCTTACATCATGCCTCAGTGGACACTGGCTGTTGTATGGCAGAACTTATTTAACTCAAATGCGATTACCGGAACTTCAAACGGGCTTTTGGCTTCCCTCTTTGGAATAACAGCTCCGCTTTGGTTATGCAAAGGTCTTCTTCCTTGCGCACTGGTTCTCGGATTTCATTACACGCCTTTTGCATATATCATGATTGGCGGAATATTCAGGAATATGGATGCTAACCTTGAAGAGGCTGCAACAATTCTTGACACACCAAAATGGAAAATAATGACAAGAGTTACGCTTCCCATGGTAAAACCGGCAATTCTTTCCACGATTCTTCTTGTATTCGGAAGTGCAATGGGAAGTTATCCGGTTCCTCATTACCTTGGTCTTTCAACTCTTTCTACAAAATATGTATCACTTAACTCAAAATTTACCGGTGAAGCAAGCATTCTTGCTATCATCATGATGTTATTCGGAATTGCAATCTTAGGCCTTAATCAGATGAGCCTTAAGAGCCGTAAATCTTATACCACGGTTACCGGTAAGTCGGGGCAGATCAGCAAAATCAATCTTGGTAAGGTTGGTAAGTATGTAATAGCGGTAATATTCATTGTTATAACATTCTTTACTTCAATATTCCCGATTGTTTCTTTTGCCTTTGAAACATTCCTTCCAAACCCCGGTGACTACAGCTTCCTTTACACCGGTAACTTGAGTAACCTTACAACAAAATGGTGGGTGACAAGAGGAAACGGCGACGGAGCACTTTACGGACAGGCAGGCATTTTGTTTAACGATACAATCAGAAAAGCACTTAAGGGTACACTTCTTGTAGCGGTTGCCTGTGCACTGATTGCCGGAACAATAGGAACGCTCATTGGATATGCGGTATCGAAAAACAGAAGAAGTAAGTGGGCAAATTACGTTAACAATATGGCATTTTTGCCTTACCTGATGCCTTCACTTGCTGTTGGCGCAGCTTTCTTTGTACTGTTTTCAAGTGGAAAAATAAACCTGTTTAATACGTATACACTTCTTATTATCGCAGGTGTTATAAAGTATATTCCATTTGCAAGCAGAAGCGCACTAAACTCGATGCTGCAGCTTTCGGGAGAAATCGAAGAGGCTGCCATTATCCAGGACACACCTTGGATAAAGAGAATGTTCAGAATTATTATTCCGATTCAGAAATCCTCAATCATAAACGGATTCATGCTTCCCTTTATGACCTGCTTGAGAGAGTTATCACTTTTCTTATTGCTTTGTACACAGGGATTCATATTATCCACTACACTTGATTACTTTGATGAGATGGGACTTTACGCATTCTCCAGCGCAATCAACCTGATACTTATTATTCTGATTCTTGTATTTAACGCATTGGTTAATAAGCTTACGGGAGCAAGCCTGGATGAAGGACTTGGAGGTAAATAATCGTGCCTGAAATAAAACTTACTAATATAACAAAACGCTGGAAGAACTTCTATGCGGTAGATAATCTTAATCTTGATATAGAAGATAATGCATTTATTACGCTCTTAGGACCGTCCGGATGCGGAAAAACAACGACACTTCGTATGATTGCCGGTCTTGAGACGCCTACAAGCGGACAGATTAAAATCGGTGACCGTGTTGTTTACGATTCCGATGCGGGAATCAATATTCCGCCCAACAAAAGAAAGGTCGGCTTCCTTTTCCAAAACTATGCACTATGGCCCAATATGACTGTTTATCAGAACATTTCTTTTGGACTTAACAACATTAAGGAAGAACTTCCCGTAATTGATTTTGAAGCAAGAAAGATACAGTCAATGATTGATGCTCTCAAAAATCCGAAGGAGATTTTCAGAATCATTGAGGAGAGTAAAGATAAGAAGGGTGTAATCGACGAAAATAAGGTTTGCCTTAAAATGATTGATTCCTTTACTGTTTCAATGTATACGGCAAAGAAACTTTACGGCTTTAATCTTACGGATGAGGCTTCATGTGAGGAAAAGAGACTTCAGCTTGTCGGTGCTCTTGAAAAACTCATCGCATCTCATGAAGCAAAGGGTGAATCATTAAACGAAAATTTTGAGATTGTAAAAGACGGTAAAGTACTTGCCAAAGTCAGAAAACTTTCAAAAGAAGAGATTGATCTTTCCGTAAGACGTGTCTCAAGAATCGTTAAGATTGGCATGTTCATGGACAGATACCCTGCAGAACTTTCGGGCGGACAGCAGCAAAGAGTTGCAATCGCAAGAACACTTGCTCCCGAACCGCAGGTACTTTTCATGGATGAACCTCTTTCAAACCTTGATGCAAAATTAAGACTTGAGATGAGATACGAACTTCAGAGACTTCATCTTGAAACCGGAAGCACTTTTGTATATGTTACGCATGATCAGATGGAAGCTATGACACTTGCAACGAAAATCTGCCTTATTAACAACGGTGTACTTCAGCAGTACGATGCTCCCTTGGATGTATATAACAGACCAAACAACCTTTTTGTTGCAGATTTTGTCGGAAATCCTTCCATTAACTTTGTGGAAGCAAAAGGCGCCCAGGAAGCGGACGGAAGCTTTTCTCTTGAAATTCTTGAGGGAAAGAAGATTACCTTTAAGCCCAATATTCCTTTTTCGATGAGGGAATGGTTTGACAAGAGAAACGAAAGCGAAAAAGAAGCTGCAAAGGCACTTGAAGCAATAAAGGCCGATAAGAAGGCTGTTGAAAAAGGCAACAAGGATGAGGTGTTTAAATATAACATCAGTCTTGTGGAAGAAGAGGACTACTCATTAAAGGAGGAGCCTGTAATAACTGATTCGGATTTTGTGCTCGGCATCAGACCTGAGTGCTTAAAGATTCGCGATACCGGAGCTTTTGACGGCATCATATATGGTGCGATGCCTACCGGAATGGAATCAACAATAAAGATTGCCGTAGGAAACTTCTTACTTACAGCAGTAGATTTTGGTAATACTCTTTACCAGATTAATGATACAAAAAAAGTAGACATTGATTCAGACAATATTCTTCTCTTTGACCGTAGGTCAGGTCGCTGCATCTGTGCCGGGACAGTTACAGCAAAATAAAGATACAGCCCTCCTGTAACAGGAGGGCTGTTTGCATTGTGCGCCTAGCGGCGCACGTTTCTAACGGGTTAAAGTCCCGAATCCGCCTGGTAGTGGGAAGGATATAGCCGAAGGCAAGGGTGTCGAGGGCGACCTCGAATCTGAAGGAAGCTGGATGTGGGGAACATACTAACCCA
>JAZQOL010000018.1:0-18772 GCA_045627845.1 Lachnospiraceae bacterium | reverse complement strand
AGACTGATAAACAGTGGCTTTTATGATTTAGCCACAGCCTATCAGTCTGTGCACGTCAACTATTGAAAGCGCCGTATACCGAACGGTACGTACGGTGCTGTGAGAGGACGGCGGTTAGTCACCGCCTCCTACTCGATTAAATATTTAGTACAAAGCAATGAACTTAACGGGTTGTGAAAGCAAGCTCTCCTACACTTACAGAGGAGAAGGAGAGGAAATTCATGTATTCGGCAGGGATATAAAGTCTTTCGTACAGAACCTGATCGGGACTGATTGTTTCACCAAGATCACAGGATACCTCAAAAAGGACTCCGCTTTCACACATAAGTGCGAGGTTTGTGATGCTGCCGAGTACAACAGTGTCGTCTGTTCCGTTTGCAAAGCATATGGTTACGTAGAAATCACCGTATGCATCAATGTAGGCTTCCATTACACGACCTGAGAGTGCGTCCTGATACAGGAAAGGATCGCTAAGGTTAAAGGGAATCCACATACGGCTGCAAAGCGATCCTGCAGCCAGTGCATCATAGGCTTCGGCAGTAAGAGCATTATAATAGTAATCATCCTTGATATAATCCCATGTGCTGTCACAATGGGCAAATTTCCAAGTGTTAGTGTCTTTATCTACAGCGATTACGCCACCAAGCATATAGTTGTCGATCTTATCACCGACCTTGTAATCTTTTGGAACCGTATACATTATAATTTCTGCATAAGCAACATCTTCTTTCTGAGCAACCAGTCTTATATCACAAATCTCATAATCGTATGTTCTGGGATACTCACGTTCATAAAGACTTTTTATCGTATCTGAGGAAACATCCGATCTGAATCTTGATGAATAGGCTGCAAGTGAGACATCTTTATTTTCCATAAGTCCGGTAAAGATTTCGTAGATTGTGCGTTCTGTCAGTTCCGGAATTTCATACAGATCGTCGTCCTCATCTTCGGGAATGTAATACTCAAAATTGTCGACATCCGCATATTTACCTTCTGAATATGAGTCCTCTGCGTAAGGCTTTGAAAAATAGTAAAGGTAACCGGACTTGTCAAAGGCACCGGCTGAAGCTTTTTTCAAAAGAGTATACTTGTTTATTGAACTTCCTACTTGGAACAGGCCGGCTTCATCCAGCCTTTTGTAAAGAACATTATCATGATAGGTTAAGCCTTCAGAATTCATTTTGTCTTCCGTTAAAGAAAGGTTTTTGTTTTCTTCAAGCAGTTTTTCTTTTGATTCATAAACAATGCGCATTTTTACATCAGCAGCATCGCCGAAATAATCGTAGCTGTATAAGAGCGTCTTGCCTTTTTCAAAGTTTCCGATAAAGTAGTCGGTTCCGACAGGTACGAAGAAAACGGAGTCCATTTCGTAGACCTCGAATTCCGATTCGAGATGCGATTGAATGAAGACATTGTCCGAGTCAAAAGGAATTTCATTCTGTACATAAAGATTATCTGAGTCCGCATCGCCCGATTTATAAGAGGCTGACTCGGCCTGTTTTATCACTTCATCCGCACTCATTCCGGCAACGGTTTTTGAAGGGGAATCAGCGGAAACGGTAACGGTTTCAAATGAATCGGAACCGTCGGAGTTTTTTTTGTCCTTTTTCTTTCCGCAGCCCGTAGCGATGATAGAAAGAGAAAGTGTCAATATAAGAAATAATATAAAAGTTAAATTGATTTTTCTTTTCATCTTGTCATTTCTCCTTTATCAACGGCCTGAAGAACTGTAATACTTTGTGTATTCGGTAAGAATATCCGGAGACTCTTCGTAGAAGGAAGCTACATAGTCAAAAATAAGTTCTCCGAGCGCATTATCCTTTACCGTCACATCATATATGGTCTGTGAGAAGTTCGAATAAATCTTTCCTTTGTTAAAATCTTCTATAAGTCCGTTGAAGATATAGATGAAGTCTTCCGGATTAAGTAACATTTCCATTGTACAGGCAAGATTTGTCAGGTTCTGACCATATTTGGCAGAGCGTGTATCTGTAAGATCTTTAAATACCTGTTTAATATTATTTCGGAAAAGCGTATAGAACGCACGCCATTTTACATCGTCGGCAAACACGCTGGAGTTGCTCCATGCATCGTAAAAAGCATTATAGTAAAGATCAACCATGAACTCCACGAAATGCTTTCCTGTGCCAACTACAGAAAGGGAATCACCGGCCTTGGAGTTTCCGAAAGTAACAAATAAAACCGTTTCATATATTCCCAAAGGGGAGGGTGCGGTCATTCCTACCAACAAAGAATAACTTGCCGTAGCACCGGCTTTTGCAAAAGCAGATTGCCATGTTGACCCATCTTTTACATAGGTAAAAATGTCATTTACGGAAGCAAATACAGCCAAACCGTTTGCAATGTTACCGTTGAGGGGAACTCCGTCTTTCTTAAGTGTATCAGCGATAATGGAGTATTCGTTCATAAGCCAGTTCATGGCGTAATTTCTTTCTTTGAATCGTTTTTCATCAAGTGCTGCAGCTTCTGCGATTCTTTTCTGTTCTCTTAAACGAGCTCCTTCAGTGTAAAATTGTGCAAATTTTGCGTAACACTGAACCAAAAGTACACATTGGGGCTCTCTTGCGTATTTGTCCAAAAATTCCCTTGGAATGTCGGTATATCCGGACATGGCATTTACAAGAGTTACCATCATATCGGCATCAATATCTCCATTTAAAAGAAGATCTTCGAGCCACTTAAGTATTTCTTTCTTTTCGGTACTTATGGAATTGGAAATCTGAGTCGGAGTGGTGGGCTCGTTTACAGAGCTCTCTCCCCATTCATAGTTGGAGGGATCTTCAGGAGGAATCCATTCAAGATATTCTTCATCTTCAATCTCAACAGGTCCCTGAGTTCCGGGATATTTATCCTTAAGTGCAACCGATACGAAACATTTCCTGTCTTCCGGCTTATATATTTCGGAAATTGTATCATGAGTTTTTGATCCTTCCGCAGCATAAAGCGTTATTCCGAATATTTTATATTTGTCGGCATACAAATCTACTCCGAGAGATATGTCTTCAACTGCTTCCGTTTCGTAATCAAAATTTCCTTTGATGACATCGTACCATCCGAAAGAGTTGTAGCTCATGGACTCAATTCCGGGAGGAAGAAGTACTTCGGTTAAAAAGTAGCAACCTTCAAAGGCGAAGTTTCCTATGGTTTTAAGACGCGGGAAATAAGGCATGTTTGTGAAATACATACAATCCATAAAAGCCTGATTGCCAATTGTCTCTACGTAAAGACCACCCTTCAATGTTTTCAAATTGGGGCACTGGCATTTCTTAATCCAGGTAATATTGTCAGTTATGGTAAGTTCTTCAACACGGGTGTTGGCAAGATCAATGCCGATTACTTTATAATCCTGGTGATCGTATCGAATGGTTTCGGGAGTAGTGAGCGATGCGACTCTGGCTGTACAATTTACAATGGCAACGTATTCATCGCCTTCTTTCCAACTCTTTACAACAAACCAACGATTGGTATCTTTCGGATATTTCTCTCGATCGTCTTTTATACGATTGTAGTAAGATCTGGTCCTTGCTGCCTGATGCATATAAGCAGAATTTGAATGTGAATTTTTTCGTGCACTCGTAATGTGGACGTCTCTGACGACAGGATTGTTCATTACATATATCATTTCGTATCCGTAATCCTGACCACGTAATCCGGCACTATATCCTTCTTTCATGTGCATTTCAATGCTTAGAGGGATATCCTTAAAAGTAATAATATCATCGCTGTCTCTGTCTTTTACTTCGCTTGCATAAGAACAGTCTGATGCAAACATAAAGAAGGAAAGGACAACAAAAATGTATATCAGGGGATAAACATATTTCTTCATACATTAACCTCCAAAGGAAAAAGAAAATAAACAGTTATATAAATAATAAATGTTGAAAGTTTGTGAATAATTAATCAGGAGATGAGAAAAAGAAAACCCCTTATCCGGTAATATCATTGCCGAATAAGAGGTTTATACACTAATGTATCAATAAAATCAGATATGGAACATTTTATTTGTTTCGTACTTGGGCTCGCATGTAAGATTCATGCCAAGCTTTTTGAACATTCTTTCATCAACGGGAGAAAGAATAACGCTTGAGTGAACTTCGCATCCCTTAAGCTTAGGAAGCTGGCTTAAGGCAACGGATGAGGAAGGGTTTGTGGCTGCGCTTACTGAAAGTGCAATGAGAACTTCGTCTGTGTGAAGTCTTGGATTGGTGCTTCCAAGATAGGTTGTCTTAACTGTCTGGATGGGTTCGAGAGCTTCCTTGGTAACAAGGTGAAGGCCATGGTCGATTCCCGCAAGTTCTTTGAGGGAATTTATAAGTGCTGCAGCGCTTGCTCCGAGTAAATCGGAGGTCTTGCCGGATATAACCTTTCCATTTGGAAGTTCTATTGCAACAGCAGGATGACCGGTCTCTTCTTCGCGTTTCTTGGCAGCATTGACAACAGGTCTGTCTTCAGAAGAAATGTTCATCTGCTTAAGTAACAGTTCAAGCTTGTAAAGGGCTTCTTTTGTTCCGGTTCCCTTTTTGACATCACAAAGAGCTGTATAGTAACGTCTGATTATTTCCTGCTTGGATGCTTCCACACATGCTTCATCGTCGATGATGCAGTTGCCAGCCATGTTGACACCCATGTCAGTGGGTGACTTGTAAGGACTGGAACCAAGTATCTGAGTGAAAATGGCGTTAAGAACCGGGAAAATTTCAACGTCGCGGTTGTAGTTAACGGTTGTAACACCGTATGCCTCCAGGTGGAAGGGGTCAATCATGTTGACATCGTTAAGGTCGGCTGTGGCAGCTTCATAAGCAATATTAACAGGATGGCTGAGCGGAAGATTCCATATGGGAAATGTCTCAAACTTAGCATAGCCTGCTTTGATACCACGTTTGCTTTCATGATAAAGCTGTGAAAGACAGGTGGCCATTTTTCCACTTCCGGGGCCGGGAGCAGTAATGACAACTAAAGGCTTCGTGGTTTCTATATAATCATTTTTACCGTAACCGTTGTCACTTACGATAAGCGGAATGTTTCCGGGATAACCTTCAATGGGATAGTGAAGGTAAGATTTGATATTGAGTGCGGAAAGTCTCTGTCTGAATGCATCGGCAGCAGGCTGACCGGCGTATTTTGTAATAACAACGCTTCCAACATACAAGCCTACGCTTGTGAAAGCGTCTATAAGTCTTAAAAGTTCAAGATCGTAGGTGATTCCAAGATCGCCACGTTTCTTGTTTTGTTCGATTGCATCGGCACCGATGGCTATAACAATTTCGGCCTGATCTTTCATCTTAAGAAGCATCTTAAGCTTACTGTCCGGCTGGAATCCGGGAAGTACTCTTGAAGCGTGGTAATCGTCAAAAAGCTTACCTCCGAACTCGAGATATAATTTGTCGCCAAAAGAAGATATTCTTTCGAGAATTCTTTCTGACTGAGTCTGAATGTATTTGTCGTTATCAAAACCTATACGCATATTCTGCCTCCAACATCATGCTAATGATTTTACAAACAAAACATCACGATTTCAAGTAAAAGGTTATTATCTCTTAATATTTTTTTTACATTAATATTATTGCGTGCGTTAATTGCTTTACTTATAATTATAAAGTGTGCAGTATAACTGCGGTTTGGAGATAATTATGAATAACGACAATAATCAGAATAACCAAAATAACAGACCAAACGATCCTAAAGCGCCCAAAATCGCTCCGATGCTTATTGCGGTTCTTGTTATTTTATTGATTGTAAGCTATTTTTCAAGAGCGCTTACTTCGGTTACCAATAAAGAAATAACATACTCGGAATTCATCACAATGCTTGAGAGCGGTAAGGTTGATAAGGTTCAGCTTAGCAGCGACAAGATAAACATTGTTCCTAAGGAAGAAACTGTAGATACAGGATACAGGACAAGAGAAAGAGTTACATATTGCACCGGATATGTTGAGGATAAGGATGCTCTTTCGCAGAGGCTTCTCGATGCGGGAGTAGAGGTAAGCGGAGAAATTCCGGATAATTCAAGCTGGCTTATATCAGTTATTCTTACATACATTCTTCCCGTCGTTCTTTTCTTCGTACTTATAAGCTTTTTGTCCAGAAAGATGGGTTCAGGCGGAATGATGGGCGGTGTTGGAAAGTCCAATGCCAAGGTTTATGTTCAGAAGGAAACCGGAGTAACATTTAAAGATGTTGCCGGTGAAGATGAGGCAAAAGAAAGTCTTGTAGAAGTTGTTGACTTTTTGCATAACCCCGGAAGATACGTAAAGATTGGTGCGAAGCTTCCAAAGGGAGCCCTCCTTGTGGGCCCTCCCGGTACAGGTAAGACACTTCTTGCAAAAGCAGTTGCCGGAGAAGCACATGTTCCGTTCTTTTCACTTACGGGCTCTGATTTCGTTGAGATGTTCGTGGGCGTAGGTGCTTCGCGAGTAAGAGACCTTTTTAAGGAAGCCAATAAAAATGCTCCGTGTATTATATTCATAGACGAAATTGACGCAATAGGCAGAAGCCGTGACTCTAAGTACGGCGGAGGAAATGAGGAACGTGAACAGACTCTTAATCAGCTCCTTTCAGAGATGGACGGATTTGATTCTTCGAAGGGTATCTTCATTTTGGCAGCTACCAACAGGCCGGAGATTTTGGATAAGGCGCTTCTTCGTCCGGGACGTTTTGACAGACGTATTATAGTTGATAAACCTGACCTTAAGGGCCGAGTTGAGATATTGAAGGTTCATTCAAAGAACGTATTGATGGATGAAACGGTAGACCTTGATGCAATTGCACTTGCTACTTCAGGCGCTGTAGGTTCAGACCTTGCCAATATGATTAACGAAGCTGCGATTAATGCGGTTAAAGAGCATCGTGAATTCGTTTCCCAGAAGGACCTCTTCGGAGCCGTAGAACAGGTTCTTGTAGGAAAAGAAAAGAAAGACCGTATCATGAGCAAGGAAGAAAGACGCATTGTTTCTTACCACGAAGTCGGTCATGCTCTTGTTGCTGCTTTGCAGAAAAATTCGGAGCCTGTTCAGAAGATTACAATCGTTCCAAGAACGATGGGCGCTCTCGGATATGTAATGCAGGTTCCGGAAGAGGAAAAATACCTCAATACAGAGGCAGAGCTTCGTGACATGCTTGTTGGTTATCTTGGCGGACGTGCTGCCGAAGAACTTGTTTTTGATACTGTTACGACAGGCGCATCCAACGACATTGAAAAGGCAACGAACATTGCAAGAAGTATGATTACCATGTACGGTATGAGCAAGCGCTTCGGCCTTGTGGGCCTTGAAACAGTGGAGAACCGTTACCTTGATGGAAGAAGAGCCCTTCAATGCAGTGAAATGACGGCTTCTCAGATTGATGAAGAGGTTATTGCCGTTTTGAAGAATGCTTACGACGAGGCAAAGAAACTTCTTTCGGAAAACAGAGAGATACTGGATAAGATTGCTGAGTTCCTTATTGAAAAAGAGACTATTACCGGTAAGGAATTCATGGAAATATTCCGCAAAGAAAAAGGACTTCCGAATTCCGAAGAAAAAAAGGATGAGACGGAGGAAGAATCAACAGTAACTGAAAAGGAAGCTGATGTTTAATATAACAGAAGAACTGAGTAAACTCCCGCATAAGCCGGGAGTTTATCTTATGCATGACAGTGAGGATAATGTCATATATGTGGGTAAGGCCGTAAATCTTTATAACAGAGTACGGTCTTATTTTCGTGAATCGACAAAAAAGACTGCGAAAATTCAAAGAATGGTTTCTTTGATTGACCATTTTGAATATATAGTTGTAGATTCGGAACTTGAAGCATTGGTTCTTGAGAACAATCTAATTAAGGAATATAACCCCAAATATAACACTTTACTTAAAGATTCAAAAACATATCCTTATATAAAAGTTACTCTTGAGGAAGAGTATCCGCGAATACTTAAAGTTAGAAGAACGTTCAAGGATAAAAACCGTTACTTTGGTCCGTATACAAGCGGATTGGCTGTTAATGATACTATTGAATTGCTTAATGCAACATATTGTCTTCGATCCTGTAATAAGAAATGTTCGTACGGGGTTCGAAATGACCGCCCTTGCCTTAATTATCATGTAAAACGATGTCTTGCGCCGTGCACGGGAACCATTTCAAAAGATGAATATATGGAAAATGTGAAACGGGCAATTGAATTCATGAACGGAAATGACAAGAGTATTGTCAGAGCACTTAAGGATAAAATGGAAGCGGCTTCCGAGCGACTGGATTTTGAAGAGGCAATAAAGTATAGAGAACTGCTCGAAAGCGCTACAAAGATAATAGAAAGACAGAAGATAACAAATGATGATGAAGAGGATCGTGACATTATCGGAATAGCTAAGAACGGAAACGATGCTGTTGTTCAGGTCTTCTTTGTACGTCAGGGAAAGATGATTGGAAGAGAACATCATCATATAGGGGAAACCGAAGAACTTACGGAAACCGAAGTTCTTACAGAGTTTGTGAAGCGTTATTATACGGGAACGCCATTTGTTCCGCATGAAATAATGCTTCCGATGGAAATCGGGGAATCAGATGTAATTGAAGAATGGTTAAGTTTTGTAAAAGGAAGAAAGGTTAAACTTCTGACGCCTAAAGTCGGCAGCAAAGAAAAATTTGTAGAACTTGCCAACAAGAATGCTCTTCTTGTGCTTAATCAGGATATGGAAAAGATACTGCGAGAGGAGAAGACGACAAAAGGCGCAGTCGAAGAACTTGGAAATATCATAGGAATAGAAGGCATAGGACGAATCGAAGCGTTTGATATTTCGAATACTAACGGTTTTGAAAATGTTGGATCGATGGTAGTGTTTGAAAATGGCAAGCCTGTTAAAGGGGATTACCGCAAATTTAAAATCAAATCGGTTGAAGGACCTGACGATTACGCCTGCATGTATGAGGTTCTTTCGCGAAGATTTATTCACGGTTTCGAAGAGAAGAAGAGACTTGATGAAGAAAACCTTGAGGCATCTTACGGAAGCTTTGCAAGATTTCCGGATCTCATTCTTATGGATGGCGGAAGAGGCCAGGTTAATATAGCAAACAGAGTTCTTGAGGAGCTTAAACTCAGTATTCCCGTGTGTGGAATGGTTAAAGATGATAATCATAATACAAGAGGGCTTTATGTTGACGGAGTTGAGTCGGATATTAGCAGAAACTCAGAGGCATTCAAACTTATAACCCGTATACAGGATGAGGCGCACCGTTTTGCAATTGAGTTTCATAAGAGCCTAAGGTCAAAGAAACAGGTTCATTCGATCCTTGATGATATTCCGGGAATCGGACCTAAAAGGCGAAGAGCTCTGATGCGAGGTTTTGATTCAATTGAGGCCATTAAAGAAGCTTCAATCGAAGAACTTGCCGGACTTGATGAAATACCTTTGGATGTTGCAAAAACCATCTGGGAATTTTTCCATAGATAATGGTTTAATTAATATATGTGTGCTACACTTTTAAGGTAAGTACCAAAAGGAGGAACATATGGCATACGTAGCGTTGGAACGTGTTATTGAGAAGATGAAGCTTGAAAATCTTACTCCGGATATTGATATTTCCGGGATAAAGATTACTCAGCCCGACATTAACAGACCGGCTATTCAGATTGCAGGTTATTATGAGCATTATGATGCAGCCCGTATTCAGATTATAGGATTTGTTGAATATACCTATATGGAAAATATCCCGGACAAGGATAAAAGAGAAACTTATGAAAAGTTCCTTTCGTATCATGAGACACCGGCGGTAGTTTATTGCCGTGAACTTATGCCTGATGAGATTTTCCTTGAAGTTGCCAATAAACATAAGATACCCGTTCTTATGACTAAGAAGTCAACATCGGATTTCATGGCAGAGATAATCAGATGGCTTAAGGTTAAGCTTGCACCCTGCATTGTTGTGCACGGTGTTCTTGTTGATGTATACGGTGAAGGCGTGCTTATAACAGGTGAGAGCGGAATTGGTAAGTCCGAGGCTGCTTTGGAACTTATAAAGAGAGGACATCGTCTTGTTTCCGATGATGCTGTGGAAATCAGAAAGGTGAGTGATGACACACTTATCGGATCGGCTCCGGATGTTACAAAGCACTTTATCGAGTTAAGAGGTATAGGTATAGTGGACGTCAAGACACTTTTTGGTGTATCGAGCGTTAAGGATACTCAGTCCATAGACCTTGTAATAAGACTTGAAGAATGGAGCCGAGATAAGGAATATGACCGACTTGGACTCGATGAACAGTATACGGAATATCTTGGCAACAAGGTTGTTTGCCACAACATTCCTATAAGACCCGGTCGTAACCTTGCTATCATTTGTGAGTCGGCAGCAGTAAACTTCCGTCAAAAGAAGATGGGCTACAATGCTGCTCAGGAATTTTACAAGAGAATTCAGGAAAATTTTGCAAAGAAAAGAGAAGAGGACGAACAGAATGGCTAAGTATGTTTTTGGCGTTGATATAGGCGGAACCACAGTTAAGATGGGATTTCTTAACCTTGACGGTGAAATTATTGAAAAGTGGGAGATTCCTACAAGAAAAGAGAACGGCGGAGAGAATATTCTCCCGGATGTTGCAAAAGCAATTGAGAATAAACTTAAAGAAAAAGGTATAGATAAGTCTGAAGTATCCGGTATTGGTGTCGGAGTTCCCGGTCCTGTCGACGGAGACGGTATTATTCATAATGCAGTTAATCTTGGATGGGGCGAATTCAATGTAAACGAAAAGCTTACTGCTCTCACAGGCATTAAATCAATGGCCGGTAATGATGCAAATGTCGCAGCCCTCGGTGAAATGTGGAAAGGTGGCGGAAAAGGCTACAGCAATATGATTATGGTTACACTCGGAACCGGTGTTGGCGGGGGAATCATTATTGACGGAAAGATTCTCGCAGGTGCCACAGGAGCAGGCGGAGAAATCGGACACCTTCATCTTAGAGACGATGAGGAAAAGAAGTGTGGATGCGGTAATAAGGGATGTCTTGAACAGTATACTTCCGCAACAGGTGTTACTTATCTGGCAACTAAGCATAAAGCATTATGGAAGGGTGAAACTGTTCTTAAGGATGATCTTTCCGCAAAGGCTGTATTTGACGGAGTTAAGGCAGGAGATGCTCTTTGTATTGAAATAGCAAGAGACTTTGGTGAGAATCTTGGAAAAGGTCTTGCCATAATTGCCTCCGTTGTAAATCCGGATGCATTTGTAATAGGCGGAGGAGTTTCAAAGGCAGGAAATGTTCTTATGGATTATATTGTGCCCCCGTTTGAAAAATATGTATTCCATGGAGCAAAGAATTGCAAGATGCTTCTTGCCACACTCGGAAATGATGCAGGAATGTACGGAGCAGCCAAGCTGGTTTTATAATTATGATTAATAAACTGAGAGCACTTCTTGGAGAAGACAGAGTGCTGGAATGTGAAAAACTTGATAAACATACCACCTTCAGGGTGGGTGGTCCTGCGAAAGCTCTTCTTTTGGTTAATACAATTGAAGAGCTTAAAGCTGTTATAAAGGCTGTTGACGGGATTCCGTATTTTGTCATCGGAAACGGAAGCAATCTTTTGGTAAGCGATAATGGCTTTGACGGATATGTAATCAAACTTTCGGGGGATTTTCTTTCGATTTCGGTTGAGGACGAGCATGTATCTGCCGGGGCAGGCGCGATTCTTTCAAAGGTTGCCGGCGTGGCCAGAGATAACGGGCTTACAGGACTGGAATTTGCGCATGGTATTCCCGGAACGGTTGGAGGAGCAATGGTCATGAACGCAGGAGCTTATGACGGTGAGATGTCATATGTGGTTGAAAGCGTAACGTTGCTTTCAAACGGTGAAATGATTATCCTTTCCTGCGATGAAATGAAATTTGGTTACAGGCACAGCGTTCTTAAAGAACAGTCCATGATTGTTCTTAGCACGGTGTTTCGTCTTGCTAAAGGTGTTAAAGAAGAGATTACAGCTAAAATGAGCGACTTTATCGAAAGAAGACGTTCGAAACAGCCGCTGGAATATCCGAGTGCCGGATCGACATTTAAAAGACCTGAAGGGGCTTTTGCGGGCAAATTGATACAGGATAGCGGACTTTCGGGCTTTCGCGTGGGAGGAGCTTCGGTTTCTTCGAAACATTGCGGATTTGTAATAAACGATAATAAGGCTACGGCTGATGACATAAACACACTTATGAAAACTGTTTCCGATAAGGTTTTCAGGGATTCGGGGTACAGGCTTGAACCCGAAGTAATAAAAATCGGTATATTTGACTGATTCGGGGGAGTACGATGCGACTGGTTGTTGTAACAGGAATGAGCGGAGGCGGAAAAAGAACCGCCATGAAAATGCTTGAGGACGCAGGATATTACTGCGTTGATAATTTGCCAATCAAGCTTATGGACAAGTTCATTGAACTTGTATCGGAACGTAATACAGAGCTTAGTAAGGTTGCACTCGGAATTGACGTAAGGGAAGATCTTCCTTTTGAGGAAGTTGAAAGAGTACTTACTGAGATAAAGAACAGTTCTACCCCGATTGAAATAATGTTTCTCGAGGCAAATGACAATGTCTTGCTTCGTCGTTACAAAGAAACAAGAAGAATGCACCCCTTGGCATTTAATCAAAGTGTTGAAGGGGGGATTGCAAAAGAAAGGGATGTTCTTAAGGGGATTAAGAAAATTTCCGACTACATAATAGATACATCTAATCTTCTTACCAGAGAGTTAAAGGAAGAACTCGATAAAATTTTCGTTGAAGACAAGCATTACAATAATCTGATGGTAAATATTGTTTCCTTCGGATTTAAGAACGGAATTCCACAGGATGCAGATCTTGTTTTCGATGTAAGATTTCTTCCGAACCCTTTTTATGTGGAGAATCTTAAACATCTTACCGGACTTGATAAGGAAGTTCAGGATTATGTGATGGGGTTTGAAGAGTCTGAAAAGTTTCTTGATATGTTAGAGAATATGCTTTCGTTTCTTATTCCTAACTATATAAAAGAAGGAAAATATCAGCTTGTCATTGCGATAGGATGTACCGGTGGACATCACAGAAGTGTCACTTTGGCAGAAAAACTGTTTGCTAAGATGCAGACGGGCGATTATGGTATTACGCTTAAACACAGAGATGTGGTAAATGGAAAGTAGGGATATTAATGTCATTTTCATCTGATGTTAAGGATGAACTTATAAAAGTACTTCAGGGAGAAGAACATTGCAGAATAGCTGAGCTTTCTGCACTGTTTTCTTTTTATGCGGATATATCCGGGGACACCTGTCCGAAAGTGTATCTTTCTTCCGAAAATGCGTGGTCTTTCAGAAAATGCTTTACATTATTGAGTAAAACCTTTAATATTAGGGCGAATGACGGCAAAAACGGAGCGGATAATTCGAGAAACGGCATAGAGCTTAGCTCTTTGGAAGCTGATACTGAGGCACTTCTTAAGAAACTCTGTATTGAAAATCCTATGTTACTTCTTGACAAAGACTGTTGTAAGAGGGCATATTTAAGAGGTGCTTTCTTAGGAAGCGGGTTTATTAACGATCCGAGCAAATCATATCACTTTGAAATATTAACAGCGGATGAAGAGCATGCAAGGCTTCTTACATACCTTTTTTCGTGTTTTAACATTGCGGCGAGGCATTCTGTCAGGAAGAAATACCATGTTATTTACATCAAGGAAGCTGAAGCCGTATCGGACGCACTCAGTGTGCTGGGGGCGCATAAGTCCATGATGGGACTTGCAAATGCCAGAATCGAGAAAAATGTTCGTAACAACACGAACAGGAGAATCAATTGTGACATTGCCAATGTTTCAAGGTCAGTTAATGCCGCATCAAAGCAGATAGAGGATATACAGTTTATTCGGAAAAAGATTGGACTGGATGCACTTCCCGATTCGTTGAGGGAGATGGCTCTTATAAGGGTTGAATATCCCGAGGAGTCTTTTGCCGATCTCGGAAACAGGCTTAACCCTCCGGTGGGAAAGTCGGGCGTGAATCACAGGCTTAGGAAAATAAGTGAATTTGCGGATGAGCTTAGAGGTGAAAAGGAGAAATTATGACAAAGAAAGATGTTACCATTCAGCTTGCAGGTGGGCTTGAGGCAAGACCCGTAGCTATGCTGGTTCAGGTTGCCAGTCAGTATGAAGCATCTGTGTATCTTGACACAGAAGACAAGCATGTTAATGCAAAGAGTATCATGGGAATGATGAGCCTCGGACTTGATACAGGTGATGAACTCACGGTTGTTGCCGACGGTAGTGATGAAGAAGCAGCTGTAGAGGGCGTAGTTAAATATTTAAGTGGTCAGGCATAAAATAAAAAAAGCCCTTAAAAAGGGAGGATGCCGGGTAAGTTTTCTTACCCGGCATTTATTATGAAAAAGTTTTTAAAGTATTTAGCAACTTATAAAAAACTGTTATTAAGCTTTGTTGTTATCTTATAATATGAATATAAAGCTTAAACGTGTCATAGAGATGTTATGTTAATAAACAATAATAAAACAAAATATGAACAAATTATGAACGGGACGGTTGCTTATTTAACCGTCCCGCGTGTCAACTATAGATATTATCAAATTGTTAACAGAATATTAAAAAAGAAATAAAAATATATTCTGACAATTTAAAAGAATTTATTCAGGAATCTCGACTGTGACCTTCTTCATAATTTGATCTGCAAGAGGTCTATCTGACCAATCGGTTTTGCATGTTGCGATTTTGTTAACAACTTCCATACCTTCAATAATCTTTCCGAATGCAGCGTAAGCCCCGTCAAGGTGAGGGGAATTCTTGTGCATTATAAAAAACTGGCTGCCTGCAGAATCGGGGTGCTGGCTTCTTGCCATTGAGATAACGCCTTCGGTATGCTTCAAATCGTTTTGGAATCCGTTAGCGGCAAATTCGCCGGGAATTGAATATCCGGGACCCCCGCAACCTGTACCTTCGGGGTCACCTCCCTGAATCATGAAACCTTTGATTACGCGGTGAAAGATAAGCCCGTCGTAAAAATTCTTTTTAACTAGTGCAACAAAGTTTTCAACGGTTTTGGGAGCAACATCGGGATAAAGTTCAAGCTTCATGATGTCTCCGTCAGCCATTTCTATTGTAACAATAGGATTTTTTGACATAAAATAAGCCTCCTTAATATGATGGATATAAAGATATGATAAGATAGATTAAGAGGAAAGTAAATGAAGAGGATAGTTTTTTGCCTTAATAATAAAAGAAAAGCCGGAAGTCTGTTTGCTCTTGCTCTTAGCATGATGATAAAACGGGTACGAGTGAGTATTTGTAACTTTTCCGATTTGAAAATCGTTAACGAAGATACTTTATATATAACCGATTCGACTGAAACCTATGCTTATATTTCGGATAACGGGGGAGCGGTAGTTTCACTTGCATATACAGAATCTGATTTTGACAGGTTCAAAGGGTGCAGATATATTATTATGAATCCGCAATGTATTGATTATAATACGTATCTTTTGTTTTACAGACGCCTTAAAACACTTCCGATGACAATACTTAAGACGAAAAGGTTAATAATCAGGGAGACTGTTGAAGCGGATGTTGATTCTTTTTACGAGATGTACAAAGATTCGCGGATGACAGAGTATACAGAACCGCTGTATGAGGATAGGGAAGAGGAAATCAGGTATGTATCCAATTACAGAAAGATGGTATATGAAGTCGGATCGTACGGAATATGGACAGTCATAAGAAAATCAGACGGGCAAATAATAGGAAAGGCCGGTTTAACGGCGAGAGAAGGCTTTGATGATTATGAGCTTGGATTTGCTATAGGATGTGAATATCAGCATATGGGCTATGCGACAGAGGCGGTTAAGGCTATTCTTAAGATGGCAGGAAAAGAAGGATACAAACATCGCAATGCTCTTGTGATGAAAGGAAATGTTTCGTCCCAAAGACTTCTTGAAAGGCTTGGCTTTGAGATTGTCGGAGAAACCTCCATGAGCGGAGTAAAGTATGAAATATGGCGCGATTAATAACAGTTGCGATAAAAAGATTGTGTGTGTTATAATTTTTTCATATTGGGAGTATTGAGGCAATTTTGTCAGTCAATTTACGAATGGAGACATATTAGTGCGTAACAAACATATTCTTGTTGTTGATGATGATGTTAATATGCTTAAACTTTTGAAACTGTTTCTTGAAGAACAGTATCAGGTTACAATTGTGGATTCCGGAAAGCATGCGTTGGAATACATTGTGAATCATACTCCCGATTTGATTCTTTTGGATTATATGATGCCTCTTTTTGATGGCCCTCATGTTCTTGAAATAATCAGAAAGAGAGAAGCATCTAAAGATATCCCTGTCCTGTTTCTTACTTCTGTGACGGAGAAGGAAAAAATCCTCGAGTGTCTGGCACTCAACCCTCAAGGATATCTAATTAAGCCGGTTGCCAGATCGGAACTTTTGGAAAGAGTCGCAGATGTACTAAATCGCGGTAAATAAATTCAGATTGTGCATCGGAGTGTGGTTTACCGCACTCCGATTTGTTTATGGAGGTAATAATGATTAACGAAACATATAAAGAAATGCTTGGGAAGAAGTCTGTAATAAGACAGCTTTCGGAGTTTGCCGCCAAGCGGGGCAAAGAAGTCGGATATGAGAATGTTTTCGATTTTAGCCTTGGAAATCCTTCGGTACCTGTTCCCTCGGAATTTACTGAAGCAATGATAAAGATGCTTGAAAGTGAAAATCCGATGGATCTTCACGGATATAGTCCCAGTCTTGGAAATCCGGAATTTAAGCAGGCGGTTGCCGATTCTTTAAACAGAAGATTCGGAATGAATTATAAGCCTTCTCATATTTTTCCCACATCCGGAGCAGCCGGAGCAATTGCGCATGCATTAAGAGCTGTTACGAAGCCGGGGGATGATGTTATGGTATTTGCACCCTTCTTTCCCGAATACACGCCTTATATTACCGGTACAGGAGCCAATATTGTTGTTGTGCCTGCAGATACAAAAGCATTTCAGATTGATTTTGATAAATTTTTACAGCTTTTAACACCAAATGTTAAAGCGGTACTTATTAACAGTCCCAATAATCCGACCGGTGTTGTTTATTCGGAGGAAACGATTAAGAAACTTACTGATATATTGAAAGAAAAGTCTTCGGAATACGGCTTCAATATATATCTTGTTTCGGATGAACCTTACAGAGAAATCCTTTTTGACGGAGTAGTTTGCCCTTATCCGTCTAAGTATTACGATTATACTTTGAGCTGCTATTCTTTTTCAAAGTCTCTTTCTCTTCCCGGCGAACGAATCGGTTACGTTGCAGCTAATCCGGCAGACCCTGATTCGGAGACTATTGTTAATATGTGCGGTCAGATTTCAAGAGGAACCGGGCATAACTGTCCTGCCTCAATCATACAGCAGGCAACTGCTAAAGTGATTGATATGACTTCCGACCTATCCGTATATGAAAAGAATATGAATATTTTGTATAAAGCACTTACAGACCTTGGTTTTGAAGTAGTTAAGCCCGGTGGAACATTTTACATTTTCCCCAAGGCACTTGAAGATGATGCGGTTTCATTTTGCAATAAGGCATTAAAGTATGACCTTGTGCTTGTGCCGGCTGATTCTTTTGCCTGCCCCGGATATTTCAGAATGGCATACTGTATTGATACGGAAAAGGTAGAACGTTCCGTGGAAGCTTTGAAAAAATTTGTGGAGAGTGAATATAAATAATGTTTGACGCAGGATTGATTTTGGAAGGCGGAGGAATGAAGGGCGTTTATACGGCCGGAGTTTTGGATTTTCTTTTAGATAAAGGTATCGAGTTTAAAAATATATACGGCGTTTCCGCAGGAGCCTGTACGATGTGCAGCTTTGTATCCAAGCAGCGCGGGCGTGGGAGAGATACTTTTGTGGATTATGTAGGACTTGACGGGTATATGAGTTATAAAAGTCTTATCAAGACAGGAGACATTTTTAACTCTAAATTCAGCTACGAACTTGTTCCCAAATATCTTAACCCCTTTGATTATGAGACATATGCTTCCTTTGAAGGAAATGCCTATGCGGTAGTAACTAATATTGAAACGGGAAAAGCTGAATATATTCCTGTAAGGGATATGGAAAAAGAAATTGATTATATCAGGGCATCGAGTTCACTTCCGCTTGTTTCTAAGAATGTCAGAATCGGTGATAAACTCTATTTGGACGGAGGCATTGCGGATTCTATTCCAATCAGAAAAAGTGAAAGCGACGGGAATGTTAAAAACGTGGTTGTTATGACTAAGCCTGTCGGTTACAGACGTGATCCCGAAAAGATGCTTAAGTTAATCAAAATAAGATATGCGCGTTATCCCCAAGTTTATGAACTTATGAAAAACCGCCATATAACATATAACGAAACATTGGACTATGTTGAAAAAGAGGCAGAATCGGGGAAGATATTTCTTATCAGACCAAAGGAAGACTCGCACATAGACAGGATGGAAAAGGATAGGGATAAGCTTGAGGCACTATATGAGCAGGGGTACGGTGAAGCCTCGGAATTATACGAAGAACTTGTAGCTTATCTGAATTAATAACAACTTCATTAAGTAAGAAAAATTCCGACAACCTTGGAAAAGGCTGTCGGGATTTCAGACTGTAGACAAACACTTGGTTGCAACTTGTCGAAGCAATTTGTCAACGATAATCAATATATCTGATATATTCATATTTTTGTTATCCTTACATTGCTTTATTGATTTTAACCGGTGGAATAAGTGTGTCAAGGCT
>JAZQOL010000017.1:0-85288 GCA_045627845.1 Lachnospiraceae bacterium | reverse complement strand
GTCCGTACCGAGTACGGATTTTTTTCTGAAAACAAGAAAAAAATCTGTATTTTTTACTTTTAAGGTACGGACTAAATTTCAAAAATAAAGAAAAAGCACCGAGCATGGTTAACATAACAGCAAACAGCCTTGTAAAGTTTTTCTCAAAATAAGAAAACAACTATATATGAACAAAGACTTGGCAAATATTCGCATAGCTATCCTTATATTGCTTGATTACAAAGAAACCGATGGAATAAGTGCGTCATGGCCATAGCCTTTAGGTTCGTTAGCAGCCTTGACACACTTATTCCACCGGTTAAAATCAATAAAGCAATGTAAGGATAACAAAAATATGAATATTTCAGATATATTGATTATCGTTGACAAATTGCTTCGACAAGTTGCAACCAAGTGTTTGTCTACAGTCTGAAACCCCTGCACAAATGTGCAGGGGTTTTTCGTAGATGGGGTACTATTCACAGTTCTAAAACCACATGAGGTTTTTATATACAATCTGTACAATTTTTACCCGCAAATATTTGCAGAATAGTAAAAAAGTTACCTGATAAGGTAAAAGATTTACATTTACTTATGCACAATTTATTAACATAATATTAACGAGGATTGTATTTGGGTGCAAAATGTACAAATCCGAGAAGTGAGTTTTATTATGAAGTTAAAAAAAATTGTCACACTTTTGTGTGCTGTATCCATAATAGCTGTAATATTTGTCGGTTGTGGTGATAATTCTTCGAAAGGTCATCTTGATGGGAAATGGGCATATAACCATGAGCCGAAAAAGACAGCACTTAAAATTGACGGTGATACTGCAGTTTTGGATGGTGAAAAGTATTCCTGCTCTTATGATGACGAGTATGTGATTCTTACCGACAAGTCGGGTAATACTGTTAAGCATAGATACTATATGGATGGTGAAGATCTTTTGTTTTACAAAATGACTTCATATCGGTATGCTCTCGAAGGAGAACCTGACGATTTTATAGGTTATTGGGAAAATGATTCAAATTGGAGTTTTGAATTCACCGAGGACGGTTATTTTCGCGAAGATGGTTATTTCCCCGGCATGTACGTGGCGGATAATGAGAAGCATTCCATAATGCTTATGTACAATGATTCCTTTCAGAATACTTACATTTATTATTCGCTGGAAGGGAATGTGTTAACTGTCGAATACCCATGGAAGATGGTGAAACGAAAATAGTAAGGATATTTGGCTAATAGCCATTATCAATAAACAAACTTTTTCAATAAGGAGGAGAATTATGAAAAAAGTTGTTACACTTTTAGCATCAATTTTGATGGTATGTACATTTGCAGCTTGTGGTAGCCCTAAGCTTACAATGTGGTGTATCGCTACAGAAAGCGATTCAAACCGCCATGCATATGAGACAGCCATTAAAGAAGTTGAAGCTAAGTTCCCTGAGGTAGCATTCAAATGGGAAGCAACAGAAAACGAAGCTTATAAGACAAAGATCAAAGCTGCAGCTGCAGCAGATGAAATGCCTGACATTTTCTTTACATGGTCTTGTGCATTCTTAGGAAACTTCGTTAACCAGGGTCGTGTTTACTGCCTTGACAAAGAATATGAAGCTTACAAGGCAGACTGTGGCGAGAACATGATGGCTAACTCTACTTATGACGGAAAGCACTATGGTGTTCCCACAACAATGAATATCGTTGGCTTATTTGCTAACATGGATCTTCTTGCTCAGGTTGGCTATACTGAGGTTCCTGAGACTTATGAGAAATTCATTGAGTGCTGCGATAAGTTAATTGCTGCAGGTATTACACCTTTTGGTTGCGCAGGTAAGGAAACATGGTGTGTTACAGAGTACCTTGAGCCCATCATCGAAAAGAGTGTTGGTGCTGATACTCTTAACGATATCTTCGCAGGCAGAGCTACATGGAATAACCCTGATGTAGCTAAGGCTGTTGATACTTTCCAGGAACTTGTAAACAACGGTTACTTTGACAAAGATGGTCTTTCACTTGGTAACGATGAAGTTAAGACAAACTTCATGAACGGCAAGTATGCATTCTACCAGAATGGTACATGGAACTGTGCAGATTTCGCTGACAAGGAAAAGTGCAAGATTAACGTTAAGGTTGCTGAATTCCCTGTAGTAAATGCTGACAAGGCTAAGATTGGTCAGTTAATCGGTGGTCCTTCAGATACACTTGCTGTTGCTGCTTCTTCCAAGAATGCAGAAACTGCTGCTAAGTTCGCGTTTGAACTTGGTAAGGCAATTTGCCACTATGGTTACCTTGACGGATGTGGACTTCCTGCATGGAAAGTTGACTACGATGCAAGCAACATCAATGAGTTAACTCAGACAGTTTCAAAGATCTGCCAGAACGCTGATTCTTATGTTCTTTTCGGTGATACAGCTATGGACGCTGAAGAAGCTAAGATTTATCTTGAGTTCGTTGCAAAGGTTTACGGTGGTGAAGTAAGCGGTGATGAATTCATCAAGGGCTTATCAGAAAAGATTCGTTAATTCTATTCTAAAGCCATTGCGTTAATGCAATCAGGGCGGCTTTTCAAGACCATAGGTTAAGGGAAGCCGCCTTTATTTTTAAGAAGGGTTTTGATGAGAATGAGTAAAAAAACAAAACAGAACCTGAGTATATTTGCTTTTCTTGCTCCGGGAATAATATTGTTTGTAGGGGTTTTGATTGCTCCGATTATAGTATCTTTCGTTTTCAGCTTGTTTGAAATGAAGCAATATTCATTGGCTTCAGCTACTTTTGTTGGATTAAAAAACTACAAAGAGTTATTTAATCCGGTTGATATGCTTGGCAATAAGGTTAGTTTTTTGGGAGCATTTTCCCTTAAAGACACTTATGGTTACAGCGGATTTATTACCGCGTTCAGAAATTCGCTGATTCTTGCATTTTTTTCGGTTTTTCTTCAGTTGCCCCTTTCACTGGGGTTAGCACTTGTACTTGGTAAGAATATTAAAGGAGAAAAAGTTTTCCTTTCCATATATTTTATTCCGGTACTTATTTCGACCATTATTATAGGACAGTTATTCAGCTCAATATATAATCCCACACGAGGTATGCTTAACGCAGGGCTTACACTCATCGGACGTGAGGCATGGATTCCTGAAAGGGGATGGCTGAAAGATATGTACACCGGAATACCGGCACTGTTCCTTCCCACACTTTGGCAGTATGTCGGATATCACATGCTGCTTATGTATGCAGGAGTAAAGGGTGTTTCACCGGACTTAAGAGAAGCAGCAATGCTTGATGGGGCAACAAACGGTCAGATAAACAGATATATTGTTATTCCGACAATTAAGCCTATTATTAAAGTTAGCGTAATATTTGCAGTTACAGGTTCGTTTAAGTCATATGATCTTGTTAAGATGCTCATTGGGGACACTTATGAACATAATTTGGATGTTCCCAGTATCACACTAATTAGAGAATTGACCTCAAACAATTTCGGAATGGCCAGTGCTGTTGCAATGGTACTTATTGCTCTTTGCTTTTTCTTTGCACTACTTATAAATTTCTTGTTTAGGGAGGTGGATTAGCATGTCAAAAGAAATTAAAGCACCTACCGACTTATCAAAGTATGCGGTAAAGAAGACAAATCCTGTTGCATCTGTATTAACATTCGTTTTCCTTATTATTTGGACGTTGATTAATCTTTATCCGCTTTTTTGGATGATTATTTACTCACTAAAGACTGACGCCGAAATTTTAGGAGGTAATCCCCTTGCATTTCCGGAGAAGGCACAATGGGTTAACTATGTTGTTGCTGTTCAGAAGATCAAATTTGTCAGCCTATTCATGAACAGCATTATTGTTGCTGTGGGCACTATTGCGATAACAATTTTGGCAGCTCTTATGGCAACATATGCGCTTACAAGACTTAAGTGGAGAGGGGCAAAACTGGTTAACAGTACATTTATGTTAGGACTTACGATTCCCATTCACTCTGCACTTGTTCCGATATTCATGTCATTTACAAAAATGCATCTTACAAATACGTATTTTGCTCTTATTATTCCTTATTCGGCATTTGCACTTTCTCTATCTATTTTGATTTGTTCGGGATTTATGGTGGAAATTCCCAAAGATCTTGATGAAGCGGCATATATTGATGGATGTGGAATTTGGGAAATTTTCTTTAAAATAATTGTTCCGCTTATGAAGCCTGCGCTTGCAACAATAGGCATTTATACATTCCTTCAATGCTGGAATGAGTATATGCTTGCGAGTCTTCTTTGTGGTAGTTTACCTACACTTCCTGTTGGTATTGCTTCGTTCTCGGGAGGTCATGATACAGACTATGCACTCATTGGTGCGGGTTTGGTTGTTACAACATTCCCTACACTTATTGTTTATGCCTTCCTTAGCAATAAGATTCAGGAAAGCTTTATTGCAGGAGCAGTTAAAGGCTAATATTTTTTCATATATCCCACTAATTAAGTTGTAAGCCATCAGCCTGCAGGTTTTTCTTGCAGGCTGATGGCTTTTTGTATCTTTCAGTGTTAAAATTATTTTGTTTATTATTGTTAATGAAGATTATACTGATATAAGCATGGTTATGGGTAAAGAATCAAATACAAATAAGAAACAGAATAATCGTTCTCTTGAAAACAGGACACGTATTGTCCTGGCTTTTTCAATGCTTATATTTGGAACGGCATTTCTCATTTCAATTCTTGCAATTTCAGCAAGAAATCGCTGGGATTATGGAATAACCGAATCCGAAACTGTCATTAATGCGATGGCGAGCAGTATTCAGGCAAATATTCAGAACTATAAAGATATTTCAAGGCTTATAATGCTTGATGGCGAGGTTAGAACATTTTTGAATACAGAGGAGCCTGACACCGGACTTATTAATGATGCCAGATTCAGTGTTATGAATATTCTTATTGCATCGGACAATGTTGATTCTGTGTTTGTTTTTAGAAATGATCATAAATACATGAGTACTGGTCGAGGTGAATACATAGTTGATCATAACCGTATGAAGGATATTTTTTGGCAGGAAGAGATACTTGTTGAGCGTGGCGGAGCAGTTGTATTTATGAATGCCAACAACGCAGTATATCGTAGTAACAGAACTCCGCTTATTACCATTGGTAGGGCAATTTATGATATCGACTCTCAAAAGAGAGTTGGCATTCTTCTTGTAAATATTTCTGTAGAGATGCTTGAAAGCGAGCTGATGGAGATTGAAACATCAGATGTTTGTGTTGTTACGGAAAATGGCCTGTATCTTGCCGGAAATGATGAACTCGCTGCTTGCTATTCATCTTCTTTTGTTGATGAATCTATAGTTCATAAGAAAATGAAGTACGGCAAGGGTAAGGAAATTGTATCAGGTTATAAACTTGCAGATTTACCGCTTGTTGTCATGTGTGCAAACAACGAAAAAACAACAAAAGTCCCAGTAGAAATAACTTTTTTAATGTTTCTAATAATGGTTGCATATATCATATCATTCAGCCAAGCAGCTTTATTTATAGCAAGAGAGATAGGAAAACCTATTCTTTCTCTTTCGGAAGCAATGGAGAAAACAAAAAAGACCGGATATCTTGAAAAAATAGAGGTTGAGATGCCCAATAATGAAATAGGTATGCTTGCTGACAGTTATAACAGTATGATTGAGCATCTTAATGGGCTTTTTACCGAAGTAATTGAAAAAGAGAAGAGTATTCAAAGAGCAGAAATGAGAGTCCTTCATGAACAGATCAAACCTCATTTTCTTTACAACTCTCTGGAAAGTATCAGCTATCTTGCACTTGATGCAAAGGCAGAAAACGTTCATACAGCTCTCGAAACTCTCGGAAGTTTTTATCGTAATTTTTTAAGCAAAGGCGACAGGGAAATTCCGCTTAAGCGAGAGATAAATATTATTAAAGATTATCTTTCACTACAAAAACTTCGCTATGTGGATGTAATCAACGATGAGTATGAAATTGCAGACGACACGCTTGAGGTTATGATACCTAAGCTTATTCTTCAACCGCTTGTTGAAAACAGTATATATCATGGAATACGTCTTACGGGTGAACCGGGTACTATAAGGATTTCGTCTTTTCTAAAGGAAGATGAACTGCATATTATTGTTAAGGATACGGGTGTTGGAATGTCTCCGGATCTTATTGACAGTATATTAAGGGTTGATGATAAGAAAGAAAAGAATGATGATACCGGTTCTTTGTCAGGCTTTGGATTGAAGGGAACAATAGAAAGAATACGCTATTATTGTAATAGTGATGATGTGGTTTCCATAAGAAGTGAAGAGGGCGAGTATACGGAGATAGAGATAACACTCCCCGTAAAAGAAATGGGAAGGCAGATATAAATAGTGTGATTATATGTGCTTAAGAGTATCTAAAGGTATAATGTGGAGGTTATATGTACAGGGTAATGTTAATAGATGATGAGCAGTCGGCTAGAAAACTGCTTAGGAACTCGATAAATTGGGAGAAACTTCAGATGGAAGTTGTAGGTGAAGCTGCCAGTGGAATTGAAGCGATAAATGTTATTGATGATATGCGCCCGGATATTGCTTTTGTTGATATTTCGATGCCCTTTATGAACGGAATTGAGTTTACGGAGATTGCTACAAAAAGATATCCCGAGCTTAAGATTATCATAATGACAGCGTTTGATGAGTTTGAGTATGCAAGAAAGTGCGTAAGACTACCTGTTTTTGATTATATGCTGAAACCATTCGTAAGAAGCGAGGTTGAGGATAATCTGCTTAAACTCAAACAGATTCTTGACAGTGCGATAAAAATGTACGATCCCGTTGAGGAGATTGAATTTAGTTCTATAGGTCAGATTACAAGGTACATTGAGGAAAACTACACGGACTCTCAATTGAATCTTGCTTCGGTTGCACTTGAATTTGGTTTCAGTTCAAGTTATCTTAGTCGTAAATTTAAGCAGGATACCGGCAAAAACTTTATAGAATATCTGACGGAATGCCGTATGAAAAAGGCAATGGAGTATGCAAAGGGTAACATGAAGATGTTTCTTACTTCTTCAAAAGTCGGAATTCCCGATCCGAATTATTTTAGTAAATGCTTCAAAAAATACACAGGATACAGCTATTCCGAATATATATCCAATAACCAGTCTTAATAAAAGCCCCATAGTTGAGTGACTGTCATTCACGTAACTATGGGGCTTTATGCTTATTTAAGTGCTACAAGAATATCATCAATATACATATCGTTTCGACCGTTCGTTTCAACATAGAATTCTGCTGAAATAAGTGACGTAGGAAGCGATGTAGCAACAGATATTTCGGTCCAGCTACCTGACGATTGGGTGGAGCCCAATTCAGTTGGAACGGCACCGTCAAGCCCAATTCTTATGACTGTATCTGCAGTTTTCACTTTAAGAGAAATATTAATATCGTGACCTATATATGCTGATATATCAAATTTGACAGTTGCATCCTTTTCCTGTCTCGTAACAAGAAGTGAATGAGAAATGCCGTCGTACGACTCTTTGTCGGTGATTGCAAGGAAGGGAAGATGGCCCATACCTCTGATTTTGCCGGTGTGTGTCGTGCCTTCAAAGCTTTCTTTCTGACCGATTAGCTTGATTGAAACATCATCTACGTATATTGCACTGAACTTATCAGAGACTTCCTCATCCGTATCAAAGAAAAGGAACATTGAATGGACATCGGAGGGAACGCTGTATTCCGCTTCCAGATATCCCCAATCCGATGAAGCGCTGCATGAAGCAAGAAGCGGATAACTTTCGCCGGAACCGGTAATCTCGGGACGCAGGTTGACAGCTTTTGCAGGGCTTAGTACATAAGCACCGATTTTGATTGTCTGACCAATGAAATCCGATACATCAAGGCTGATTCCGCTCCATCCGCCAAACCTTCTTTCCGCGGCAAGTGAATACCTTCCTGAATGAGAGTGGCTGTCCACAACTGCAATTTCGCCAAAACCTCTGCACTTAAAACCGCAGGCTTTGTAGTCGGCAGGAGAATTATCGGCATCTTCGAAAGTATATAATCTGTCGGAAAGGTTTATTTCTATCTTTTCGGGGTCGCCAAGACTCTCTCCGGTGATTGCATATACTAAAGCTTCATATGCTTTTTTCTTTGAAAGGTCTGCATTAAAAAGAAGAGGATTGGCACCTCTGATCCAAGAATTGTCGTCTGTAAGCCCCCAAAAAGTAACGCACTCAAGCTTTGCACCGTTTTTCTTTGCATCAACAAGCATCTCAAAAAACTTTTTGTAAAATACTGATTGATAATAAAATGCGTTCGCATTTGTGCAGGTACACTTTACGTCGAGCTCGGTGATGTGAACCACATTTGCAATTTCTGAGTAATCCATAAGTGCTTTGCGATATTCTTCGATATCATTGTTGTCGCTTAGGTGAGCCTGCATTCCAATTCCGCCTAAAAGACCTTCTGAAATGACACTGCCGTGTTCGGATGTCTCTTTTTTTAGGTTCTCTATGATGGCTGCTTTTTTTGCAGGTTCAAATTCGTTGTAGTCGTTGTAAAATAGAATCGGCTTTGGCCCACCGTATTTTTCCTGCATTTCATTAACGGCATCATAGGCATATCTGAATGACCAGTATATATAATCAGGACCGATGATATCTGACCAGTAGCTTTTACGAACTCCGCTTTCTGTTTTGTCAGCAAGTTCGATTGCCTCGTTCACAACATCCCAGGCGTATATCAGATGCTGATAGCCTTCTTTGTACATCCACTCAACAAGACTGAAAATATAGCTTTTCATACGCTTTAATAAAGTTTCTCTGTCGACATAGCAGACAGGATTGAGTTTTTCAAAAAATTTGAGATGAGGATTTTCTTTTAAAAGTTCGGGATCTGTGGGAATTGTAACAGGTTCATAGCCTTTGCAGAAAAATTCCTTTGGACATTGGCTGTGCCAAATCATAACATGTCCGCGTACGGGCATATTATTGCTCTTTGCCCATTCGAGCATAATCTTTGCTGAAGGATTCAGCATAAACGGAACATAGTCCTCGGTTCTTTCGGGACTTTTTAAGCCCATATTGTACATAGGTTTTAACTGATTGCCAAATGTCATGCTGTTAAATTCTTTTGACATGAGGCTTTCTTTTTCCTTATTGCCTATTTCGTTGTTGGTAAAGCGTTCGGTCACATTCTCACAGGCAACGCCTATTTTGAAATAGTCTTTGTACAGGTCTTTTAAAACAGATGAATTCATATGATTTTCTCCCCTGAAGTTATCAAATAACATAATTATATTATCATCTTTTGCTCATTTACGCCTGTTAAATTGAATTAAAAAAGAACCTACGTTAAAATTAATGAAAGTAATATTGGGAGGTTATGTCATGGGTATGAAGATTATGCCCTCGGTTACTGAAACCGATAAGGGTAAATATTGGGAAAACAGTTTTGAATCATTCAAAGCTAAGGTTTATGTTCCCGAAAGTGATTCGATATTCAACATTATAAATTATGGTTTTAAGGCACCGTTTTTTATTATTTTCGAAGAGAATGAGAACTCGATGGAGGAGGCTGTAAGTTTTGCGGAAACTTCCGGTCTTGCAGAGGTTGCAAAAGAATATGGTTCTTCGGTTGTATTTGTATATCCTACATGCGAGGGTGGCTGGGACAAGGCTTCAGACGGAATTTTTGCCGATGTAATACGTGAATCTAAAATTCATCAGTATTATAAAGATGGTATGGTAACCTTCAAAGACAGATTTACGGGTGAATATGGTGATTGCTTTATAAGAGGCGCAGTATTCAGAACTTATATTTTCGGGTTCGGAAAGTCTGCCGATTACATTGCTTCACACTGCCTTAAAACGATAGAGGGTGAATATTTGTGGGGACCGGGCGATATAACTCCCGCAGGTGCAGTATTAAATAATCTTTCTGTTGTACCAACGATTGAAAGAGATGATATTCCTGTTGTATCGGTTGGGAATGATGATTCAATCAATAAGCTTTTTAAAGAAAAATGCAGCAATCTTTTGGTATCGGACAAAGAAGATTATGCAATGTTCTTTAAAAACTTCCTGAAAAATTATAAAAGATGGTGTTCAAAACTTGAAAGTGAGCCTGACTTTGAGTCGCTTGGAATGGTTGAAGAACTTTGCTTCGAAGAGGTTAATACTTCACCCGATAACTTGGGGGACGATAAAAATACAGACAGACACAAAGTTGGATACATCGCTTACTACAATAAGAATTTGTTTGATAACGGACCTGTTCCGCTTCTTTTGGCATATCACGGAGGCGGAGATTCATCATTATACATTTCTCATGTTTCAGGGTGGTGGGAAGTTGCGCATGATCATAATTTTCTTTTGGTAGCAATTGAAAACCATTTAAACAGTACAGCTACGGAAATGATTGAGCTTATCGATAAACTAAAGAAAAAGTACAGCATAGATGAACATCGCATATATGCAAGCGGATTTTCGATGGGTGGCTGCAAATCATGGGATTGCTTTCAGGAATACCCTAATACTTTCGCGGCTCTTGCACCGATGGATGCTACCTTTGAGGTTGGATTGAATTCTTATGGAAAGCCTGCGCCATGTATCATTAACAGGGAGATAGCAGTTCCGCTCTTTTATGCCGGAGGTGAGATAACACCTCTTCCCGAATTGCCTTTCCAGGCAGAGAAGTGCTTTGAACGTACCAAGTATGTGTTTGAAGTTAATAAACTCAAAAGAAAATATGATGTTTCTTTTGAACAAAGAGACATCTGGCAAAACAGAATATGGGGAATTGACGGTGACCGTACAGAGAAGATATATGATGCAAGTCGCGATTCGTATCTTACCATTCAGTATTTTGAAAGCGAAGACGGCATTACGAGGACTGCATTTGCAAGTATAAGCGGTCAGGGGCATGAGTGCAGAAAACATACCTGTGAACATGCATGGAAGTTTATGTCGCAGTTCACAAGATAAACTAAGCGATTCTTGACCAAGATGGAGAAAAAATGAAATTATACAGGAAAGATTCTGATTTTTACAAAAGAGTTTTTACGATTGCGATACCTATTGCATTGCAGAGTCTTATAACAATAGGCGTTAATATGCTTGATAACATAATGCTTGGAAGCCTTGAAAATGCTGACGCACCGATGTCGGCGGCTTCTTTGGCCAACTCCTTTATCGGAATTTATCATATATTCTGCATGGGTCTTGGCATGGGTGCAAGTGTTCTTGTATCAAGATACTGGGGAATGAAGCAAGATCCTGCGAATGAGGAAAAGGCTTCAAGAGCATTAAAACAGACTATCGCAATAATGCTTCGTATCACAATTTTGCTTGCTACTGTTTTTGCAATTGCGACAGTTTTGATGCCTGATGTGATTATGAGCATGTATATAAAGAACCCTTCGGGCACTGTTGAAAGTCTTACGGCAGAAGAACTCGCCAAGCTTAAACTCAACGAAGAAATACTCAGACAGGGTATTTCTTACCTTCGGTATTCGGTTGTTACGTATTTCTTTGTCGGTACTTCGTTAACCAGTACGATTGTACTTCGAAGTGTCGGCCAGGTAAGACTGCCTTTGTTTGTCTCGATAGGAGCTTTTTTTGTAAATCTTGGCGCAAACTATGTTCTTATTTTCGGGAAACTCGGGCTACCCAGACTTGAGGTTGCCGGAGCTGCACTCGGTACTTTGATTGCACGTATTTTTGAAGCTGTATGTATAGTGGGATATCTGCTTTGTATTGATAAGAAGATTTTCTTCAGAATCAAGGACATATTCATAAAAACGGGATCGCTTATCGGAGAGTATATGAGAATATGTATACCCGTTCTTATAAGTGACGGAATTCTCGCTTTCGGTAACAATGCTGTTGCAATGGTAATAGGAAGATTGGGAGGTTCGTTTGTAACTGCAAACTCCATTACAATGACTACGCAGCAACTTAGCACCGTTGTTGTTCAGGGTGTGAGCCAGGCTGGTGCGATTGTAACAGGCCAGACGCTTGGAAGCGGTAATAAAGAAAAAACAATGGAACAAGGCTACATGTTTCTGGGGCTTGGAATTGGCTTGGGAATTCTTTCGGCATTGTTCATTGTCGTTACGAGCAATCCAATTATCTCGTTGTTTAAGGAAGCGAGCCTTGAGGCTAAGACAATTGCAAAAAGCCTTATGATTGCAATAAGCATCATCATGGTGTTCCAATCAGCCAACAGCATTATGACAAAGGGCGTTTTAAGAGGCGGAGGAGATACAAAGGTTCTTATGATTGCGGATAATATAATGCTATGGGTTGTATCAATTCCGCTTGGCATTATCGCAGGATTTGTTTTGAAACTTTCGCCTTTCTGGATATATATTTGTCTTAAATCGGATCAGATATTAAAGGCATTCTGGTGCGTAATAAGGCTTAGAAGCGGTAAGTGGATTAAGAAAATAACGACGGGAAAACAATAAATAATAAATAATAACGGGGGTTATGTTATGGCAAAAAAAGCAAAAATTACAATTCATCCGGAGTTTACAATCGGGGAAATATCGGAAAGACTTTTCTCTGCATTTCTTGAACCTATCGGAACTATGGTAAACGGTACTATGTTTAACCCGAAGCATAAAACAGCCGATGAGCAGGGATTCAGAACGGACTTTATTAACGGGCTTAAGGCTTCGAATGTTCCGGCGGTAAGACTTCCGGGCGGAAATTTTGTGTCGGCATGGCAGTGGAAGGACTCAATTGGCCCTAAATCCGAGAGGAAGGTTCACCTTGATCCTGCATGGCATCAGATTTATACGAACGAAGTGGGACACGACGAATATCTTCAGTGGGCTCAGAAGGTGGGAACGGAATCTCTTTATACTGTAAATCTCGGAACCGGACGTACTCAGGACGCAATGGACCTTGTAGAGTATACGAACTTTGCAGGTGGTACATACTGGTCAGACCTTAGAAAGAAAAACGGTCACGAGGATCCTTACGGAGTAAAAGTTTGGTATCTTGGAAATGAGATGGATGGTCCTTGGCAGCTTGGCTCATGGAACAACGATCCTTTCGGATACGGTGTTCTTTGCAATGAAACATCAAAGGCAATGAAGTGGATTGATGAAAGTATTGAAACTGCAGTATGCGGTTCTTCTGCGCCTTTTATGGAACATTTCCCAGACTGGGACGAGCGTGCACTTGACCAGTGTTATGACACTGTTGATTATCTTTCCGTTCATCACTATCACAGTGCAGAGCCCGGAGATATAAAGTCAATGCTTGGCGGTTCTTTATATTACGAGGATTTCATAAATACCGAAGCTGCAATGATTGATTATGTTCAGTCCAAACATCGTTCGCCTAAAAAGGTTATGATTTCTTTTGACGAATACGGCGGAATGGTAAGACCTTTTTCTCCGTTAAATCCCGGCTATGGCAGATATAATATGGCAAGATCACACTACAGATTTGATCCAAACAGAAAGTATGTACTTCATGATCCGGACAATATGACCGACAGAGTTTTCCCGGGTGGAGACATGCTTCATCTTCTTTCGATGGCTTCGATTCAGTTGGCATTTTTAAGACATGCCGACAGAGTAAAAATCGGATGCATGACGGGTGGGCTTGGAGCACTTTGCGCTTCTAATCATGATCATGTCTGGAAGGCTGCTTCACATTATGCATTTACTCAGCTTATTGAATATGCACGCGGCATTTCGCTTGAGACAAAGGTTGACAGTGAAACATATGACATGCCCGGATATGCAATAGACGATACATCACAGTACACAGGTAAGGAAGGCGTCAATTATGTTGATGCGGCTTCCGCATGGGATAAAGAAAATGACAGAGTAACGGTCTTTGTCATTAACAGAAGTGAAACGGAAGAATATCCTCTTGATATTGATTTAAAGGGATTTGAAGGATATACAAAGCATCTTCATACGGAAATTTTTTCAAATGATTTTGAGGCAAAGAACAGTTTCGAAGATGAAAACGTTATAGTTCCCTGCGAAAATAAAGAAGGAAAAATAGCGGATGGCGTGTACACTACTCATATTAAACCGCTTTCGTGGAATGTAATAACTTTCACAAAATAACGTTGATGTTAAAAAATCGATAATGTGCTATAATTATCTTGCTATGGGGTAGCATAAGAGAGAAGGGACTGCGAAGGCAGTATAGGAACTTATATGAAGTATTCGCAAGGTAAGGACAAGAAGGCTATTGCTGTATGTATGGCTAAATTTAACGGTATTGATCAGGTTGAATTTATTCGTTCATTTCATGAAGCCTGTAAAAAGCGAAACTATCGTATTTTTATCTTTTCGTCATCGATAGATTTTCTTACAGATATAAATGTTTCGGCGGAGCAAAAAATATATGATTTGCTCGAACCGAAGAATTATGATGCGGTTGTAATAATGTACGATACGTTTAAAATTCCGGGAATGGCCGAATCGATTGCGAGGAAGACTGTCGACAGTGGTACATTGTGCTTTTCATTAAATGCCGAAATGGAAGGCTGCATTACCATTAAATATGGCTTTAAGAGTGGATTTGAAAAAGTTGTTCGCCACATTGTTGAACATCATAAAGCTAAAAATATTAATTTTATTGCCGGAAACAAAGGAAATCCTTTTTCTGAAGACAGGCTGGCTGTTTTCAGAAAGGTATGTAAAGAAAACAATGTGCCTGTTGAAGAAGATAGGATAGGCTACGGTGATTTCTGGGAAAGACCTACGGATGAAGTTATGGATAACTTTCTTTCGTCAGGTAAAAAATTTGACGCAATAATATGTGCCAACGATTTTATGGCTATGGAGGCATGCAAAAAACTTAGAAAAGCAGGCTACAAAGTACCTGAGGATGTTTTGGTATCAGGTTTTGATGGTGCAGAGCTTGAACGGTATCATTACCCAAGACTTGCAACAGCTTATTATGACATTGATGATGCTGCTGAGAAGATTGGGGAAGTTGTAGAAGACTATGCACTTGGCGTTAAACCCAATTCGGAGTATACGATAGATGTTAAGTTCAGGGCGGGTCAGTCTTGCGGATGCCATGACCCCAATTCTCTTGCAGGCGGTGTAGAGGCATTTGGTGTAAGCAGCTTTGAAACGCATATGCACATCCGTGAACTTGAAGCAAGTATGGAGCTTCTTTATGAGAAGGTGTCCCAGACCGGAGCTTATGAAAAATTAAACGAAGTTTGGGGAGAAATGTTCTATCTTGAAGGACGTTTCTTTGATGCTGATTTTGATTTACTGATTAATGATGACTTTTTGAAGGAAGATCTTGAGTTATGGCCTTCGTTGCGTCCAAGCGACAGATCCGAAGTACATAATTACTATACTGATGAAATGCGGATCGCAATGAATATAAGAGATGGTGTCTTTACAAATCATCTTGATTTTCATCGAGCTGAATTGATACCGGGATTTAATGAGCAGTATGAGAAAGACGGATGTACCATCTTTCTTCCGGTTCACGTCCATGGTTCGACGGTTGGTTATTGTGATTGTACATTTGATCCTGCAAAGATTGATTTCTTTCTTCTTTTATCGTATGTCAATAACATTTGCCAGCTTCTTGAGTCTCATAAGGCAAGACTTGACCAGCAGAACCTTTATAGCACCGATCAGCTTACAAAACTGCTGAATCGTAAAGGCTTTTATCGTCATATGGAGGAGCAGATGGAAGCGGCTGTTCTTTCACAAAAACCGGTATGTGTTATTTCGATAGACATGAATGGGCTTAAGTATATTAATGATACATTCGGCCATAAAGAAGGTGATTTTGCACTGGCAAAGGTCGGTGAAATACTCGAGAGCGTTGTAGGTGATTTGGGTGTTTGTACACGATTCGGCGGTGATGAGTTTGCAGTAGCGTTTACCGGAGATGAAGCAGAGGCAAGGTGCAGTCTTGTTGTCGGAGAAATACGTGAACGATTGAAAGCGTTTAATGATACTGGAAAGAAACCGTATCCGTTGTCGGTTAGCCTTGGATCATCGTGTCATGTACCCGAAAGTGTTGAGTATCTTGAAAGATTTCTTATGGAAGCTGACAAGAAAATGTATAAAAACAAACAGATTATTAAGGCAAGAGAAGCAAGTCAGCACGAGTAATAAAGCGGATTTGCAATAATCATTTTTAAAGGTTAATGTAGAGGGCAGATTCATAATTTGAGAAAGCATGTAATTATTTGATGATTTTCCACTGTGTTTTCTGATGTTATGAATCTGCCCTCTGGGTATTTTCCATTACATATGTGTTTTTAATTATAAGTGTCTGATTTGCTTGGACAGATGGAGATTTGAGTGAGACTGTTGATTCAGCTTGTAAAAGAAGCGAAGGTAGAAATTTCGGGAAAAATAAACGGAAGCATAGGGAGAGGCTATTTAGTACTACTTGGAGTCTGTGAAAACGATACAGATGATATATGCGATAAGATGTTAAAGAAATTGGTCAATTTAAGGATTTTTAAGGATGATAATGACAAGACAAATCTTTCGATTACCGATGTTGGGGGAGAGTTTCTTGTGGTTTCTCAGTTCACGCTTTATGCAGATTGCAGAAAAGGGAACAGACCTTCGTTTGTAAAAGCTGGAAATCCTGAGCATGCAAAGCGCATATACGAACGTTTTGTCAATGAAGCAAAAGAAACATACGGAATGAAAGTTGAAACCGGAGAATTCGGCGCGGACATGCAGGTTTCTTTGGTAAATGACGGACCATTCACCGTTATGCTTGATTCGGATGAAATTGTAAAATAAATAATATTAGTAGAACCCAAAGCGTACGGAAAGGAATGTGGTTATGGAATTTAGAACAGCACCTATGGGGTGGAACAGCTGGGACTGCTACGGAGCCGCTGTAGATGAAATGACGGTCAGACAGAATGCTGATTACATGGCAAAGAATTTGAAAAAGTTTGGGTATGATTATGTTGTTGTGGATATTCAGTGGTATGAACCCTTTGCAACGTCCAACGATTATCACCCTTTTTCGGAAATATGCATGGACGAATACGGAAGATGTATTCCTGCAGCTAACAGATTTCCATCTTCGAAAGATGGAAAAGGATTCGCTCCCTTGGCTGAGTACGTCCATTCTTTGGGATTAAAGTTCGGAATACACATTATGAGAGGCATTCCCAGACAGGCTGTTACACAGAATACACCTGTTTGGGGCACCGAGTTTAAAGCAAGAGATATCGCAAAAACCAACAGTATCTGTTATTGGAACACAGACATGTACGGTGTTGATACAAATAAACCGGGCGGAAAAGAATACTATGACAGCATTTTTAAATTGTATGCTTCCTGGGGAGTAGATTTTATAAAATGTGATGATATATGCAGAGAGATTCCAAAAGAAGAGCATGAACTTATTACTTTAAGTGAAAGCCTCAGAACATGTGGCAGAGAAATGGTCCTGAGTCTTTCTCCGGGACCTGCGCTTTTGGAGAAGGCTGAACTTTATAAGCAGATTTCAAACATGTGGAGAATAACCGACGACTTTTGGGACGATTGGAGATTGCTTTATGCAATGTTTGAACGTTGCGAGAAATGGAGCATTCATACAGGATACGGTAACTATCCCGATGCAGATATGCTTCCTGTGGGTCCAATCAGGCAGTGCTATGACCCAAGCAATGTTACTAAGTTCACACAAGATGAGCAGATTACTATGATGACTTTATGGTCAATATTCAGGTCTCCGCTTATGATAGGCGGTGAAATGACAAAGTTTGATGAATTTACGCTTTCCATTCTTACCAATGCGGAAGTGCTTAAAATGCACAGAACTTCAAGACATGCTCATCAGGTATACCGAAGGGTTATAAACAATACAGAGACAGTTCTTTGGACGAGTGTATCTTCCGAAGGGGGAAGATATGCATGTGTATTTAACTTAGGAGAAACTTGCAATACGGTTGAGATAAAGGCTACCGATTTGGAATTTGAATCCGCTGTCAAGGGTATGGAAATTTGGTCCGGTGAAGAGGTGTTAATGGAGGACAGCTTGTCGGTATTTGTTAAGCCTCATGGCGCAAAAGCATTCTATTTTAAATAAAGAAAGATAAAAGGTCTGATTTGTGATATAATGACCGATATGTTGCAACTGAGATTGTTACAAAACTGCAATCTAATATAAACTGGTGCAAAATGTAAGGATTTACTGATATGAATAAATTATTTGTAATGGGAGCTTATAATGCATTTACTACTGAGGACGAAGGTGTATTTGCCATTGAAGGAAAAGCACAAGGCGAGGTTAAAGTCGGTGATGAACTGATTGTTTCTGATCTTGGCTCTGATAAAGAAATAAAAGTGAAAGTTAAAGTAAAAGAAATAGCAATCAGAAGGGGAGATAAGCTGGATCCTCTTCAGTCTGCGAAGAATACAGATATAATCGTTTTCTTTATTTCCGATGAAGACATACGTGTTAAGCGTGGTCAGGTTATGCATTCTGAAGAAGTTCCTTATACAGAACTTAGAAATGCTTATCTTAACCTGATGGGTAATATTTATGTTGTTGCCAGAAAAATGGAACTTACCGATGAAGAGTATGCAGCTTTGAGCCTTTCAGACTGTGTTGATTTGTGGAACTGTTTCATGAAATTCCAGGGTAAAAAATACGAGAAGAACGATAAAAAAACTGATGAGAATACTGAAAAACTTGAAAAGCTTTACAATGCCATCAGAAAGAAACTTCTTGCAAGCGACAACATCAATATCGTATATTCGAAACTTACGGGTGAACCTTTCATGTTTAACCGTTTTGTTAAAGAAGGCCCTTCATATTCGTGTACATTTCCTAACATAATGCTTATTACCGATTCGAGGCTTGAGTTGTTAAAGAGCAAATATGCTGACGAGAGATTTGAAATCAAGAAAATAGAAAAAGAAAGATTACTTACTGTCCTTGGCAATTGCTTTTATGAGAATGGTGCCGTCGGTGTCGAGATTAATGCTTCGGATGTATTTATTGACGGGGAATCATTGGCCAAGAAAAAGGAGAATCCTAACAATGAGATTGGTCTTCTTGCAAATCCCGATTTCACAAGATGGCTTCTTTTACTTGAACAGATTTCTTCCGATGATTTTGCAAATCCCAAGATGGCTTATGCCATTATCGAATCGCAGTTTGAACAGGAACTTTTAAAAGCAACATTTCTTGTGCCTGCAATCAAGGAAGGCGACACATGCAAAGTGGCTGTGGCAAAAGGAAAGTCAGAAGGAAAGAATGCAGCTTGTGCTTATACGGATTGGACAAAACTTCGTAATGTGTACGATACAAAATGGGGTGCAATTACAAGTGATATTGCCGGTATTATTGAAGACTATGACATAGTTATCAACCCTGCGAAGGGTATAGGCAAAACAGTTTGTCTTTCAAAAGAAGACTATGAGGCTGTAAAAAAGAGATTAAACGGTTAATTATGGCAAAAGAAGAAAAAACAAATGTAATGCGCCTGCTTGAACAGAAAAAGGTTTCATACAGGTCGTATTGCTATGCAAACACAAATGCAATAAATGGGGAAGATGTCGCAAAGACTTTAGGACAAAACCCGGAGCAGGTTTTTAAGACACTGGTAACTGTTGGGAAAAGCGGATTAAACTATGTGTTTGTGATACCTGTGTGCAAAGAGCTTAACCTTAAAAAGGCAGCAACAGCTGTAAACGAGAAAAGCATAGAAATGATAAAGCAGAAGGATCTTTTGCCTTTAACAGGATATATACATGGAGGATGCTCTCCAATCGGTATGAAGAAGTTTTTCAAGACTACAATTCATGAGTCGGCGTCCTGTTTTGAAACCATTATTTTCAGCGCCGGCAAAATAGGATATCAGGTAGAAGTATCGATGCAGGCGCTTGGAAACGTTATTTCTTTTCAATTAAAAGATATTTGTGATTAATCGGTAGGAAAGTATTTTTTAGGTACTATAGAATGACAGAAGGTTCGATTTCAAAAAAAATAATATTGTTTGCTCTGCCCATCTTTTTTGGTCAGCTTTTACAACAGCTTTACAATGTTGTGGACACAATTGTAGTTGGAAGAGCTATAGATGAAATGTCACTTGCTGCGGTCAACTCATCAGGAAGCTTGATATTCTTGATGGTTGGCTTTATTAACGGTCTGTTTATGGGTGCAGGAGTCATTATCGGAAACAGATATGGTGCAAAGGACTATGAAGCGGTGAAGACTGCCACTCATACAGCTGTTGCGTTTGGACTTATTATGGGTGTTGTTCTTACTATATCGGGTATATTTTTCGCACCTAAAATACTTGTTCTTATGGGGACACCGGAATCGGTTCTTCCTCTTTCTGTTAAATATTTAAGAATATTCTTTATGGGAGGCCTCGCAAACGTTCTTTATAATACCTGTTGCGGAATTTTTAATGCAATGGGAGACAGTAAACACCCCCTTTACTATCTTATTATCAGTGCTTTTACAAATATGGTTTTAGACCTTACTTTTGTACTTTTGCTTGGAATGAAGATAGAAGGTGTAGCAATTGCAACAGTCATTTCACAGTATTTGTCTGCCGCTCTTGCATTTACAAAACTGACACGTGTTGACGGACCTCATAGGATTTACGTAAGAGAAATCGGATTAGATATGCCTACGCTGAAAAAAGAGTTAAGGCTCGGTGTTCCGACAGGTGTACAGAATTCGGTTATAGCAATAGCAAATGTAATTGTTCAGTCCAAAATCAATTTCTTTGGAGCGGTTGCGATGGCAGGGTGCGGCTGTTATTCACGTCTCGAAGGGTTTGCTTTTCTTCCGATTATGAGTTTTTCAGCTACTTTGACGACATTCATAAGCCAGAACCTCGGCGCAGGAAATTACGAACGGGCAAAGAAGGGTGCGCGATTTGGAGTAATAACCGGTGTTGCTTTGGCTGAGGTCATCGGTGTCTTCTTTTTCTTGTTTTCACCGATTGCGTTAAGATTGTTTACCGATTCGGATGCTGTTATTTCGTATGGGCAGCTTCAGTTCAAGACTGAGGCGTTGTTCTTCTGCCTGCTTGCGTTTTCACACTGCATGGCCGGAATAATGCGTGGAGCGGGAAGAACTTCGGTTCCGATGTTTGTTATGCTTGGATGCTGGTGCTTAATCCGAATTTCATATATTTCAATTGCGGTAAAGTACTATCCTTATATAAGAACGGTGTTTATGGCATATCCGATTACGTGGTCACTTAGCTCAATATGCTTCACCGTATACTATTTTAAAGAGAAGATTTTTGATGGAGAAAAGTAAAATGGAAAAGCGGCGTAGCGTTATAAACTGGATAATTGGTCTTGTACTCAGCAATTTGGGAGTAAGCTTATGCACAAAAGCTAATTTCGGGCTTTCCATGATTGGTGCATCGCCTTATATCATTCATGTGTGGCTGAGAGATAAATGGGCATGGTTTACCCAGGGAACGGCAGAGTATGTATGGGAAGCAATTCTTCTTGTAATCGGATGCTTTCTTGTAAGACGTTTTAAATGGAAATATCTTTTATCTTTTGTGACCGCGGTTCTTGCAGGTCTTGCTATAGATGGGTGGCTGTTTGTGCTTGGCGGTAACGGACCGTTTGAAAGCCTTGCACTTCGAATAAGTATGCTTGCACTTGGAACTATGATTACCTCGTGCGGTATTGCTTTTTACTTTAACACAACGATGCCGGTTGCTGTTTATGAGCTTATTGTTGCGGAGTTTTCGGATCGATACAATAAGAATCTTAATAAGGTGAAATTTGTAAATGATGCAATTTTGCTTGTTGTAGCGCTTGGTCTTTCTTTTGCGTTGACGGGGAAACTTACGGGAATAGGAGTAGGAACTGTCGTTATTACCGTTGTAAATGCACCACTTATCGGATTTTTCAGGAAGATTGTCGAGAAAATAGAACACATTTTTTAATTTGGGAAAGGGATTTTCATGGAATCATTTGAAATACTCAGAATATACGGAACGGAATATAAAGCAATTACCAAGAGAATCCTTGAAGCGGCTATGTTAAAGGAACGTATTCCAAGTGGAGTGCGGATTGGTATAAAGCCCAATCTTATGTCATGTATTCCTGCTGAGTTGGGGGCTACAACTCATCCCGAAGTTGTTGCGGGAATTATTGAGTATTTGCAGGAAAACGGATTTGAAGATATTTGCATCATGGAAGGCTCCTGGGTTGGTGATAAGACCGAAGAAGCCTTTGAGTATTGCGGCTATAATTATGTGTCGGAAAAATACGGTGTCATGCTTCTTGATATGCAGAAGGAGCGGCCGTGTGAAATTGTATATGACGGCTACAAAGTCAATGTCTGTGAATGTGTTAAAGACATTGGCTTTTTGATTAATGTGCCCGTTTTGAAGGGACACTGCCAGACCAATATTACCTGTGCGCTTAAAAATATGAAAGGCCTTATTCCGAATTCGGAAAAGAGAAGATTTCATTCTTTGGGACTTTTTGAGCCTATAGCGGTCTTAAATGCATGTATTAAACAGGATTTTATTGTTGTTGATCATATTTGCGGAGATTTGGACAGTGAAGGAGGGGGGCATCCGTTTTACAGTAATTGTGTTATGGCAGGGAGCGATCCTGTTTTGATTGACTCTTTTTGCTGTAAACTAATGGGATATGAGTTGGAAGATGTTCCTTACATAGAACTGGCTGAAAAAAGAGGAGTCGGTTCGTGTGATTTGTCTAAAATTCGTGTGTCGACCATTGACGGTGACGGCATCGAAAAAGATGAGATTCTTCCGCATACCCACAGCATAATAAAACTTAAAGATAAAGCTTCTGATGTTGATACCTGCAGCGCCTGCTATGAAAGTCTTATGGAGGCTTTCGGCATGCTTGAGGAGGAGGGGCTTCTTGACAGCTTTAACGGAAAGATTGGAATAGGCCAGGGCTATAGAGGGAAAACAGGACCGTACGGGGTCGGAAACTGTACGTCTAACTTTGACCACTTTATAAAAGGGTGTCCGCCAAAGGCTGAAGATATTTATCAAAATATCAGAAAGTGGATTTTATCAAAAGAAAATGATTCGCTGACTTAAGGAGTGAATGTTACTGCATCGGTATTGCTCAGAACATTGATTTCTGCTTTTTTAACGAATATAATTAAGTTTATGGGAATTACGGGTGTAAATGTGTGAGAGGGGCCCAATATGAAAAAATACGAGGCGCATCGAAAAAGTGAAGATGCGTTAAGAAAATGCTTTGATGCCATTTATCGTGAAAGGGACACTGAGTCTGCTATTGATAAGGTCCTTTCTATTGTTGCGCGCTTTTATAGTGCTGACAGGTGCTATCTTTTTGAGTATTACGAAAATGGTGATGTATACAGGAACACCTATAGCTGGAATAAAGAGCATACGGCAGCTATTGACCGTGGGGTTCCTTATCCGAAAGACTTTGTCAACAGATGGTTTAGTGATTTTGGTAAAGAAGGCGAAATCTGGATTGCCTCGGTAGAAGAGGAAATGGAAAAGAGCTCGGTATACGATATTCTTATCAGGCAGAATGTCGAAAGCGTTATTATAGTTCCTGTTCGTGACGGTAAGCATATTTCCGGTTTCTTTGGAATTGATAATCCTAAGAAAGCTGTTGATGACCGTTTCCTTCTTCGCTCGGTTTCAGTTATTGTATACAGTGAAATAACAAGAAGAAGAAAAGAACGTCTTCAGGAACGTGAAACAGAAAAGCAAAAGCGTCAGCTTGAATTGGACAAATCAATTATTGAGGTTTTGGCTAAGGATTATTCATCTGCGATTTATATAGATCTTGATACGGATACATTCTATCCGATACGAGTTGATTCTGCCATGAAAGCGCATTTCGGAGATTTGTTTCGCGATAAAATATCCTATTCCCCTGCATTTAGAATTTACGTTAATACCGTGGTTCACGAGGATGATAAAGAAGATATGTTTTTTGCCGGAAGTATCACAAATATGAGGGATAAGCTTCGTGACAATTCACTCTTTTTGACACGGTACAGATGCCTTATAAACGGAATGGAAGAGACGTTTGAAGCTAAGTTTGTTAAGGTTGGCAATCCTTCCGCAAGAGCAAAAATCGTTGTACTTGGTCTTGCAAACCGTGAGAATGAAACAAGGGCCGAAAGAGAACGTCAGATCGAGCTGATAGAAGCAAATAAACGTGCAGAAGAAGCCAGCCAGGCAAAGAGCACATTTCTTTTTAATATGAGTCATGACATTCGTACGCCTATGAATGCAATCATCGGTTATACCGACATGGCCGAAAAGAATGCCGATGACAAAGAAAAACGTTCTGAATATCTTTCTAAGGTTAAGATAGCAAGCAAACAGCTTTTGGGACTTGTAAACGACGTCCTTGACATGGCTCGAATCGAAAACGGAAAAATCGCCATTGAAGAGATGCCCAATGACATTCTTGAATGTACAAACAACACATTTCAGGTGTTAAAACATAATGCAGAGGGAAGAAATCTTTCGATGTCTGTTGAACATCGGGGAATTGAGCATAGACACGTTTTTTGCGATGAACTTCGTTTAAACAGAATTTTTTCAAATGTTATAGGAAATTCCGTTAAGTACACAAAGCCCGGCGGACAGATTCACTTTATTATAGAAGAATTACCGGGGACAAGACTAGGATATGCAAGGTATAAATTTACTGTCACCGATACAGGAATCGGAATGAGCAGTGACTTCCTTGGACATATTTTTGAATCCTTTGCCAGAGAACATTCGACAACCGTAAGCGGTGTTGAAGGTTCAGGACTTGGAATGGCTATTACAAAAGAACTTGTTGATTTGATGGGTGGAACAATTGACGTTCGAAGTGAACTTGGAATAGGTACAATTGTTTCCCTAAGGATTGATTTCAGAATTGCAGATGAGATTTCTTCCGATAGCGATACCACAGATGAAGTATACGATGTGGGTCTTGAGTTCAAGCGGGTTCTTCTTGTTGAAGATAATGAGATGAATCGGGAAATTGCCAAAAATGTTCTTGAAAGCAGAGGACTTATTGTTGAAGAGGCCAATGACGGATCTGTTGCGGTTGAAATGGTACTTCAGAAAGAACCGGATTATTATGATTATGTTCTTATGGATATTCAGATGCCATATATGGACGGCTACAAGGCAACCAGTACTATCCGAAGTTACGCAGGCTCAAAGTATGGAAGACTTCCCATTATAGCGATGACTGCAAATGCTTTTGAGGAAGATAAAAAGAAGGCGTTGATGTCAGGCATGGATGGACATCTTGCAAAGCCGATAAACGTTAAGGAACTGTTCAGAACTCTTCAACGTTTTTCATAGAGCCACAAATACTATATAAGTGAGAGAAAATAAAATGTTTAAGAAAAAATGGGTTAAAGTATCATGCATTATAATAGGAGTCATATTAGTGATTTGGCTTGCAATTATGCTTGCTAATTATCTGTGCAATGTCTCCCTTCGTAAATACATTAACAGTTTTGAACCGATATCGTATCCTGAGGACAGAATAGTTCCTCTTGTTGATGAGGACGGACGTTATTATGTCACTGCAGATCGTGATATTAAAGTAATGCATATAACAGACATCCATATCGGAGGTGGATTCTGGACGTATAAAAACGACAAGAAGTCTATTTATGAAGTTATTACAATGCTTCAGGCAGAGAAACCGGATTTTGTTGTCTGCGGAGGTGACAATACATATTGCCTTATACCGCTTGGTTTTAATGGCGGAGGAACGTTTAATAATCGCATGGTTGCCAAAACGTTTATTTCGATTTTCGACCATGAGCAGGTATACTTCACGACAGTTTTCGGTAATCATGATACAGAATCCATGGATACGGCTAACCGACAGGAAATCGGTGATTTGTATATGAGCGGTATTGCAAAATATTGTTTCTTTAAGCAGGAATTCTGCGATGAAAACTCAGATACCGTTCCGAGTGTTTCAAATCAGTTTATCAAAGTTAAAAATTCTGACGGTGATGTTGTAAGACTTATAATGCTGATTGATTCAAATGCCTATGAAGATACGAGATTTTGGTCTGCGGTAACGGCGAAGTACGACGTAATTCACGATGAACAGATTGAATGGGCGAAAGAAACCATTACAACTTTGTCAAAAGAAGAAGGACTTCCTGAGGGTGAATATATCGACACACTCACATTTATGCACATACCGATTGGAGAATACAGAACCGCTCTTGATGACCTGATAGAAGAAGTATTTGACGAGAAGGGAAATATAATAGGCTTTAATAAGAAGAGTAATCCTGTTGATACCAAATATATTGAGGGCTTTTGGGAAGAGAAGGTTTGCTACGGCGGGCTTAATAAAGATGCTAAACCGGAAGATAACGACCACTTTTTTGAAGTCTTATGTGATGAAATGTCGGCGGTAGACGCCATTGTATGCGGACATGACCACGTTAACAATGCAGTAGTTGATTATAAAGGCGTTCAGCTTATTTACGGATATTCGGTTGATAATGAAGCGTACGGTGATGCGATTATGAAGGCCGGACTCCAAAGAGGAGCGACTGTTATTACGATAAGTCCGGATGGAAGCATTTCGCAAAAGCATAAGAACGCATATATTGATTACGGTGTTTCTACAGATAAATTTACAAACGTATATCTTGACCATCATATGTATGATGATATGTACAGGGATGCCAAATAAAAAGTGCCACATGCGGTTAAAACTGCATGTGGCATTATTTTTATAAGTTGTATATTGCAGTATATTTGTCGGTGAAATATTTGAGTATAGCAGCTGCACTTACTTCTTTTTTACATACGGTTTCAATTACCTCCTTAGGGAGTCTTGTTGAACCGTATGTATGAATGTTTTTGTTAAGCCAGGATGTAATCTTTTTTATATCGCCCGCGGCAAGAATATCATCGACAGGACCAAGGTCGGCTTCAACGGCTTCAAGGAACATACCATCGTATATTGTGCCGAGAAGATATGTGGGAAAATAGCCAAAACTTCCGTCACTCCAGTGCATATCCTGCAAAATACCAACGGCATCGTTTTCGGGAGTGATGTGTAAATACTCTGTCATTTTTTTGTTCCACAATTCGGGAAGAGATTCAACCGTGGCATTGTTTCTGAAAATTTCTTTTTCAATTTCGTACCTTAAGATGACATGGAGGCAATAGGTTACTTCGTCAGCAGCTGTACGTATATATGAGTTCTTTACGTGATTTATGTGATGATAAAATTCATCGAGGGAAATATCTTTATAGTCGGGAGATATTTCCTGAATTTTTGAATATATAGGGGACCAGAAATTAATGTTTCGCCCAAGTATATTTTCAAAAAATCTTGACTGACTTTCATGGAGGCCAAGATACGAACACGAGCCGGCAGGAGTGTTGTCAAAATCGGGATTTACGTTTTGCTCAAATATTGCATGCCCGCCTTCGTGTATGGCAGAAAACATTGAATCTGTTCCGTCATCTTCTCTGAAGTGATTAGTAACACGGACATCTTTCGAATTAAAATTAAGTGTAAAAGGATGTTCGGTTTCTCCTGTACAACCCTTTTCAAAAGAAAAGCCGATATATTCAAGAAGAAGTTTTTCGATTTCTCTTTGTGAAGGTATATCGTATTTTCGCGTGAATTTTGTTTCATCAGGCTGTTTTGCGGACAGAATCCTGTCAATAAGAGGGAGCAATCCTTTCTTTAAATCATTGAAAACGCGATCGTAAGTTGCAGAATCCATTCCTTCTTCATGCTCGTCAAGAAGCACATCATAAACTTCTTTTCCGGGATCTGTGTACGCAACTTTCTGTTTTGTCATATCAATCATTCTTTTAAGAATTGGAGCATAGATTGAATAATCGGATGCTTTTTTTGCTTCCTGCCATTTTACGCCTGCTTCATTCTGGACTTTTATATATTCGTTGAAAAACTCGACGGGTATTCTTTTGCCTTTGTCATAGGCCCTTTTCATTCTTTTTACATTAAACTTCCACATGTCTGAGAGCGCGTCGAATTCTTCGGGTCTCATTAACGCTTCAAGCATTTCACCCATCTCATCGGACGTTTCTCTTTTGAAACATTCCGTAGATAAATAAGCTAATGAGTCGGAATGTGACTGAAAACCTTCTTTGGGCATTTTTGTTTCCATGTCCCAGTAAAGAAGAGTTACCGCATGCATCATTTGCTCGGTTTCATTTATGTATGATTTGTATTTTTCTAATAAATCGCTCATTTTACCCCTATATTTGCTGTTAGAAAAGCAAATGTATCCTTTCTCTTTTCGTGATATATGTTTTTCTATGAATTATTCAACATCTATATACTAATACATGTTGATATATATGTATATAGCAATGTTGTATGCGCAGATTTGTTTGGAAAGTGTTTTCTTAACTCGACACATGGAACCTTAACTGATATACTTTGACTGACAGAATGAAGAATGTAAACAGGATATAGTGTGATTTGGAGATTATATGAACCTTATATTTGATATTGACGGAACACTGTGGAATACTACAGCTGTGGTTGCAAAGGCTTGGAATAGAGCAGTTTTTGACAGACATGTTCCGGAATTGAAAGATTTAAACATTACAGATAAGATGCTCCAGCGCGAATTCGGGAAGCCAATGGATGTAATAGCAGACAACCTGTTTGGTGATATAGAAAAGAGCACCAAGGATGAGATACTGGAAATATGCTGCGTGTATGAGCATGATGCAATTGATGAGTGTGACGAGGATCTTACTTATCCCAAAATGAAGGAAACGATCCGCACTTTGGCTAAAACCAATCGTTTGTTTATTGTCAGCAACTGTCAGAACGGATATGTTGAATTGGTAATGAAGAAAAACGGAATTACGGATATTATTGACGATTTTGAGTGTTTTGGACATACCGGGCTTCAAAAGGACGATAACATCAGGCTTATTATTGAAAGAAACGGACTGAATCCCGAAGAAACCGTGTATATCGGTGACACTATTGGAGATTATACTGCCACAAAGAAGGCTGGACTTAAATTTGTCTTTGCCTCTTACGGATTCGGAAGTGTGGATAATCCTGATTATGTTATTTCTTCTTTTGAGGAGCTTCTTGATTTTTCTTTGTAGCCTGAATAGTTGTTAATTGAACTTTGCTAACATTTTAAGAGATTGTGTAACATAATATTTTACTTAAAACAGTTTTAAGAAAAAGAGGATTTTATGAACGATTTGGAAAAACTTGAAGCATTGAAACGAATGCTTGATAACAAAGATGAAGAAGAACGTCAAAAACAGCTTCAGAAAGAAAAAAAATTTTTGGCAGATGCCACGCTTGCATATCTTGGCGAGAATGCTTCGCCAGTGACCGGAATTCAGGGTTATAATCCTGAGCAGATGATGCAGTTTTTGTCATTGCCAACTCTCGAGGTTCAGTCAAGAATGGGCGGAGAGTGGCTTGAAATGGATAAGATGTCCTTCGAGGCATTTACGTATACTATGAAGCAGAAGGTTCAAAAATCCGCTGCACTTATTGAATGGAAATAATATTGGAGATTGACAAGATGATTAAAGCGTTGGTTATTTTCGTGGTTATGTATATAGGTATGCTTGCGCTGCCTAAGAGAAGAGTATGGTTTGCACTTGGCGGAGCATGTGCAATGGTTGTTTCGGGAGTACTGAATCCCATGCTTGTTCCGGCTTCAATTAATTGGAACGTTATTATGATGATTGCAGGTACAATGGGAATTGTTTCACTTTTTATAGAAAGCGGAATGCCTGCAAGGCTTTCTGATGTTTTGCTTAAAAAGGTTCCGAACGCGTGCTGGGCAATTGTTGCGCTTGCTGCATTTTCCGGTGTGATTTCCGCGTTCCTTGATAATGTAGCAACTGTACTTATGGTTGCGCCGGTAGGACTGGCAATTTGCAAAAGAATGAAAATAAATCCGGTGCCTGTTATTATTGCGATTGCAGTATCATCAAACCTTCAGGGCGCAGCGACACTTGTCGGAGATACAACGTCAATTCTTCTTGGCGGATACGCAAATATGTCATTCAACGATTTCATTTTCTGGCATGGCAAGTTTTCGATTTTCTGGGCTGTAGAACTTGGCGCACTTGGAACAATAGCCATTTTGTATGCTATTTTCAAAAAGGAAAAACAGCCTATCGGAGAAGTTAAACTTTCGCCGGTTTCGGATTACGTTCCGGGATTTTTCCTTCTTTCGGTTATAATATGTCTTATTATTGCATCATTCTTTACGATTCCCTATGTAGATGATATAAAGAACGGTCTTATATGCATGATTCTTTGTATAGCAGATGTTACAAGAAGCTGTATCAAGAGAAAAGGAAAGGAACCTCTTTCTTTGGTACTTAAAGAGATGGACTATGAGACAATCGGTATGCTTTGCGGATTGTTTATTGTTATTGCGTCAATTACTGAAGCCGGTCTTATCCGGGTTATTGCAGATTGGTTTGCAGGTCTTGGGGACGGTAACATTTTCCTTCTTTACACTATAATAGTGTTTGGCTCGGTTATCATTTCTGCGTTTGTTGACAATATACCTTATGTTGCTGCTATGCTTCCGGTTGTTCAGGGTATTGCAGTTAAACTTGGTATAGACCCTATTGTTTTATATTTCGGTCTTCTAACAGGTGCTACTCTCGGTGGTAATATTACACCATTTGGTGCTTCGGCCAATGTTGCGGGAATGGGCATTCTCAGAAAAGAAGGCTATACCGTTAAGAATTCGGACTTCTTTAAAATAGGAATTCCTTTTACAATGACAGCGGTTATTATAGGATATTTGTTCATTTGGTTTGTTTGGGCATAATATTTCGGAAAGGTTATTATGGGGGGAACAGTTAAAAAAGGCCTGACGGGAAATCAGATTAAGATTATTGCCATGTGTGCAATGTTTATTGATCATTTTGCCGCAGGTGTTATTGCAAATCTTGCTTATAATTTGAGTGTAAATGCTTCTTATATGCAGTTTGAGACAGAACAAGCCGAGAAGTTTGCGAGATTTCTTGACAATCTGTCGCTGATATACAGTTTCATGCGCGCTATAGGACGTATTTCTTTTCCGATATTCATTTTTCTTCTCATTGAAGGATATATGCACACAAAGAGCGTATTAAGATATGCTATTAATCTTTTTGTGTTTGCTTTGATTTCAGAGATTCCTTTTGATCTTGCATTAAACGGAGGCTCACTTTTTGAGCTTGGAAGCCAGAATGTTTTCTTTACACTCTTCTTTGGACTTATTGCAATTGTAGCCGTTGACAGACTCAAAAATCATAAGTTCAAGAGTAAAGCCTGGTATGCCTTTATTCCTGCAGGAATACCGGCGGCAGGAATTATCTCGGCTCAATTGTTTTACACATCGATGATTGCCGAGAGTGTCTGCCTATTTGACGGATTCGATTTTGTCCCGGAAGGCGGTGCCCTTTTAACTACGCTGATTGCAGTTATATTGGTCACTGTTATTGTATATACGGTAAAACTTTTGAAAATAAAGAGTACTGATGAAAGAATCGGAAGAGGACTTTATACGGTAATCCTTCTTCTGATGATAGGTCTTGCCGAATATCTTTGTACGGATTATTCCGGATTCGGAGTGTTTACGATTGTTTTGATGTATACACTGAGAAAATCAAGAGTAAAAGAGGTTGTCGGAGGAACGATTTCGCTTTGTGTTCTAAGCTTCAATGAGATAGCTGCGGTTGCCGGACTTATTCCCATTTTAAAGTACAATGGGAAAAGAGGTAATGGTAATAAGTATTTCTTTTACTTTTTTTATCCGACACACTTGCTTTTCATTTTTATAATAATGAAGTTGTTTGAGCTTGTTTAGAAAGGTGTTTCAATAAGTAACAGGATTACTTATTAAAAAATCATAAAAAGAACGTATACCCCTTGCATATATATGTTAGGGGTATTATTATGCATATGTGAAAGAAATTAGCACTCCGACACATTGAGTGCTAACATATATAAACAGGAGGCAAACATGAAGTTAACACCACTTAATGACAGAGTTGTATTAAAGCAGCTTGTAGCAGAAGAAACTACAAAGTCCGGAATCGTTCTTCCCGGCCAGAATAAGGAAAAACCCCAGCAGGCAGAGGTTGTTGCAGTAGGTCCCGGAACTGAAGAAATAAAAATGCAGGTTAAGGCTGGAGATAAGGTTATTTTCTCAAAGTATTCAGGTACTCAGGTAACACTTGATGATGAGGAGTTTATTGTTTGCAAGCAGGATGATATCCTTGCTGTTATCGAATAATACGGAGGAATAATAAAATGGCAAAAGAAATCAAATACGGAGCCGAAGCAAGACAGGCTTTGGAAGCAGGCGTCAACAAGCTTGCGGATACAGTAAGAGTTACACTTGGTCCCAAGGGAAGAAACGTTGTTTTGGATAAGTCATACGGCGCGCCTTTAATCACAAATGACGGCGTTACAATTGCAAAAGAAATCGAACTTGAAGATGCATTTGAAAACATGGGAGCTCAGCTTGTAAAAGAAGTTGCTACCAAGACTAATGATGCAGCAGGTGATGGTACTACAACAGCTACCGTTCTTGCACAGGCAATGATTAATGAGGGTTCAAAGAACCTTGCTGCAGGTGCTAATCCCATCGTGTTAAGAAAGGGTATGAAGAAGGCTACGGATAAAGCTGTTGAGGCTATCAAGAATATGAGCCAGAAGGTTAACGGATCCGAACATATTGCAAGAGTAGCAGCTATCTCTGCCGGAGACGATCAGGTTGGCGAGATGGTTGCACGTGCTATGGAAACAGTTTCGGGTGATGGCGTTATTACCATTGAAGAGTCAAAGACAATGGAAACAGAACTTGAACTTGTAAAAGGTATGCAGTTTGACAGAGGATATATTTCTGCATATATGGCTACTGATATGGACAAGATGGAAGCTGTTCTTGACGATCCTTTCATCCTTGTTACCGACAAAAAGATTTCAAACATTCAGGATATACTTCCCGTTCTTGAACAGGTAGTTCAGTCCGGTGCAAAACTTCTTATCGTAGCAGAAGACGTTGAAGGTGAAGCACTTACAACTTTGATTGTTAACAAACTTCGCGGAACATTCAATGTTGTTGCTGTTAAGGCTCCCGGTTACGGTGACAGAAGAAAGCAGATGCTTGAGGATATTGCTATTCTTACAGGCGGTCAGGTTATTTCTTCTGAACTCGGTCTTGAACTTAAGGAGACAACTCTTGACATGCTTGGTCGTGCAAAGTCTGTTAAAGTTCAGAAAGAAAATACAATTATTGTTGACGGCGAAGGCGACAAGGCTGCAGTAGCTGCCCGTATTGCACAGATTAAGGGCATGATTGAGACTACAACTTCAGATTTTGATCGTGAAAAACTTCAGGAAAGACTTGCAAAACTTGCAGGCGGTGTTGCTGTTATCAGAGTAGGTGCAGCTACCGAAGTTGAAATGAAAGAAGCAAAACTTCGAATGGAAGATGCACTTGCAGCTACAAGAGCAGCTGTTGAGGAAGGTATTATCTGTGGAGGCGGTTCTGCATACATTCATGCTTCAAAAGAAGTTAAGAAACTTGCGGATAAGCTTACCGGAGATGAGAAGACAGGCGCTAATATCGTCCTTAAGGCTATGGAAGCTCCTTTGTTCCATATAGCAGCAAATGCAGGACTTGAAGGCGCGGTAATTATTAATAAAGTTCGTGAGTCAAAGGTTGGCATCGGATTTGACGCATATAATGAGAAGTATGTTGATATGGTTAACGCAGGTATTCTTGATCCTGCCAAGGTTACAAGAACAGCACTTCAGAATGCAACAAGTGTTGCAAGCACATTCCTTACAACTGAATCCGCAGTTGCCAACATAAAAGAGGAAACACCGGCAATGCCTGCAGGCGGCGGCATGGGTGGTATGTATTAATAATAACGGGCAATACGAGTCCAACTTTTTAACATATTGCATTTATTTAATGCGTGTGCTAAAATATGCTTTGTCTGCGAATATGCGTAGACGGGATAACCTATTTCAAGGTTTTAGGACACTCCGGCTTAATACTTTGGAATTGGCGATTATAGAAACATAGGAGGAAAAAGCAATGATTTCTAAAGAGAAAAAGCAGGCTATCATGAAGGAATATGCCAGAACAGAAGGAGATACAGGTTCACCTGAAGTACAGGTAGCTGTTCTTACTGCTCGTATCCAGGAGCTCACAGAGCACCTTAAGGCTAATCCTAAGGATAATCATTCTGCAAGAGGTATGTACATGATGATCGGTCAGAGACGTGGATTACTTGACTACCTCAAGAAGACCGATATCGACAGATATCGTGAATTAATTGCTAAGCTTGGTCTTAGAAAGTAATAACAAATATAAGGGGTGGGTTTTTAATCCACCCTTTAGTTGTTTCTTTAAGGCTGCTTGAAACTCAACTATGAGTAGAAGAAGCTTCCGAGACCACTGACAGGTATATTTTGATAGAAGTGTCTCTGTCAGTAGTTTCGGCATCTTCTACTCCCAACAACTAAATAAAAAAGGAGATTAGAAAATGTTTGACACATTTACAATGGACCTTGCCGGTCGTACTTTACGCGTTGACATCAATCGTGTAGGTAAACAGGCAAACGGTTGTGCTTTTATGCATTACGGTGATACAACCGTATTAAGCACAGCTACTGCATCAGATGCTCCCAGAGACGGAATTGATTTCTTCCCCCTTTCTGTTGAGTATGAAGAGAAGTTATATGCTGTAGGAAAGATTCCCGGAGGATTTAATAAGCGTGAAGGTAAGGCTTCCGAGAATGCAATCCTTACAAGCCGTGTTATTGACCGTCCTATGAGACCTTTGTTCCCCAAGGATTATCGTAACGACGTTACTCTTAACAATATGGTTATGTCGGTTGATCCCGAATGCCGTCCCGAACTTGTTGCAATGCTTGGTTCTGCAATCGCAACATGTATTTCGGACATTCCCTTTGATGGCCCTTGTGCTATGACACAGGTTGGTCTTGTCGATGGTGAACTCATTATTAACCCCACACAGGAACAGTGGAAAAACGGAGAGCTTCAGATGACTGTTGCATCTACAAAGCAGAAGGTTATCATGATTGAAGCCGGAGCAAAGATTGTTCCCGAGGCAAAGATTCTTGAAGCTATTTATAAGGCTCATGATGTTAACCAGACAATCATTGCATTTATTGAGGATATTGTTGCTAAGGTTGGCAAAAAGAAACACGAGTATGAAAGCTGTGCTATTCCGGCAGAACTTTTTGAAGCAATGAAGGAAATTGTTCCTCCTGCAGAAATGGAAGTTGCCGTATTTACAGATGAAAAGCAGGTTCGTGAAGAGAACATCAGAGTTATCACAGAAAAGTTTAAAGAAGCCTTTGCTGAGAACGAAGAGTGGCTTGCTATTTTAGGAGAAGCGGTTTATCAGTATGAGAAGAAAACAGTACGTAAGATGATCTTGAAGGACCACAAGCGTCCCGACGGTCGTGAGATTACACAGATCAGACCTCTTGCTGCTGAAGTTGATATTATTCCCAGAGTTCATGGTTCTGCTATGTTCACACGTGGACAGACACAGATTTGCGATGTATGTACACTTGCTCCCCTTTCTGAGGTTCAGAAGGTTGACGGACTTGATGAAAACGTTGTTTCAAAGAGATATATGCATCATTACAACTTCCCTGCTTACTCAGTAGGTGAGACAAAGGTATCAAGAGGACCCGGACGTCGTGAAATCGGTCACGGTGCTCTTGCAGAAAGAGCTCTTCTTCCTGTTATTCCTTCAGAGGATGAGTTCCCTTATGCAATTCGTTGCGTATCAGAGACTTTCGAATCAAACGGTTCAACATCAATGGGTTCGACCTGTGCTTCCTGTATGGCTCTTATGGCTGCAGGTGTTCCGATTAAGGCTATGGTTGCAGGTATTTCCTGTGGTCTTGTTACAGGTGAAACTGATGATGACTTTGTACTTCTTACAGATATTCAGGGACTTGAAGATTTCTTCGGAGATATGGACTTCAAGGTAACCGGTACTACAGAAGGTATCACTGCAATTCAGATGGATATCAAGATTCACGGTCTTACAAGACCTATCGTAGAAGGTGCAATTGCACGTTGTCGTGAAGCAAGACTCTTTATCATGGATAACTGCATGAAACCTGCTATTGCAGAGCCCAGACCTGAGGTTAATGAATATGCACCTAAGATTGTATCGATTCAGATTGATCCTGAAAAGATTGGTGATGTTGTTGGCCAAAAGGGTAAGACAATTAATGCTATTATCGCTCAGACAGGCGTTAAGATTGATATTACAGACGACGGAATGGTTTCTGTATGCGGAACAGATGCTGTAATGATCGATAAGGCAATTGAACTTATAAAGATTATCGTTTCTGATTTTGTTGAGGGCGAGATTTACAAGGGCAAAGTTGTCAGCATCAAGGAATTTGGCGCATTTATCGAGTTCGCACCTGGAAAAGAAGGCATGGTTCATATTTCCAAGATTTCAAAGGAAAGAATTGAACATGTGGAAGATGTTCTTACATTAGGAGATAAGGTTACCGTTAAATGTCTTGGCAAAGACAAAATGGGTCGTATAAGTTTCTCTATTAAGGACGCAGAACAGTAGAATTTTTGCGAATCGGCACTTGCGAATGCAGGTGCCGATTTTTTTACGGGAGAATTATAATGAAAAAATCTTTTAGAAACGCAATCTATATTTTGACATGCATTGTTATGGTTGCACTAGACCAGATTACCAAGTCACTTGTCGTAAAAAATGTTAAAGGTAAAGAAAATGTAGTCTGGATAAAGGATATATTTGAACTTGAGTATTGCGAAAATACAGGTGCGGCTTTTTCGAGTTTTCTTGGAATGAAATGGTTTCTGTTAGTTGTTACATCGCTGATTCTTGTCGTCGTAGTGATTGGTTTTATAAGGATTCCGGATGGAAAACATTTTGCTCCTTTACGAATTAACTTTCTTCTTATCATAGCAGGAGCTTTGGGTAACATGATAGACAGAGTAAAACAGGGGTATGTTGTTGATTTCTTTTACTTTGTTCCAATTGATTTTCCCAGATTTAACGTTGCGGACATTTATGTGACGGTTGCTATGCCGCTATTGGTTATTTTGATTTTCTTTTTCTATAAAGATGATGAGACGGAATTCCTTTTCAAGTTTAAAAAATGATTTGGAATATGTTTCAGAAACCATCAATGCAGGATTAATTCATGTGTGGTATAATATAAGGATGATATAAGGAAACAGGAGGGTCATAATGAAAAGAGTTTTCTTGATTGTTCTTGATAGTTTTGGATGTGGTGCAATGCCTGATGCAAAGGCATTCGGAGATGAAGGAGTAAGTACAATCAGAAGTGTTGCATCCAGTAAATTTTTTAATGCTCCCAATCTTAAAAAGCTTGGCCTTTTTAATATAGACGGTGTCGATGTTTATGAAAAAGAAACTTCGCCTGTCGCTGTTTATGGACGTATGTCGGAAGTTTCAAACGGTAAAGACACAACAATCGGGCATTGGGAGATAGCCGGTATTCAGTCGGAATATCCGCTTCCTACTTATCCTGACGGTTTTCCCAAGGAAGTGCTTGATGAATTTTCAAAAGCTGTCGGAAGAGGAGTCCTTTGCAACAAGCCCTATTCGGGAACTGTTGTTATAAATGAGTTCGGCGATGAGCATGTCAAGACCGGAGATTTAATTGTTTACACGTCTGCAGATTCTGTATTTCAGGTTGCTGCACACGAGGATGTCGTTCCACTTGAAGAACTCTATGATATATGCAGAAAGGCAAGAAAAATTCTTCAGGGAAAACATGGTGTCGGCCGTGTAATAGCAAGACCTTTTATTGGTGAAAACGGTAACTATACAAGAACTTCACACAGACATGATTTTTCGATTGAGCCACCGAAGATTACTATGCTTGATGAACTTAAAGCTGCAGGCAAGGATGTTCTTGCAATCGGAAAGATTAATGATATTTTTGTCGGAAAAGGCATTACGGAGTTTACTTATACTTCGGGCAATCCCGAAGGAATAGAGAAGACAATCGAATGGATGGATAAAGACTTTGAAGGTCTTTGTTTTATAAACCTTGTTGATACGGATATGCTATACGGTCACAGAAGAGATATTGACGGTTATGCAAAGGCAATCTCATATTTTGATGATAACCTTCCAACCATTATGTCAAAGCTTCGTGATGATGATATTTTAATGATTACAGCTGACCACGGTTGTGATCCCGGATATACTCTTACAACCGATCATACAAGAGAGTATATTCCGTTTATGATGTATAAAAAGGGCATTGAGCCTCGCAATTTGGGTACGAGACAAACATTTACCGATATTGCGGCTACAGTGCTTGACTATTTTGATATTAAACCCGAATTCCCGGGAACATCAATTTTTAAGGATTGATGTTAAGAAAGGACATATTGGTTACAAATGGGTAGTTTTGATAAAGAGATTAACAGAAGAAGAACTTTTGCGATTATTTCTCATCCCGATGCAGGTAAGACGACACTTACTGAGAAATTTCTTTTGTACGGAGGAGCTATTAATCTTGCGGGTTCTGTAAAGGGAAAGGCAACCGCCCGTCATGCTGTTTCGGACTGGATGGAAATCGAAAAAGAAAGAGGTATTTCAGTTACGTCTTCGGTCTTACAGTTTAATTATGACGGTTACTGTATTAACATTCTTGATACTCCGGGCCATCAGGATTTCTCTGAGGATACATACAGAACTCTTATGGCTGCCGATTCTGCAGTAATGGTTATTGACGGCGCGAAAGGTGTTGAGCCTCAGACAAGAAAGCTTTTTAAAGTATGCGCAATGAGAGGTATTCCGATTTTTACATTTGTTAATAAGATGGATCGTGATGCTAAAGATACATTTGAACTTCTTGACGATGTTGAAAATGAACTTGGAATTGCCACCTGCCCATGTAACTGGCCGATTGGATCCGGAAAGAACTTTAAAGGTGTGTATGACAGGGCAACTAAATCGATTGTAACTTATTCTGATACTCAGAAAGGTACAAAAGAAGGAAAAGCCGAAACTGTGTCAATTGATGATGAGGATTCTGTAATTGCTACAATCGGACAGGATGCCTTTGACAAGTTTTCCGAAGAAATTGAACTTCTTGACGGTGCCAGTGCTGAGTTTGACATTGAAAGAGTAAGAAGCGGTAAACTTACGCCTGTTTTCTTTGGCTCTGCACTTACCAATTTCGGTGTTGAAATCTTTTTAAAAAATTTCCTTGAAATGGCAACTACTCCTTTGCCCAGAGTTTCAAAAGGGGAGAAGGTAGAGCCCACAAGCGATGACTTTTCGGCATTTGTATTCAAAATTCAGGCAAATATGAATAAAGCACACAGAGACCGTATTGCATTCATGAGAATCTGTTCAGGAAAGTTTGTTGCCGAAAACGAAGTAAAGCATGTTCAGGGAGGAAAGACATTAAGGCTTTCACAGCCCCAACAGATTATGGCCGATGAACGCAAGATATTAAGCGAAGCATATGCCGGTGATATAATCGGTGTTTTTGACCCGGGTATCTTTTCGATAGGCGATACTGTATGCGCTCCCAAAAAGGATATTGCTTATGAAGGCATTCCTACATTTGCACCTGAACATTTTGCCAGAGTTCGCCAGATTGATACAATGAAGCGCAAGCAGTTCATAAAGGGAGTTTCACAGATTGCGCAAGAAGGTGCAATTCAGATATTCCAGGAACTTAATTCCGGTATGGAAGAGATAATAGTCGGAGTAGTCGGAATCCTTCAGTTTGATGTTCTTAAATACAGACTTGAGAATGAATATAATGTTGAAATCAGACTTGAGCCACTTCCTTATGAACATATCAGATGGATTGAAAATAAAGATATTGATATTCAGCGACTTACAGGAACTTCAGACATGAAGAAGGTTACCGACCTTAAGGGCCGACCTTTACTTTTGTTTGTTAACCCTTGGAGTATACAGATGACCATTGACAGAAATAGCGGACTTGAGTTGTCCGAGTTTGCCAGAAACTAACAGATGTATGGAGGAATAAAATGGGAAACGAAGTAATTGAAACCAATTTGGAAAGCCATGTGAAGATAGCCAATGATGTAGTAGGTAAAATAGCTGCTATTGCTGCACTTGAGGTTGAAGGTGTTTCTGCGATGGGCAATAACGTAACTGCAGAAATTATGGGCAGAGTCGGGATGAAGAATCTTATGAAAAATGTTAAGGTTGATATACTTAACAAGGAAGTTTCTATAGATATCTCCGTAACTGTTGATTATGGCAAAAATCTTCCCGGTTTAAGCCAGAAGGTTCAAGCAAAGGTTAAGCAGGCGATAGAAAACATGACCGGTCTTAAAGTGAGGGATGTTAACGTTCGTATTGCAGGTATTAATCTTATAAAAGAAGACTAGAGACGAGGTCGGTAAGAAGAATTATGAGAAGAAGTGAAGTCCGTGAAGTACTTTTCAAACTTTTGTTTAGAGCTGAATTTAATGAAATTGCAGAGATGCCTGAACAGATGCAGTATTATTTTAATGCTGAGGAAGGAATGGAGATAGCTGACTCTGACCGTGATTATATAATTGAAAGAGAGAACAGTATTCTTTCGAAACTTTCGGAAATTGACAAGGAAATCTCGGATAAAGCAACAGGCTGGACCGTGGAACGTATGGGAAAGGTTGACCTTGCAATTATCAGACTTGCTGTTTATGAAATATTGTTTGATGATACTATTCCTGTCGGAGTAGCGATTAATGAAGCGGTGGAACTTGCAAAAAAATACGGCAGAGATGAATCAGGCAGTTTTGTAAACGGAGTGTTGGCTAAATTTGCGAAATAGTGTTTATTCTGTTACTCAGATAAATAAATATATTAAAAATATGTTCGCAAACGATTACATGCTTACGGCATTTGATATTAAGGGAGAAGTAAGTAATCTGAAATATCATTATTCCGGGCACATATATTTCACGCTTAAGGATGAAAAATGTGCAATAAAGTGTGTAATGTTTTCAACATATGCTTCTTCTCTTAAGTTTACGCTTAAGGAAGGAATGCAGGTCATTGTCAGCGGGAATGCAGATGTATTTGAACGTGACGGGACGTATCAGATTTATGCGAAGGCAATCAGACAGGACGGTACGGGAAACCTGTTTGAAGAGTTTGAAAAACTAAAGCAAAAACTTGAGGAACAGGGGATGTTTGACCCATCGTATAAACGTCCTATTCCGCGCTTTGTTAAAACACTTGGTGTTGTTACAGCCCCTACCGGTGCTGCCGTGAGAGACATTATAGATGTTTCAAAGCGAAGAAATCCGGGAATTCAGATAGTTCTTTTTCCGGCAACCGTTCAAGGTGAAGGCGCTCCCGCAAGCATAGTTGAAGGAATAAAAACTCTTGAAAAATACGGCGTTGATGTTATCATATGCGGACGTGGAGGCGGCTCTATAGAAGACCTTTGGGGATTCAACAGTGAAGCTGTTGCACAGGCTATTTTTGATTGCTCTATTCCTATTATTTCAGCAGTAGGTCATGAAACCGATTTCACGATTGCTGATTTTGTTTCGGATTTACGGGCACCGACACCCTCTGCGGCGGCAGAACTTGCTGTTTGTGATATTGGTAGCCGTTTGAATGAATTAAGAAATAAAAAAGAAAGATTAAACACGGATATAAAACGTGTTGTTAATAATAAACGAAAAGAAATAGCTTTTTTTTACGAGAAGATTGCTCTTTTAAACCCTATTTCAAGACTGAAGTATCGTAAAGAAAAGGTGAGTTTGTACAAAGATAGTCTTAACAGGTACATTAATACATTTATTGAGAAATACAGACATCGTATTGCTATTGACGCAGGTCGCCTTCATGGTTTGTCGCCACTTGTTAAATTATCAAGCGGTTATTCTTATGTTGTTGCATCGGGAGGAAGCCCTGTTAAAAGTGTAAATGATGTTAAAATCGGAGAAGCATTAAAAATAAATGTGACTGACGGTGTAATAAAAGCCGAAGTTATAACGACAGAGGGGACAGATGGCTGAAACTTCAAAAAAATCAATTGAAGAGATGTTCGACATACTTGACGAAACGATAACCAATCTTGAGAAGGAAGATATTTCTTTAGACAAGGCTTTTTCATTATATGAAGAAGGCATGAAAATGGTTAAAAACTGTGAAGAGGAACTTGACTTAGTAGAAAAGAAAGTCCTTGAAATAAGCGGAGGTATTACCCGTGAATTTTCATGATGAGTTGTCTGAAAAGGTATTAAAGGTAAATGATTTACTCAAGGAAACGTTGTCAGTGGATACGGGGTTTTCCGAATATTTAATGGATGCCATGAGATACAGTGTTCTTGCGCCCGGAAAAAGACTGCGTCCGGTGCTCATGCAAGAGACAGCTTCTTTGTTTTCTGATAACGTTCCGGAACTTCCCTTTTTTATGGCTGCGATTGAACTGATTCATTCTTATTCGCTGGTTCATGATGATATGCCTTGCATTGATAATGATGAATATCGTCGGGGAAGAAAGACTACGCATGCAGTCTACGGAGAGACTACAGCGCTTCTTACCGGAGACGGGCTTTTAAATTATGCATATGAAACAGCTGCCGAAGCATTTAAAGTGACAAAGAACTATGAGCAGACTGCAAGAGCCCTTTCGGTGCTTTCACGTAAGGCCGGTATATTTGGAATGGTAGGAGGGCAGGCGGTCGATGTTTTGTGTGAGAAGACAGGCGACTTGCTTACCAAGGAAAAACTTCTGTATATACATGAGAATAAAACGGCGGCATTGGTTGAAGCATCAATGATGATTGGCGGTATCTTAGCAGGTGCTTTGGATGAGGACATAGATAAACTTGAAAAAGCCGGTTCGGCAATAGGAGTAGCCTTCCAGATAAGAGATGATATTCTTGATGTTGAGGGAACATTTGAAGAACTTGGCAAGCCTATAGGATCCGATGCCGATAACAATAAAGAAACATATGTGACTTTATTCGGATTCGAAAAAGCAAAAGCGGATGTTGAGGAGTATTCACAGAGCGCGCTTGACATTCTGTTTTCTTTTGATAAAAAGAATGAGTTCCTTATAGATTTAGTTAAAAGTTTGGTATACAGAACCAAATAGCAGTATTAATTCAGTTAATGAAGATGCAGAATAACTTATGAAAAGGTAATCTGACATGCTTGAGAAAATAATCGCTGAGAATGATATAAAGAAGATTCCCGAAAGTGATTGGGCAGAACTTGCTTCCGAAATCAGGGAATTTCTTATTAACAAAATAAGCGTTACCGGTGGTCATCTTGGTTCCAATTTGGGAGCAGTTGAACTTACTATGGCTTTACATCTTTCACTTAACCTTCCGCAGGATAAGATTATCTGGGATGTAGGGCATCAGTCTTATACACACAAACTTCTTACCGGTCGTCGGGACGGCTTTGATAATCTTCGTAAATACGGTGGAATGGCCGGTTTCCCCAAAACAAAAGAAAGCCCGTGCGACTGCTTTAATACGGGCCATAGTTCAACGTCAATTTCTGCAGGACTTGGTCTTGTTAAGGCGAGAGATTTATGTGGAGAAGACTACACTGTTGTATCTGTTATCGGGGATGGATCGCTCACCGGTGGAATGGCTTATGAAGCGTTAAATAATGCTTCTAAACTGAATACCAATTTTATTGTTGTATTAAATGATAACAATATGTCCATATCCGAAAATGTTGGGGGTGTATCTAAGTATCTTGACTCCATAAGGACTGCCGACGGATACCTTGGATTAAAAGAGAATGTTTTTAATGCGCTTATGAATGTTCCCGGTGGTGAGGGAATGGTTAAACGTATTCGAAAAGCGAAGAGTACCGTAAAGAGTATGGTTGTGCCGGGAATGTTTTTTGAAGATATGGGCATAACATATTTAGGCCCTGTTGATGGCCATAATGTTAAAAGAATTATGGAAGCTTTAGCTGATGCAAAAAGATGTAAAGGACCTGTTTTGGTACATGTTCTTACAAAAAAAGGCAGGGGATATCTTCCCGCAGAAAAGCATCCTTCAAGATTTCATGGCGCGGAGCCTTTTGATATTTCAACAGGACTTCCGAGCGTAGAACATAAAAAGTCAAATTATACCGATGTGTTTTCTACTGTTATGGTTAAACTTGGCGAGCGAAATGAAAAGGTCGTTGCCATTACTGCCGCCATGGCTGACGGTACCGGGCTTAAACGCTTCAGAAACGCATATCCCGAGCGCTTTTTCGATGTCGGAATAGCAGAAGAGCATGCAGTGACTTTTGCTGCAGGACTTGCTGCCGGTGGAATGAGACCTGTTGTTGCTATATATTCTTCTTTCTTGCAAAGAGCTTACGACCAGATAATACATGATGTATGTATTCAGAATCTTCCTGTCGTTTTTGCAATAGACAGGGCGGGAGTAGTCGGAAGTGACGGAGAGACTCATCAGGGCATTTTTGATTTGTCTTTTTTGTCTTCTGTTCCTAATATGACGGTAATGGCGCCAAAGAACAAATGGGAACTTTCTGACATGCTTAAGTTTGCTGTTGCTTTTGATGGCCCTACAGCAATCAGATATCCAAGAGGCGAGGCATATGACGGCCTTTCGGAGTACAGACAGCCTGTGGAATACGGTGTCAGTGAACTTATATATGCAGGAAGAGATGTTGCGCTGGTAGCTGTTGGCTCTATGGTAAAGACAGCGGAATCGGTGAGGGAACAACTCAAAAACTTTGGCATAGATTGCTCGATTTTAAATGCCAGATTTGTAAAACCCATAGATGAGGGCATGATGAAAACAATTGCCTGCAGTCATTCGTTGATTGTTACGATGGAAGAAAACGTAGCTTCCGGAGGATTCGGAGAACGTGTAAGAGCTTTCGTTTGCAACGAAGGCTTTTCATCAAAAGTTCTTAATATTTCAATTCCCGATGAATATGTTGAACATGGAAATCCGGAAATATTGAAAAAGGTTATTCAGATTGATTCGGACAGTATTGTAAAAAGAATATTGGCTGAAAGATAATTCGGAAAAGTGTAAAAATATGAAAGAAAGACTTGATGTTCTTTTGGTCGAACAGGGACTTGCAACTTCCCGTGAAAAAGCGAAAACCGTCATTATGAGTGGTGATGTTTTTGTAAACGGACAGCGTGAAGACAAGGCAGGTACAATGTTTGATCCCGAAAAAGTAAAAATAGAAGTTAAAGGTGCGAAACTTAAGTATGTAAGTCGCGGAGGATTAAAACTTGAGAAAGCTATTGCTTCTTTTGGATTAAAACTTGATGGTTTCACCTGTATGGATATCGGAGCGTCGACCGGAGGATTTACAGACTGTATGCTTCAAAACGGAGCAGTCAAGGTGTTTTCGATTGATGTCGGTCACGGTCAGCTTGCATGGAGTCTTCGCAATGATGAACGTGTCGTCTGTATGGAAAAAACAAATTTTAGGTATGTTACACCTGAAGACATAGGGGTGCAGCCCGATTTTGCTTCGGTTGATGTTTCGTTTATCTCGCTTACAAAGATTTTAGAACCTGCTGTTAATATTATAAAAGACCATGCGAAAATGGTATGCCTTATTAAACCCCAGTTTGAAGCAGGACGTGATGAAGTTGGCAAGAAGGGTGTTGTAAAAGATAAGAAGGTTCACAAAGCGGTTATTGAAAAAGTTATTGATTATGCAAAGAGTATAGGCTTTAGCATATTGGGACTTGATTATTCGCCAATAAAAGGGCCTGAAGGTAATATTGAATATCTTTTGTTTATTGAAAAGGGCGAAAGCCTTGAAACAAATAATAATATTGATACGGACAGCGTTGTTAATGCAGCGCACGATTCGCTTGACAAGTAATTGAACAAAGTGGAGACAGTTATGGAAAGATTTTTAATTCGTACAAATGAATCAAAAGACACCGGTTTTGAAGTAACCGATATGATTAAGAATTTTCTTACAGAAAAAGGCAAGATTGTAGATATTGAAATTATGGACGACCGTAAAATATACGGGAAAGAGGAGGCCTGTGATTTTTCATCATCTCCGAAGCCGGACGCTGTAATTGTACTGGGCGGAGACGGAACAATGCTTCGTGCTGCCCGTGATTTTGTCGATGAATCAGTTCCGCTTCTTGGCGTTAATATGGGTTCGCTTGGATATCTCTCGGAAGTTGAAAGAACCAATGTTGAAACCGCACTGATAAATCTTATAAACGGTGATTTTTTCATAGAAGAAAGAATGATGCTTGAAGGCAACGTTTTAAGAGACGGACAGGTTGCTGCCCATACTATTGCACTTAACGATATTTCGGTTTTGAAATCATTGCCGTTTAGAGCTATAAACTTTGATGTATACGTAAACGGTCAGTACTTAAAGTCGTACTGTGGAGACGGAGTGATTGTTTCAACACCAACCGGGTCTACCGGATATAATCTTTCGGCGGGAGGACCAATTGTTGAACCGAGTGCCGATTTACTTGTGATGACTCCGGTATGTCCTCATACAATTAATTCAAGAAGCATTATTCTTGATGGTGAGGATGAGATTACAATTGAGATTAAAGATGCAAAAAACGGCGGAGAGCAAACCGCATTTGCAATGAGTGACGGAGCTGCTCACTTTGATTTAAAGACCGGTGATTCTTTTGTTTTAAGAAGAAGTGAAAATCGAACTCGCATTATAAAAATGCGAAGAGAAAGTTTTCTTGAAATATTACAGAAAAAGTTGACGGATTAATATTGTAAGTGTTTTTGTTTTAGAGGAATAAAACGGAGATTGAAATGAAAAATTCCAGACATCGTAAGATACTAGAAATAATTGAACAGTATGAAATTGAGACACAGGATGAATTATGTCAGCGTCTTCTGGAGGAAGGGTTTCAGGTTACGCAGGCGACTGTTTCGAGGGATATAAATACACTTCACCTATATAAAAAAAATATGGGTGACGGACATCAAAGATATGCAGCCGACGTTCAAAACGACCATTCGTTGAACGACAAATTCAAAAGAGTACTTGCTGATGGCTTTGTGTCCATTGATACTGCGCAAAATATTATAGTTATTAAAACTGTTTCGGGAATGGCTATGGCTGTTGCTGCAGCAATAGATTCATTAAAATATCCTGAGGTTGTCGGAACGATAGCGGGAGATGATACGATAATGATGGCTATTCGAACGGTAGAAGATGCAGAGATAGTCATGGATAGAATTGAGAGCCTCATAGTTTAACGGACACTATTATTTCGGGAGAGAAGAAAAGGCATAGGGGTATGTTAGAATACATGCATGTTAAAAATCTTGCATTGATAGAAGAATGCGAGATTCAATTCACCGAGGGACTAAACATTCTTACCGGTGAAACCGGAGCCGGTAAATCTGTATTACTTGGCTCCGTTAATCTTGCGCTTGGTGCAAAGGCTGATAAAGACATCATTCGTACAGGTGCATCTGAGGCTTACGTCGAATTGATGTTTTCTTCTAATGCTTCGTCTGGAAAAATATTGGAAAGTATGGAACTTCCATCTGAAGACGATTCGATTATTATTTCAAGAAAAATAACTCCAACAAAAAATGTTTTCAAAATAAACGGAGAAGCCGTACCGGCAAGACAGGTTAAGGAACTGGCGTCCGAACTTTTGGATGTTCACGGACAGCATGAGCATCAATCTTTGCTTAATAATCTTAAACAAAGAGATATGTTGGATGCTTTTGGTCTTGATGCTGTTAAAGCGGCGCTTGAAAGAGTATCCGCTAATGCTAATGAGTATAACAAGCTAAAGGAAGAACTTGATGAAGCATTATCTCATTGCGAAAACAGGGAGAGGGAACAAAGTCTTCTTGAGTATGAATGTCGCGAAATCGAGACTGCCAATCTTATTTTAGGTGAGGATGAGCAGCTTGAATCCGATTTTAAGAGAATGCAGTCTGCTGAAAAACTTCTCTCATATGTGAATGAAGCAATGTCAGCGGTTTCATCGGACAGAGGAAATGACGCAGGAAATATGATTTCGCGTGCTTTGAACCTGATGAAAAAGGCTGCAATGCTTGACGACAATGCTGAAAGTCTTGCAGAAAAACTTTCAACGATTGAAGAATTATTAGGTGATTTTTCACTTGAGATATCGGAGTATGCAGATGGTCTTGAATTTTCCGAAGAAGAGTTTTCGGAAGTTGAAACCCGACTTAATACCATTAACTCGTTGAAAGCAAAATTTGGACGAACAATTCCCGATATTTTAAAATATTACGAAGAAAAATCAGATGAACTTGAAAAACTTACCGATTTAGATTCTTATTTAGCTTCATTAAAAGAAAAAACCGATAAGGCATTTGGCGAATATATTGAATCTGCACGTAAATTGAGTGAGTTGCGAAAATCTGTTGCAAAGGACTTTGCAAAAATGCTCAAAGAAGAACTGTTGCATTTGAGTTTTTTGGATGTCAAATTTGATGTTGAAATAGAGACTGATGAGTCGATTATTAACTCAAAAGGCTTTGATCATATTGAATTTATGGTATCAACCAATCCGGGCGAACCGATAAAACCTATTAGGAACGTTGCCAGCGGGGGTGAGCTTTCAAGAATAATGCTTGGAATAAAATCTCTTCTTGCAAGAAAGGATGAGGTTGATTCACTTATATTTGATGAGATAGATGCGGGTATAAGCGGCAAAACCGCATGGGAAGTTGCAGGAAGACTGTCGGCTTTATCAAATGACCATCAGGTCATTGCCATCACGCATCTTCCTCAGATTGCTGCAATGGCGGATTCGCATTATGAAATATCAAAAACATCGGGAAACGGAGTTACGACTACTTCAATATTAAGGCTTGATGCTGATGGTGAGATATTGGAACTATCAAGATTACTTGGATCGGGTATCAATGATGAAGCAACTCTTAATAATGCAAAAGAACTGAAAAAACAGGCAAATGAAAGAAAGAATAGATAAATGAACAAAGAAAAAAGAAACATAATTTCAACTTCAGATTGTGTCTTTTACGGGTTGCTGATTCTTTATTTTGGATTACTGATATATTTGTTTTATAATCAGATGCTGTATCCTCAGACCGGACGCTTTGAATCAGACACTGTAGTTCATGTGAGATTTGCTGTTGAGGAAGGATACTATCACAGTCTGACGGCCCCGATATATCTTTTTCTTTCACTGTTTCCTGTAAAAAATATATTGATTGCAATAGTACTTGCACTTGTATGTATTTTATCCATAACAGCAACAAAGGTATTAATAATTGAACTTGCTGAAAGGATGGATATAAAGATGCCGGGAGTTTTGGTAAATGTCTTTTCATTTTTTGCAAATATTCTGTCGGCCTTTTATTTCCCACTTGCCAATAAACGCCATTACATTGGGTATGAATGTGCAAACATGTGGCATAATTCCACATATATTTTTATGAGACTTTTTGCCATTCTTACGATGATTATATATGTAAAAATATACGTAAGATATAAGGAAGGATTTTCTGTTAAAGACTGGTTTGTACTTGCGGGTATGCTTGCTTTGACAACCGGATTTAAGGCTTCGTTTCTTACCGTTTTTGCGCCTGCACTTGCGCTTATTCTTCTTAATGATCTTTTTAAAAAGACAGGATTTTGGAAGGTTGTTTCTATCGGTACAACGGTGTTCCCTGCTATGATTGTTATGTATATTCAGAGTCTGATTCTTTCAGATGGAGAGCGGTCGGGAGGTTATGCGATAAAGCCGTTTGAAGCACTAAGCTTAAGAGGAGATCATCCTAAAGCCGCCATAGTTTTCTCAATCGCATTTCTACTCATGACAGTAGTATTTCATTTCAAATCTTCATTAGCAGATAAAGTTTGCAGGAAAACAATTGTTCTTTGGGCCGTTGCATTTTTGGAAATATTTCTTATGGTTGAGACCGGAGAAAGGAGCCTTGATGGTAATTTCTTTTGGGGATATTCAATAGCTTTGTTTTTTTCATTTGTTGTTGCAATGCTTAATTCATTTAGGCAGTTTAAAAATCATGATAGAAATATATTTTCCACTGTTTTGTTTTTCGGAGAAATGGCAGTGCTTGGCTGGCATGTTATTAGCGGAATATGGTATTTTTGCCTGCTGTTGACGGGGGTGACATATTTTGTGTGAGACTCAATGGGACAGAACAGAAAAATTAATTGGGAAGGACGCGGTAAATAAATTATCTGATTGTACGGTTGCGGTTTTTGGACTTGGCGGTGTTGGCGGATATGTAACGGAAGCGTTGGCAAGGGCAGGAGTAGGGCACCTTATTCTTGTTGATCATGATACAGTTAACGAAACTAACATAAATCGTCAGATTATTGCACTTCATTCAACTGTCGGGATGAAAAAAACCGATGCTTTTTGGCGAAGGTGTAAAGACATAAACCCTGATCTTAAAATATCTTTATATGATTGTTTCTTTTTACCCGAAAACAGTGATATTATAGATTTTAGTGAAATCGATTTCGTTGCGGATTGTGTCGACACGGTTACCGCCAAACTTGAGATAATTAAGAAGTGCAAGGAGGCCGATGTTCCAATCATTTCGTCAATGGGAACGGGAAATAAGCTTAGGCCGGAAATGTTTGAAATCGCAGATATCTCGAAGACGTCTGTGTGCCCTCTTGCTAAGGTAATGCGAAAAGAATGCAAGGACAGAGGTTATAAGAATGTAAAAGTCCTGTATTCCAAAGAAGAACCGGTTCGTACCGGAGTGCGTACACCTGCAAGTATATCATTTGTTCCGTCGTCTGCAGGCCTTATGATTGCGGGAGAAATAGTTAGGGAATTAATAAAATAAAGTGGGGATAAATACTATATGAAAAAAATTCTGTTTGTTGCAAGCGAAGGAGTTCCTTTTATTAAGACAGGTGGTCTTGCCGATGTTGTAGGGTCACTTCCTAAGTGCATCGACAAAAAATATTTCGATGTCAGAGTTTTTCTTCCTAAGTATGCTTGCATGAAAGAAGATGTAAAGGCAAAAATGCAATATGTGACGCACTTTTACATGGATTTTAACTGGAAGAATGAGTATGTTGGAATTCTTTCTTGCGTTGAAGACGGTATTACATATTATTTTATAGACAGTGAGTTTTACTTCAGCGGGCCTAAACCATACGGAAATGATGCATTATTTGAAATTGAAAAATATGCATATTTTTCAAAGGCCGTTCTTTCAGCGCTTCCTTTGGTTGATTTTAGACCAGATGTAATTCATTGCCATGACTGGCAGACCGGACTTATTCCCGTATATCTTAAAGAAAGATTTCAAGGGTCGGATTTTTATCATGGAATCAAGAGCGTTATGACTATCCACAATTTGAAATTCCAGGGAAGATGGGGAGTAAAAGAGGTTCAGAGTATTACCGGACTTTCCGACTATTTCTTTACGGCGGATAAGCTTGAGGCATATAAAGACGCAAACCTTTTAAAGGGAGGTTTGGTATATGCTGATGCAATTACCACTGTAAGCGATACGTACGCTAAAGAAATTATGACAGATTTTTACGGTGAAGGATTAAATGGTCTTCTTTGCGCAAGGGCAAACGATTTGCGAGGAATAGTCAATGGTATTGATTATGTAGATTTTGACCCTTCTACAGATAAGGCATTAAAGCATCCTTACAATGTTACCAATTTCAGAAAAGAAAAAATAAAGAATAAGACAGCGCTTCAGGCAGAACTCGGTCTGGAAGTGAATCCTAAGACTATGATGATTGGTATAATTTCAAGACTTACCGATCAAAAGGGATTTGACCTTATTGCTTATATGATGGATGAACTTTGTCAGGACAATGTTCAGATAGTCGTTGTAGGAACGGGAGAAGAACGTTACGAAAATATGTTCCGTCATTTTGATTGGAAATATAGCAACAAGGTTTCTTCCAATATTTACTATTCGGACGAACTTGCGCATAAAGTATATGCATCATCCGATGCATTTCTCATGCCGTCTCTGTTTGAACCTTGTGGTCTTTCGCAGCTTATTGCGCTTCGTTACGGTACGCTTCCGATAGTACGTGAGACCGGCGGACTTAAAGATACCGTTGAACCTTATAATGAGTACGAAAGCAAAGGAACCGGTTTTTCTTTTGCCAATTATAATGCCCATGAAATGCTTGACTGTGTAAGAAATGCTGAGCGCATTTACTATGACAGAAAGCGAGAATGGAACAAACTTATCGACAGAGCAATGGTTGCAGATTTTTCTTGGGATGTAAGTGCCCTTAAGTACCAGGAAATGTACGACTGGCTGATTGGTTGATAAAAACGTGCCTTTATAGGTTTTGTGATCTATAAAGGCCCTTTTTTCATATGATGTTGTATGGGGTAGGGAGAGTTTGCATGATAAATAAAATAAAAGATAATATAAACAGTTGCTTTATCGGTAAACAGGATGTTGTTGAAAACCTGTTGATTTGTTTTCTTGCCGGAGGGCATGTACTGCTTGAGGATGTCCCCGGGGTTGGTAAAACGACTTTGGCCAGGACACTTGCAAAAACTATTGATGCAAGCTTTGGCCGAATTCAGTTTACTCCGGATACACTTCCGTCTGATATCACGGGTGTATCTGTTTATGATGTAAAAAGCGGCAATTTTGAGTATAAAGAAGGCGCGATTATAAAAGAGATTGTTTTGGCTGATGAGATAAACCGTACATCACCAAAGACGCAATCCGCTCTTTTGGAGGCTATGTCTGAAGGCCATGTTACTGTAGATGGTAATACATACAAACTACCTGAATTATTTTGTGTTATCGCAACACAGAATCCGATTGAATTCATGGGAACTTATCCTCTTTTGGAAGCTCAGACCGATAGATTTATGATGAGATTAAGCATAGGATATCCTGAAAAGGAAGATGAAATACGTATGGCAAAGAATGCTATGCAAGGCATCTCAACCGATTCGATTGAATCCGTTGTTTCTGCCAAGGATGTTCTTTTGCTGAGAGAAAAAGTTAAGAAAGTAACAGTATCGGATTCGGTACTTGCGTATATTGAAAATATTATTGATTTGACAAGACAAACTTCCGAGTTTGTTATGGGTGCAAGCCCGCGAGCTATGATCTCACTTGCTATGGCATCAAGAGCCAAGGCGTTTATTGATGGAAGAGATTTTGTAAAGCCGGATGATGTGAAGGCGGTGGCCGTGAATGTTCTTCATCACAGGCTTACACTTACAAAGGAATCAAAGATAAGAAAAGAGAATACCGACAAACTGATTACAAACTTGGTTCTTAAGGCTAAGATTCCCATGGAGGGGTAGTGTGCTTAGAAACAGACTTATTTGGCTTGGATTATTAATAATGTCGCTTGTGGGTATCAGTTTTTATGGCGGAGTAGTGTCATATGGATTCTTTTTTGCCCTGATACTGATACCTGTCATTTCATTGGTGTATCTTGTTCTTGTTTTTGTTTTTTTCAAGATATATCAAAAGGTTGGAACTTCCGACATTGTGGCAAAAGAAAATATACCTTATTATTTTACCCTTCAGAACGAAGGGTTCTTTTCTTTTGCGTCAATCAAGGTAGATTTCTATTCAGACTTTTCTTCTATAAAGGGACTTGATAATCTTCCCGAATATGAACTTTCTTTTGGAGACGGTATAAAGAAGGAAACGATACTGACGTGTAAATACAGGGGAGAATATAAGGTTGGTATCAATCGCGTTGAGATTAAAGATATGTTTGGCCTGTTCAAACTTTCATATAGCAATAAAGAACCGTTGCGAGTCAGTGTAAAGCCTAATATTGTACTTTTGAACAGTTTAAACGGCATTGATGTGAACGAAATATCTGCCAACGATTCCCTTGTTAATCCTTCATATGCGGATGTCCTTACAAGAGATTATGTCAGTGGTGACGACACAAGAAAAATACAATGGAAGCAGAGCGCTGTTTTAGGTAAGCTTCTTGTGAAGAAAGACATTGGAGAGGAAAGAAGCAGTGTCGCAATTGCTTTTTCAACTTACAGGGATTGTGAAAAAGAAAGTGAATATCTCCCGGTTGAAAGCAAAATTTTGGAAATTACGTTAGCACTTACTTTATATTTTGCTTCCGAAGGCATACCTGTCGAACAATTTTATATGGAAAATTCTCCGATAACGAACATAGTTAATAATCTGGATCGTTTTGACGAGGCATATTCTGACATATGCTCTGTGTTTTTTTCTGATGAGAATCAGGATTCAAAATTATATGAAGCATTGAGTAAAGACAATAATCTTATGAGTGCAAAGGCATTGTTTTTAATTGTTTCTAAGATTGATGATGCGCTTTTGAATTTTTTGGATTCATTGAGGGGATTTTCTATTACTGCGATAATATATCTTATTTCCGACTCGCAAAAAGAGTATGACTATGATTTGGGGAAGGATGTAATTGTTTATCCTATTTCAAAATCTGATGATTTGACGGAGGTGATGTGATGGTCGCCTTTGTTTATGATTTGATGTTTACGTTTCCAATAACATTTTTTTCGGTTTCCGAAATAATCGGCATGCTTGCTCCCAATGCAGAAAAACGTCTGCTTATATTGGGAATAATATCGGCTGAACTTACCGTTATGTGTTACAGACATTTAAACAACCAGCTTAGAATTATTCTTTCGGGTATTATAGTTATTGGCCTGGTTGGATTTGCACTTTTACTGCGATATGGTAAAAATCAGGCAGACGTTCAAAAAATCGGATTATTTGCTGTCATTTTTTTGAGTGCAGCTGTGATTTCGGTATTGGGAATTGTTATAAACTGTTTTGACAAACTGAAATATTTGACCGCCGGACTATTTGTATTGATACTTGCACTTGAATGCATTTTAAGGAGCAATGTGACAAAATGGCAATTTTCTATTGCGGTCTTTTTTGTTGTTCTTTGCATTGCAGAGAGGATCCAAAGAAAACGTACTCTTGATATAAAAAAGTACATTGTATTTACTTCTTTGTTTCCGATACTTTTTATGCTTTTTCTTTTAAAAACACCTGTGTCCGATAAGCCGTACGACTGGGCATTTTTTATTTCGACGTGGGAACGAATTAAAACTTATTCTATTGAACTAAGTGAGAAACTGTTCCACGGGAATGATGAAGATTATTCAACTTCTATGATTAATTTCTCAGAGGAAGGAAACCTGGCAGAAAGCGTGGGCGGCGAATCGAAGGCAATCATAAAGGTACACGCAAACAGACCTTTAGGCGAAAGAATATATCTTGCCGGAAAGCGCTTTGATACCTTTGACGGCAGAGTGTGGGTTGCTTCGGGCGAAGAATTTGACAATGAAAGATTATTTTCAACTATAGAGCTTGAATACAATGCACTCACAACCGATAGCGCGGATACTAAGGATTATTATCTTACAGCTAACATCTCTTTTGAGTATCAGTCATTTACCTCAAAACATATTTTTGCACCTTTATATACTTCAAGGTTGGAAATGATTGGGGAACAGGTTGATGAAATCTATGAAGATGGAAGCATGTTGTTTGAAAAGCCCATGGGATACGATACAAAATATAATATGACTTCATATGTTTTGAACCGTGGAAATGATGCCATAAAGGCGATGATTGAAAAAGAAAGCCGGTACGATGAGCAGCTTTTGGGAAATATTCTTATAAAATATCCGCTTTTGGACAAGAAGGATTTTTCTTTTGATGCTTATGAAAGATACAGGGAATATGTTTATACGAGGTATCTTTCTGAAACTAAACTTTCAAAACGTGCTGAGGAATTGATAGAGAATATTGTTGAAGCAGGCACTAATGACTATGAACGGCTTAATCTTCTTCAGGAATATCTTAATGGATATGCATATACATATGCACCGGGAAAACTTCCGGAATATGTTACGGATGAAGCATCGTTTCTTGATTATTTCATGTTTGATTCAAAGCAGGGACTGTGTTCACATTTTTCTACTGCATTTACGATTATGGCAAGATATCTTGGCATCCCGGCAAGATATGTGCAGGGATATTGCTTAACGATGAAAGGTACTGACAATACATTCGTTGAGACTTCAATGGCGCACGGATGGGTAGAGGCCTATATTGATGGAGTCGGCTTTGTAACATTTGATCCGATGCCGGGAAGGATGATTGAAACCTCGTGGGTTCCTTCTTTTGAAAAAGAGAAGAAGGAGTTCACGGAGGAAGATTACAGGGAATACTACAACAGAGAACGTGAGGAAGAACAACTGCCGATTTTGGAGACGAAGGTCGAAGAAAAAACTATAAAATGGTATTGGGTTATAATACCTGTTGCTTTGATTATAGCCTTTCCTATTGCTTATGAACTGATTGATTATCTTGTAATAAAGAAAAGACTGGATAAAGCAAAAGATAGGGAAAAGGCAATTTTGCTATGCAGAATGAATCTTTACCATCTTGAATATGCAGGTTACAGACTTAATCAGGGGGAGACTTTGGCCGAGTATCAAAAAAGACTTGAAAAAGAAATTTCAAAAGCATCACTTGCCTTTATAGAGATGTTTGAAAAACTTCTATACAGCGATTTTTCAATATCAAAAGAGGAAGAGCGTGCAATAGAAGTGTCATCTGAGCATATTGCATTGCTTCTTAAAGATGAAAAAAAGGCATTATTTTTCTTTTACTATTTGCGAGGAATGCAGAAACTATGAAATACTTATTAACGGCAATCAATTCAAAATATATTCATTCAAATCTTGCAGTTTACACTCTTAAAGCTGCATCAAAAGAATATTCGGATCTTGTAGGTATAAGAGAGTTTACTATCAATAATCGAAAGGAACAGATACTCGCAGATTTGTATAAAGAAAAGCCGTCAGTTTTGTTTTTTAGCGTATATATTTGGAATGTGGAATATGTAATTGAGATATCAAAAGAGTTTCATAAACTTTGTCCTGATGTTCCGATTATTGCAGGAGGCCCCGAGGTATCTTACGACGCAGAGAATTTTCTTTTAACAAATCCGCAGTTTTTTGGAGTTATTATAGGTGAGGGGGAAGCGACATTCTACGAGATAATAAAATATTATACCGAAGGAGGAAAACTGTCCGAAATAAACGGCATTGCGTATAATGTCGGTGATTCTGTCTGCTTTACCGACAGTCGAAGGGCAATTGATTTGAACAGTCTTGTTTTTCCCTATGGAGATGATGCGGATTTTGAAAATCGTATTATTTATTATGAATCAAGCAGAGGTTGCCCGTTTTCCTGCAGTTATTGCCTATCGGGAATAGACAAGTCACTAAGATTTAAAGATATAGAAATTGTAAAAGAAGAACTGAAATATTTCCTCGATAAAAAAGTTTCTCAGGTTAAATTTGTTGACAGGACATTTAACTGCGATCATAAGCATGTTATGGCAATTTGGCAGTTTATCAAAGAAAATGACAATGGCATCACTAATTTTCATTTTGAAATATCGGCAGATTTGATAAGTGAACAGGAACTTGAACTGATGAAGGATATGCGCCCCGGCCTGATTCAGCTTGAAATAGGCGTTCAGTCGGTTAACGAAGCGACTATTAAAGAAATCCACAGAACTATGAAACTTGAGCGTCTTGAAGAAGTGGTTCGTAAGATTAAGTCATTTCATAATATTCATGAGCACCTCGACCTCATAGCGGGACTTCCGTATGAAAACATTGAAAGCTTCATAAATTCTTTCAACAGAGTGTTTGCGTTAAAACCCGAACAGCTTCAGCTTGGCTTTCTGAAAGTGTTAAAGGGTTCATATATGTATGAACATGTGAACGAATACGGTATTTTATATACGGACAAACCGCCCTATGAAGTTATGTCAACTAAATGGATAAGCTATGATGACATTCTGAGACTTAAGCGAGTGGAAGAAATGGTTGAAGTATATTACAACAGTCATCAGTTTGAAAAGGCTGTTGAGTACCTTGAAACAATGTTTAATGATCCTTTTTCACTTTTTGACAGTTTAGGAGATTTCTATGAGGAGAAAGGCTATTTTAATCTTAGTCATACAAGAATAGGACGCTGTAATATACTTCTTGAGTTTGCAAAAGAAGCCAAAATTTCAAATGAGGAAATGAAGTGTCTTAAGGAATCTTTGGTTTTCGATATTTACAGCAGAGAAAATTCAAAAACAAGACCTTCTTTTGCTGATGATATGTCTTTGTGGAAAGAAGTTACAAGAAAGTTTTGCGTGAAAGGTAAACTAACCCATGTTGAAAAGTTTTCTTTTGACTTCCCTGATTCTTTTGAAACCGCAAAACAGGACATATATGTTATGTTTGACTATGAAGAAAGAGATCCTCTTACAAAAAAAGCCCATATTACGAGATTGGACTTTTGATTGAAAAATAGTAAAGTGTATTTGGAAATGATATGTGATTGATTAATCGGATGGAGAATAAATGAGTACTGTCTATATTACCGGCCACAAAAATCCCGATCTTGATACCGTGTGCAGTGCATATGCATACGCAAATCTTAAAAACCTTTTGAATGATGGAAATGAGTATATTGCCATAAGATGCGGACATCTTAGCGAAAGCTGTAAAAACATCCTTAATGCGCTGAATATCCAGGCTCCTCCATATATGCCTGATGTTTACCCTAAGGTTAGGGATGTGATGCTTTCTTATGACGAAAGAATTGAAAACTGCATGCCTCTTACCGAGATAGCAAAGAAATATAAAGATGCCAATCCGTCGGTAACGCCTATATTTGAAAACGGAGAATTTTATGGTCTTTTGTCAATTGATGATATAACAGCCTGGTATATGAAAGGACTTTCGGAAGGAAACGATACAAAGTCCGTCCCTATAATCAAAGAAGTTATGCGTGACCAGGAAGAGCCGATACAGACGGACGAATTGTTTGAAGAAGCAAAGAAAGCGCTTTCTACATCCGTAAAAAGAGGGCTTGCCGTTTTTGATGGGGAAGAATATGCAGGCTTTGTTACAAGAAGGTGCTTTTTGAAGGCTCCGGAATACAATGTTATTTTGATGGATCATAATGAGCCAAGACAGAGCATTAAGGGAATTGAAACAGCCAATATTGTTGAAATAATAGACCATCACAGGCTTGATGCGTTAAAAACAAGTCTTCCTATTTTTATTGATGCAGAGCCGCTTGGAAGCACATGCACAATTGTTTATGAACTGTTTGTAAGAAACAAACTGCTTCCTGATAAAGATACTGCAAAAGTGCTGCTGACAGGTATGATGGCCGACACACTTATACTTAAATCCCCGACTACAACTTCGATAGATATAGAAGCTGCTAAAGTGCTTGCGGATATATGTAATGTTACGGTTGAAGAGTTTGGCAAAGAAATGTTCAGCCATATGGAAAGCTTATCCAATCTTAATCCGGAGGTTGCTGTATTATCTGACTTTAAGAGATACACGGAGAAAGGTACAAACATCGGAATCGGACAGTGTGAAGCTACAACCCTCAAAGATCTTGATGATTATAAGGACAAGTTTATTGCGGCTCTTGAAGATGTTCGTGCTAAGAACGGACTTGACTGGGCTGTTGTTATGGTCACCGATGTAATGAAAGAAAACAGTGTTCTTTTAACGACTGACTACAGAGCAGTAAAATACCTTCCCTATCGACAACTCGAAGAGAAGGTACTTGATATGCCGGGAGTAATGAGTCGAAAGAAACAACTGCTTCCCGAGATGATTTATGCATTGGGAATGTAAGTTATTCCGGAAATGTCATCGTCAATAACCATAGAGTAATTTGTGTAGTATACTACAAAGCCCGGCTTAGCTTTAGCGGGCTTTTTTACATTCTTTTTAATAAGATAATCAATCTCAACTCTGTCGGTTCCACGGCCCTTTGAATAGAAAGCTGCAAGTTTTGCTGCTTCCTCAAAAGTTCTGTCAGGAACTTCTTTTCCGTTTGTGCGGACTATAACATGGGAACCTGGCATTTTCTTTGCATGAAACCACCAGTCATTGCCGTTTGCGTATTCAAATGTAAGATAATCGTTTTGATAATTGTTTCTTCCAACGTAAATATCGAAGCCATCGGAACTTATGTAATGAAACGGTTTTGAAGTCACTTTTGCCTTTTTGGTTCCGCTTTTGAAACGTATATAACCGGCTTCGGTAAGTTCTTGTTTGATTTCGGTAAGATCCTGTTCATCAACAGCTATATCGAGCGCTGTAAGTATGGACTCAAGCCATTCGACTTCCGTCGAGACTTCTTCGATTATCACGGTCAGTGACTCGGCTGTTCTTTTTAATTTTCCGTATTTTTCAAAGTATTTCTTGCCATTTTCAAGAACAGGAATGTCAGGATCAAGCGGAATGGTAATGTTTTGACCGGTGTAATAATTAAGTGCCTCAAATGATTTGGAACCTTCAGAAACGTTATATCCGTACGTATTGATTAATTCACCGTATACCTTATATTTATCTTTCTTTTCGGTATCCTCGAGTTGTTTTCTTTGCAAATCAAGCTTTTTGACATTTCGTTCCAATGCTGTTTGTACGATTTTTCTAAGATCGGTTGATTTTTGGCGAATTCGTACAACGACGCTTTTTTCCTTGTAATATTCCGAAAGCAGTTCGGAAATACTATTGTAGGAACGAGAGTGCAAATCAGCAAAAACGGTTAACATAACTGCAGAGTATTCTTTAGGAGTCTTTCCTTCATAATATATATTAAAATTAAAGATTCCTGAAGAAATGTGCTCTATCATGTCGGAAAATTTCGACCAAAGAGTATTCATGTCCGAATCGGAAAGTGCACTCGATGATATATCCGCGTCAAGATTTGCGCAAAAAGCAAGCTCTGAAGCCACAAGTGGTGATATTCCGGTAAATGAACTGTATATTGCTTTTGAGAGCGGAAGATGAGCGTTAGCAACTTTCGAAGAAAATGCATCGTATGATGCAGAGAAAGGATCAAGTTTATCCGCTGTTTCCGGAATAAAATATTTTCTTCCGGGTAAAACTTCCCTTACTGAACTTACGTTATGGCTTATATGCTTAATGGAATCAATAATATTATCGTCGCTGTCGGTAAAGATAATATTTGAATGTTTTCCCATTATTTCTACATATAATGACTTTGAACATACATCGCCCATTTCGTTAAGATGCTCCAGTTCAAATTTAATGACGCGTTCGAGTCCGGGCTGAGTAACCGACAGTATTTTTGCGTTTGAAAGATGTTTTCTTAGAAGCATGCAAAAATTAGGTGCCTGGAGCGGAGACGGCTTACTGTCATTTGTAATATATACAAGAGGAAGAGAAGCATCTGCCGAAAGAAGTATCTTAAACTGTGTAGAATTTCCCTTTATGGTAAGTATCAGTTCATCAGACTCCGGCTGTGAAATTTTATATATTCTTGTATTTTTTGTGGCTTCGCTCAATTCCTTAACTACAGCTGCCACAGTTATTCCATCAAATGCCATCTTAATATTTACCTCAAAATAAACATACCTAAATATATCCCTATGAGTATAAAATGAATCCCCTCTATTTGCAACAAACCTGACTTCTATAACAATCCAACCATAAGCCGTCCGTCCGCCCGGTCGTTGAAATAATCTTTAAAATAGTTGAATGAAGCATATACATTGTTTGATGCTGAGTTGGAGCAAAGCGTAGTTTTTCTTAATGGTTGCAAACCAGGCTTTAATCGCGCTTCGTCAGACTGTTTGAGTTATGGGGAGGAGAATAATATTTTTTCCTCGTCCGGATTGTCTGGTTTGCCATTTTCTAAATGTTGCGCTCGACATCTTCGATTGGCCTTGTCCTTCGAAAACTCGAAAAAGTTAAAATGCAACTTTTTCTCAAACAGTTGCTCCGGACAAGGCTTGATGTCTCGCTCGCAACATGTAAGAAAATGGTCAAACCGCCTCAAAGGACTCGAAAATAAATATTATCCCCCTTCCCATGACGAGTTTCTGAAGGAGCGTGACAATCGAAGAAGCCTGGGCAATCATTTAGAAAATCAAGCTTTGTGGAATCCGAAAGCGAGAACAATGTATATGCTTCATTCAATTAGTATAATAATTCCGATTTCAACGACCGGGCGGGCGGACGGCTTGGCGGGGTGTGGAGGGGTGGAATTAGCTTGTTGACTAATTATGTTAATTTTTCTATAATGTAAAAGGGTATGCAACTAGGCATGAAGTATGGAGATTGCATACCACACTACTATAAATGAGGTATGATATATGATAAAAAGCATGACCGGCTTTGGTAGGGCGGAATATGCTGATGCTAACCGTAAGTTTACGGTTGAGATAAAGTCAGTTAATCACCGTTACCTTGACATGGCTATAAAAATGCCAAAGAAACTTAATTTCTTTGAAGCGGCCATACGTAATGAACTTAAGAGTAGTATTCAGCGAGGCAAAGTTGATGTTTTCATAACTTATGAAGATTTCACTGAGAACAATGTCGGAATTAAGTACAATCCTGACGTTGCAAAAGAATATCTTAAGTACTTAAAACAGATGTCCGAAGAACTTGAACTCGATTATGATATCAGGGTTTCTACTCTTTCAAGATATCCCGAAGTATTCTCAATGGATGAAGTTGATATAGATGAGGAAGAGATTTGGGCCGGACTTCAAAAAGCAATTAAGGGTGCTGCCGAAAAGTTTGTGGAAACCCGTATTAAAGAGGGCGAAACGTTAAGAGAAGATCTTATCTTGAAACTTAATGATATGCTTTCTCATGTTGCATACATTAAAGAAAGAGCACCTGAAATTATTGCGGAGTATCGTAAAGGTCTTGAAGATAAGGTCAGAGAACTTTTGGGTGATACAAAGGTTGACGAAGGAAGACTTCTTACAGAAGTAACGATTTTTGCCGATAAGGTCTGCATAGATGAAGAAATCGTAAGACTTACAAGCCATATTGAAACTACGAAGAAGACCCTTATCGAGGGTGGTTCGATCGGAAGAAAACTTGATTTTATTGCGCAGGAAATGAATCGTGAAGCTAATACCATTCTTTCCAAAGCAAATGATCTTGCAACAAGCGATCATGCGATAGAACTTAAAACCGAAATAGAAAAAGTCAGAGAACAGATTCAGAATATTGAGTAAGGAAGCTTTATGGACGGATTACTTATTGTTATGTCCGGGTTTTCCGGAGCAGGAAAAGGAACTCTGATGAAACGTCTTCTCAGCGATTATGAAGACTATGTTTTCTCTGTATCGATGACTACCAGAGCTCCAAGAGAAGGTGAAGTTAACGGGAAGGACTATTTCTTTGTTACAAAAGAAGAATTCGAAAAGACTATTTCCGAAAACGGTCTTGTAGAATATGCACAGTATGTTGGGAATTATTACGGAACCCCAAAGGCTTATGTTGAAGAACAACTTAAAGCAGGGAAGAATGTAATTCTTGATATCGAGGTGCAGGGAGCAATGCAGATAAAAGAAAAATTTCCTGACACACTTCTTTTGTTTGTTACACCTCCGTCAATTGAAGTTCTTTTGCAAAGACTCAGAGCAAGAGGCACCGAGACTGAAGAGGTTATTTCAAAGCGTATCGCTCAGGCAAAGACTGAGAGTACATATATAGACAGATACGAATATCTTGTTATTAATGACGATCTTGACACTGCGGTGAATGCAATTCATTCAATGGTTACATCGGCCAAATATACGATGGCGCGTCGCAGAGAGTTTTTGAATAACATCATAGAAGAACTTAAAGAATTTTAAAGGAGCATTAATATGTTACATCCCTCTTATTCAGATTTAATGAAAGTTGTAAACAGCGATGTTGAACCCGGTGAGGCTAAAGTGGTTAACAGCCGTTATTCGATTGTTATGGCAACAAGCCGCCGTGCACGTCAAATCATTGCAGGTGACAAGCCTTATGTTGAGGCAGAAGAAGGCAAAAAGCCTTTGAGTGTTGCGGTTGATGAATTGAATCAGGCTAAGATAAAAATAATCAGCGACGAAGAAGATTAATCAAAAGAAAAACGTTGGGGAAATGCCGCTAGGTGTTTCCCCATTCTCATATTAAGACAAGTATTTGCTGTATAATAATTATGTTGTTATAAAAGGGAGAATGCCGGTGAAAATATTTTTTGTATCCTTAGGGTGTGATAAAAACCTGGTTGATACGGAAATGATGCTGGGACAACTTTCGGAAGCGGGGCATGAGATTGTTGACGACGAAACAAAAGCTGATGTTGCAATAGTCAATACCTGTTCTTTTATAAGTGATGCCAAGGGAGAAAGCATTAATACGCTTATTGAACTGGGACGACTTAAAACATCGGGGTCGCTTAAATCACTCATTGCCTGTGGATGTCTTGCACAGCGTTATTCAAAAGAAATCAGAGAACAGATTCCGGAGGTTGATGTGCTTGTCGGAACGATGGCAATTGATGAAATTGTTAAGGCAGTCAATCTTGTCGGAGATAATTCAAAAGCCGAGTTTATTAAAGATATTAATGGTCCGCTTGTATATGGAAAGAAGCGTCTTGTGTCAACGGGTGGTCACTATGCATATATGAAAATTGCGGAAGGCTGTGACAAACATTGTACGTATTGCGCTATTCCCGGTATGCGTGGCGACTTTAGAAGCGTTCCTATGGAAGTTTTGTTAAAAGAGGCTGAGGAACTTGCGACGCAGGGAGTAAAGGAACTTATTCTTGTGGCGCAGGAAACGACAATGTACGGAACCGATATTTACGGTAAAAAAGCATTGCCGGTACTGCTTCGTAAACTCTCAGAGATAGATGAATTATCGTATATAAGACTTCTATACTGTTATCCTGAAGAAATAAACGATGAACTTATTGCGGAAATCAGAGACAATAGAAAGGTGCTTAAATACCTTGATATCCCGACTCAAAGTGGTGCGGATGCTGTTCTGAAAAGAATGGGAAGAAGAACTACAAGGTCGGATATAGAGAATCTCGTTTGCAAGTTAAGAAAAGAAATTCCTTCGATTTGTTTGCGAACAGCCTTGATTTCGGGATTTCCGGGAGAAACGGCAAGCGACTTTAAAGAAACCGTGCAATTTGTAAAAAATCTACGATTTGACAGACTTGGAGTTTTTGCGTATTCAAGAGAAGACGGTACGGCCGCTGACAAAATGAAAGGACATATTCCGGAGTTTGTAAAGAAATCCAGACGCAATCGGCTGATGAAACTTCAACAGAAAATTGCTTTTGAGCGAGTCAAAGAAGATGTCGGAAAAGAAATGACGGTAATGGTTGAAGGGAAAATGCCGGAGGACGGAGTTTATGTATGCCGTACCTATAAGGATGCTCCGGGAGTTGACGGATACCTTTTTTTAGAAACAAATAAAGAGTTAATGACCGGTGACTTGATTAAAACAATAGTAACCGGAGCAAAACAATATGATTTAGTGGGGGTGCCTAAAGATGAATTTACCGAATAAGTTAACTGTTTTCAGAATGATTTTAGTTCCTTTTTTCATTTTTGTTTTACTTGCAAATTTTATTCCTTATAACAGCTTTATTGCATTGGGTATATTTGTTATTGCAAGTTTAACAGATTTTCTTGATGGAAAAATTGCAAGAAAGAAGAATCTTGTAACCAATTTTGGAAAGTTTATGGATCCTCTTGCAGACAAACTTCTGGTAGTAAGCGCGCTTTTATGCCTCCTTATTGTTGATGAAGGCGCAAGAATCTGCTCCAACCAGACAATTGCACTTCTTGCAATTATCGTTATTGTTGCAAGAGAGTTTGTAATCAGCGGGTTCAGACTTGTTGCAAGTGATGCGGGCATTGTGATTGCTGCTTCGATGTGGGGAAAGTTTAAGACTGCTACAACAATGGTTTCAATTTGCCTTATGATTGTAGTCAATGAGTTCGAGTTTTTAAAGGAAGCTTCCATGATTCTTTTTTGGATTGCAGTGACTCTTACGGTTGTATCATTGGTTGATTACATTGTTAAAAACATTAATGTTATGAGTGATGCTTTTTCTTCAAAGAAAAAGATTATTGAAACGAAAGAAGAAATAAATGGACAGCAGTAAAATCGTTGCGGAAATAATCTGTGTCGGAACGGAACTTTTGCTTGGAAATATAGTTAATACGAACGCAACCTTTCTTGCTCAAGAGTGCGCAAAACTTGGGCTTGATAACTATTATCAGACGGTTGTCGGTGACAACGAAGCAAGACTTACGGACACATTAAGACTTGCTCTTTCAAGGTCTGATGTTGTTATTCTCTCGGGAGGGCTTGGACCGACACAGGATGATCTTACAAAAGAGGTTGCCTGTAAGGTTGCAGGCAGAGCCTTATATATGCATGAGGAAAGCAAGGCACGTCTCATTGAATATTTTGAAAGACGTGGCCTTGAACTTACCGATAACAATTATAAACAGGCGATGACTCCACAGGATTCCATTGTACTTACCAACAACAACGGGACTGCTCCGGGTGTGATTATTCCGTTTGAAAATAAGCACATTATTATGTTGCCGGGGCCTCCGGGCGAATTGAAACCAATGTTTTCGGAGTCTGTTGTTCCTTATTTGCGCAGACTGTCACCGCATGTCTTAGTATCAAGGACTGTTAAAATAGTTTCTGTAGGAGAAAGCATCGCAGAAACACGAATAAAAGATTTGATTGAAACTCAGACAAATCCGACAATCGCAACATATGCTAAGGTTGGAGAAGTGCATATTCGTGTTACGGCATCCGGAAGTGATGAGGCAGCTTGCGAAAAACTGATTAAACCGGTTGTCAGAGAATTGAAAAACCGATTTGGAAACAATATATATACTACTCATGAAGACGTTACTCTTGAAAAGGCAGTTGTTGACTTATTAATAAGTAGCGGATTGCGCGCTATGACGGTTGAAAGCTGTACGGCAGGTATGGTTGCGTCACGACTTGTTAATGTTTCGGGCGCATCTGAGGTGTTTAAGTACGGACTTGTTACATACTCAAATAAATCAAAAAGAAAACTTGCGGGAGTCAAAAAGGCTACGCTTGAAAAGTATTCTGCTGTCAGCGCCGAAACGGCGACAGAGATGGTTAGAGGTATCGAATGGGGACCGAAAGCCGATGTAATAGTCGGAGTTACAGGATATGCAGACAGCTTAGACGAAACAAAGCCTGCCGGTCTTGTATACATTGCCTGCAATGTATGCGGCAAAACTGTTGTGAAACAGTTTAATTTTAACGGCAACAGAGCTAAAGTGCGAGAGTGTGCGACCACTCAGGCACTTGGGCTCATGCGAGAATGTATATTGCAGCATCTTAGCGAAATAGGTTTTTAAGAAAATTATTTAACAAAATAGTTGTTGATTAGAATCTTTCAAATTTGTTAGAATTTATATCGACAACACACCCTCTTATTGTTATAATTTAATGAGAAACTTTTAAACAGGTGGTATGTAAGCTTCAATGAACAGGACCAACGCGGGCGCTAATACTAACATAAGCAAACTGTTTACCGATATTTTGGCAGTTATTATAGGCTATGCGATTGTAATTGGCATAAATGCTTTCCAGGGACGTTTTGAATCGGCTCTGGGCATTGCATTGCTTGTTGTTATTTTTGGAGCCATTTATTGTATTACCAATTACGCACAAAGCGTATATGATGTTACGCTTTTCTTTTATCTTGACAGAATTTATCGAAAGATAACTTTTTCTTTTGCATTCGCGTTTATAGTTACCTTTGCTGAACTTTATATGACTGATGAGGTTATCGTTGATAAGCCTTCTTACTACGAATTCCTGTTTGTTACACTTGCTTCCATATACATTGCGACATTCATATACAGAAAGGTTGGAGACCGTTTTTCGTATCGTGGTATTCCGAGAGTTCTTTTCGCAGGACGAAGAGGTGAATTTAATAAGTTTGTTTACTTTCTTGAAAAGACAAACATAAGATATGAGCTTGTAGGCTTTGCTTCATATTCAGAGGATTCATGCGATAGCAATTATCTTGGAAGTCTTGATAATCTTGAAAGTGTTATTAAGGAATATCAAATTGACCAAGTATATATAATGGACAGTCATGATGTTGATCTTCAACTTGTTCAGTCGAGCATAGACCTTTGCATCAGGATGGGTGTTACAGCACGTGTAATAGTTAATATTTATAAGCGCAGACGTGCGAATTCTTTTGTAAGTACAGTCGGAACGTATCCTATTGTTACGTATCATACGGTTACTCTTAATACTTCGGCACAGATTATCAAACGTATAATGGATATTCTCGGTGGCCTTGTTGGTATTATTCTTTCATCGCCGATCATGCTTGTTACTGCAATAGCAATCAAGATTGATTCTCCCGGACCGGTATTATTTAAGCAGACACGTGTAGGTAAAAACGGAAGACATTTTAAGATGTATAAGTTTAGAAGCATGTGTATTGATGCAGATGCCAAGAAGAAAGAACTCATGGCACAAAATGAGGTTAAAGGTGGGGCAATGTTTAAGATGAAGGACGACCCCCGTATTACAAGGGTTGGCAAATTCATAAGAAAGACAAGCATTGATGAACTTCCTCAGTTTTTCAATATTTTGGGCGGTACCATGAGCCTTGTAGGTACTCGTCCTCCAACACTCGACGAAGTTGAAATGTATGACGCTTCTCAGTGGAGACGTATCAGTATTAAACCCGGACTTACCGGAATGTGGCAGGTGAGTGGTCGAAGCGACATAACTGATTTTGATGAAGTTGTTAAACTCGATACCGAGTATATTGATAACTGGTCGATTTATCTTGATATATCGATTCTTGTAAAAACCGTTCTTTCGGTATTTAAGAAGGATGGAGCATATTAAATAGTAATCTTATGAGAGGACAATCTGATTTGATTGTCCTCTTTTTAAGTTTGCGCATGTCCTTCTGAATATTTTATACATAATGCTTCCTAAATGTATAATAGTTTTTATGCATATGTGCGAATAATTATGAGTTAATGGTATCATAATATTATATTCATGTTAATTTTGCAGAATGTATAATAATGATTTTTGTATGAAGAGGAGATTAAATGGAAAGCAAGAAGAAAAGTGTGATAGGTGTATTGGTTGCAGTTTTTGGGGTTGTTCTTGTACTTGTTTCATGTGCTACTTTTTTCCTTGTTTTAAATTCTACTGAGAATCGGATAAAGAGGTACTTGGCTAAAGCAGAAAAAATGATGGATGTGGACGAATACGAGGCCGCTGTTGAATGGTTTGAAAAGGTTCTTGAACTTGATGAAAAGAACGTAGAAGCGTATTTGAATATTGCTGAAGCATATACAGAACTTGATAAATATGAAAAAGCTGTTAAGATTCTCGAAAAGGGATACAAAAAGACCGACAGCAGGAAAATAGAAAGGTTACTTGAGGATACCAAGAATCTTGCGTCAATGTATGGAACGGACGATTTCCTGTCGGGATACAGAGAAACCAGGGATGAATCTGCTGGCGTAGTACGTATAGATCAAATAAAGTTTTATGAAGATTATCATACATATGACGAAGACTTAAAGAATCTTTTCGAGTACTTGTCAGATATCATTGATTTGTCTTTGGATGAAAACTATTTTGACGCATCAAGATACATTTATGAATGTGGTGGACAACTTGAAAAATTAAGTAACTATAAGGATGGTTACTGGTGCCAGTCTTACAGAGAAGGCTCATATTCGGTTGGAAAATATAAAGTATATGTTAATCATTCTTTTGAACAATGGTCAGATACGTATTTGATTTCTATAATTCCTGATTCGGGTAATGGCATAGAATCTGGGTTTATGTATTATGTTGGGTATGGTTATGCTACGGTGATTAGACTTGATTGCGAATTGGGTATAGGCAACGGGAAATTTGAAGCAATGATATATAACGGCTATGACTTTGATGATTGCACTCTTGAATCTGCTTATTTCGGCAATACAAAGAATGGCAAATTTGATGGTAATCTTGAGTACAGAACAATATTTTCTGATGGCTTATACGATGTTCACTACGCTCGCTTTGCCGACGGAAAACTTTTTGAGTATTCTTATAATTCAGGCTACGCCGGCTCATATTATGGTTATACCGATGGGCAGGAATGCATTATTTATTCTAATGAAATAGATATTGATGAATACTATTTTTATCTGATTCCAGGCTTGCAGAGTATATTGGATTATTATGTAGAGTGCGAGGGAGACAATTTGGGTCATGATAAGTCTTCTTATAATCTGATCAATTCAATAGTAACAATCGCTAATGATGAAGTAGAACGTAAAATGCTTGAGAAAGCAGAAATAGAGAAAGAGAAAGCTGTACTAAATCAGGAATGGATACAGAATGAACATCCGGAAGTGTGGCTTAACGGAACATGGTATGTTAAAGAAGATTGCACGAAATATATAACATTTACAGATGGTCCTTTTGGAGAAGGAAATTATGTCCAGTATAATTTTGTATCGGATAGTGGAAGCTCGTCAATTGGTCTGAGTGATTGCCATTATCGCGAGTCTATACCTTATGATGAATTGGATTGGGCCGTTTACTATGATTCTGTGGCTGAGGTTGTATATGTTACCATAAAAGATTGGGGAGGGATGTTTGCGCCGGGAAGTTATACACTTGTGAGATGATATCTTATGACAAAGTAATAATTATTTCGTTACTAAATATGCATTTTTAATTTGTATTTTGTAATAGAAAATTGTTTTACCATATATTGTGTTTGTAATACCGAACGACTACTAATGTAAATCGTTCGGTATTTTTATGCAAAAATTTTATACAATTATGTATTGACACAGGTTAACAATTTGTTAATAATATAAATCGTTGCGACGTTTCTAATATTAGGGGTGTTAGAAATTAGCATTTTGTGTAAAAGTTTTTGAACCGTTTTCTTTTTTTCTGTTGTCTTTACTTATGAATGAAACAGAAGAGAATTTTTTCGGAGGTAATTATGGAAAGAGAAAAAAGCTGCGCAATCTTAAAGATTGTTTTCGAAATATGTTCGGGATTATTTATGATACTTGCCGTGACATGTCTTGGAGGCAAGATGTTTGATCTTCCTATTGTTATTCTTATTTCGATTTTGATTGCATCGGTTACATTTATGGTGGTTCGTACCGATAAGAAGATTCTTGAGGCTGACATGAATGACAGCCAGGCAGGTAATTCTTTATATTGACATAAATTTTTTATAGGTTAGAATTGAAGTGTGGTGATTGCCACACTTCTTTTTTTGCTGGTAATTGAGATCTTTTATCGGTGTAATTTTACATCGGTCATATGTTTTCCGTATTTTGTTTTTTACGTATTTTTTCAGATACGTGCGGCAAGTCCTACATATGGGACTTCAAATGTTATACAAATATTTATGGGTCAATCGTAAAAACAACAAAATAATTGACAAAATCGAACAAATGTTTTATATTTAAATCAGAACACATGTTCTAAAGGAGAGCGCAAATGGAAAAAGATGAAAAATTACGTGCCCTTGATGCGGCACTTGGAAAAATTGAAAAGCAGTATGGCAAAGGGGCTGTTATGAGACTTGGCGATCCTGCTGCCCAGATGAATATCGAGACTATACCTACAGGCTCATTAAGCCTGGACATTGCCCTTGGTCTTGGAGGGATTCCGAAGGGGAGAATTGTAGAAATATACGGTCCGGAGTCCAGCGGTAAGACAACCGTTACACTGCATATGATTGCTGAAGTTCAGAAGAGGGGCGGAATTGCCGGATTTATTGATGCTGAGCATGCACTTGATCCCGTTTATGCAAAGAACATCGGCGTTGACATCAATAATCTTTACATTTCTCAGCCGGATGATGGTGAACAGGCATTAGAGATTGCTGAGACAATGGTTCGTTCAGGTGCAATTGATATTGTTGTTGTAGACTCTGTTGCGGCTTTGGTACCGAAAGCCGAGATAGAAGGCGATATGGGTGATGCACATATGGGAGCTCAGGCAAGACTTATGTCACAGGCACTTCGTAAACTTACTGCAGTTATTAGTAAGACAAACTGTACAGTTGTTTTCATAAATCAGCTTCGTGAAAAACTTGGAGTTATGTTTGGAAATCCGGAGACAACAACCGGCGGTCGCGCTCTTAAGTTTTATGCATCTGTCCGCCTTGATGTAAGACGTACGGAGTCACTTAAGCAAAACGGTGAAGTTATCGGTAACAGAACGAGAGTTAAGGTAGTAAAGAATAAGATTGCGCCTCCTTTTAAAGAAGCTGAGTTTGATATTATGTTCGGAGAAGGAATATCTCATGCCGGAGATGTACTTGATCTTGCTGTTGACGAGGATATTGTTAACAAGAGTGGTGCGTGGTTTGCTTATGAGGGCAACAAAATCGGACAGGGTAGAGAAAATGCAAGACAGTTTCTTAAAGATAACCCTCAGTTACTTGAAGAGATTGAAGCCAAAGTCAGAGCAAATCATGAAATTGCTGGCGGAAGTGTAACTGATGCTGATTGACAAAATCGAAAGTATATCCAAGGATAGAAGCCGTATCAAACTTGATACGGGAGAATGTTTCGTCTTATATAAGGGTGAATTAAGAATTCTAAAATTGGGCGAAGGTACCGAGCTTAGTGATAACTCATATAAACAGATTATGACTGTTATTCTTCCGAAAAGGGCTAAGTTGCGATGTCTTAATCTTTTGAAACAAAAGGCATATACAGAGTATCAGTTGAGGAAGAAACTTTCTGAAGGCGGATACCCCGATAGCGTATCTGATGAAGCAATTTCTTATGTTAAATCATTCGGATACATAGATGATAAGAAGTATGCCAAAGATTACATTGATTCACAGTGCTCTTCAAAAAGTCGTAAGGAGATGTACCTTAAACTTTCACAGAGAGGTATTTCAAGGGAAGCCTTAGATGCGGTTTTTAATGACACATATGGTTCGTATAAAGACGCAAGAGACTATGAGATGCAAGGCGAGACCGAAGTAATCAATAAATTGCTGATAAAACGAGGTTTTACCGGAAAAGAAAGTTACGAAGAAAAACAAAAATTCCTCGCATATTTTTATAGAAGAGGTTTTGATATGGATTCCGTTTTTAAAGCTATGGATTCCATAAACGACTAATGCAAAAGCACCCCTTTTATTTGTATATTTAAGGCGTTTTAGGACGTTTCAATATACAAAATGGGGGTGCTTTTGCTTGACATAACATCTTTTTTTAGTTAAGATTTATATGTTGTGAATATGATTATTAGAATGCTTGCATTCTGATTAGATATTTATTTCAAAATTTAATAAGGAGGTACTCCTGTATGACCGGTAGAGAAATTATTTTCCTGGTTGTTGCAGTAGTAGTCGTCCTTGCTGCTTTATTAATAGTGTTACTTAATTCTAAACGTACCCGTGAAGCAAATGCCAAGATTGGTAATGCAGACACAAAGGCACGTGAGATTATTGATGAAGCCCTTCGCGAAGCTGAAGCAAAGAAGAGAGAAAGCCTTCTTGAAATCAAGGAAGAATCTATTCGCACTAAGAACGACCTTGATCGTGAAATCAAGGAGAGACGTGCAGAGATTCAGCGTAATGAAAGACGTATACAGCAGAAGGAAGAGAATATAGACAGAAAGACAGAGTCTATTGAACGCAAGGAACAGAGCTTAGCTGCTAAGGAAGAAAATTTGGCAAAGGAAAGAGAAAAAATTGCCAAATTGAACGAAGAGCGTATACAGGAACTGGAACGAATTTCCGGATTAACCTCTGAACAGGCAAAAGAACACTTATTAAAAATTGTTGAAGATGATGTAAAAATCGAATCTGCTAAACTTATCAAAGATATGGAGCAGAGAGTCAAGGAGGAGTCGGATAAGAGAGCTAAGGAATATATTGTAGGCGCTATACAGAAATGCGCTGCCGATCATGTTTCCGAGGCAACTATTTCCGTCGTGCAGCTTCCTAATGATGAGATGAAAGGAAGAATCATCGGTCGTGAGGGACGTAATATCCGCACGATTGAAACACTTACAGGCGTTGATCTTATTATCGATGACACTCCTGAAGCAGTTATTCTTTCCGGATTTGATCCCATCCGTAGAGAGGTTGCAAGAATTGCTCTTGAGAAACTCATTGTTGACGGACGTATTCATCCGGCACGAATTGAGGAAATGGTCGAAAAGGCTCAGAAAGAAGTTGAGACAATGATTCGCGAAGAAGGCGAAGCTGCTTGTCTTGAAGTTGGTGTACATGGTTTACATCCCGAACTTGTTAAACTTCTTGGTAGAATGCGTTTCAGAACAAGTTATGGCCAGAATGCATTGAAGCATTCAATAGAGGTGGCCCAGTTGTCAGGATTGTTAGCTGCTGAAATTGGTCTTGATGTTCGTGTCGCAAAAAGAGCGGGTCTTTTACATGATATAGGTAAAGCAGTTGACCATGATATGGAAGGTACACATGTGCAACTTGGCGTTGAACTTTGTAAGAAGTACAAAGAGTCAGCTATTGTTGTAAATGCGGTAGAAGCTCATCATGGCGATACTGAGCCTCAGTCATTGATTGCTGTTATAGTTCAGGCATCTGATGCTATTTCTGCAGCAAGACCGGGTGCAAGACGTGATACTCTTGAAACCTATACAACGAGATTAAAACAATTAGAAGAAATATCCAACAATTTCAAAGGTGTAGATAAGTCATTTGCTATTCAGGCAGGTAGAGAAGTTCGTGTAATGGTAGTTCCCGATATGATTACCGATGCTGATATGGTTATTCTTGCAAGAGACATTGCTAAGAAGATCGAAGACGAGATGGAATATCCCGGTATGGTAAAGGTAAACGTTATTCGTGAGTCACGAGTTACAGATTATGCAAAGTAATATTGTTAACCCCGTACATTTTGTACGGGGTTTTCTTTTTATGTTTGGGCTATGTAATTAACTCAATATATGATTAATAATTTTAAAACAGACTTCTGATATCATGTTTGCTACGGAGGTAAGTTACCTATGGTGAACTTTTATAACCCTAAGAATGGTGAGATATCAGATGAGTTAATATCAACCATAAAGAATACCGCCACTGAGATGTTTGCGAATAACGGCTACGCCGGGACTTCGATTGATGACATAGCTAAAGCCGCTGGTGTGGATTCATATGAAATAATAAAATATTATAAAAACAAAGATAATCTCTTTAATGAGATTGTTAATGAGATGACGGACTTGGATTCCATGGTTGAGTGTTGCGGAACTGTTCTTGAAATGTTTGTTGCTATTACCGACAGCATAAAGACAGAGATTCTTGAAGATACAAAACGGGCCAGATTTATAGATATGTTTATTCGCTCAAGATCAATTCCGGAAACATGTAAAAGAGCTTACATTGATAAACTGTCTGCATCGAGATTTTATAAATCTGTTGACAATGCAAGGGTACACGGTATTTTAGTTGGAAAAGATACACTAAGCCTTATAAGAATGTATCTTAAATCTACTTTTTCAATTGTATACGGTTATAAGTTGTCAGGAATGAAAATTCCGGATAATGAGTGGTTCCTTCGCATTCTTCATTTTGCAGAAGAAGATAAAAATGAAAACCTTGAGGAACTTGTAAAAAAACAAAATTCGGTTATAACAGCATTTGCTGCGGATTTTGACAGTATTTTATTTGTTAATCTTGATGCTGATTCAATAGAAGTATATCAGGCAAACGGTGACGACGACTCATGGATAATGTCGACTGCGTCAAAGGGATATATGGAATTCAGAAGAAGATTTTCAGAAAGGTTTTTGTTTGAAGAGGATAAAGAGTGGTTCCTTCGCGAGACAGAACCTTTGAACGTGATGAATCAGCTTGAAGAGGATCCGATACTTTATATCGATCACAGAATTATATCAAGGGGTGAACCGTATTATTATCAGACGATAATTGTTCTTGATCCGATGTATTCATATGGAAACAGGATTTTGATTGCCGGACATAGGATATATGGAAATCGTAAACCTGCGATGCCCTCAGAGTCTGACATTACCGAAAAAATTGCAATGAACTAAAATTAAGATTATTACGGCAACGAGCCTTTTGACTTGTTGCCGTTTTAGTTTTTTGATATATTTATATAGTGTTGTTTTAAAAGAATCACGCAACACAGCAAGCTCTCACCGTTACTGAGAGTGGAATGGAGAACAATATGAAATATGATGTAGTTATTATAGGTGCCGGCCCCGGTGGTATTTTCTCGGCATATGAACTTATGAAGAAAGCACCGTCACTTAAAGTTGCTGTTTTTGAAGCAGGAAATCCTTTGGATAAAAGACATTGTCCTATAGACGGCAAAAAGGTTACCTCATGTATTAAGTGCCCGACCTGTGCTATTATGAACGGTTTTGGAGGAGCAGGGGCATTTTCTGACGGAAAATATAATATAACAAATGATTTTGGCGGAACTTTATATCAATACATTGGTAAAGATAAAGCGCTTGAACTTATGAAGTATGTCGATGACATTAATATGACTCATGGCGGTGAGGGAACAAAAATGTTTTCGACAGCAGGTTCTGAGTTTAAGAAACTTTGCATGCAGAATAAACTTAAACTTCTTGATGCAAGTGTTCGACATCTTGGAACAGACATTAATTATGTCGTTCTTGAGAATTTGTATAACGAAATGAAGGATTCTGTTGAATTTAAATTCAGAACACCCGTTACTGCAATTGAATCATTAAATCCCGGCTTTAAAATTATATACAATGATGGCGAAGTTATTGCTGATAAGTGTATAGTATCGGTTGGAAGAAGCGGAAGCAAATGGATGGAAGAGGTATGTAAAAACCTTAACATCGATACGCTTTCAAACAGAGTTGATATTGGTGTAAGAGTTGAACTTCCCGCACAGATTTTCTCTCATCTTACAGATGCTTTGTATGAAAGTAAGATTGTATACCGTACCGAGAAATTTGAAGACGCAGTAAGAACGTTCTGTATGAATCCAAACGGTATAGTTGTAAATGAGAATACAAACGGTATTGTTACTGTTAACGGTCATAGTTTTGAAGATCAGAGCAGAAAAACTGATAATACAAACTTTGCTTTACTTGTTTCTAAACATTTTTCAGAACCCTTCAAAGATTCAAACGGATACGGTGAATCCATTGCAAGATTATCAAATATGCTTGGAGGCGGGGTAATAGTTCAGCGTTTCGGTGATCTTGAAAGAGGAAGACGTTCAAACAAGAAACGTATTGAGGAAGGAATGGTAAGACCTACTCTTGATGCTACACCCGGTGACTTAAGCCTTGTGCTTCCAAAACGAATTCTTGACGGTATCATAGAGATGATTTATGCACTTGATAAGATAGCTCCCGGTACTGCTAACGATGACACTCTTTTATACGGTGTTGAGGTTAAGTTTTACAATATGGAAGTTAAACTTGATGAGAATCTTGAAACGTCCTATAAGGGACTTTACATTATAGGCGATGGAAGCGGAGTGACACATTCGCTTTCGCATGCGTCTGCAAGCGGAGTATATGTTGCAGGAAAGATACTCGAAGATGTTGGTATGTAAGGCTTAAATTTATAGGATATACCACAAAGAGTCTTGAAATATTTGAGGCGCAACGGAGATTATGATGAAAAACAAATCGAAATTCGTCATGGCATTTGCCATGGCGATTTTTGGAACTATAGGGATTTTTAGAAGATTTATCCCTTTATCGAGTGGACTGATAGCTTTTGTAAGAGGGCTGATCGGGACTTTCGTGCTTCTTTTGTTTGTTCTTATTACCAAAAGAAGCATTTCTATAAATTCAATAAAACGCAATTTTGTTAAGTTGTTCGTTTCAGGAGCGCTTATAGGTTTCAACTGGATTTTCCTTTTTGAAGCTTATGAATATACTACTGTAGCAACAGCGACACTATGCTATTATATGGCACCCGTCCTTGTTATGCTGCTTGCACCTGTTTTTTTAAGAGAGCGTATGACTTTAAAAAAGTCAGTTTGTATTATGATTGCATTTGCCGGCATGGTGTTGGTATCAGGCGTATTTAAAAACGGTGGAATCGGCGGAAATGATGCAAAGGGCATTGCATTTGGTCTGATAGCGGCGATAATGTATGCAATTGTTGTTATTATAAATAAAAAGCTTAAAGCCATTGGTGCTTTTGACAAAACCATAGTTCAACTTGGAACAGCTGCGTTGGTTTTACTTCCCTATATTTTAATTACGGAAGACTTTTCGTCAGTTAATCTAAATGCTATTGCTATCTGCATGCTTTTGTTTGTCGGTATAGTTCATACCGGAACGGCTTATTCAATGTATTTTGGATCAATGGACGGACTTAGTGCCGATTCAATTGCTATATTCAGCTATATTGATCCTGTGCTTGCCATTATCCTTTCGGCACTTATACTGAATGAAACAATGGGACTGTCAGAAATTATAGGCGCCGTTATGATTCTTGGCGCTACATTATGGAGTGAATTAACAGGTGGAAAAAATAACTGAAAAAGTAATACTTGTCGGTCTTCAGTCAGATACAGGTTATGATGCAGGGGCTTCGCTTGATGAACTTGAAGAACTTGCGAAAACCGCAGGCGCCGAGACTGTCGGAAGAGTGATACAGGCAAGAGAATATATGCATCCTACCACTTATGTCGGTACCGGAAAACTTGAAGAGATAAAAAATCTTGCAGACGAAATCGGCGCGACGGGAATAATCTGTGATGATGAGCTTTCTCCCTCTCAGATGAACAATATGGAAAAATATCTTGATATTAAGGTAATGGACAGAACTGTGCTGATTCTGGATATTTTTGCATCAAGAGCAAGAACAGCGGAAGGTAAAATACAGGTTGAACTTGCACAACTAAGATACAGTCTTACCAGACTTGCAGGTTATGGTAAATCGATGTCAAGGCTTGGTGGAGGTATAGGTACAAGAGGCCCCGGTGAATCAAAACTTGAGTCCGACAGACGAGTAGTAAGAAACCGGGTATCCAAACTTAAGGCGGAACTCAATGAGGTTGTAAAACATCGAGATGTTACGAGGCTTCAAAGAGAAAGAAAGAATACTACGGTTGTTGCAATTGTCGGCTATACAAATGCAGGTAAATCTACACTGCTGAATAAACTTACAAATGCATCTGTTCTTTCTGAGGATAAACTTTTTGCAACATTGGACCCTACAACACGTAATTTGAAAATCGGTTCGGGTGAGGAGATACTTCTTACAGATACCGTTGGATTTATCAATAAACTTCCGCATCATCTTGTAGATGCATTCAAAAGTACATTGGAAGAGGCAAAATATGCGGACATTATTGTTCATGTAGTTGATTCGTCCAATCCTAATGCGTTTATGCAGATGGAAGTAGTATATGATACTTTAAAGAGTCTTAAAATTGAAGGAAAACCTGTAGTTACACTTTTTAATAAATGCGATTCATTAATAACCGAGCATGGACTAAAGGATCTTAATGCATCCTATTCTATGAATATTTCTGCGATAACAGGGGCAGGAATTCCTGAATTTTTGGAAACACTGGAAAAAATACTTCTTGAAGAGAAAGAATATATAGAAAAAGTATTTGACTTTTCGGAGGCAGGAAAAATTCAACTTATACGTAAGCACGGACAGTTACTGTCGGAAGAATACAGAGAAGACGGTGTTTATGTGACAGCATATTTACCTAAAGAGATTTTGGGGCGATTGTAAAACTAATTCATACTATAATATGCACTTAGTCGTTCGCTGAATTGCTCGTAAAAATCATTTTGGGCATCAAAGGGTTTCAAAAAGAAAGTATTTAACAGCTTCATACTTATATCCTTGGAAAGTTCGGGATTCTTTATAGCCATTAAAGATGCCTCTTTTGTAATCAGGTGCCATTTAGAAACAAACTGTTCATAAGAAGATAACTTCTCAACCCCGAGCCATCTTTTTACCTTAATCTTGGATTTGGAAGGGTATGGGCATTCGTGAACCTGAATAAAATAATCAAAGCTTCCGTCGTCATTGTAGATGCGCCCAAGAGGAAACAGTCTGCAATAGCCGGGGCGACTGCCGTGGATTAGACAGCGTCCTTGCGAGGATAAAAACACACATGCACCCGAGTCTGATGATTTCTTTAAATAGGGAGTAATAATTCCGTCAACAACCGTTAAATCGATTGTGGTTGTGAGCATTCTGTCAAAAGAAAGAGAAGTTTCTTTTGATAATTCATATATATCATAAGGATCCAAGTGGATTGTGTCGTCGGTGAACTTACAACATTCAGAGCATCCGTTGCAATCACCGCAGGACACCTTAACAAGATCCTCACAGCAATATCTTTTTCCGTCTGAAATTTCTTCAAATGATACTTTTCTTTTCATATTCTCAATTATATTCATTTTAAAATGTTTTGCAAAGAACCGATTGAATTTTTGTTTCTATTCACAAGCGTTCATACGCTATGATACAATCGGTTTATGAAAAAAACAGTCGTGGGAATACTTGCGCATGTTGACGCAGGAAAGACAACTTTATCAGAGAGCCTTTTGTTTGAGTCCGGTACCATAAGGAAGGCGGGCCGTGTTGACAACAAGGATTCATTTCTTGATACCAACGAGTACGAAAGAGAGCGTGGGATTACTATCTTTTCTAAGATAGCAAGGTTTTCTCTTGACGAGCGCGAATATATACTTGTCGATACTCCCGGTCATGTGGATTTTTCGGGCGAGATGGAGAGGGTGCTTGATGTACTGGATGAAGCTATTTTGCTTATTAATGCTTCGGATGGAGTTCAGGCACATACTAAAACGGTCTGGAGACTGTTAAAGGAACGCAAAATTCCGACTTTCATCTTTGTTAATAAGATGGATCTTCCGGATACAGATAAAAAAAGAATAACGGACAATATTAGGAAAGAACTTTCGCCGGAAGCAGTTGATTTTGACGAAAAGGGAACAGAAGTTTTTTTTGAAGACATAGCAACGGTTTCCGACGCTCTGTTTAACGAATATATGGAAACAGGAAAAATCGGTGATGCAAAGATTTTGGAATTAATATGCAATGCGGTGATTTTTCCGATTTTCTTTGGATCGGCTCTTAAGATGCAGGGTACAGGTAATCTTTTGGAGGCGTTAAGTCTCTACTCAAAAGAGTCAAGTTATGATAATAATTTTGGCGCAATATGCTATAAAATTACGAAGGATAAACAGGGGAACAGAATATCGCACCTGAAAATCACAGGCGGAGCACTTAAGGTTAAGGATATGCTTGGCGATGAAAAGGTTAATGAGATAAGGCTTTATTCAGGAGATAAGTATGACACTGTGCCGGAAGTTTTGGCCGGTGAAATATGCTCTGTCACCGGACTTAAAAAATCAAAGCCCGGTACAACATACGGAAATGTTAAGCAGTTAAAACAAAGCAGTATTGAACCGGTACTGACATATGCAATCCATTATCCGGATGATGTGGATTCCGCTAAAATGCATAAAATCCTCCTTGAAATAGAAGAGGAGGAGCCGGGCCTTAAGGTTGAGTATAATGAGGGTACAAGGGATATTTTTGTGCATCTTATGGGAGAGGTTCAGACGGAAATTCTAACCAGGCAGATTGATGACCGTTACAATATAAAGGTTTCTTTTGGAAATGGGAAAATTCTTTATAAAGAAACAATTACCGATACGGTTGAGGGTGTGGGCCATTTTGAACCATTAAGACATTATGCGGAAGTACACCTTAAAATGGAACCGCTTGAAAAAGGAAGCGGATTAATATTTGATTGCGATGTGTCTGTGGATGAACTTGCACTTAACTGGCAGAGGCTTGTCCTTACCCATCTTGAAGAAAGAGAGCATAGGGGCGTACTCACCGGATCTCCGATTACCGATATGAAAATTACTTTGGTGGCGGGAAAAGCACATCTTAAGCACACTGAGGGCGGTGACTTCAGACAGGCAACCTACAGAGCCGTAAGACAAGGGCTGATGATGGCAGAATCGCAGCTTCTCGAACCTTTCTATTTTTATGAGCTTACAGTTCCTGATGTTTCGGTAGGACGTGCCATGACCGATATTGACAGAATGTGGGGAAGTGCTGTTGTATCTGAGCAGCGAAACGGGGAATCTGTTATTACAGGCACAGCTCCTGTTGCAACTTTAAACGGATATGCAACAACAGTGCTTTCATATACGCAGGGAAGAGGTAGGCTTTCGGTAAGCCTTGCAGGGTATGAACCTTGTCACAATACGGAAGAGGTGCTTGCTGCAAGGCATTATAATCCTGAAAATGATTTGAAAAATTCCTGTGATTCCGTATTTTGCAGCCATGGGGCGGGTACTGTTATTCCCTGGCATCAGGTTTATGAATATATGCATCTTCCGCTTGCTTCATTCGGCAAGACGGAACAATCGGAGGGAAATTCTGTCAATCAGGAAAATTCTGACCGAAAAGAAATATTTGTTACTACAGAGGAAATCGATGCTATCATAAATAAAACCGCATATGCAAACAGGAAGGATTCAAAAGTTGCCTATAAAGGAAGAAGTGCTGCACTTATAGAAAGGCAAAGAAATTCTGCCGTAAAAGAAGCTAAAGAGGTAGTTTATAAAGGAACAACAGCTAAAGAACGTTATCTTCTTGTGGATGGTTATAACGTTGTTCATGCCTGGAAGGAGCTTTCGGAACTTGCTTCGACGGACATAAATGCATCGGCAGGAAAACTTATGGACATAGTAAGTAACTACAGTGCCATGATAAATGTGAAGACTATTCTTGTTTTTGACGCTTATAAAGTTAAGGGGCATAAGACAGAGGTACTTTCATATAACAATATAACTGTTGTTTATACGAAAACGGCCGAGACTGCAGATCATTATATTGAAAGATATGCTCATGATAATGGTAAAAAATATGACATAACAGTTATCACAAGCGATGGCATGGAACAGGTTATTATAAGAGGTGCAGGCTGTAACCTTATGTCATCACGAGATTTTGAGGAAGACTATATAAGATGCAGTGAGAATCTAAAAAAAGAAAAACTTATAGAAGGCGTAAGGCTGATATAGGACTATTAAATCGATTATGGGACTTTTCTCATAATCGATTTTTGCTGTTAACACAAACTTCTTATTGCAATTTGAGATTTGTGCTAAAGTATGGTAACATACATCGGTAGATATCAAAAATTCTTATGCGGCGGTGTTTTTATGGAAGCGGATTTTGAATTATGTAAAAAAGTCATGTCTCAGTTTTTTGAAACTGACAGTTTTTCAAAATATCTTGGAATTAAGATTGTTTCTTTTGAAAAAGACAGGCTTAAGGTGGAAGTTCCCGTAAAGGAGGAACTCTTTAATCCCTACAGAACGCTTCACGGAGGCTCGCTTTATGCGGTATGCGATATTGTGGCGGGAACGCTTGCATGTAGCGGAGGATATTTTTGTACCACTGTAGACGGTTCACTTAATTATTTAAAACCGGCAGGCCGTGGCGAAAAGTACTATTGCGAAGCAACACTTGAAAGACGTGGCGCTCATCTTGTTGTTGCAACCGTTCGTATTACCGATGAGAATGATGATGTTACAAATATCGGAACGTTTACATTTTTTAAGACAGATAAACAGCTTGTTTAATTGTGGAGTCTTATATGCTTGAGTTAAAAAATATCAATTACAAAGTCGAGGGTGACCTTGAAATATTAAGTGATATTAATCTTACTTTCGATGAAGGTTTTATTGCTATCACAGGACCTAACGGAAGCGGTAAATCAACGCTTGCAAAGATTATAGCAGGAATTATAAAGCCTACTTCGGGTTCTATTTTGTTTAACGGAGAGGATATCACCGCTCTTTCCATTACGGAAAGAGCAAGGAAGGGCATCAGTTTTGCGTTTCAACAGCCTGTCAGGTTTAAAGGTCTTACGGTTAAGGATTTGCTTGGAATTGCTGCCGGAAGGGAAACATCCGTGAATGAAGCCTGTGAATATCTTTCGGAGGTTGGCCTTTGCGCCAGAGATTATATAAATCGAGAGATAAATGCTTCGCTTTCGGGCGGTGAGCTTAAAAGAATCGAGATAGCAATGATTCTTGCAAGGGGCACTTCAATGTCGATATTCGATGAACCTGAAGCCGGAATTGATTTGTGGAGCTTTAATTCTTTAATAAAGGTATTTGAAAAAATGCATGATAAGACAAAGGGAACTATTCTTATCATTTCACATCAGGAAAGAATTCTCGATACTGCCGACAGGATTATAGTTCTTTCTTCGGGAAAGGTTACTGCGGACGGCAAAAAGGAAGACGTGTATCCGGGGTTAATGGATACAATAGGTGGCGGCGTATGCACCAGGCTTGAAGGAGGTATTAATTAATGGACATCATTCAGAAGAACCTTCTTAAAGAAATTGCAGATATTCATGAAGTTCCGGAGGGAGCTTATAACATACGTTCAAACGGTAAGTCAATCGGAAGGAATTCAAGTGCGAACATTACGATTGAGTCTAAAACAGACAATCCGGGAATAGATATAATTATAGCTCCGGGTACAAAGCATGAGAGCGTTCACATACCGGTTATCATTTCCGAGAGCGGATTGAAGGATTTGGTTTATAATGATTTTTATATAGGTGAGGATGCTGATGTTACGATTGTTGCCGGCTGCGGGATTCATAACTGCGGAGACCAGACTTCAGGTCATGACGGAATTCACACATTTCACCTTGATAAAAATGCGAGAGTCAAATATATTGAGAAGCATTACGGAGAGGGAGACGGTAACGGGGAGAATATTATGAACCCGACTACAATTGTTGAACTTAAAGAGGGTGCATATATTGAGATGGAGACTGCCCAAATTAAAGGAATCGATTCAACAAACCGAGTTACAAAAGGTACTTGTGCCGATAACTCAACTCTCATTGTAAAAGAAAAAATTATGACTCATGGCAAACAATTTGCAAGGACTGATTTTACTGTTGAGTTAAACGGTGAAAACTGCAGTACCAACGTTGTATCACGTTCTGTTGCAAAGGATGAGTCAAGGCAGGAATTTTACTCCAATATTGTCGGAAACAGTATTTGCTCGGGACACTCCGAATGTGACGCGATTCTTATGGATAATGCAATTGTTACGGCAGAGCCTAAGCTTACGGCCGCATGCCTTGACGCAGCTCTTATTCATGAAGCTGCAATCGGTAAGATTGCCGGTGAACAGCTTATAAAACTTATGACGCTTGGCCTTTCCGAAGAAGAAGCGGAAGAGCAGATTATAAACGGATTTTTAAAATAATTGATTCCCCCCTCCGAAATGTGAACTGACCCCCAAAAGTTAGACCTGAAAAATCTAACTTTTGGAGGTCATTTTTTATGGGTAAATGTAAATATACCTACGAATTCAAGAAACAAGTCGTCACTGCTTACCTTAATAACGAAGGCGGTTATAGATATCT
>JAZQOL010000016.1:0-29740 GCA_045627845.1 Lachnospiraceae bacterium | reverse complement strand
CACTACTACATCGGTGAAGGCGGAAAGGTTATGACCGGTGAAGTAGAAGTAGTTAATACAAACGGACACGTTGCAGAAGGCACTTACACATTCAGAGAGAACGGTGTAATGGTTCTTGAAGGAATCGTAAGAGTTGACGGATCACTTCGTTACTATGTTGGCGACAGAATGTGTTCTCAGGCAGGTATGATTGTACTTGACGGTGACATGTACTATGTAGGTGCAGGCGCAGTAGTTGCAACAGGCAAGAGAAGTGTTGGTTCAAGACATAACGGACTTGTTACTCCCGGAATTCATTATTTCGATGAAGAAACAGGTAAGTTTATAAAATAATATCCTTCCTTTGGAAAGGGCCCATGCAGAAATGCATGGGCCCTTTTTAAGTTTGCGTTAATGTCCGGTACCAATTATAAATGAAATGACAACAATTTATTCGAGTCCGCTGTCGCGTCTTATTTCATGATAGAAGTATTGCATTGAAGCACCCATATCATCCTCGGTCCATCCGGACAATTCGGAAACGTGAGGCAGAAGGCCTATTACTTCAGAATAGTCGAAGTTGTCATAGTTAATCATTATGTTGTGGTACAGGTAGCTTACCCCAAACCGGTCAAGCAAAGCGTTCCATTTATCTCCGGCCTCGAAGTTGTTTGGCTCATTATTGGCACCACAGATATTGAACTCTGTCATAAAGATAGGGAAATTATCTTCAAGAACCATCTTGAGTTCGTTGTAGGTTTCTTCATAGAATTCATTACAGTACAAGTGGAAGGTGTATATAACATTATCGAAATCAAGCGGATCGTTATAAGCATCGATAAACTTCTGTGCCCATCCGTCCGAGGGGCATACGATAACGGCGTCGGGACTGTAGCTTCTTATGAGCGGAATCAGCTTGTTGGCATATTGCTTCGTGTGCTTCCATTCGCCAAAGTTAGGCTCGTTACCGATTTCGTATATAATGTTGGGACAGCCTGCATATTTTTCCGCAACGTGCTCGAAGAATCTTTCTGCGCCTGACAATGTATCAAGAGGGTTCTGATAGTTATGATAATCAAGCACAACGTACAAACCGGCTGCGATGACCGTATCAATCTTGTGGTCCATGTAATAGAGCCAGTAATCCCAGTTAACGTAAGGATCCATAAACCCGTTTTTGTTATTGTCACTATGAGCTTCCATACCACATCTTATGGCATTCATGCCCCATTCATCTCTAAGATATGAATATGTGTCAACATTGATAAGCTGCGGACATAAGGTATCCCAACCGATAGCAGCACCAAGAAGACGGTAGGGCTCTCCGTTTTGGTCAACAAAGCCTCCATCCTTGATGGATAACTGGCCATGCATGGCAACGGGAGAATCGGCAGGAGCAACAGGTGCTTTGTAATTCTCGTTTTTATAGCCCTTTAATGTTATGGAATTTAAACTGTAACCGTTTCCTACAATTCCGAGTATGCCATCCTTTTTGCATCTTTCGATGTCCTCAAGCCTTAAAATCTTGGTTATGACTCTGTGCTGACCTCGATAATCATAAAGATTTATTGTTGAATCACTGTAGTCATCATAGAAACCGCTGCCTTCCCAGGTGGTCATAAAGTCCAAAGAAAACCATTCGGCTTCTGTGGCAACATCCATGTCGAACAGCATTGTTATAGGTCCATAGAATTTATCAAACTGGTCGACGTTTAAAGTAAGTGAAAAATCATAATCACCGATGTACATACCGGCCGGATAATCGAGAACTATTTCGAGTTCTTCCATTCCTTCATAAGGATCATAGTAGTTTTTGTCTTTGTAGCCGGTTATAGTGACTTTGTAAACTCTGAAACCATCACCACAAATTATTAACTGACCGGTCTTTATTATTTCTTTTACGGTATCTTCTGTTAAGGATTCCCTTAATTCGAGTCTTTGTCCGAGATAATCGGAAAGGTCTATTGCATAGAGTTCGCTATAGTTCTCACTTATGTTTAATGACGGATCGCAGGTAAGCTCAAGCGCGAGCCAATCTTCCGAACCGATTACATCCATATCTACGGTTAATGTTACAGGACCGTCAAACATTTCAAATTTATCGGTATTGATTGCTATGGGAGAAGACACCCCTTCTTCGGAATTTGAGAAATCCTGCACTATTTCAAGAGGTTTTTCACCATCTCGAGGATCAACATAATCAGTTTTTTGATATCCGTATACTGTTATGCTGTGAAGTGTACATCCGTCACCTCTGACTGCGAAAACTCTGTTTTTGATTATGTTACCGATATCATACTGATAGAATGTTTTCTTGACTGTTTTGTCCTGACCTGAATATGAAGAAAGATCTAATGTGTCATATACAATATCTCTTCCGTTAAAAAGTTCTAAATACGGACTTTCGGATTCAGCTGAAACGCTTACCTCAAAAGCCATTGTTACCATTTCGTTGAACATATTTATCTTTTCTGTATCAACGTATATAGGAACATTTGAAACGACAGTGCCATCAGGAAATTCGGTGACCAAATCAACACGTACCGGATCGGTAGACACCTGAACTACTTCTTTTTCCGAATCTGTATCCTGCGTGGAAACAGCAGGCGTGGAGGTTGCGGTTTGAACGTCATTTTGCGATACCAAAGTTTCCTGCTTTCCTCCACAGGCAACACATGAAATGAGTAACGCAAGAATCAAAGTAAATGATAAAAGTTTTGTTTTCATATTAAACTCTCCTCTTTTATAACAACAGGATTATTGTAATATGCAGAAATTAACGCAAGATTTTAAGAAACGGTTGACAACCTAACGACTGTTAGATATATTGTACCTAACAATTGTTAGGCGAGGGCATATGGATACAAAAGAAAGAATACTTGAAACTTCAATCGAAATGTTTTCGGAATCCGGATACAGTGATGTTTCAATAAGAGATATAGCGAGAATCGTGGGGATTAAAGAAAGTTCGATTTATTACCATTTCAAAAGCAAACAGGACATTCTTGATACGCTTGTAAGAAAGTATGAGGAGAAGATACAAAGCCTTGTAAAGCTTATGAACAGTGCTCCCGAGAACATATCTTTTGGGGAATCGATTTCTGCAACTCCCGTAAACTCTGTTTTTTTTGAAGAATATTTATTTGACTCTTTCTGCAATCGGATGATGAGAATATTCATGCTTGAGCAGTTTAAGAGCAAGGAAATGGAAACATTATATAACAGATATATTTTTGAACTTCCGAGAATGTACCAGGGAGAACTTTTTGATGCTCTTGGCAAAATGGGAGTGATAAGCAAAAAGAATGTTAATAAAGCGGCAAATGATTACTATTGCGCCATAACGATGCTGACATTTAAATATCTTTTAAACGGTGAACTGACTGATGCTAAAAAGTCAGCATTCATGGATGAGGCAGAGAAACTTACGGGTAATATATTTGAAGGAGAACATCATGTCTAATGTTGTTATAGTGGGAGCAAACAGGGGAATCGGTTATTACATTGCTAAACAGCTTTTAGAAGATGGGAACAATGTTTCCGTTCTTGATTTGGAAACGGAAGAAATCGATAAGTTAAAAGAACAATATGGTGAAAAACTTGTTACGCTTTTGGCTGATGCGACTGATGAAAACTCTGTAAAGAGTGCAGTTACAGAGACAGTAGATAAATTCGGATGTCTTGACGTTGCAATACATAATGCATGCCTTTGTACTTTCGATGGTGAGCAGGAAACCGGTTATGAAGTATATAAAAGGGTTTTGGATGTAAACTATTTTGGTGCCCTCAGACTTGCTAAGGCAGTTCTGCCTTATATGAGGGAAAGAAAGTCCGGAAGAGTTATTTTTACGAGCTCCGGAGTGGGTGTTACGGGATTTGGTAATATATCTCCTTATGCTTCTTCAAAAGGAGCCATTGAGTCACTTGCAAAATGCCTTGCAATCGAAAACGAAAACTACGGAATAACATTTCATCTGATGCATCCTCCGCTTACAAGAACCGATTCATCATCAGGCCTTCCCGTGCCTAAGGAATTTATGGCAGATGCAGAGACGGTTGGCAGAGGGCTTGGCAAAAGAATATTCTCCCCCAAATTCGTTATCTGTCATTCACTCTTTCAAACAATACAGATGAGGATGTGCTACAGGAAAACTCTTAAAATGGGAAGAATGATGTGGAAAATGACACAGCGTGCCAAGGATAACTAATCCCGGCACGCTGCTGATTATTTCTTTTGTGTATAAGGCGGATCTGCAGGATAGCTTCCGCGAAGTTTCTGCATTCCGCGTCCGACTGCGTCTCTTGAATTCTTCCAGTCGGCATCTTTGTTTTTGTAATCAAATTTCTCTATAAGCCAGCTTATATCTTCGTACATTCGCTCCATGTTATCTTCCATAAGCTTGAACATTTTAGGATAAAACTCAGCTTTTTCTTTGTCGGCAAGGTGTACTTCACCGAATTCGCACAAGTCACCAAAGTGGTGTAGGCAGAAGCCTTTGCCGGTATTTATCTTTTCACGAAACGCCGAGTCTTCCTTATAAAGATAAAAGAACGTATCAAGATAACGCTCGTACATTTTATCAAATTCTGAACATATATAGCAGGAACAGTCCTTGCTCTTTGTCCACTGGGCTATAGGATTTTTCAAGGCTCCGTTTTTGGAAAGACGTTCCTTGAAAGAAATCTTAGCGGGCGAATATTTTTTGAACTGCTCTTTCATTTCTGTGATGGTCTTACGATAATGAGTCTTTAAAATCCATCCGTTTCCAAGCGTATTACCGTAATTGAACATTTTCTGAATATGCTCACGACAGAACCCATATTTGTCCGTCACTGCTCTTGTGTCTGCTTCCATATAAGAGGCAGCTGAGCCAAGAACATAATCCAAAAGATCCTGCTCGACATTTCTTTCTATATAGCAAAATGGACATTCATCCCCTGCGTTAACAGCGTCGTTTAAGGGTATGGTGTAAAGCTTTTCTTTCATATAGTCGTTGTTCCTTTATTAAAGAAATATGATAACCTGACCTACTTTAACGTCAATCTTGAATAATTCTATACCTAAACCATATGCTTCATCAAGGATATTTCCGTCATCTTCTACAAAAACGGAACAGTCTACCTTTCCGAGGGAGGATTTTGGGACTTATAAAGGAATAAGCTTGTGAGTATAAACAAGGAGGACCACAGATTATGGATGGTGGAGATTTATTTGATTTTTTATTTTGGTCAAAAGTTTACAGAGACACAAAGAAACTTGAACGTAAATTAAACAGAAATGCGATTGAAAATCATAAAGAAAAGCAGGATTCAAGTGAGAAGCTGGCGACACAATTGGTATTGTTTATCTTGGGCTGCTTTGTGATGATAGCATTGATGTCAATTATACTTATGGATTAGCAAATCCAAAGCGAAACTGAAAACAGGTGTGATATAATAATTTAAACAGAGTATCAGTGGGGAGTATTTCGGGGTATGAGTATTTCTTTTGTTTTTGGTCCGGCAGGAAGCGGCAAGAGTACTTATGTGCAGGAAAAACTGATAAAAGAATCGATGGAACATCCAAAAGACAATTTTCTTTTGATTGTTCCGGATCAGTTTACAATGCAGACACAGATGGATATTGTTAAAAAACACCCTAACAAGGGTATTCTTAATATAGATGTCTTAAGTTTTAACAGACTTTGTTACAGAGTTTTTTCCGTTGCCGGGAAGAACTCTGTTCCTGTGCTTGATGATACGGGTAAAAGTCTTGTTCTTAGAAAAGTAGCATCAAAGGTTGCTGATAAGATGCCTTTTATGGGCAGATATCTTAACAAACAGGGCTACATTCATGAGATTAAATCCTCTATTTCAGAATTTATGCAATATGGGCTTAGCGTGAAGGACGTACAAAAACTTTGTAACAGTGTCGGAAATCCTTTGCTTAAGTCAAAACTTAACGACCTTGCCGTAATCTATGAGGCTTTTAATGATTACAATAAAGGAAAGTTTATTACAAGCGAAGAAACGCTGGATATGCTATGCGATAAATTGGCAGCAGCCGATTTTATAACCGGTTCGACTGTGGTTTTTGACGGATTCACAGGTTTTACTCCTATTCAGGAAAAGGTTGTGCTGCGTCTTTCTGAGCTTGCAAAAAAAGTAATTATCACATTTAATCTTTCTGCTCCGGAGAGCCCTTGCGAAATCGGGGGAGAAGAGAAACTGTTTTATTTAAGCAGAAAGGGCGCGACAAGGTTAAAAACAAAAGCAAAGGATTTGGAAATCGCAGTTGACAACGATGAGCTTATTGATTCTTCGGAGAATGCCCGTTTTAAGAACAATAAAGCCTTTGCTCATATTGAGAAAAATCTGTTCAGATATCCTGTTAACAAATATACGGATGATATTTCAAATATCGAAATCTTTTCATGCAAGGATTTAGAGAGTGAAGTGTCAAAAATCTGCCTTAAAATATATGATCTTGTTCGTTCGGGGGAGTATGCCTATCGGGATATTGCCGTAGTAACGGGAAACCTTGAAAAATACGGTGTTTTATTCGAAAGCAGAATGAGGGAACTTGGTATGCCTGTGTTCATAGACAGAACGAGTGCAATTGTATTAAATCCCTTCATCGAGTACATAAAGAGCGCCCTTCAGGTAATCATTAAGGACTATTCCTACGATTCTGTATTTCACTACCTACGATCAGGATTTACGGATTTTGATGAGGAAGAAACGGACCGTTTTGAAAGATATGTTACAAGCCTCAACATACGTGGAAAGTCCGCATATTCTAAGCCTTTTTCAAAAAGAGAGAGAGGACTTAAAGATAAATCCCTTGCCGAAAACGAGATTTCTTTGCACGAATCCGTAAGGCAAAGACTGAAGGAATCTTTTTCCGTGCTTGAAGAGGAATCGAAAACAGCAGGGGATTATGTAAGAAATCTCTATACTCTTATTGTTAACAACAATTCATATGAAAAACTTGAACAATATGAAAAACTGTTTAACGAAAATAATAATCTCTCCAAGGCTGTAGAATATGGTCAGATATATAAAAACGTTATGGAACTGCTTGATACGATTGACTCACTTATTGGCGATGAAGAAATGTCGCTTGAAGAGTTTTATCGGATATTTGAAGCAGGAATCGCCGAACTTGAGGTTGGCATTATTCCAAAGAACATTGACAGGATTGTTGTAGGTGATATCGAAAGAACACGAATGAGCGAGATTAAAGCGCTCTTCTTTGCCGGTGTTAATGATGGCAATATACCAAAGTCCAACGACAAGGGCGGAATATTAAACGGAATGGAACGTGAGATGATGTCTTCTTTCGGTTACGATCTTGCGCCTACTCCCAGAGAGGAAATGTTCACTCAAAGACTTTATCTTTATATGCTTTTATGCAAGCCTACTCACAGACTCTGCTTAAGTTACGCGCAGACCGATTCAGACGGAAAGGCAATGAAGCCTTCTTATCTTATAAAAATCATGACAGATATGTTTGAGAAGTTGTCCGTTTGTAATATGAACGAAGAGGTGTCGGTAGCCGATTTCATTTCCATGAAGGACTGTTCTCATCATTACGCTTTTCTTCTTCGAAAATATGTCGAAGGAACGATAGATTCAGAAAGCGTGAAACTGCTTGCTGCACTTGACTGCCTGTACAAAAATGATAATTTCTCCGACAGGGAGATTATTATAGACAGCGCTTTCAAAGAATACTTTGCGACTCCGCTTTCAAAAGAAATAGTACGTATGCTGTACGGAAATATCATCAATTCAAGTATAAGCAGGATGGAACTGTATGCCGGCTGCGCTTATGCGCACTTTTTGAAATACGGCATTAAACTGTCGGAAAATGCAGAGTATGCTTTTGAGGCAAGGGATCTTGGAACAATATATCACGGTGTACTGGACAATTTTTCGACTATGCTTGAAAGAAACGGTCTTACGTGGGCGACTTTTTCAAAGGAGCAGGGCGAGAGACTTGTAAGAGAAGCCGTGGAATCGTTTTGCGAGGATTATGAGCAGGGTATGCTGAAAGAAGATGAACAGTCGGCATATACGATTTCAAAGATTACCGCAATTATGCTTAAAACAGTTGAAACCTTACAGTTTCATGTTTTAAAGGGAAAATTTGCGCCGCTTAAGCACGAATATTCTTTTGAACGCACGCTTGATCTTGAGTCGGGAGATAAGATGCATTTAAACGGAAAGATTGACAGAATCGATCTTTGCGAGAATGACGGGAAAATATATGTAAAAATACTCGATTATAAGTCGGGACAAAAAGATATAGACATTACCAATATTTACCACGGGATTGAACAGCAGCTTGCTCTTTATATGGCAGAGGCAGTATATAGTGAGCGTGTTAAGCATCCTGAAAAGCAGATTATTCCGTCGGCGATGCTGTATTACACTTTGGACAATCCTTTTGTGGAAGCAACTTCCGATATGCCGGATGAAGCACGTGAACTGCTAATTAAAAAGGCGTTAAAGGTAAAAGGTGTTTTTGAAAGCAGTGCCGAAAACCTTTCTTTTCTTGATGAGAATGTTATGGGAGATTCCGAGGTTTTGCCAATCTCATTTAAAAAAGACGGTGAACCGTCTGCTCAATGTGCAAAGCATCTTCTTTCGAATGAAGAGATGGAAGGAATGCTAAAGTATGTCGAAGGCATGGTGAAAAATATCGGGATCGGTATATTTGAAGGAAACAAGAAGATATCTCCTTTTAAATCAGATAAGCATGATGCATGTATGTATTGTGATTACAAGTCTATTTGCAGATTCGACGGAAAGATTCCGGGATATGCAAAAAGAAACGGAAAAGAGATAGAAAAAGAGGCTGCAAGAAAGATTGTGTTGGGAGGTGATACCGATGCCGTTTACACTTTCTGAGGACCAGTTAAGTATAGTAAATTCCAGGAATCAGAACGTTCTTGTGTCCGCGGCTGCGGGTTCGGGAAAAACAAGCGTACTTACCGAGAGGATAGTAGGCCTTGTTTGTGACGATAGAAATCCAATCAATATAGACCGTGTTCTTGTCGTGACATTTACAAATGCAGCTGCAAAAGAAATGAAGGAGCGAATCCGAAATTCTTTAGAGGACAGACTTTTGAAAAATCCTTCAAACAGTCATCTTCAGAAGCAGGTTACCCTCATTCACGGCTCGCTCATTACTACCATCGACAGTTTTTGCCTTTATGTCGTGCGAAATCATTTTTCGAAGATAGGTCTTGATCCGGCGTTCAGAGTTGCGTCGGAAACCGAGATGAAGCTTCTTAAGGAAGAAGTTTTAAAGAATGTTATAAAGAGAGCCTATGCATCCGGTAATCCGGAATTTTATCATGTTGTCGATTGCTATTCCAAAAAGGACAATGATGACTCACTTGAAAATGCCGTGTTAAAGATTTTTTCATATTCCATGAGTTATCCGTATCCAAGACTCTGGCTTGAAAAGAGACGAAGCGATTATGAACTTGCTTCGGATATACCCTTTGAAAAAACAGAGATGGGAATTGAGATTAAAGAAGCGATTATAAACGATTTTGAAGAGATGCTTTCGCTTATTGAGACAGCAAGAAGATATTGCCTGATGCCGGCCGGTCCTTATACATATGAGACTGCTATCGACAATGATTTTGAAGACATCACTTCTATGATGGAGCTTGCAAAGAACGGAAGTCTTGAAGAACTTTCGGAAAGAATTTGCAATTATAAATTCAAGACATTGTCGGGCAAATGTGAATGTGATGAAAATATTAAGGCTATTGTCAAAGATAAAATCAGAGACAGATATAAAAAAATATTATCGGAAATAAAAGAAAACTACTTCTATCAGCCTTTGGAAGGAAGTATAGAGGATTTAAGAGCTTCGGGAAGAGTTATCAACACACTTATAGATCTTGTGGAGGATTTTTCGGATTCTTTTGAAAAGGAAAAACGTGAACGTGGGCTTATTGACTTTTCGGACATGGAACATCTTACGGTGCAGATCCTTATAAAAGAATTTCACGAAGACGGCCTATACGAGATAACCGATGTTGCGAAAGGTTACAGGGATTTCTTTGAGGAAGTTATGGTTGACGAGTACCAGGACTCAAACCTTGTCCAGGAGCTCATTATTCAAAGTGTTTCAAGGGAATTCGGAGACGGCAAAAGAAACCGCTTCATGGTAGGTGACGTTAAGCAAAGCATCTACAGGTTCAGACTTGCAAGACCTGATATTTTCATGGGGAAAATGGACGGTTATGAAAAGAATGAAGCATCTGAAAATCGCCTGATAACGCTTAAAAAGAACTATAGAAGCAGAAAAAGCGTAATAGACGGGGTTAATGCCGTTTTTGATACCGTTATGGGCAGAGAATGCGGAGGCGTTGACTATGACGAGGACGCAAGATTATATTTTGGTGGAGATTTCCCTGAGGATACGTCGGACAATCAAACCGAAATCATGCTTGTGCAAAGCAAAGAAAAAAGCTCTGACTCAAGGGAAGCTCAGATTCACGAAATTGCAAAACGTATTCTTGAATTAAAGAGAGAAATGAAGGTATGCAATAAAGATAAAAGCATGCGAAAAGCTTCTTTTGGAGATATTGCAATACTATTCAGGTCCCCGAGTAAATGGAAGGATGCGGTAAAGGATATTTTTAACGAATACAACATTCCGTATCATCTTGAGGGAACAGGCAGTTTCTTTGATGCAACAGAGATAAGCGATGTAATAAGCTTTCTTAAAATATTGAATAATCCGCTTGATGATGTTGCGATGTACGCTTCGATGACATCTTTTTTTGGAAAATTTACGGATGAAGAATGCGCACGTATACGTGCATTGTCGTCGAGCGCTGACAGGTTTTTGTATGGGAGGGTAAAGTCGTATCATGATAATTACCCTGATGACAAAAAGGTTTCGGCTTTTCTTGAAATGCTTGGGAAATATCGAAAATTGGCAACGTTTCTTCCAATTCATGAATTGATATCGACGTTGTTTGAAGAAAGCGGTTATAAGGATGCCGTATCGGCACTTCCCGACGGAAATCAGCGACTTGCAAATGTTAACCTTCTTGTGATGAAGGCCTGTGAATATGCAAAAACAAGCTTTTACGGTTTGTTTCATTTTATCCGTTATGTTGAGCTTATAAAGAGCAGCGACGATGGTGAAGGTGAGGCAAATACTTTTGATGAGAATGCCGATGTTGTAAAGATTATGAGTATTCATAAGAGTAAGGGTCTGGAATTTCCGATTGTGTTTGTGGCGGGAATTGATGAATCCTTCAGCGACACGGATTTAAAAGCAGCTTTTGTTACCGACATGGAGTCGGGAATAGGAGCATCCTTCATTGATCCTGTGAAGAGAGTCAAAAGAAGCACATTGAAGAAAAAGCTTATTATCAGGAAATCGCGAAGAGAAAATATAAGTGAAGAAGTCAGAATTCTTTATGTAGCAATGACAAGAGCAAAAGAAAAACTGATTATGACAGGTTGCTGTGACAATCCCGAAGAATGGATTATGAGCGGACCTTCGTTTACGAACACATCATATATGTCAATGCTAAGTCGGGCGGTCTGCGACGGCAAAGAAGATGTGTTTGCGATTAACGCCTGTAACTTAAGGGACAATGCTGTTTTTGAGGCAGCAGATGAAATAAGCAGAGCGGAAATGAGAAGTCGATTTGAAAAAGAGTCTGATAATGCGGATACAAATCTCGTTGAATCCATAAGGGAAAGATTTTCTTTTGAATACCCTTATGAACGTTTGAGGAGTTTATACACGAAAACAACCGTTTCAGACCTCAAGATGGCAGCAATAGAGAAAGAGGATGGTGAGGCAGCACATCCCTTCAAGGAAAATGAGAAGATAGAATATGTACCTTCTTTTGCAGGAGGGGAAAATGAAGTCAAAGGAACCGACAGAGGTACGGCATACCATAATCTTTTGGAACTGCTTGATTTTAAGGCGTTTCCTGATTGTGAGGATATTGCAAAAGAATATGACAGACAGATAGAAAAGCTGATTTTAAACGGACGAATTCCTAAGGAAGATGCCGAAAAGGTATTTAAGAGCAAGATCGTTGCTTTTCTAAACAGTGAAACCGCAAGACAAATGATGGAAGCTGACAAAGCCGGTAATTTGTATAAGGAGCAGCCTTTTGTAATCGGGGTTAAGGCTGACACGATAGATGAGACTTTTCCCGATTTCGAAACGGTTCTTGTGCAGGGAGTTATCGATGTCTACTATATTCACGAGGGCAGGGTAACAGTACTTGACTATAAGACCGACCGGGTTGAAACGGGTGAGGAACTGGTAAAGCGATACAGGAAGCAACTGGAGTATTATGCAGAGGCATTAAGAACATTGACAGGCCTTGAGACAGATGAGCTTTTACTATATTCGTTTGGACTTAATTCCGTTTTTGTGATAAAGTAATAGTTAGTTTTGTGTTTAGAAAGCATAAGGGGTAGCCGATGAACGAGAATACGGGGATTATTCTTGAAGGTGGAGCAATGCGTGGCATTTTCACTGCCGGAATAATGGATTTTTTCCTTGAAAAGAACATACAGATACCAAATGTGCTTGCAGTAAGCGCCGGAGCTTACGCCGGAATGAACTATGTTTCCGGGCAGAAAGGCAGAATTGTTGATTCTGTTATTAAGCCGGTTGAGAACAATAAACTTCTCGGACCCGGAGTCTTTATGAAGACGGGAGACTTCTTTAATATGGATCTTCTTTTTAATAAGATTCCGAGAGTTCTGTGCCCGTTTGACTTTGAAGCATTCAAGGCGTCGGGAAAGCGTTTTATCACCAGTGCGATTGACTGTGTTACAGGCGAGGCAAGATATTTTGAAAAGTTTGAAAACCTTGATGAGTTTTTGGATATTTGCCGTGTTGCAAATTCGCTTCCGCTACTTGCTAAGATGGGCTATATAGACGGGGTGCCGATGATGGACGGAGGTATGGCTGATGCGATACCGCTCTCGAAGGCGCTTAAAGAAGGCTGGGATAAGATAATCGTTGTCTTTACAAGAGAAGCTTCTTACCGTAAAAGCGATCACGGTGACGTATACAATTCACGTATGGTCAAGTGGATTTATCGAAAGTTCCCCGGGCTTTTAAGAGCTATTGACGAACGCCCTAAGCGTTACAACGAAAGCATTGAGAACCTCAACGAAATGGAACGTCAGGGTAAAGCCTTTATTTTCAGACCTGAAGGGATTACTCTTCAGAACAATGAAAGCAATCCGGATGCGCTTATGAGATATTATGAGGCAGGATATTCACAGGCTGAGGCAAGATACGATGAACTTATGAAGTATCTTGAAAAATAGCATTTATTCTATACAGTAAATTGTTGCAAATTGATTGGATTTGTATTTAAAATATTTGTAAATGTTCAGATTCGTACGGGCGTATGAAACTTATGAATTTGAATAGCTATACACTTTATGGAGGATAACAAGATGGGAAAAACAATGATTCCCGATGGCTACAAGCCGGCATTAAACCTCCACGATACACAGATTGCCATTAAGACGGTAAAGGATGCTTTTCAGTCACTTCTTACTGAAAGACTTAACCTTTTAAGAGTTTCGGCTCCGCTTTTCGTGGATCCGGCTCAGGGCCTTAACGACAACCTTAATGGCGTGGAAAGACCGGTTACATTTGGCATTAAGGAACAGAATGAATACACGGCAGAGATAGTTCACTCTCTTGCTAAGTGGAAAAGATATGCTCTTAAGAAGTACGGATTCAAGCATGGTGAAGGTCTTTATACGGACATGAGTGCTATAAGACGTGACGAGGAAACGGACAACGTTCACTCGATTTACGTTGACCAGTGGGACTGGGAAAAGATTATTTATAAAGAGCAGAGAAACATCGACACTCTTAAAGAAGTTGTAAGAGAAGTATATACTGTTTTAAGAAAGACAGAGAAGTACCTTTCAATTCAGTATGATTATATTGAAGAGATTCTTCCGAAGGATATTTTCTTTATTACGTCCCAGGAACTTCTTGATATGTTCCCCGAGTATTCGGCAAAGGAACGTGAATATTATATTACAAAGGCAAAAGGTGCTGTCTGCATTATGCAGATTGGTGATGTGCTCGAAAACGGCGAGAGACACGACGGTCGTGCTCCCGACTACGATGATTGGGCACTTAACGCTGATATTCTTGTATATTACCCTGTTCTTGACATTGCTTTGGAACTTTCGTCAATGGGTATAAGAGTTGATGCCGATTCTCTTAAGAGCCAGCTTGATAAGGCCGGTTGCCCCGAGCGTGCAGAACTTCCTTTCCAAAAGGCAATTCTTAATGATGAACTTCCCTTCACTATCGGCGGAGGAATCGGTCAGTCGAGAATCTGTATGTTTTTCTTAAGGAAGGCGCATATAGGAGAGGTTCAGTGCTCGTTATGGCCTAAGGAGGCTGTTGAACTTCTTGAGGCAAAGAACGTTCCGCTTTTATAATCAAAGATTATGACTTAAACAAAAAAGGCTCCCGAAAATCGGGAGCCTTTTATTCGTTTTAAATGTATCTTGTATGGCGGTACGAGGTTACAGGTGCTCGATTACAAGCCTGTAATATTCTTTTTCGCGTCCACCGGAAAGAAGAGCGTCGATTTTATTATAGAGCTCTTTGTCATTTTCTATAAGATCGACAATATCGGGACAATAGCGACGGCCTGACTCTGCCTTAAGCTCCGAAAGAACATCTTTGAATGTTTTCTTCACGGTGTAATTTCGGCCAAAGTAATCGGTTGCAGCGTCAAGAGTATCACAGATGGCAATCACATCAATCAGGAACTTGTCCCTGGTTCCGGCAGTAGAGTATTTGTCGGGATATCCGCCATGTCCGTCATAGTGCTTATGATGACCGAGTATTATGTTATAATAAGCATCAAAATCTTCATCAACAGAATCCGCCCCAATGGCAGGATGTTTTTTTATAAGAGCAAATTCCATATCCGTTAACTTACGATGCTGCATATTAATGACATTTGTTATTCGTGTTTTTCCTATGTCATGATAAAGAGATGCCCGTTTTATAAAGGTAAATATTTCGGCTTTCTTTTCTTCGGTTAATGAACTTGAATCGACACAGAAGGCGTTCATGAATAAATCGGGCTTATTTCTCAGTACGGATTCTGAAATCATCTGAGCAAGGTTGGCTACCATGTAAGAGTGGAAAAAAGTCTGAATCTGACGGTTCAAAACAATGTTGAAAATGGTATTTTCTTTTTCCTCAAAAGATTCAAGAAGATTGAGAATCGTAAAGCACCAGTTTGTGAGCTCGCTGTTTAAAAACGATGTGTGAGACGTACGACTTATGCTTTTGAAATAGCGATTCACGTGATCGATGAGATATCGTGTTTCGTGCTTTCGAACGGGTTCAAGGACGTGAGGATCTTTCAGCCAGTTCTTTATAAGTGTCTGAGGAAGTCGTGTCTGGAAATAATATTCTTCATCAATATCGTAATCGCCACCGGTTCTGTATGAGACAGGCTTCTGACATCGAATTCTGTAATAAGCAAGAAGATATTCAATCGCTTCCTGATAGGAGCAGCGACCTTCGAGGTAAAGTGCCCTGTAGTTTGCAACAAGGGGCTCAACGATTATTTCAAATTCCCCGTGCAGTTTTTCGCACTGCTCGGTATAGACTTCGCGGGCAAGAGTGCAGAATTTCTGCCTTGTTTCGGGACTTGCATCGCTTATATATTCCTCGTATGAAAGAATGCGTTCGCGCATGTGACTTATAAGTCCTTTAATGCCTTCGTTTGCCTCGTCTATTCGCTGAACAGTTGCTGAGTTGTAAAAAGAAATTGCTTCGTCAAGATATTGGAATGCCTCGTCGACGGTAATAACACCGAAATCAGGCATCACACAGATTATATTGATATATGCAACAAATATTGTTCTTCTGACTTTAAAATCCGTAAAATATGCGTATTCATCGCGATGCGATATTATTTTTTTATATGCATCAAAAGCTTTTTCGGCACATTCCCTGCTACCGATGCGGTAGGCGGCAGAAGCTTCCCAACCGTAGAGGTTGTAAAGAAGCATCAGATGGTTTATATTGTTCTTCTTTGTATAATGATCGATTAGCCCTTCACAGAAATTCATTGCATAAAAAGGGTCATCGTACAGAGCTGCATCCAAATCAAGATAGTCTTCGAAAAGCGCATCCGCAATCTCTTCGGGAAATTCCTCTTTTCCTAAAAAGAAAGGAGAAAAGAGACTGTCGGACTCAATATTGTTACGATAGGCTGTACGTATTGCTTCCGAACGAAGAGTATAATTATTAAGCCATGTATCGTAATCATCCTTTCGATACACGAGCTCTTCATACTTCTTTATTCGGTCCATATCGGTTTTGTATCTGTCAAAACAAAACCGGACACTTTCTTTTGTCAGCTTATCATGGGCAACGTCCATGCATCCTCCCAAAAGTGAATGCCACAAGAATATGGCAATATTATCTGAATAAAATAGCTTTTAACGCTTCAACAGAGTCCGCTATTACTTCGGCTCCGGCTGTCTCAAGCTCTTCCTTTGAACCGTATCCGTAAGAAACTCCGATATTGGGAAGCCCTGCCTTTATGGCAGCTTCTATATCGAATTTACGGTCTCCGACCATAACACATTCGGATTTGTCGGGAACTGAATCGGGGAAAAGAAGACGTAAGCATTCGTCAATAATCTCTCCTTTATTTTCTCTGGTTCCATCGAGCTCCGAACCCATTATTACATCAAAGTAACCGTCTACACCGAAATGCTTTAAAATCTTTTCGACAAATACACGGGGTTTGCTCGATGCAAGTGCAAGTTTGCGTCCGTCGGCTTTCAATGATTTTAATAAATCTTCCATGCCGGGGTATAAATCGTTTTCAAAAAGTCCGACAGTAGAAAAACGTTCTCTGTAATAGGATATGATTCGTTCCATATCTTCGGGCTGAATGTTATAAAAATCGCGGAAGGAATCTCTTAAAGGAGGACCTATAAAGGGGGTCAGCGTATTGATATCGGGTTCATCAATGCCAAAACGCTTTAATGCCTGCTGTACGCTTGTACATATGCCCACTTTGGGGTCTGAAATTGTTCCGTCAAGATCCAATAAAATATAATTGTACATGGTGTCACTCCGTTTTTTATTACAATCGTACCACATCAAGGAAGTATAGCATACATATATTAAAGGATAATAACAACAGTTGTTGCTTACTTGCACTTCTTAATTGACTTAGTACGCAACATTTTTGTTCAGTTTGTATATTTACTGTGAGGGCTGTACGAGTATAATGGCATAAAGAGGGAAGTGTAGTAGTATTTGTACAAACAGGGGAACTTTCGGATGAACAGGAGGCTGTTATGCAGGCAAAGATTCATTTAACCCCCTCAATGGTACGCGAATTCGTTAATGTTGCGTCAAAGTGCGACTTTGATATTGATGTTGCAAGCTATAACCGTTATATGGTAGATGCTAAATCTATGATCGGTGTATATGCACTTGATTTATCGAGCCCGCTCACTGTTACGTATGATGGATATAATCCCGAATTTGAACAGTACCTTAGGAAGAATGCTGTAGCGTGTTAGTTGCACATTCAAACATATGGTTGACTCCCGAACATACCTTCGATAGAATGTAGGTAGTTCAGGAGTTTTTTTATGATTATGACACGAATCAGTGTCCGCAATCTTGTTGAGTTTATACTTCGTTGCGGAGATATAGACAACAGAATAGGAACAGGAGCCGATGACGCTATGCAGGAGGGCGCGCGCCTTCATCGCAAGCTTCAGCAACGTGCAGGTTCAGATTATAAGCCCGAAGTTTCTTTGGGCTATTCTTATGTTGAAGAAGATGTCGAGATTGCAATCGAGGGAAGGGCTGACGGCGTAATTGAGAACGAATCGGGAGTTACCGTCGATGAGATAAAGACAACTTACGCCGATGTAATGCGCTATAAGGACGCCAAGCCCCTTCATCTTGCGCAGGCAAAGTTCTACGCATATATGATAGCTGTGTCAAAAGACCTTCCAAACGTTAAAGTCAGACTTACATACGTTAATATAGATACCGAAGAAATCAAATATTTCAATTACACCTTTTTTACAGAGGAATTGCTTGAATTTACTTCGAACGTTTGCCACGAGTATGTTAAATGGGCAAGGCTTGAATACGACTGGAAAGAGGTACGAAACAATTCAATCTCAGGCCTTCCTTTTCCGTTTGAATACAGGGACGGACAGGAAGAACTTGTTAAGCAGGTTTACTACACAATTCACAGAAAACGTAAACTTTTCCTTGAAGCGCCAACCGGAGTCGGAAAGACAATCGCAACCATGTATCCTTCCATTCAGGCTATGGGGCAAAGTCTTGGGGAGAAACTGTTTTACCTTACTGCAAAGACAATTACCAGGACGGTCGCGCAGGATACGGTTGAAGTAATGAGAAAAGACGGGCTTAAAATCCGTAATATAACCCTTACGGCCAAAGAAAAAATATGCTTTACGGGGGACCATGAATGTAATCCGGATGCCTGTCCGTATGCAAAAGGTCATTTTGACAGGGTAAACGACTGTATATATGAGCTTGTCATGGCTGAGGAGGCAATTACCGCAGAAAAAATCATCGAATACGCAAAAAAGCATCAGGTCTGCCCGTTTGAGATGAGCCTTGATGCCAGCCTGTTTTCGGATGTTATCATTTGTGACTATAACTATGCTTTTGACCCAAGGGCGAGGCTTCAAAGATATTTTCTTGATGAGGCAAAGGCCGGCAATTATCTTTTTTTGGTTGATGAGGCGCATAATCTTGTGGACAGAGCGAGAGAAATGTACTCCGCAGAGATTATTAAAGAAAATATAATGGCACTTAGGAGACTTACAGAGGAGGAAATCCCCTCGGTATCAAAAAAACTGGAGAAGTGCAACAAGGCACTACTGGCACTTAAGCATCAGTGCGATAATTATCTTATCAATCCTTTTATAGATGATTTCACAACGGCGCTTATGCGTACTTACTCAGAAATAGATAAAATATTAAAGGCAGACAGAAAGACTTCCGAGGAAAAGAAAATATCAAAAGAGGTCAAAGATGCCATACTTGAGTTTTATTTTGAGGCTTCACATTTTTTGAAAATGTATGAGCTTTGCGATGAGAATTACTGTATATATTGTGCGTATAATCCTCATGGCGATTTCTTTTTAAAACTTTTTTGTGTTAACCCAAGGAAGAATCTTGCCGAATGCATGCAGATGGCGCGGTCGACGGTTCTGTTTTCTGCGACGCTTCTTCCGATTCAGTACTATAAGAACCTTCTTGCGGGAGAGAGCGATGATTATGAGGTATATGCTCAGTCGGTGTTTGATCCGTCAAAGAGAGGACTCTTTATCGCTAAGGATGTCACAAGCAAATATACAAGAAGATCTGAAGATGAATACACAAAGATTGCCCGTTACATTCATGATGTGGTTAACTCAAGACCCGGAAATTATATGGTGTTCTTTCCTTCTTATAAATTTCTTGAATCGGTTGCCAATGCTTATGACTTTGAATATTGCGAGGAGATGAATACCGAAATTCTAATGCAGACAATGTCTATGAAGGAAGCGGACAGGGATGATTTTCTAAAGCGCTTTGAAACCGGTGCAAACAGTGATGAACTTTTTGGATTTATCGATGCACCTATAGAAACGGAGGATGATGAAGAAGAATTACGTTCGCTTATAGGGTTTTGCGTTATGGGAGGAATATTTTCCGAAGGAATTGACCTTGCGCATGAGAGCCTTATCGGAGTAATAGTTGTCGGAACCGGGCTTCCGCAGGTTTGCCTTGAGCGTGAAATAATGAAAGAAACCTTCGATTCCGAAGAAGTGGATGGGTTTGATTATGCGTACAGATTCCCGGGGATGAATAAAGTCCTTCAGGCAGCGGGACGCGTTATTAGGACGGAGACTGATATAGGTATAGTTGTGCTACTTGATGAACGCTTTCTACAACGTTCTTATATAAGAATGTTTCCAAAAGAATGGGATAATTATATACCGGTCAGGATTTTTGATGCAGCAACGGAAATTGAGAAATTCTGGGAAGAATGGTATTAAAAGATAAGAAAAAGGAAGGGATTGAATTGATTCAATCCCTTCCTTTTCCTTGATCTGACTTCTCTTTATTTAAATCATCTTACAGGTTTATTGCGAGATGATTTTCTACGGTATTTTTCTATATACATTTTTCTGTCAGCTTCCTCGATGAGCTCGTTTAACTCTTCGCTGCTGCCAATCGTTGTAATACAATATCCGATAGAAGCCTCAACGGCATAATCTTTGTCAATTTTTGCAGTGCTTGCCTTCATGGAGTCTTCTATTCTGGAAATGCACTCAATAGCATCTGACTCAGAATACCCGGCTGCCAAAAGAACAAATTCATCTCCGCCGTAGCGCATTATGATTTCGCCGTGACGTTTGGAATCCTTCAGTGCATTTGCGACGCTTTTTATGAGCGCGTCACCCTCGTCATGGCCGAAGCGGTCATTGACGTCTTTTAATCCGTCAACATCCATAAAGATAACGCAGATAGGTGTCTGCTCGGCAATGGCGGATGAGACGATAGACTCGGAAAGCTTAAAGAAACCTGCACGGTTATATATGCCCGTAAGCGTATCATAAATCCACATACGGTCCAAGGCAGCAATCATTTGTTCCATAACGTTACGTTTTCTTGAATTTTCAAGGGCGTTGCTGGCAAGTGTGCACCAGCTTGGGAAAAAGTCATTTCGTACAAGATCCCCGGAAGTTCCGAGTATTGCATAGCCGAAATTTCGATTCATATAGTGAATCGGAATGAAGTAATAAGTTCCGCCGGGCTTTCCGCCTTTTGCGACGGGAGGGAAGAGTTCGAATCGCTGAAAGTGTTCTTTTTCATACAAACCCTCGGGAACTTTACCACCTATAACAGATACAACGGAAATCATTTCGTCGGAGTAATCCTCCTGATTGTCTCTGTCTATAATTGATAATGCTTTCGTATAATCGGAGTAGTCTATAAGATAATCCGGACGGACATTCATGCAAAGATACAGTTCGTCTGCATTAAGCTTACAGCCGTAGTCCCTTAATGAATCAAGCAAATCATTGTATTCACGCTTGCTCATAAGGTCGGCGGTCATCCTTTTGACAGTCTGGGTAAGCTCGGACTGTGAATATCTGTCAACTGCAAGGGCGTTTGTTGTGGAAATGTCTATTTTTGTATCATCATCAGGCTTACAGCCGCATGATTCGCCACGAAACATAAGGATAGGAAGAGTAACGGTTTCACCCCTTGTATGCTCCGAATATTCGTGGAGAACGTTGATAGCGTTAACGGCCTTTTGATACTGCTGACGTTTACAGGTAGTAAGTCTTGGCGAATATATTCTTGAAACCGAGTCAAAATCAATTCCCGTGACACGGATATCTTTGGGAACTTTGATTCCTCTTCTTTTGAATTCGTTAATAAGTCCTATGGCCATTTCGTCATTACAGCATACAACCGCGTCTGCAAGACCGCCCTCTAAATTAAGAAAATAGTCGGCAGCACTTACGCCGCTTAAATATTCGTAATTTCCGTAGTATTCCTGGCTGTCGTCAATAACAAGGTTATGATCGGCCAGGGCTTTTTTGAAGCCTTTATAGCGGTTTAAGGTATCGTTACTTGTCTTAAGGCCGCCCAAAAAGAAGAACTTACGACAGTCGTGCACTTCGATAAGGTGCTTGGTGACTTCTTCGACAAGTCCGGCTTCATCACTTAATATATTCACAAATTCGGGAGAGTAGGCGTCAACACAGACGCAGGGAACTCCCGATTCAAATATGCGTTTTGCAAGCAGGTTGTTTGATTCATAATCCTGGAAGGTATTACGGACAAAAACAATTCCGTCAAATGCCCTAAAATCAGGAAGATTGAATATTGAATATTCACCTTTGACATAGGTATCGTTACCGTCGATGTTAACGTGACAGCAAAAAACAGAGCACACGTCACCCCAGTCTCTGACTCGACGTTCAATACCTTTCATGAATGCCTTCTGGGCATCGAAGACCAGACTGCATATTAGAACGGCTATTTTCATAGAATGTAACCACCTTCAAACATAATCCCTTAAGGATAAATACACTCCCCAGTGTAGATTTTCATATTTTATCATAGTTTTAGAAATAAAAAAACTGTTTGGTGATATTATTGTTATAATCATATAATAGTAAACACACAACAAAGAGAGGTTGGCGGGATATGTTACTTGGTTCGCATGTCGGAATGTCCGGAAAAGAAATGTTTTTAGGGTCTGTAAAGGAGGCTCTGTCTTATAAAGCCGATACGTTTATGGTTTATACGGGAGCGCCCCAGAACTCCAAAAGAAGACCACTTGAGGAACTTCGTATAGAAGAGGCAAAAGCACTGATGGAAGCTAACGGAATTACTTCTTTCATAGTTCATGCGCCTTATATTATTAATCTTGCGAACAGTGTGAACGATAATATATTTGAACTCGGAAAAGAAATGCTGAAGCTTGAGATGGAAAGAGCGCATGCCATGGGCACCGATATTTTGGTTCTTCATCCGGGATCTTCGGTAGGAGAATCCGCAGAAAAGGGAATCGCAAAGATTATTGAGGGCCTTGATGAAGTAATTGCAAACACTGAGTGTGGTCTTATTGCGCTTGAGACTATGGCCGGAAAGGGCTCGGAAGTAGGAAGGTCGATTGATGAATTTAAGGCCATTTTTGATGGAGTGAAAGATAATTCAAGACTAAGAGTATGCGTTGATACCTGCCATCTGAACGATGCAGGCTATGACGTGGTCAATGATTTTGACGGTATCGTAAAAGAGATAGAGACTAAACTCGGTGCCGGAAGAATTGCCTGCGCACATATTAATGACAGCATGAATGAGCGCGGCGCTGCAAAGGATCGCCATGCCAACATAGGCAAAGGGACAATCGGACTTGAGGCATTAAGAAAGGCAGTAAGACATCCGGCTATTATAAATGTTCCCAAATGTCTTGAAACACCGTATATTAAGAATGCTGATAATCCAAAGCTTTCTTTTGCACCTTACCTTGAAGAAATAGCACTTTTAAAGGAGATGTGAGCATTTGATGATTAGTTTTTTATAACATCATGGTATAATATTTTACTGGTTAAACGGAGGATAGAGAAATGAAAAGATATTGGAAGTATATTAAGCCGTATCTTCCTGCCTTCATAATCGGACCGATTATGATGATTATCGAAGTTATAGGCGAAATAATTCTGCCGAAGCTTTTTCAGCTTATCATTGATGTGGGTATCAAAGGTAATGCAGGAAGTGCATATATTGTTAAGGTCGGCATCGTAATGCTGGTTGTAGTTTTCTGTATGGCGGCAGGAGGTGTAGGCGGAGCCTACTTTGGTGCAAAGGCATCGATAAATTTTGCAGCCGATTTAAGAAAAGATGCATTCTCAAACGTTCAGAGATTTTCTTTTGCCAATATTGATAAATTCAGTACAGGCTCGATAGTTACAAGACTCACAAACGATATTACTCAGGTTCAGAACCTTGTTAATACAATGCTTCGTATGATGCTTAGAGCACCGGGAATGCTAATCGGTGCGCTGATAATGGCAGTCATGATGAATGCGCGCCTAGCTCTTGTCATTTTTGTTGTTATTCCTGTTTTGGTTGTTGTCATTATCACTGTTATCAGGATTGCGTTTCCAAGATTCAAAGCTTTACAGGAAAAGATTGATAAGCTTAACTCAACGGTACGTGAGTCTGTTACGAACGTACGCGTAATCAAGTCGTTTGTACGCGGTGATTTTGAGCAGGCGAAGTTTGAAGAAACCAATTCGGATCTAAAGGAAACATCACTAAGGGCTTTCAGAGTTATGATTACAACAGGCCCTATCATAGGAATTGCCATGAATGCGACTACTCTTGCAGTCGTATGGTTTGGCGGTAATCAGATCCTTAACGGAGAGATGGAAGTAGGAGAACTATCTGCGTTTATTACATATGTTACCCAGATACTTATGTCTCTCGTAATGTCTTCGTTTATAGTCCTTCAGAGCTCGCGTGCAATAGCATCTGCAAAGCGTATCAATGAGATTATCGACTGTGAACCCGACATTACCGATGAATCGGCAAAATGCCCCGAAAAGGTTGTTGACTCAGGAGATGTTGAGTTTAAGAACGTTTCCTTCAGATATTACAAAAATTCAGAAAATCCCGTTCTCGATAATGTCAGCTTTAAAATTGCGTCCGGTGAGACTGTAGGAATTATCGGTTCCACAGGTTCCGGAAAGACGACGCTTGTTTCGATGATTCCGAGATTATACGATCCCGATGAAGGAAGCATTCTTGTTGCAGGTATGGATGTTAAAGACTACTCCCTTTACAATCTGAGAGAGTCTGTAGCTATGGTACTTCAAAAGAATGTTCTTTTCTCAGGCTCCATTATGGAAAATCTTAAATGGGGTGCAGAAGAAGCTACCGAAGAAGAAATCAAGTTAGTTGCTGATATGGCAGAAGCGCATGCTTTTGTAACCGACTTCCCCGAAGGATATGAGACAGACCTTGGACAGGGCGGTGTAAATGTATCGGGAGGTCAGAAGCAGAGACTTTGTATTGCACGTGCAATGCTCAAGAAACCGAAGATCCTTATTCTTGACGATTCAACAAGCGCTGTTGATACGGCTACAGAGGCTCGTATCAGAGAAAAGCTTAAGTCGTACTGCCCCGAGACTACAAAAATCATCATTGCACAGCGAATTTCTTCTGTTATTGAGGCAGACAAGGTTGTTGTTCTTGATGACGGAAAGGTAGTGGGTATCGGTACCCATGACCAACTTATGGAAAACTGTGAGACTTACAAAGAGATATATTATTCACAGATGGACAAGGAGGAAAATGCGTAATGGACGAGAAAACATTTGCACGCCTTGATGCCAAGTATAAAAAGAAAAACGAAGAATATATAAAAGCTCATGAAGGTGAGATGATGGGCAAAGGCCCCGGAGGTCCACGTGGAGGTGGCCCAAGAGGCGGTGGCCCGAGGGGCGGAAGACCGGGAATGCCCGGAGGAAAGCCTAAAAATACAAAGGCAAGTATTGCAAGAATCTTTTCTTATCTTAAAAAGGATACCGGGAAAATTGCAATCGCTTTGTTGCTTGTTTTGGTTAATACGGTAAGCAGCCTTGCCGGAGCATACATTTTAAGACCGATAATCAATTCACTTACAAATGGAACGGGAACGGTTGCGTATCTTGCAAAGGGTCTTGCAATTATGGGAGTCATTTACCTTGCAGGCATAATCGGACAGTATTTTCAGGGACGAATCATGGTAGGTGTTTCTCAGGGAGCACTTGAGAGAATCCGTAACGATCTTTTTGCAAAGGTAAGCAAACTTCCTCTTAAATATTATGATACCAACGAAACCGGTGATATCATGAGCCGTTTTACAAACGACGTTGATGCACTCGGTAATATGTTAAGCAATTCACTTATTTCCATCATTTCCGGTGTCGTTACACTTATCGGAACGGTATGCCTGATGATTTATACAAATGTCTGGCTTACACTTATAACAATAGTTATGACGCCTCTTTTCATCAAGGCAGCCGGACTTGTTGCCAAGCAGTCGAGAAAGTTCTATAAACAGCAGCAGGCTGCACTTGGCGCACTCAACGGTTACGTTGAGGAAACTGTTTCGGGACAGAAGGTTGTTAAGGTATTTAACCACGAAGCAGCGGCAAACGATGAGTTTGATTATCTTAATGCCGATCTTAGAAAGAAGCAGTTAAGTGCACAGTTCTTCGGCGGAATCATGTGGCCTGTCATGGGAAGTTTAAGTCAGGTATCATATACCATTACGGCTATTGTCGGAGGCGTTTTCTGCGTAACTTCCGGTTTTGACGTAGGAGGACTTACAATATTTGTAAACTATTCACGTCAGTTCTCACGCCCCATTAACGAGCTTTCAATGCAGGTCAATGAAATCTTTTCGGCACTTGCCGGAGCTGAGCGTGTGTTTGATGTAATGGATTCACTTCCCGAGACCCCCGATAAGGAAGATGCAAAAGAGCCTGAGAGCATTTCCGGTGAAATTACTTTAAGCAACGTTACGTTTGGCTATGTTCCCGAGAAGACGATTCTTAAGAACGTATCCTTCTATGCTAAGCCGGGTCAGAAGATTGCACTTGTAGGTTCTACAGGAGCGGGAAAAACGACAATCACAAATCTTATTACAAGATTTTATGATATCAACGACGGTGCCGTTACTGTTGACGGAATTGACATAAGAGATTTGAAGAGGGATTTCCTTCGTAAGAACATTGCGATGGTGCTTCAGGATACGCATCTTTTCAGCGGAACCGTTCGAGAGAACATTCGCTACGGTCGTCTTGACGCTACCGATGAAGAAGTAATAGAAGCAGCAAAGCTTGCAAGCGCTCATTCCTTCATTATGAGACTCGAAAACGGTTATGATACTCTTCTTGAGGGTGACGGAGCCAACTTGAGCCAGGGTCAGCGTCAGCTTCTTAATATTGCAAGAGCAGCGATTTCGAAGGCCCCCATACTTATCCTTGACGAAGCTACATCTTCCGTTGATACAAGAACGGAGAGACATATCGAGCATGGTATGGATCGTCTTATGAAGACACGTACCACAATCGTTATTGCGCACAGACTTTCTACCGTAAGAAACGCCGATGCAATTATTGTTCTTGAGCATGGTGAGATTATAGAAAGAGGAAGTCATGAGGAACTTCTTGCGCTTAAGGGAAGATATTACGAACTTTATACAGGCAAGAAAGAACTCGATTAAACGTTACTGTCCGATTCCTTCTGCCCGTGTCCGCAATATCGAATTATCCTTCAGCGAAACGGGGACTCATATTGGTGGTGGCTTCTTTGGAGGCAAAGTGTAGATTTTCTTGATGTTTTAGCTCCGGCTTTAAGCGCGCTTTTGCAGACTGTTTGAGTTACGGGAAGAAAAATAGTATTTTTCCTCGTCCGGCTCGGCTGGGTTTGCCATTTTCTAAATGTTGCGCTCGACATCTTCGATTGGCCTTGCCCTCTGCAAACTCGAAAAAGTTTAAGAGACAACTTTTTCTCAAACATATGCCCGGGCAAGGCTTGATGTCTCGTTCGCAGCATGTAAGAAAATGGTCAAACCGCCTCAAAGGACTCAAAAATAAATATTATTTTTCTTCCTGTAACGAGTTTCTGAAGAAGCGCGCCAATCGAAGAAGTCGGAGCAAGTTATCTAGAAAATCTAGCTTTGCCGGATCAGAAGCCACCACCAATATGAGTCCCTGTTTCGCAAAAGAAAAGCTATACTTTGCGGGCACGGGCAGAAAACGGACAGTAAGGATTAACTGATGTGGATTTCATTGGCAGGAAAGAGGTGGATTATGTACACACCGTATGATATGCTTGAATATGTATACAGCCATGAGTATAAAGACAGTTTTCTTATGTCTGTTGCGAAGAATAAATCCGGTTATTCAATTGGAGAAATAGTTGATAAGTCTTTTGAAAAGAAAGAAGACGGTGTGCATTTTGCCTCGAAAGGCTACAGTATCGATGTTTTGGTGGAAGACGACGATGTTCTTACCGCTGTCATGAACGGGTTATATGTAAGTGCATTTATTTCAAGAAACGGTGATACTTACAGAGTGCACTTTCTTGTGCACAAATATCCCGAGGCTATGAAGCCTGATTACGAGGAAGAAATTCTTGAGGATGTCATCAGATTCATGATACTAAATACGATAGTTGCATTAAGACTTGATAACAAAGAAAAAATCAGAAAATATTGTAACTAAAAATTTTTGAACAACCTTTTTGCTCGGCAAAGAGAGAATGGTGTGTATATGAACGGGACAATTGCAGCAAAAGCAATAATGAACCTTCTTGCGGGAATCGGTATCTTTCTTGTGGCCTGTTCCATGATGAGTAAGAACCTTGAGGCAGCGGGAAGCAGCAAATTAAAGGGACTCTTTGCAAAGGCAGCCAAAAACAAGATAATCGGTGTCGGAATCGGTGCTATCGGAACGGCAGCAATCCAAAGTTCCGGTGCTACGACGGTCATGGTAATAGGTTTTGTAAACGCGGGGATTATGTCTCTTGCTCAGGCAGCCACTGTTATTTACGGAGCTAATATAGGTACCACTATTACGGGTCAGATAGTTGCCCTTGGTATGTTCGGTGGTGCTGACTCTATTTCGACTACCGTCATATTTTCTTCCATGGCGGGAGTCGGCGCTTTTATAACTTTGTTTACTAAGAAAGACAGATGGAAACTTTGGGGAGGAATTCTTACCGGATTTGGAATGCTGTTTGTTGGACTTTCAATGATGAGTAAGTCAATGAACAGTTTCGCTGAACTCGACAGTGTTAAGCTTTTTCTGGCATCAATTAATAATGCAATATTGCTGGTAATCATTGGCGCAGTTTTAACTGCTATTGTTCAGAGTTCTTCCGTAATGACTTCGGTTGCAATTACAATGGTTGTAGCAGGGCTTATATCACTTAACCAGGGTATTTATCTTACGATGGGTTCTAATATCGGATCATGTATGGTTGCTCTTATTGCAGGATTATCCAGTTCACGTAATGCTAAAAGAACATCTATCATACATCTTCTGTTTAATGTCAGCGGTGTTGTTTTATTCATGGTTATAAGCGGTATTTTGTTCATAGCTACTGCGGGAAACGTTAATTTTGGATCTATTTTTGAGAGTTTATTCCCGGGTGCTTTGCAGACTCAGCTTGCTATGTTCCATACAGTTTTCAATTTTGTGACAGTAATAATTATGCTTCCGCTTACAAACGGTCTTATTGCCATTGTAAAGAGAATTGTTCCGGATACTTCAGAGGAAGAAAATAAAAAAGAAGAAGAGAATCCGCACTTCTTCTATGTCGATGAGCATATGCTCAAAACACCCCCTATTGCAGTTGCAATGGTCAAAAAGGAAATTGTGAAAATGGCGGAGGTAGCAATTGATAACTACAATTTATCCCTTGATATAATAAGCGATCTTGACTTTAAAGAGATTGAGCGTTTTAGAGCAAATGAGCGTCAACTTAATTATATAAATCAAAACCTTGTTAATATATTGGTTAAACTTTCGCAAATGGCTCTTAACGAAAAAGACCACATATATATATCAAGCGCAATCCGTTCGATAAGCGATTTGGAACGTGTGGGAGATTATGCAGAGAATATTGTCGAGGAAGCTGAGGCGTTAAAAGAAGCCAATCAGGGAGGCTTTTCTGTTTCTGCAAAAGCTGAGATTGGATATATGAGAGAATATATTTCCGATTTGTATACACAGATTATGGAAGCCTATACAAATCTTAATCTTGATGCATATATGAAGGCGGAAGAGATTGAAGAGAAGATTGACGATATTACAGAAAGAATGGGACAGAATCATATCATACGATTGAATGAGGGAACATGCACTCCGCTTATAGGAGCCCAATATCTGGAACTTGCCAATAATTCCGAACGTATTGCGGATCACTTTATAAATGTTGGTAAAACAATAAAAGCAATATTGTAGTAAGAAGAAAGCCTTGAAAACTCAAGGCTTTCAGACTGTAGACAAACACTTGGTTGCAACTTGTCGAAGCAATTTGTCAACGATAATCAATATATCTGATATATTCATATTTTTGTTATCCTTACATTGCTTTATTGATTTTAACCGGTGGAATAAGTGTGTCAAGGCT
>JAZQOL010000015.1:0-17971 GCA_045627845.1 Lachnospiraceae bacterium | reverse complement strand
TTTATATTTTTATTTTTTTAAGAGTTCCGGCTTTAACATGACGTCGTCTGGGGAGACTTCAAATTGTCCTGTTAAGATCGGAATTCTTTTGTCTATCAGTATGTTTGCAAGTGCAAAAGGAGTAGCTCCGTTAAGGCCGTCTCGTGCGGTTGAATTGATATGGCTTGCCAGCTTATTGATATCAGCCTGAGTGTAATTCTGCATGCTTTTTCCCTTTGGAATTACATAGCGGATATACTCATGATTCTTTTCAAGTTTTCCTTTTTGATTTGAAGCATACGGATCACAATAGAATACGTAGCAGCGATGCCTGCCGCTTGGGTCCTTTTCAATGTCCCAGGGGTTCTTAAACTCAGAGCCGTTATCAGTAAGTATCACTTCGAAATACTTCTTAAACAGGCGGGGTGTTATTGCCTCGTAAAGCCCGTTTATGGCGTTTATTACGGCCTCCTGAGTACATCTTGGAAGCAGAATTATTATCATGAAGTTGCAGCTCCTGAAAAGAAGTGTCATAAGGCATTTGCCTGCTTCGCGAGTGCCTTTGACAGTATCTAACTCCACAACGGAAGCATCGGGATGATGCTCCATGTATACTTCAAAATCCTTGTAGGTACGCTTGTTTCTGTAGATTTGTTCACGGTTTCCAGATTTGGGAGAGTTCTTATTTGACCTCCTTTTCTTGTAACGTACTCTGCGGTGAAGGTCCAGATTTCTCGCTTCAAAGACCTGCTGGTCGAGGTAATTGTATAAGGTTCTTCTGCATACCGGAATGTCATCGGTATGAACTGCAAAGATGTGGCTTAAAGGTTGTCCCTTAATGATAAGAGGTGAAATCATCTTATCGAGTTCTGAAAGTTCTTCAGGAGTCAGATTAATCCCAACCCTTGAGTTTACAAGCGTGGCTTCATATTCAGCCTGAGCCTTTTTAGCGTAGTAAAAATGCTTTTCAGTGTGGCAGAAAGAACGCTTGTCACAGCCATTACACACATACGGCGGCTTAAATGGGACATCGCATGTGATTAGGTCAACATCAGGACAGTCATGTGTGTTTAAGGCATGATAACACTGCTTGCACTTAGTACTGCAGGTTCTTCTTCCACAAAGATGCTTAATGGAACAGGTGGGATAGTTTCTGCAATTGCGACACTCTTTAGCAACTGCGGAAGCTGATTTCACTTCATAGTGAAGCTTAACCTCTTTGGAAATGGTGGTAGGATCTTTGCCAAGAACCTTGGAGATGTTCGTAAATGACGAACCTCTGACCAGTTCTTGCTCGATATAAGTCCTATCAGTAAGCGTGAGATGACTGCTGTATTTCTTTTTGTTTGCCATGAGGAAATCCTTTCCGGCAGACAGGTAACCAGTACAATCATGAAACAGATAAAAACCTTTGTGCAAGACTTAATTCCGGTTTAAGAAAAATTAGTTTAGACTAACCGGAAATAAAAAATTCATTTAACAGAGCCTTAAGCCTTAAGGCGTCGATAATCTATCAAGATATTGACACCCCTATTTTATAGGGTGTAAGATTGTTTCGAACCGGAAGAGAAGATAAACTAAATGACAAGAACATTTATAGAAGTACCATTGTTTTCAAAAAGATGGAAAGAGATAGGACTTGGCGAGGATGAACTTCATGAACTTCAGATAATGCTATTGAAAGATCCGGAATCGGGTCCCGTAATGGAGGGAACAGGTGGTATTCGAAAGGTTAGATTTTCACTAAGTAACAGAGGTAAGAGCGGTGGAGTGCGAGTTTGCTACACTGATTTTGCGGAATATGAAGTAATATATCTCATTACTGCTTTTGAAAAGAAAGACCAGGAAAACTTGACAGATGAAGAGAAGCACGCTTTAAAGAAATTGGTCAAGGCGCTGAAAGAGGAAATGTTAAGAAATAAGAGGTGAACCTATGAGCTCGTTGTTTGATGATTTGAAGCAAGGACTTGAAGAGGCAATTGCTTATGAAAAAGGAACGGGAAAAGCAAAAGTTAATACATATATGATTCTGCCGGTCAAAGAATATAGTGGCAAAGAGATAAGAAACATAAGGAAAAATGCAGGAATGACACAAAGTGTTTTTGCATCCTATATGGGAGTTTCTATAAAGACGGTTGAGGCTTGGGAAGGTGAAAGAACACATCCTACGGGACCGGTGTTTAGATTGCTCGATATTCTTGCTGCAAGTGATGCAACTGAGTATATTGTTGCAAAATGAAATGTGGAATTATAAGAAAGGGGTACTTTGGATGGAAGCAAACGAATATCAGAAACTTGCAATGACCACGCTTAATCCTGAGCTTGACAGTAAAGATGTCCTTATTAACAGTGTGATGGGACTTTGCGGAGAGTCGGGTGAGGCAATCGATATTGTGAAAAAGTGGCTTGCACAAGGGCATGAACTTGATAAAGAACACCTGGCAAAAGAACTTGGAGACATAGCGTGGTATCTTGCCGAGGCGGCAACTGCGCTTGATTTGAAACTTTCTGAGGTCTTGGAAGCAAATATTGAAAAACTTAAGAAACGCTATCCTGATGGATTTAAGACTGACAGGTCATTGAAGCGTAAAGATGGTGATATTTAAAATATCACGCGATATATCATATAATGGTAATTCGATAGACTAAATGAGTCAACGACGTAAACCGGCGTATTTTGGCGTTTTTTGACACGTTGATTCTAAGATATGGGAGAAAATAATGGGGACTATTATTGATAATTATAAATATCTGCTTTGGGATATAGACGGTACGGTACTTGATTTTCTTGCTGCCGAAAAGGCTGCGATAAGGGAGCTTTTTAAAAAATACGGTCTGGGTGAGTGCAGCGACGAAATGCTTAGTGACTATTCTGCAATCAATGTCAGGTACTGGGAAGCCTTGGAGCGCGAAGAGATGACAAAGCCTCAAATCCTCGTGGGGCGATTCGCGGAATTTTTTGAGAAATACGGGATTGATACCGGGCTTGCAGAAAACTTCAACGCTGATTATCAGCTTGCGCTCGGAGATACTATTGTTTTTTGCGACGATGCGTTCAATATTCTCAAAGGGTTAAAAGGGAAATTTGTTCTTATCGCGGTTACAAACGGCACAAAAGCTGCACAGCAGAAGAAACTTATAAACTCAGGGCTCATAGATATATTCGACTATATATTTATATCTGAGGATGTTGGAGTTGAGAAGCCTAACAGCGGTTACTTTGATTATGTTTTTAACACCGTGGGAATAGAAGATTTGAAAAATGCAATCATTATAGGTGATTCGCTTACAAGTGACATAAAGGGAGGAATAAATGCAGGTATTGATACCTGCTGGTACAATCCGCTTAGAAAGGACAATACGTCAGATTGTGTTGCAACATTTGAAATATGTAATCTGCATGAACTTTAAATCGCAGGTTGGGAACAAATTTGGGTATTAAGATATATGTAACGGATGACAAAAAAGAAAAATATGAAAAACAAATCTAAAAGTAAAATTTTCACAGCGATATTAGGTTCAATAATCTGCGTTTTATGCTGTACTTTGGCAGTTGCGTTTATTATTTTGCAGATTCTATGCCGTTCTTCTTCAGGTTAGGAAAGAAAACCTATTTAGGATCTTGTTTGGGCTACGGAATAATAGTGCTGGAAAATTGAAGGAGATTATAAAATGTTAGAGATCTGTTCAGCGTGTGGAAATCGCGAATGGGATAAGGTAATAGACGGAAATACAATGAAATGGAAGTTCATACTGATGATCCTGTTGAAAAAGAAAAACTTATAAACGAATATGCACAAAAAGAAGCCAAAAGACAGAGGATGACTGCAATAGGTGTAGTATTAACAGTAATACTTGTATTAGGAATTGCTGCGGTGATTACGTCCTAAATTGGGTTCATGGAAGAATATCCGGCAATTGGCATACAATCTGATTTCTACCGTGCTCTTTGCCATAATAGAGTTTGGCATCTGCTTCTTCAACGAGTGATTCAATATCTTGACCATGACCGTCTGTTATTCCGATTGTCATGGTTATTTTTATTTCGTAGCCGTCAGCGTGCACAGTCATTTCCCTAACAGAGTCTAAAAGTCGTTCCAATACGGGAAGAGAATCATTCATGTCGGTGCGGTCAAAAATGAGAATAAACTCTTCACCACCCCATCTTGCGGCAAAACCGTTACCTGACATGGCGTTTTTAAGCTTTAAAGCAACAGCCTTAAGAACTTCGTCGCCTGCATTATGTCCGTAGGTATCGTTGACTTTTTTAAAGAAATCGATGTCTGTGATGGCTACCGAGAAGGGGAGTCCGGTTGTTTCTGAACGCTCGGTTATTCTCGCAATGGCAGAATTTACATATCGCCTGTTATTAAGACCGGTAAGCGGGTCTGTTTCCACAGATGCACGGATACTTTTGGCCATGGCAGTACTGCTTTTTGCTATTTCTCCAAGTTCGTCCTGTCTTCTTAAACAAGCGGTATCCATTTCGGAAGAAAGGTTTCCTGATGCGATTCTGTTAAGAAAAAGTTGAATCTTCTTCAATGCATCGGTGAATTCTTTTGTGAATTTAAAAGAAATAAGTGCTGCAAGAATAATGCCTACTACGGAAAGAAGCAGTGCAGGCCAGACTGATTTGATAACAGCTGATTTCAAACTGGATGTCTTTTTTGCAATTTCGATAATTCCGATGACGGAGCCGTCGGAATTTTGCAAGGGAGCATAATAAACAAGATATTCGTCGGAGATTATTTTGACATTTTTGTAAAAAATATTTTCGTGCAGATTAAGCACACAATCAGAGGTGTCTGCATTGGCGTATACCCCTGCGAGGCGAACTCCCGTATCCGTTTTAAAAGTTGTGTGGATTCGCATATCCATAAAAAGGACGGATATATCAACATCAAAGTTATGACCAAGTGAATCAACGATGGAATAGTCACTGGTGATATCGACGTCGCCTTTATAAAAATCGTGTGTTCCTTCCTCGGACTTCACCAATGAGTAGTCACCGGGATATGCAGTATCGTAGGCAAAAGAAACTGTCTTTGCAATATCAGCCATTGTTGCTTTGGCTTCCTCGTACATAGTCTTTGTAAATCTTGAGTAGAAGAATGAAGTGATAACCCATCCAAGAATTAGGATGGGAACAATGGACATGGTGAACATCCTCTTGTATATGCCGGTTTTTTTCATCGGTTACTCCGAAAAAATAGTATTTCCGCTTCGTTAAAATCGGATAAATAAATAATAGTATTAAGGCGTTAACTTGAAATAAAACATAAATAAAAGGGCTCAACTCAACGGTTGGGCCCTTTCTTAAGGTTGATGCAAATTATTCTTTTACATATCAGACAGTGAACTTGTTCATTTCTGAAGCAAGATCGTTGGTATCGGTTACGTTCTTTGTAGTCTGTTTTCCAACGTTCTCAAGCTGGTTGCTAAGTTCTACGGTTGCCTGGGCAACATTTGTAATACCCTTTGCGGTTTCTTCGGCTGCGATATCAACGGCGGTGATTGCTTCTCTGATTGAAGTCATGGATGTCTGAATCTCATCACTGCTGTCTCTGAATTCTGTCATGATAGAAGAGAGCTTCTGAATGTCTTCGCTGTAGTTATCAGTAAGCATATCAGCCTGTTTCTGTTCTTTTTCGTTGTTCGAAAGCATGAACTGTGTAACGTTTTCAGCTTCTGCAGCAAGTTCTTCAACGGCTACTATTACGCTGTTTGTAACAGTCTGAATTCTGTTTGCTGCTTCACTTGAGGAGTCGGCAAGCTGTCTGATTTCGCCGGCAACAACTGCAAAGCCTCTTCCTGCCTCGCCTGCTCTTGCGGCTTCAATGGAAGCGTTAAGCGAAAGAAGGTTTGTCTGAGAGGTGATGCTTAAGATTTCATCGGTAAGGTTTGCAATTTCCTGAACCTGCTTAGCATTTGCAATCTTCTTCTGAAGAGCTTCGGTAACCTCGTTAAGGTGTTCATTTGCTTTTGCACGGTCAACTGCGGATTTTTCTTTTATCTCGGAAACTTTTGCAACTACTTCGTCTGCGTAAGAGGACTGTTCGATACTCTGTCTGCTTACTTCACTTACAAGGTTAGCGACATTATCAACCTGTTCCATTACCTGGTTAAGGGATGCACTTGTTTCTTCACTGGATGCCGACATTTCTTCCATTGTTGCAGAAACGTTACTGATTTCAAGTTCTGCATCACCAATTCGTGAACGTATATCGTTACTTGAATCCTGGATACCTGTTGCTGTGCTTTGAACACTTGAAATAATGGAACCAAGTTCCTTCATAAGTTCATTAACACCGCTTGCGAGAATACCAACTTCATCCTTTGTATTTACTTTTATTTCCTTTGAAAGGTCACCGTGACCGGCTTTGATATCATTGATAACATTGTTAACCTGTTCGCTTGCACTTCTGATGGGCTTGATTACTCTTGATATGATGAAAGTAATAACAGCAAGAGAGATTACAAGGCTGAATAGTGCAACAAATACAAGGTTTCTTGCCATTTCCTGTGCGGGTACATTGATTACTGCCGCATCGATTGATACTTCTGTTATAAAGTAATCGCTTACGGAATATGCAAGATAGGTAAGTCCGCCACCCCACTGGGTAAGGTCAACGATTGTATCACCGACTTTTGTGTCAAGAATAGACTGGAACTGATCGGGTCCGGCTTCGGCTACATTTGTAAGAAGATCTGCTTCGTTTCCGTTTGAACCGATTACATAACCGTCGAAATCAAGCACTGTAACCGAATATGTCTGATCCTGTACGATTCCTGAGCCAAGCATTGCCATATCGATTGACATGTTAACGGATCCAATGAATTTTCCATTTGTGGGATCGTTAATCGCGTAAGCAATAACGAAAACAGGTCTTCCGGTTACAGGAGATACATTTATACCGAAATATCCGCCGTTTTTCTCACATTCTGAATAGAAGTTTTCCCCGGAAACGTCATGCAGTGTGGAATTTCCAAGACAGTCTGCATAACCTGCTGAACCAACTGTAACAAAGAGGTTTTCATAAATCTTTCCGGTGTTTTCATATAATACGGCAAGACTCTTTGCGATATTTTCCTGAGTAGTAGGATCAATCTGCCCGGTAGCATCGTAAATCATTGCTGCCTGTATAACGGTTGAATTTGTTTTTACCAAAGAAGCAATTGCCATTTGGTCGTTTACGTATTGATCAAGGGCAATTCCTTTTTGGACAGCCATGTTTGTGATACTTTCAATCTGGCTTGTCTGAAGTCTGTTTTTTGCGAACTCCGATGCTACATATGTGCTGAATATAAGCGTGAGTGAAAGCATGAGGAGAACGACAGCGAGAACCTTTGTACTGACACGGTTCACAAAACTGATTTTGCTATTCATATTAATCTCCATTCCTCTGTGAATTGTTTCTTCACAGCAATTCCCCTTCGTAAAGGAACACACATTTTGAGTAATAAACGCTGATATACATTTAGAATAATATTCTCCAGATAACGAGTGATTAATATGTTGCCATCGAAATACTAATTAATTAAAATGGTAGTGAATAAAAAAGGAGGATTTACCATGGGAGTTAATTCAATAGATGCGGAAGACGATCAGTTTGCTTACCGCTATGACACACAGCTTTTAATCGACAGAAGAGACAAGGACCTTGATGAAGACGAGATATCCGATTATATTACCGAGCATTTTGAAGGCAACAGTCTTATAGCTGCCGGAGACGAGGATCTTATCAAAATTCATTTTCATACAAATGAACCCTGGAAGGTGCTTGAATACTGTAACAGCATCGGAGAAATCTATGACATTGTTGTCGAAGATATGATAAGACAGTCCAATGGACTTCAGGGCTAATTCTAAATGGATCAGGAAAAGTTATTTTCTTTTGAAAGCTTCATATTTGATTTGTACGGAACGCTCATAGATATAAGAACGGATGAGTGGGCAATTGAAACGTGGCTTAAATGGTGTGAGTTTTTGGACAAAGAGGGCATTAAGCATCCGACACCGGAGGTGTTTAGAGAGGAGTTCTTTGCCAAGGACCGTGAATACAGGCAGAGGCCGACACGCTTTGATTATCCTGAGATAGATGTTCTTGAGGTGTACGATGAGCTTTTTTACAAATACGGCAATGCGCCTATAGATAAAGAAAGACTGTTTGAAATATCATACAGATTCAGAGAGGCTTCGACCGTATACAAGAAGCTGTTTCCCGGTGTTGAAGCATTTTTGAAAGGGCTTAGAAGTATTGGTAAGGGCGTTTATATCCTTTCAAATGCGCAAAGTTCATATACTCTCTATGAAATACAGGAATTTAAACTCGATGAAATGTGTGACGATTATATAATGTCTTCCGATTTTCGTTGCATGAAGCCCGACAAAGCATTCTATGACGAGATAATCAAAAGAAACAACATAGTGCGTGATAAGGCAATTATGTTTGGCGACAGTTATGAAAACGATTATCTGGGGGCAATAAATTCCGGACTTAGCGCGATTTGGCTTAACGGTGATGACAGGGCTGATGTATTTTATATAGAACACGCGATATTTAATAACGCATGATATTTGATGAACATTGACTGATTTAGTCATGTGAAAAATAACTATATTTTAGCAATAATCGGAGAGAATCTCCCGAAATCCTTGTGTTAAACTGATAAAAAAGGGTTTGGGAGGTTTTTATTATGGCTATGATGGAAAGACCTGATGTTACAACGCTTTCCGATAACGGTAAGTGCTGGGAACATGAGTATGAAAATTTTTATCTTAAGGTTTATGTTCCAGCGACACAGATAGACGGTGAAGCTCTTAACTATGGCTTTAGGGCTCCGCTTCTTCTTGTTTTTGAAGAAACAAGGATGTCAATGGATGAGGCTGTTTCTTTTGCAAAAGAAACAGAACTTGCACAGATAGCATCAAGAGTTGATTCTTCGGTATTGTTTGTATATCCGAAGTTTGAAGGCGCGTGGAAGCAGGCTGACGAATCTTTGTATGCTTCTGTAATCGCCGAAGTAAAAATGAATCCTTATTACAAGGACGGAATCGTTGAGATAACAGATTTCTTTACCAGAGAATTCAAGGGCTGTTTTCCACGTGGAGCGGTTTTCAGAACGGATATATACAGCTACGGAGAATCCGCCGATTATGTTGCGAAAAATCTTTTAAAGACTATTAACGGAGAATATCTGTGGGGACCCGGTGAGATTACTCCTGCGATGGTTTCAATGGAAAGACTAAGCATTGTTCCTATGGTAGAAAGAAAGGACATTGCAGTATTAAGCGTTTCAAACAGCGACGAGGTAAATAAGGCGTTTGAAAGCTGCGAGAATCTTCTGATAAAGGATAAGGCCGAATATAAGAAAGACTTTGATTCTTTTGTTAAAAAGTTTAAGATGTGGTGCGGCAAGATAGAGATTGAGCCTGATTTTGAAGCGCTTGACATGACGGAGGAGACAGGAGTCCTTACGGTAAAGACTTCTGATGACAACCGTATCATGGCAGGAACAACAGAACATAAGGTTGGATATTTCTCATATTATAATAATGATACGTTTGCAAACGGACCTGCTCCGTTAGTTCTTGGCTTCCACGGTGGTGGAGATTCGTCAATGTATCTTACCTTTGTTGCAGGCTGGTGGGAGGTATGTCATAAATACGGATTCCTCTTTGTTTCTTTGGAAAATCATCAGAATATTACGGCGACAGAAGTAATGGAGATACTTGAACATCTTAAAAAGCGTTACAATATAGATGAGTCAAGGATTTATGCTTCGGGCTTTTCAATGGGAAGCGGAAAGACATGGGACATGTATCAGGAATATCCTGCGGTTTTTGCAGGACTTGCTCCACACAGTGCACTTTTCCCTGTTTACAACAATCCATTTGGAAGAGACCTTGGAGACAGGCTTAACAAAACCGTTTCAGTTCCGCTTTTTGTTTCCGGAGGAGAAAAATCGCATCTTGTTGAACTTCCCTTCCAGGGAGCACAGGGAATTGAACGCGTTCAATATGCTGCTTCAACAAATAAGGTTAAGAAGAATTTTTATTTGAAATATGAAGAAAAGGACAACTGGGAGGATGCAATCTGGGGTGTTAAGGGAGATCGCGTCGAAAAACTCTACGATGAATCAAGAGACAGTTATCTTACAGTCAACTATTACGACAGTGAAGACGGAGTATGTAGAACCGCTCTTGCAAGTGTAAGCGGTCAGGTTCATGAATGCAGACGTCATACATGCGAGCAGGCATGGAAGTTCTTATCACAGTTTTCAAGACAGTAGAATACTTATAGTAATGGCGAAGAGAAGACTATTATGACAATTTCTGAATTTTTTAAAGAAAACAATAAAGTTGCGATTGCATTTTCGGGAGGCGTGGACTCTGCTTTTCTTTTGCGTGAAGCGGTTAAAAATAACGCTGATGTTACAGCGTATTATGTTAAGACACAGTTTCAGCCCCGGTTTGAATACGATGACGCATTAAGACTTGGAAGTGAGCTTGATTGCAGATTAAAAGTGCTGGAACTTGACGTACTTTCTGATAAAAATGTAGCTTTAAATCCCGCAAACAGATGTTATTTTTGTAAGCAGAGAATTTTCGCAGCCATACTGGAAGCGGCAAAAGAAGACGGGTATTCGGTTGTACTTGATGGCACAAATGCCTCAGACGAGGAAGGAGACAGACCCGGGATGAAAGCATTGCGCGAGCTTAAGGTAAGGTCTCCGTTAAGAGAATGCGGACTTACAAAGCCCGAAATCAGGTGTCTTTCAAAAGAAGCAGGGCTTTTTACCTGGGACAAGCCGGCGTATGCCTGCCTTGCCACAAGAATAAAGACGGGAGAACGTCTCACAGAAGAAAAGCTAAAGGCTGCCGAGGCTTCAGAGGAATTTCTTTTCGGATTGGGATTTAGCGACTTCAGGGTTCGCCGTGTCGGTGATACGGCTAAAATTCAGATAAAGGAAGACCAGCTTGAAAAGTTCATTTCTCATCGTGCTGAGATTTTAGGTGAACTTAAGATGTATTATGATTTTGTAACTTTGGACCTTTCTTTTAGGGTATAAGGTCCTGCTTAAATATGTATCAATAAAACTTGTATGAAACAGGAGGTAGAACATGAATGTTCTGGTTATTGATGCGCAGGGAGGCGGAATAGGAAAACAGCTTATCACTGCCATTAAAAAAAGATTTTCCGACTCGGTGAATGTTACCGCTGTTGGGACAAACAGTATAGCAACATCTGCAATGCTTAAGGCCGGCGCGGATTCCGGTGCAACAGGAGAAAATTCTGTTGTTGTATGTGCCAAAAGCGCCGATGTGATTGTAGGCCCGATTGGTATAGTTATTGCTGATGCAATGTTAGGTGAGATTACTGAGAAGATGGCCGTTGCAATCGGTAAAAGTGCTGCTAAGAGAATCCTCATTCCGGTTAATCATTGCGACAATAGAGTAATCGGTGTTACAGAGACTTCAATGGGACGGTTGATTGAGGGAGCCGTGCAGGAAATCGGGAAAATAGTTGGCGACAGGGAATAGATTTTACAAGAAATGCGATATATATCAACTTGTTTGAGGAGTTACGATGTGGTATTCTGTCTAAGGTGACACGAAGTCACTAAAGGAACAGAAGTTCCGTGTTTTGTTTTTTTTGACAGTTTATGGTATGCAATGAAGGCATACAGTCCTAATCAGGCTGTATGCTTTTTTAGTTTATTTGACTCGCGTAAAGAGTCTTGCATACGGAAATGAGGACAGGAATGCAGAATGAGATAAGAGATACTCTTGAGGCGCTTAAAGCCGGAGAAATAAGCGTGGATGAAGCTTTACTGGCGATTAAAAAGAAACCGTTTGAGGACATTGGCTTTGCAAAAGTCGATCTTCACAGGGGAATACGTCAGGGCGCTCCCGAGGTCATTTACGGTGCGGGAAAGACTGTGGAGCAGATGATTGAAATCATTAAGGTTATGCAGGAAAACGCACAGAAGACAATTCTTGTGACAAGATTGTCAAAAGAAGCAGCAGAAACTATTTCCAAGGAAGTTGTACTCGATTATCGGGAGGCTGCAAGAATCGGCATTGTCGGTGAAATTCCAAAAGCAACGGGAATCGGGAAAATTGTTGTTGCAACAGGGGGAACATCAGACATACCTGTGGCTGAAGAGGCTGCACTTACTGCAGAGGTTCACGGTAATGAGGTCGTAAGACTTTATGATGTCGGTGTTGCCGGTCTTCACAGGCTTCTTTCGCACATGGATGAAATAATGGGGGCTTCCGTTATTATTGCCATTGCCGGGATGGAAGGTGCGCTTGCGAGCGTAATCGGAGGATTGGCTGACTGCCCTGTAATTGCAGTTCCGACAAGTGTTGGATACGGTGCTTCATTTTCAGGTCTCTCGGCGCTGCTTTCTATGCTGAATTCCTGTGCAAGCGGAGTAAGTGTTGTTAATATCGACAACGGATTTGGCGCAGGATATCTTGCAAGCATGATTAATCATATGGACAGAAAGGATTGATACTATGAAAATTCTTTACTTTGACTGCGGAATGGGTGCTGCCGGCGATATGCTCACGGCTGCACTGCTGGAACTAATGCCCGATAAAAAGAAAGCGGTAGCAAAACTTAATGAACTTGGAATTCCCGGTGTAGAATTTTTGCTTGAGAATGCTGAAAAGTGCGGTATCAAAGGAAGTCATATGAGAGTGCTCGTAAACGGAGACGAGGAGTCTGAGGACATGCATAGTCATGACCATGAACACGAACACGACCATGAACACGAACACGACCATAGCCACGAGCATGAACACAAGCACGATCATGATCACGGTCATGATTATGACCACGGTCACGAACATCATCACCACGGTGGACATGCACATTATTCCATGCATGATATCGAACATGTTGTAAACCATTTTGCAATATCCGATAAGGTCAAAAAGGATATTCTTAACGTTTATGGCCTTATCGCTGAAGCCGAGAGTGCGGTTCACGGTAAGCCGGTTAATGAAATTCATTTTCATGAAGTCGGTTCTTTAGATGCAATTGCCGATGTAACGGCGGTATGTGTGCTGATGGATAAGCTTGGAGCGGATCGTATTATTGCATCGCCTGTGCATGTGGGCACGGGAACTGTAAAGTGCGCGCACGGAATGTTACCGGTTCCGGCACCTGCGACTGCTCATATTCTAAGAGATGTGCCCGTTTACGGGGGTGAGATTCAAGGTGAACTGTGTACACCTACGGGAGCAGCGCTTTTAAAGTATTTTGTAAATGAATTTGGGAATATGCCTGTTATGAAGGCGGGAGCTATCGGATACGGAATGGGGAAAAAGGATTTCCATAAGGCAAATTGTGTAAGAGCGATGCTTGCCGAAGATTTTTTTGAATCCGATAAGCAGGAAACGAACGATACGGTTGCAGAACTTAGTTGCAATCTTGATGATATGACAGCTGAAGCTATTGGGTATGCTATGGAGCGTATTCTTGAGGGCGGAGCTCTCGATGTGTTTACTACTTCTATCGGAATGAAAAAGCAAAGACCTGGAACTATGCTTACCGTTCTTTGTAAGGAACAGGATAAAGAAACTGTGATAAAGCTTCTTTTCAAGCACACTACCACACTTGGAATAAGAGAACAAATCTGCAAAAGATATACGTTGACCAGAATGGTCGAGACAGTGGAAAGCGAGCTTGGAACTGTTCGAAGAAAGGTTTCATCCGGATATGAAGTAAAAAAGAGCAAACTGGAATATGAAGATCTTGCGGCCATTGCCACAAAGAGCGGAAAATCGCTTGAAGAAGTCAGGGCCTTTTTTGAAAAGAAGTTTTGATATATTCGGATTGCTTTACGAATTCCGTTTACGCAATGTCTGCATAACGGGAAATCATAATACGGATTGGAGATAATAATATGCATATGGCTGACGCGCTACTGGCTCCTGCAGTGGCAACTACAATGTATGTTGCATCATCGGCAACAACAGGGGTATCGATTTTTAAACTAAATAAAGAAGATAAGGCTATCGGAGAAGTAAGCTTTAAACAGCTTCCCACGATGGCTGTAATGGCATCACTCGTTTTTGCGGGGCAGATGTTAAACTATACAATTCCGGGAACAGGATCCTCGGGACACATTTGCGGAGGTGTAATTCTTTCTGCTGTGTTAGGTCCTTATGCAGCCTTTCTTTCGATGATTTCTGTTCTTTTGATACAATGTCTGTTCTTTGCGGATGGAGGACTTATGGCTCTTGGGGCAAACGTATGGAATATGGCTTTTTATGGTTGCTTTGTGGGATATTTCCTCATATATCGTCCCATTATGAGAAGCAAACTGTTTAATGGTAACAAGGCTTCCGGACGTATTAAACTTTCGCTTGCCGTAATTTTAAGCACAATCATAACACTTCAGCTTGGAGCATTTTCGGTTGTACTTGAAACCTTGCTCTCAGGCATTACCGAACTACCCTTCGGAGCTTTCTTGGGACTCATGCAGCCTATTCACCTTGCAATCGGTCTTGTTGAGGGAATTGCAACTGCTGTTATTCTTAACTTTGTTTACAGTGTTCGTCCTGAACTTATTAAGGAAGTCGGCGAGGAAAATGCAAAGACCTCACGTATGTCAAAGGCGTCAACACTCATTGTAATTTTAGTTCTTGCAATTGTTTTTGCAGGAGGACTGTCACTTCTTGCAAGCTCAAATCCCGATGGCCTTGAGTGGTCACTCTTTGGTAACGAGGAGGCAGGCTACAGTGCCAATATGGGACTTAACGAGGAAGATTATGGCGTTACAAGCTCACTGGCAGAGGCTGCTCAGGGTATCCAGGACGCAACAGCGTTCATGCCTGATTATGCTTTTGCTTCCGATGAAGAAAATCCTGTCGGAACAAGTGTGGCAGGTGTTGTGGGAATTGGACTTGTTGCAGTGATCGTTGCACTGATGAGCGCTGTCGGAAGCATGGCCCGTAAAAAGAAAATTACTGCCTGAAACTGTAGATAACCTAATTTGACTCATCAAGTCAATGGCATTTAAAGAAATGAACCATCAAATAAATGAAAGGGGGGACCGTTCGTGAACAAGACTGAAAGAGCGATGCATGAAATCAGAAGCATTGATGAACTTGCATCAAAAGATTCGTTCATTCACAGAATGAGCCCCCTTTCAAAACTTTTTATAACTGTTTTTTTTATCGTGGTAACGGCTTCTTTTGACCGGTACAATCTTACAGGCATATTCGCGATGATTCTATATCCGATTCTTCTTTACCAGTTAAGCGGAATTCCGATAACAACATGTTTTTCTAAATTGAAGATTGTTATGCCCCTTGTGTGTGCAGTGGGGATTCTTAACCCGTTTCTTGAGACCGAAACAGTTATGTTTGGAACCGTCAGTTTGAGAATTGGCATAATTTCGATGCTCACACTCATGCTTAAAGGTGTTTATTGCCTGCTCCAGTCTTTTATTTTTGTTGCAACTACTCCGGTAGATGAAATCTGCCGTTCACTTAGAAAAATTCACGTTCCGAGAATCATAACCTCACTTGTACTTTTGACCGTAAGATATGTATCGGTTATGCTTGAAGAGGTCACGGTTATGTCGGAGGCTTATCATTTGAGGGCTCCTAAGCATAAGGGAATTCATATTCGCGCCTGGGGCTCGTTTTTGGGCCAGCTTCTGCTAAGAAGCATGGACCGTGCCGAGGTGATTTATGAGAGTATGCTTTTAAGGGGCTTTGATGGAGACATGCACCATGCTGAAGGTGCAAAAGAAAATCTGACCTCGTGGATTTTCTTTTTACTTTCAGCGATGCTTTTAATCGTATTCAGGATGTTTGACATTACTGAGATTATTGGCAGATTTTTTATATAATGGGAGATATAAGAGGGTAATCGATGATTTGCTTTAAAGATGTTTCTTTTGCCTACGAAAAAGGGAAAAATGTTTTAAACAGCATAAACTTTAATGTTGAAAAGGGCGAAAAGGTAGGCCTTATCGGAAGTAACGGAGCCGGAAAGAGTACACTTATGAAGGCTTCGCTCGGGCTTGTGGAGACACAGGGAGAGATAATAATAGGCGAACTGTCTGTTGAAAAGAAAAATCTTCCTGGGATAAGAAAAATTCTTGGCTATGTGCTTCAGGAGTCGGACAACCAGATGTTTATGCCGACCGTGCTTGAGGATATGGAATTTGGACTTTTGAATATGAAAATGACCAAGGCAGAGGCGTATGAGCGCTGTCTTGAGGTTTTAAAGGAACTTGAACTTGAATATCTTTCTGACAAATACAATCACAAGATATCGGGGGGAGAAAAAAGAATGGCTGCGATTGCCACCATTCTTGCGATGAAGCCTGAGATACTTCTTATGGATGAACCGACTTCTTCTTTGGATCCTAAAAACAGAAGACGAATTATAAATACCGTAAAAAGTCTTTCGCATACAATGATTATTGCAACACATGACCTTGATATGGTGCTTGAGACCTGTGACAGGGTACTTCTTTTGAATGAAGGAAGAATTGTTGAAGACGGTGATGCAAAAAAGATACTTTCCGATAAAGAACTTCTTGAGAAAAACGGTCTTGAGCTTCCGCTTTGTCTTGCGGTCCGTGAATAACTGCCTTTTATAAAAAATATTGAAGGAATAAAACGGAATTAATGAGAATAAAAGGATACATAACATCGATTTTCTTTTGCCTTATAATGCTTGTGGCTTCGGCCTGCAGTGCAGTATCGGTAAGTTACGGTAACGGAGACGGCACTGTAACGGGTAAAGAAGATGAAAAAGTTGTTTCGATTACTGAAGAAGATACAGTTGACGATGCTTCTGCGGGAGAAATATCGGATGGTGATTCCGGGGAAGAATTTGACGAAACCGGTGCTGATAACCCGGAGCCTGAAGGGTTTAGCGAGAAAATGCTTGATCCGGAGCTTGTAAAGTATCTTAAAGCGGAGCTTGGCATGAGCGATGATGACATTATTACTCAGGAAATTGCCGAGAGTGTGACCGATATAAGTGCTTACGATTACGAGCTTAGTCACCTTGACGGGCTTGAGTATTTTGCAAATCTTAAAAACTTTGCTACCTGTTATTCATATGTGGATGATATAAGTGTCATTTCAAAGATGACAAAACTGCGTAACTTTCAAATCGGATCGGGTAGACTGCTTGAGATTCCCGACCTTTCTGCCAATGAGGAGCTCATTCAGATATCGCTCACCGGTTGTGGCATAGAGGACATTTCAATGCTTGTTACTGCCCCCCAACCTTAAATATGTAAGTCTTGATGACAACAATATTACAAGTATAGCGCCAATTAAAGAAATGACTACACTGGAGGCGTTTGATATCAGCAACAATCCGATACTTGATTACAGGACAGTTTTGGACAATGCTTCTTTGGTGGCAGCAATTGAATATTGTGATTTTGATATTTATAAGGCAATTGAGGCCAATTCAATAGGCAGTGATACGCATGCCTGGACGTATGTCAATGTTGACGGCAGATGGTATCATTGTGACGCACTTTGGGATCAGGGCTGCGGTGATTATCCGTGTTATTTTAATCTTGGGTCTGAGACGGTTCTTAATACTGCGCATCATGTATATAAAACGGAACTTATCCCCACGGCAGAACTTGAAGATATGGATGTAAGTGAGTATATAGACTATTTAGATATTGTAAGGGGATATATAAAAAGGCAAATGCATACAGGATGCATTTGCCTTAAACTGTAGACAAAGTAGTGGTCCTTTAGGATTTCGACTTTGTTGTTAAAAAGGAAATTCATGTTGACGTAGAAATTTCTATTGTCCTTACTCCGCTTGTTTGCTTTATGACTGATGGAACCGATTTCGCGTATTACGCGACGCTTTTCCTTTGTGACAAGGGTCATGTTCGTTTGGGAAGTATGCTGAACAGACTTTTTTTCAATTTTTGAAATAATATCCGTACTTTTTATTAAAAACATACAGCGCTTTTTTGC
>JAZQOL010000014.1:0-40204 GCA_045627845.1 Lachnospiraceae bacterium | reverse complement strand
GTCGCTTTTTTCTTGCAAATCATTTTAAAGCTAATGATTTGCAGAACAGAAAAAACGATTTTTTATGGCTCCGTGGTCAAGCGGTTAAGACATCGCCCTTTCACGGCGGTAACACGAGTTCGATTCTCGTCGGAGTCACTTATGAAAGTTTTGAAAATAGTTTACATAACTTCTTGACAAAAGCTTTCATATATGGTTAAATAGCATAGTAGTTTTAATGCCGATGTGGCTCAATGGCAGAGCAGCTGATTTGTAATCAGCAGGTTAACGGTTCGAGTCCGTTCATCGGCTTTTTGTTTTTTATGTACCCGTGAGGGTTACGGACCTTTAGCTCAGTTGGTTAGAGCAACCGGCTCATAACCGGTCGGTCCTGGGTTCGAGTCCCCGAAGGTCCATTTTAAAGACTCAAGGATAAGTCCATTGATTTCTTTTTCTCTTGCAAATCATTTTAAAGCTAATGATTTGCAGGACAGAAAAAACTGATTTTTTATGGCCTAATGGCTCAGTTGGTTAGAGCGCCGCCCTGTCACGGCGGAGGTCGCGGGTTCGAGTCCCGCTTGGGTCGTTTACCTTTATGGTAACAATCAAATATTTGGGGTCTTAGCTCAGCTGGGAGAGCATCTGCCTTACAAGCAGAGGGTCACAGGTTCGAGCCCTGTAGGCCCCATTTGTGCACGTGTGGCGGAATAGGCAGACGCAAGGGACTTAAAATCCCTCGGTGGCAACATCGTGCCGGTTCGACTCCGGCCACGTGCATTTTGTAACTCTGAGAAATCAGAGCTTTTTTTTTACTTACGGGTGAGTGCTATGATTAATTCGACGCTTTGTTATATTGAGCATGAAGGAAATTATCTTCTTCTTCATCGTATTAAAAAGAAGAATGATATAAATGAAGGAAAATGGATTGGAGTAGGCGGTAAATTTGAGAAGGGAGAAACTGCAGATCAATGTGTTCTTCGCGAAGTATATGAAGAAACCGGGCTTACTCTTACTGAGTTTTATCAGGTTGGTGTTATTAAATTTTTCTCTGACCAGAATATGGACCAGGATATGTATTTATATAAAGGTACAGCGTTTACCGGCAAACTTGTAGAGGATTGCTCGGAAGGCGTTTTGAAGTGGGTTCCTGCCGAGGATGTTTTAAGTCTTCCAACGTGGGAGGGTGATCATCTTTTCTTAAAGCCTCTTTTAGAGGGAAAGAAAAATCTTAATATGACTGTTAAGTATGAAAACGACGTATTGGTTGAGTTTATTGATGAATCTGAAGATGTTGTTATTGAAAAATCGACCATAATTAATTCGTCGCATGCGTTTTCTACCAGAATAGGCGGGGTTAGCGATGGAGTATATTTTTCGCTTAATCTTGGAATGAACAGGGGCGACAGTCAGGCCCGTGTAACAGAAAACTGGCGAAGATTTCTTGCGGCGGCTTGTATCGGGAATGAAGAGTTTGTTTGTGGAGCGCAGGTCCATGGAAACAACGTGCATATAGCAACTGAAAAGGATTTGCGTCCTGCGTACGGACCGGGTCAATTAATTGAAGCTGACGGTTATGTTACCGCCTGCAAAAATGTTCCGCTTGCTATATTTACTGCTGACTGTGTTCCACTGCTTATGGAGGATCCTGTGAATGGCGTGATAGGTGCAATTCATTGTGGCTGGCGAAGCACAGTAGGTGATATTGAAAACGAGGCGATTGAATGCTTTAAGAAGCTTGGATCAAAAGTTAGCAATATAAAAGCTGCAATCGGACCTGCCATTGACAGATGTTGCTTTGAGGTCGGAGAAGAAGTAATTGAAGCAGTAAACCTATTGATTGGAGATTCGGCTGATTCTTTCTATAATAAGAAAGAAAACGGAAAATATATGCTTGATTTAAGGGGTGTTGTTAAGTGTCGCCTTGTTCAGTTAGGTGTACTTTCGGATAATATTGAGATTGTAGGCGGATGTACATTATGCAATCCCGAAAGATACTATTCACATCGTTTTTCGGAGGGAAAGAGAGGCAGTTTGGCCTGTGTAATCGAACTTCAGTAGTAAACTAACAGAAATAGACGAAGAATTAATGATTTATTAGTAATTTGAATCATTGACTTTTAATTTTGATAGGTTAAACTATTACTGTTGCTGTTGTAAAAATTGGAGATAATTGATGAAGAAAAAAATTATTATATTGCTCTTGGGAATAGTTGTCATTACATTGGCTGTTCTGACACCTGGTCTCGTTAAAAAAATTAAGGCTGATAAAGAAGAAAAAAGAATTTTGGCTGAATATGAAGCATATTTGGCATCAAACAGTACTTTTTTTGCTAACACATTTATTAATGGAACTGATGTTTCTGGAAAGACACCTTCTGAGGTAATAAAGAGTGGCATTGCTGAGTTCTCTTCTCAGGCAATCTCAGTTACAAATCCCTGGACTGAAGACAAGGATATCATAAAGTACTCTGATTTGAATACTGACTATTCAAAATTTGAGAGTTATGTTTCGACGTTGTATGATTCTCAGACTTTGACTAAAGAAGAATATTGTTCAACTCCGGTAAAAAGAGAATATTCTTACAATATTAAAGATGATGTTGATATAAAGAATGCAGACTTTTCAAATGTATCATTTTTGAAGGCAGAAAATGTTTGTGAAGCTGTTGATGCGAAACTGGTTACCAATCTTGAAACCGGCGTAAGCGAGATTATTCCCGAAATATATGGTAATATTCTTAAAGACGGTGTACTCGAAACAAAGATTCTTTCAGCAGTAAAAGAAGGTTCGCAGGTTGTTTCGCTTGAAAAGAATGACTTTATTCTTCCTGCTGTTACCTCGGATAATGAGGAGCTTATCAGTACAAAAGAAAGATACGATGTCATTTTAAATAAGACGATCAATATTTATATAAGCGGGATTAAGGTTGTTATGGAACCTTCCGAGACTAGAAAGTATATAGATATTACTTCCGAGACACTTCTTAACGAGGAATTGCTTGACGAGTTAATGGTTGATCTTGGTAAGAAATACAATACATACGGAATTCGTCGTCCTTTTGTAACATCTACCGGTGAGAGTATACTTACACCCGGTGGCGACTATGGCTGGAAGATGGATCCCGATGAGACAAAGCTCGTTTTTGAGCAGGCTTTATTGAGTGATGAAAAGGTTGACAAGGTTGATACCGTTTATCTTAAGCGTGGTCAGAGACCTATAACCGATGAAATATCCAATACATATGTTGAAATCAGTTTAAGAGATCAGAAGATTTGGATGTATGTTAACGGCGTAAAGATTGTTGATGATGACTGCACGACAGGAATGGTCGGAGTTCCGGAGAGTATCACAAATGTAGGAATGTTCAGCCTTACCTATAAAACAACAAACCGTATATTGCGTGGTCCCACATGGGAAGACTTTGTATATTACTGGATGCCTTATGACGGAAGTAACGGAATGCATGATGCCACTTGGAGAACCGATGAGGAGTTCGGCGGAACAAATCGTTACGGAAACGGTTCACACGGCTGCGTAAACTTACGTCTTCCTATAGCAGAGATTATTTATAACAACATTCAGGCAGATACTCCGATTATCATCTGGGAGTAGGCCGCTGTATATAGCAGGCAAAAAGCATGTCATATGCCGTTCGCGGAATATGTGACGTGCTTTTTTTGATTTATCCGGAAAAGCAGAAAAAGTGTTTTCACAAACAATTGTTTATTGCGGGTTAATCTTTATATCGGATAATAATTATCGGCGCAGTTTGGCACATTACGAGATATAGTTGAATATATGGTAAAAATGCGCTAAAATTTGTGATATCGAGTAACCTTTAGGGGAGGGAGCTTGGAATAATGCCTGCAAAAGAAAAACCGGCAATTCTTATTGCCGAGGACGAAGAAATAAACCGCACGATACTGCGGGAAATGCTAAAGAGTAAATATCGTATTCTTGAAGCTGAAAACGGTAATCAGGCTGTTTTTTGTCTTCAGGCAGAAGGCGCGGGAATTTCACTTATTATTCTGGATATTCATATGCCTAAGCTTGATGGATTTGGTGTCATGGATTATCTTCAGGAAAGCGGACTTGATCAAAAGATTCCGGTGATTGTAACAACTTCCGATGAATCTGTGGATGTTCTTGTTCAAGCGAAGAAAAACAGAGCGGTTGATATTGTATATAAACCATTCAGGGCTGCAGATATTCGAAGAACAGTTGATAACCTCGTTGAAATATGCAGACTCGAGCAGAACATAAACAGTATAATTGAAGAAAAATCCGAATATCTTACCAATCAATATAATGCTCTGAAGAAAGCAAAGGCTTTTCATCGCATCAAATGGGATGATAATATAAGAAGTCTTATGAGTGCGCTTCTTCAAGGTCAGGATGAGCACAATGAACGTATCCGAGCAGGCTCAGAACTTCTTTTGCGTGGACTTATGGAAAAGTATCCTAAGTACGGAATCACCAAAAGCCTTGTAAAAACAATTTCCGATGCCTCACTGTTGCATGATATAGGGAAAGCTGTTATTCCGGATTCACTGTTTGACAGAACGGATTCTTCTGCGTCAAGAGCCATCGTACAGCTTCGAAAGCGCCCAATTGCAGGCTCTGAAATGATAAATCTCATGTTTGCAAATTCCGGGCATCAGCTTGAAAGAAAATATGCTTACGAGATATGCAGATGCATGTATGAACAGTTCGATGGAAAAGGTTATCCTATTGGATTAAGTGGGTTGGAAATCCCTGTTTCAGCTCAAGTCGTTGGATTATGTCACAGATATGATGAATTAAGGTATAATAATGATAAGGAAGTAATGATTCATAAGAGCGTCATGAGAAAGATTCTTGAAGCTGAGTATAAGGCATATAATCCGGATTTGCTCGATGTGTTTGAAGAATTTGCTTGCTCATTTGAATCAATTTTCATAGATAAAAAGGATATAAAGACTAATAAAATAAAGGAGAAATAACTATGGCTAATTATCCTACACCTCATATTAATGCAAAGCCCGGAGACTTCGGAAAGACTGTTCTTATGCCCGGAGATCCCCTTCGCTCTAAATTTATTGCTGAAAATTTCCTTACAAATCCTGTTCTTGTTAACAATGTCCGCGGAGTTCAGGGATATACAGGAACTTATAAAGGTACAAAGGTTTCCGTTATGGCAAGCGGAATGGGAATGCCTTCAATAGGTATTTACAGTTACGAACTTTTCAATTTCTTTGATGTAGATAATATTCTTCGTGTTGGATCAGCAGGATCACTTCAGAAGGACGTTAAAATAAGAGATATCGTATTTGGAATGGGTGCATGCACAAATTCAAATTACATGCGTCAGTACAACCTGCCAGGTCCTTTTGCGCCGATAGCCGATTATACACTTCTTAGCGAAGCAATTAAGGCGGCTGATGCGTTAAAGGCAACATACCATGTTGGAAATGTTGTTTCTTCGGATACATTCTATGATGCAGATTCTACCGTAAACGATAAGTGGGCTTCTATGGGTATCATGGCTGTTGAAATGGAAGCAGCAGCTCTTTATATGAATGCGATTAAGGCAAAGAAGAGAGCGCTCGCAATTCTTACGATTTCGGACAGTATTGTTACCGGTGAAGCTACTACAGCAGAAGAAAGACAGAATTCATTTACACAGATGATGGAAGTTGCACTTGATACTGCTGTGGCTATGGAGAATAAGTAAGCGGCTTGTTAATATGAAAATGATAGTATTTATGGCAGGATTTTAATCCTGCCATATTATATTTGAAATGGATTTAAAGCAGGAGTGGAATGGAGATTAATATGAAAAAAGTACACATTATATATTGCTCAATTATAGTTCTTATGCTTATCGGTGCAGCCGTCGGAGCATATATAATAAGCAATGAATATAAAGAAGCAGTATCTTTACAGAATGCAGCTTATGAGAATGCAAAGGAATCATATGATACAGCACATGCCGAATTTTTAGAAGAGCAGAAGGTCTGGGAGCAGGAACTTAAGGATAAGCAGGAAGAGTTAAATACTGCTTATGCTAAACTTCAGGCGATATATGATGAAAGACAGGCTAAGAAGGACGCAGAAGAAGCCCGTTGGAACGCTCTTTCAGAAGAAGAAAAGCAGGCAGAACTTGACTGCTATGCATACAACGATATGGTTTCATATCTTAGAGAGAACGATGAGGAGTACAAAAAATTATACGTTGAGTATTCCAAGTATTTATCTAAGGATTTGTACAATCTTGGAAAAGAAGAATCACTTGTCTACAACGATTTATATATAAAGAAGACAAGTATTGAGCAGGCGTATCTTGCAGGCATGAGCGAAGGCAACTGATTTTTGAAAGTCCTTTGACAAAGACCACGGATTAGTATTTCAGAGGTGGAAATGAGAAAAATATATTTCTTTTGTATATCAGTATTATTGGCAGTTTCTCTTACAGGCTGCAGTTATCTTTTCCCATATCAGGAAACGTCAGCACCCGATAATTCGGATGTTGTTACGGTTGGGATGACAAAGGTAAACATGGCGATAGGCTCCATGCCTGAGGCGGTCGAGGAGTACGTATCGCAGGTAGACCCTACTTTGTATAATGCCCTTTCGTTTATAAGCACGAACGGGTTAGACAAGGTAAGAGTGCTGACGGAAAATAGATATTTTAATTATGAACCGCTTGAAACTGCTGATATTGAAGCAATAAATGATCTTACGGAAAAAACAAATGTGAGTTTTACTGCATATGATTCTGCAGGAAGAACTAATTGGAAAATGGGAGGATCATGTTCGATATTCAAAATAACGGAAGATTATGTGTATTTACTTACGGCAGGTCACTGCATCGGAAGCGACAGTATACTGAAATATTCACGAATTACTTTTTGGGATCGGACATATGCAGATGTTAGTCTTTGCGACCATGTTAAATGGGGCGGTTTCAACTCAAAGCAGGGAGACGTGGCCATGTTCAGAGTGCCGACATCAGATATACCGTATGATATTCTGATTAATCTTCAGGAAACCTGCTTTGATAAAACTCAGGCCGAGAATGTTAAGGTTAAGGACAAGGTTTTTACGGGTAATATTTATTTTAGGAAGCAGTCAGAGGATTATGACAAGACGATGACAGTTATCGACGAAAGCAACAGCGAACTCAGTGAGCTTATTGAGAGATATCCGATGTATGTTACTGATCCATATTTTGTTACCGATACGAAATCAGTGAAGGGGCAGAGCGGATCTGCTGTATTTAATGATAAAGGTTACGTTGTAGGTGTAGTAAGCGGAACATACAGGTCTATAGGTCTTTATGCCAACAGTTCCATAGCATACGAACTAATGGCAAAGTATGACAGTGAGTAAATATCAGAATAAAAAGAACCGGCATGAATTCATGCCGGTTCATATTTTTTAAAGATTGAAATAGCGTAAGGCGTTGTTGTATGAAATATCTTCTACTATTGAAGAAAGTATATCATAGTCTTCGGGGAACTCGCCGTTTTCGACCCATTCGCCGATTATATTGCAGAGTATACGTCTGAAATACTCATGTCTGGTGTAAGAAAGAAAACTTCTTGAGTCAGTAAGCATTCCTACAAAGCCCGACAGATTTCCAAGACTTGCAAGAGACTTAATCTGTGCCTCCATACCAGGTTTATTATCGTTGAACCACCAGGCAGAGCCATGTTGAATTTTTGCTACACATGATGAATCCTGGAAACACCCAATAATGCTTCCGATGGCTGCATTGTCCTCAGGATTCAGTGAGTAAATGATGGTCTTTGGAAGAGAATCGAGATTATTTGCTGCATTCAAAAAGTCAACAAGTCCCGTTGAGGATGTTTCAGCCATGATGCAGTCGAAACCTGTATCAGGACCGATTTTGTTAAACATTTTTGTATTATTATCGCGTTTTACTCCGTAATGAAGCTGTAAAACCCAGTTCTTTTTCTTATACTCTTTGCACATCTCAAGCATAAAGTCGGTTTTGAATTTAAGTTCTTCGTCAAAAGAAATTGTTTCACCTTTAATACTTTTTTGGAAAATTGCTTCAATCTCTTCTTTTGAAGCAGGATTATACATAACGTAGAAGAGCCCGTGATCGGATACTTTGCATCCCTTGCTTTCGAAATAGTCCATTCGAATCTTCAGGGCCTTAATAAGATCTCCATAACACATTATTTTAAAGCCTGCAGCTTCAGAAAGCTTATCAATATAATCCACATAGGTTTCTTTTTCGATATACATAGCTTTGTCAGGTCTCCATGCAGGAAGAACAGTAACATCAAAGCGTTGGTCATTTTTGATGTCCTCATGATAATTAAGTGCATCAATAGGGTCGTCTGTAGTACAAATCACCGAAACATTTGATTTCTTAATGAGGTCTCTTGCCGACATTCCTTTGCCTTGAAGTTTTTTGTTGCAAATATTCCATATTTCCTCTGCTGTTTTTTCGTTGAGAGGAGTTTTTATACCAAAGTATCGCTGAAGTTCAAGATGGCTCCAGTGATAGAGCGGATTTCCGATTGCACGGCCAAGACATTTTGCCCAGGCAATGAACTTATCGTGGTCGGAAGCATCTCCTGTAATGTACTTTTCCTCAACGCCGCAGGAACGCATAAAGCGCCACTTGTAATGGTCGGCCTTAAGCCATACCTGAGTAATATTCTCAAAATGAATATCATCAGCAATCTCTTTGGGAACTATGTGGCAATGATAATCGATGATAGGCATCTTTTCGGCATAATTATGATAAAGTTTTTTTGCTACCGTGCCTCCAAGAAGAAAGTCCTTGTCCATAAAATCTTTCATTTAATCTCCATTCCGCTCTATATAATCAGTAGATTGTTTAAACCGACTAATCTTGGGCGATTGTTTTGTTTTAGATGCTTATGTTCACGTATGGAACCATTGTTTCTTGCAAATATCGTATATCAAGTAGTTCCTCGTTCAATCAAAACACCTGTATATTCGGTTCTGGCCGGAATTGTATTTCCGCCCAAAACTTCGAGAAGCGATTTGACGAGTTGGTTTGAAATTGCCTGCAATCTGTTGTCTATACTTGTAAGTTCAGGTTCTGAAGCTTTTGCCAAAGAAGAATTGTTATATCCTATGACTGCAACATCATCAGGCACACGCATCCCTTTCTTTATAGCATATTTTACCGCTGCTATGGCCAAATAGTCTTCACTTGCCATTACAGCGTCAAATATTAGTCCGCTTTCGCAATGATTATCAAGCAATTCTACGCACTTGTCAATGTCGTCAATACCGCCGGGACAGAAAAGAATGCGAGAATCTTCTATTGGAACACTGTTATCATTATGTGCACTTATGTAGCCATCCAGTTTCTTTTGCCCGGAAAAGGATTTTGAATTATAAATATATAGAATTTTCTTTTTGCATTTATTAAAAAGGAAGTTAACAGAGGCTTTTACTGCTGAAAAATCATCGCAGAAAAAAGAATAAACATTGGGATAATCGTATGATGCGTTCAAAAGCATCACAGGAACTGAATCGGCTGCCTTACGGATATACATGTTGTCGGATTCGCTTGAAGCAATAAAGTTTGAACCGATAAGAATGACTGCATCAATTTTCTTTGACAAAAGAAGATTCAATGCTTTTTCTTTTTCTTCGGGAGAATAGCCTGTACAACAAAGAAGAGAAGAGTATTTTTTCTCACGAAGTTCCTCTTCTACATAGTAAACTGCTTTTGCAAGATATGGGTCAGAGCAATCAGCGCACAGAACACCGACTGTATGCATGGTGTCGAGTCCAAGACCACGGGCAAAGACATTAGGCTCATAGCCAAGCTCTCTTATTACGTTCTCGATTTTTGCTCTGGTTTTATCACTAACGTTTGAAGCGTTGTTTAGAACTCGCGAGACGGTTGCAATCGAAACACCGGAAGCTTTTGAAATATCATAAATTGTCACTTTTTCTTTTGGATTCATTAATATCTCCGGAAATATATTATCATCATTATGAAAGTGCTTTCATATTTTGTATAAATTATAGCTAAAAAAGGTTTAGCAAGCAAGTTGACTTTTGCCGTATTTACGCGTATCATACGAAATGTAAGCGCTTACATTTCGCGCGAAATTGCCAACAGGACAAAAGTATATTATTTGCAGTAACTATAAAACATATTGAAGGGATGGTAATGATATGGAATTGCTTAACAGAAGCATGGTTGAGGTTAATGAAAGGCCTGTAAAGGTTCTTCAGTTTGGTGAAGGAAATTTTCTGAGGGCATTTGTTGATTATATGTTTGATATTTGCAATGAGAAAGGGCTTTTTGACGGAAGTATTGTATTGGCTAAACCGATTGAATTCGGAAGCCTCGAGAAGTTTGGAAAACAGGATAATATTTATACCGTTTCGTTAAGAGGTCGCGTTGATAATGAACCAAAGGTCATAAATAGAATTGTGACATCTGTTTCGGATACTGTTGGAATATACGAAGAGTATGACAGATTTATGGAGTACGCCAGACTTGATTCACTCAAGTTTATTGTATCCAATACTACCGAAGCAGGAATTGTTTTTGATAAAGATGATAAGTTTGAGGCAAGACCGCCCAAGACATATCCGGGTAAACTTACTAAATTTTTGTTCGAACGTTTTAAAGCATTTTCCGGAGATGACAAAAAGGGAATTGTAATTCTTCCGGTTGAACTTATAGACGATAATGGTATTGAACTTAAGCGTTGCGTTAAAGAATTCATTAAACTTTGGAATCTTGGAGATGAATTTGAAAAATGGATTGATAATGCCTGTACGTTCTGCTCGACTCTTGTTGATAGAATAGTAACCGGATATCCAAAGAACAATGATGCGCAGATTTTTGAGGAACTTGGCTACGAGGACAGACTTGTTGTAACAGCTGAGCCGTTTGCACTTTGGGTGATAGAATCTGAAAAGAATTTATCGGATGAACTTCCTTTTGTTAAGGCAGGACTTCCGGTTATATATACTGATAACCAAAAACCATACAAGCAAAGGAAGGTCAGAATTTTAAACGGAGCGCATACTTCCTTCGTCCTTGCTTCTTTCCTTGCCGGGAATAACATAGTTCGTGAATCTATGGAAGATGAGATTATAAGGGATTTTATGAATCACACAATATTTGACGAAGTAATCCCTACATTGTCACTTCCAAAAGACGACCTGCTGGCATTTGCCGGAGCTGTTATTGACCGATTCAACAATCCATATGTTGATCATGCGCTTCTGGCTATCTCATTAAACAGTGTTTCAAAATGGAAAGCCCGCTGCATGCCAAGTTTTCTTGAGTACATAAAGATTAACGGAAAGAATCCTAAGCATTTAACTTTTTCTTTGGCTGCCCTTATGGCATTCTACTCATCTGACAGACTTGAGGATAAGGCATTGATTGGCGAAAGAAACGGCGAGGAATACCGTATCATGGATGACATGGCTGTTCTTGAGTTTTTCAGAGATAACTGTAAAAAAAGTACTGAAGAATTTGTTACGGCATTTCTTTCCAATGAGTCTTTCTTTGGAACAGATCTTTCAAATGTTTTGGATACAAAGAATATGGTTTGTGAATATCTTGATGATATAAAGTCGCTAGGCATGAGAGGTACTTTGGAGAAACATTTCAATGAATAAATATATAAAAATACATAAAAACGATAATGTTGCTGTTGCTGTTGAGCCTCTTTCAAAGGATAGTGCTGTTTCTTTTGAATCAGGGGAAATCATTTTGAAAAATGATGTACCTGCAGGTCATAAGTTTGCCCTTTCCGACATTGAGAAAGGGAAGCTTATTATCAAATACGGCGAACCTATCGGAAAAGCAAAAGAGAATATTTACGAAGGCGAGCATGTTCATACTCATAATACAGCTACAAGACTTGATGAAGAATTCACATATACTTATGAGCCTGTTGATAAATGCCTAAACGAGGATTATTCGGGTTTAAAGGATTCCTTCAAAGGTTTTCTGCGAAAAAATGGCGATGCGGCCGTTCGAAACGAAATCTGGATAATTCCGACAGTTGGTTGCGTGAACAATGTCGCCGAAAGAATAGCTAAACTTTCCGCAGAATTTGTAAAAGGTTCTGTGGACTGTGTTGTTGCTTTTACACACCCTTACGGATGTTCACAGATGGGTGGCGATCAGGAAAACTCAAGAAAGGCTCTTGCGGACATGATTACGCATCCGAATGCAGGCGGCGTTCTTGTACTCGGGTTAGGATGCGAGAACAGCAACATAGATGTTTTAAAGCCATACATCGGTACATATGATGAGGACAGGGTAAGATTTCTTGTGGCACAAGACTGCGAAGACGAGGTAGAGAAAGGTCTTGAAATTGTAAAAGAACTTATAGAAAAAGCTTCGTTGGACAAAAGAACGGATATATCGGCTTCAAAACTTATAGTTGGCTTGAAGTGTGGTGGTTCCGACGGCTTTTCGGGAATTACTGCGAATCCGCTTGTAGGGCTGTTTTCGGATATGCTTGTAGCAAAGGGAGGAACAACAATACTTACAGAGGTTCCTGAGATGTTTGGTGCTGAGAACCTTCTTATGAATCGTTGCAGAGACAAGGAACTTTTTGACAAAACAGTCAGGCTGATTAATGATTTTAAAGATTATTATAAGAGCCATGGGCAGACCGTATATGAGAATCCTTCACCCGGAAATAAGGCGGGCGGAATAACGACGCTTGAAGACAAATCACTCGGATGCACGCAAAAGTCAGGCTCAGCTGCGGTTTCGGGAGTGCTTGAGTATGCTGAAAAGGTGTCAGTACCGGGACTTAATCTGTTGAGCGCGCCCGGAAACGATCTTGTAGCTGCAACAGCGTTAGCAATCAGTAAGGCGCAGATTGTACTTTTTACAACAGGTCGAGGAACTCCGTTTGCGTCACCTGTTCCTACGGTTAAAATATCGAGTAACAGTTTCATTTCGGAAAAAAAGAGTAACTGGATTGATTTTAATGCAGGAGCATTACTTGAAGGAAAAGCGGCAGCAGATCTTTCAAAAGAATTGTATGATTATGTCATTAAAGTTGCTGAGGGTGAATATGTTTCTTCAGAGAAACACGGATATCATGATATGGCAATCTTTAAAGGTGGAGTAACGCTGTGATAAAATAGCTAATGTGTCGCATAGATATGCGACACATTTTTGTTTGACAAAGAAAAAACAATGATATATTGTATAATAGTTGGGTATAAGTACGTGTTTTTAGGGTAGAGTCGTTAGCCATGGGAGGTTATTATGAGCAACGGGTTTACTTTTGATGAAGAAAAATTTGAAGAGGCAGTCAGAGGACTTGGCTACGTTGATTTTGATTACGCAATGGAATGTTGTGCAGAGTCAGTGGAGTTGTATGTTTCTTTACTTAAGGGCTACCTATTTAATGATTTCAAATTAAAAAGTCTGTGTGAATATTATGACAGTAAAGACTGGGATAACTATAGGATAAGCATTCATGCAGTTAAAAGTTCATCACTTCTTCTTGGCATAAGAGGTCTTTCGGCAAAGGCTAAGAAGCTTGAGTTTGCCGCTAAAGAAGAGGATATAGATTTTGTTCTTTCTAATCATGACGATGCTATGCAGGAGTACAGGCAGGTGGCTGAGGATTTAAAGGGACTTCTCTCGGATTTTGGACTGTAGTGAGTGGTGGAGATTGGAATGACTGATATTAATAATCCCAGATTTTGCAGGAAATGCCTCACAAGGGATATAATCGATAAAGACGACTACTTTAAGACCCTTCACGAGCTCATTGATAATCTTTCAGAGGATGTTAAAACACCGAAGGCAGAATATGAGAGAAGGCTAACATGCTGCATTGAATGTGAACGTTTAGTTGACGGGATGTGTTCAGCTTGCGGTTGCTATGTTGAACTTAGAGCGGCAAAGAAAGAGACGCATTGTCCTTATGATATCTGGTAAATGCACTAGGATGTTAAACTTTGTTAAAAGGTATGCTGCTAAAAGATTGATTGGATTTTGGGCGTTATGTGCCAAGATATATATGTGCATAGAGAGAGGCAACCATGAGGAATGCCTCTTTTTTGCTACCCAATTTGATAAAATCAGTGGAATTATTTGCATGCGAAAGAAAAGGATTATGTGAAGGAAAGTTAAAAGGGTGGTCTTTCGACCACCCTTTAATTTTATTAACTTCGAATTGTTATTTAAGAAAGCAGAATTGGATTAACCCATTACAACCTTAACGTTGTATTCTTTCTTGCCTGCTTCATAAGGAATAACAGTTCCAGCAACTTCCTTGCCGTCTACAATAAGACTCTTAACACCCTTTTCAACACCGTTTGTAACAACTTCGATATTGTAGAGGGCATCTCTGAACTTTCTTGTTACCTTGAAATCGCCAAAGTCCTTAGGAATACAAGGATCAACAGAAAGTCCCTTGTGAGTAGGATATACACCAAGGATGTACTGTGAAATGTTTACAAAGGTCCATGCAGCAGTACCGGTAAGCCATGAGTTCTTTCCTTCGCCGGGGATATATGCATCGTTACCTGCAACCATCTGGCAGTATACGTAAGGCTCAGTCTTGTGAATCTCTGAAATTTCTTCCGTATAAGCAGGACAGGTCTTCTTGTAAATTTCGAAAGCTCTTTCGCCTCGACCGACAACTGTTTCTGCAATTGAAACCCAAGGGTTGTTGTGGCAGAAGATACCGGCGTTTTCTTTATATCCCGGAGGATATGAAGAAATTTCACCAAGTTCAAGGTGGTAAACTGTGTAAGCAGGCTGGAGAATCATGACACCATACTTACAATCGAGGTGCTTCTTAACCGAATCAAGAGCCTTTTCTGCAAGACCTTCCTTGACACCGATACCTGCAAGTGAGCAGAAACCGTTTGATTCAATGAAAATCTTACCTTCTTCACACTCGTGAGAACCGATTTTGTTGGAGTAAGCATCGTATGCTCTTATAAACCATTCGCCGTCCCAACCGGATTCGAGAACGGTATCATACATAACCTTAACTTCTTTACGGGCTCTTTCTGCTTCTGCTGTGTCGCCTAAAAGTTCTGCAAGCTGAGCATATTCTTCACCGTACTTAACGAACATACCGGCAATGAATACTGACTCTGCAACAGGACCCTCGGAAGGACCAAAGCACTGGAAAGATTCACCGGGATGCTCTGAGAAGCAGTTTAAGTTAAGACAGTCATTCCAGTCTGCACGACCGATAAGAGGAAGCTTGTGAGGTCCTTTGTTGTTAACGGTGAAATCAAAGGATCTCTTTAGGTGCTCCATAAGTGTGGTAGCAACAGACATATCATTATCATAAGGAACGATTTCGCTAAGAATTGAAGTATCGCCTGTTTCACGAACATAAGCGCTTGTGCCGGCGATGAGCCATAACGGGTCGTCGTTGAAGCCTGAACCGATATCTGAGTTGCCGCGCTTTGTAAGGGGCTGGTACTGATGATATGCGGAACCGTTTTCAAACTGAGTGGAAGCAATATCAATGATACGCTCTCTTGCACGCTCGGGAATAAGGTGAACGAAACCAAGAAGGTCCTGGTTGGAATCTCTGAAGCCCATTCCACGGCCGATACCTGATTCGTAGTAAGATGCGGATCTTGACATATTGAAGGTTACCATACACTGGTACTGATTCCAGATGTTAACCATACGGTTAACTTTGTCATTTGAACTTTCAAGTGTATAGATAGAAAGAAGATTGTCCCAATAAGCCTTAAGCTTTGCAAATGCCTTTTCAACATCAGCATCGGACTGATACTTGGAAAGGAGAGCCTTTGCAGGCTTTTTATTAACGATACCCTTTGACTCCCACTTATCGTCATCGGGATTCTCACAGTAACCGAGAACGAATACGAATGACTTTGTTTCACCGGGATTAAGAGTAATGTTGAGTTGATGAACGGCAACGGGAGACCAGCCGTGAGCAACGGAGCCTGTGCAGGCACCCTTTTCACATACTACCTCGGGATCATGATTGTCATGATAAGCACCAAGGAATGCATCTCTGGAAGTATCAAAGCCGTCAACCTTTGCGTTTACGGAATAAAGAGCGTAGTGATTACGACGTTCTCTGTATTCGGTTTTGTGATAAATAGTTGAATCGATAATCTCAACTTCACCTGTTGAGAAGTTACGTTGGAAGTTCTGCATATCATCTGCAGCATTCCATAAACACCATTCAACATATGAAAAGAGCTTAAGCTCCTTAACGGAATCGGTGTTGTTTGTAAGCTTAACCTGATTGATTTCACAGGTGTCATCTGTGGGAACGAAAGCAAGAACGTTAGCGCTTACACCGTTCTTTGATGAACTCCATTTGCTGTAGCCGATACCGTGACGGCATTCATAGGAATCAAGATCGGTCTTTACAGGCATCCAGCCGGGATTCCAAACCGTATTACCGTCTTTTATATAGTAGTACTTACCGTTTGAGTCTCCGGGAACGTTATTGTAACGGAAACGGGTAAGTCTCAATAACTTTGCGTCTTTGTAGAAACTGTAACCGCCGGCAGTATTCGAAATCAGTGAAAAGAAATCGTTTGTACCAAGATAGTTAATCCACGGAAGGGGTGTCTTAGGGGTAGTGATGACATATTCTTTATTGGCGTCATCAAAATATCCGAATTTCATGTGCTCTCTCCTTTATTTTTGTAGTTTTTGCATTATACCCAATCAAAGTAATCGATTAAGTAAATAAATACATAAAATCTCCTCTGTAGAGCTATTATATATAAAAATATTAAGAAAATCAATAGAATAGGCTATTGAAAATAATAAAAAAGCATATTATACTATTAATTGCGAAAACGATTAAGGAGAAGGACATGGTTTCGATGAAGGATATTGCTGCGAAATGTAACGTTTCCGTAGCAACTGTCAGCAAGGCACTTAACGATCAGACAGACATTGGCGAGTCTACCAGAAATTTAATAAAGCAGACTGCTAAGGAGATGGGGTATTTCCCTAATTCTCAGGCAAGAGCCTTGCGTACAAACCGTTCCTATAATATAGGTGTTCTTTTTGTCGATGAAGGTCGAAGCGGTCTTACCCATGATTACTTTTCAAAGGTTCTTGACAGTTTCAAGGCTGTTGTTGAGGATCACGGTTACGATCTTACCTTTATTAATTGCTCAAAGAAACGTTCCGGAAGAATGACATATCTTGATCATAGTCGGTACAGAGGGTTTGACGGAGTGGTTATTGCCTGTATTGATTTCCAGGATCCAGAAGTTACGGAACTTTCGAATTCCGACATTCCGTTAGTTACAATCGACTATGTGTTCAACAATCGCTCGAGCGTTGTTTCAAATAACTATGCAGGCATGACAAGTCTTATGAAGTATATCGTTGCACAGGGGCATCGCAAGATTGCCTATGTCTGCGGTGAAGATACAGCTGTTACAAGAAACCGTCTTGCTGCTTTTTATAAGGTTCTTGAAGATGAAGGGATTACAATCCCTGAGGATTATGTTATGCATGGTTCATATCGTAGCATAAACAGAACCGAAAAACTTACGGATTCACTTCTCGAAAGATCAGATAGACCTACCTGCATTCTCTATAGCGATGACTATTCCGCAATGGGCGGTCTGAATTCCATCAAAAAGCACGGATTGAACTGTCCGGGAGATATTTCCGTTGCCGGTTACGATGGAATTACAATCGCTTCAAAGATTGAACCTATCCTTACGACTATTCGTCAGGATACGGAGGCAATCGGCGAGAATGCTGCGCTTAAACTGATAAGCCTTATCGAACGTCCCAAGACAACAGTCGAAGAACAGATTCTTGTTGAAGGCACGTTGATGGAAGGCAAGTCGGTTTCTGCTATCTAAAAATTTTCTTTTTCATACTCTTTTTCTCTGATGGGCGGGTTCTATGAACCTGCTCATCAACTTTTCCGGGAAAACGAGAAAAAGACCATCGCAGATGGTCTTTTTCCATGAGGGGAGTATAATACCTGTTAAATAGGGTATTGATATAAGTCAAGTGGAGAACTTGGCTTTATCTTATAGTCTTATATTAGTACCATAGTACCAAAATGCCAATATCCAATAGTACCAAAGTCCTAACTATTTTTTTGTGCAATATGATGGTACTAAAGTACTATAAACTTGACATGGTACCTATATATATTTATTATCTTAATGGGAAATTGGGCCTTCATAAGACTGTTTAACAGAGGATTAACATGAGAAAATATGAACTTATTGCTCCGTGTCATTTTGGCCTTGAGAGCGTACTTAAACGTGAAATAATTGATTTGGGTTATGATGTTTTGGAAGTTGCTGACGGAAAGGTGACCTTTATTGGTGACGAGGAAACGGTTGCAAGGGCAAATATATGCTTGAGAACTGCCGAAAGAATACTTATTAAAGTAGGAAGTTTCACTGCTACCACATATGATGAACTGTTTGAAGCAACAAAGGCATTAAACTGGGAAGACTATATACCTTCTGATGCAAGATTCAACGTTGTTAAGGCTGCAAGCATTAAAAGTAAACTTTTCAGCCCTTCTGATATCCAGTCTATTATGAAGAAAGCGATAGTTGAGAGGCTTAAGAGTGTATATTCGATAAGTTGGTTTGCCGAAACAGGATATGATTATCCGATAAGAGTTACGCTTATGAAAGATGAGGTAACGGTAGGACTTGATACCACGGGAGTAAGCCTTCATAAAAGAGGTTATCGCAAACTAGTGTCAAAAGCTCCTATTGCAGAAAATCTTGCAGCAGCGCTCATCGATCTTACGCCCTGGCATGCTGACAGAATTCTTATAGATCCGTTTTGCGGAAGCGGTACTTTTCCTATAGAGGCAGCGATGAAGGCTGCCAATATGGCTCCGGGAATGAATCGTGAATTCACAGCTATGGACTGGGAAGGAATTGTAACTCCCAAAATATGGAAAGACTGTTTTGATGAAGCAAGAGACGAAGTGAATCTGAACATAGAAACTGATATACAGGGATACGATCTTGACAGGGATATGGTTGAAACCGCAAGAGCAAATGCAAAGCTTGCGGGAGTGGACAAACTGATTCACTTTCAGCAAAGAGATGTTAAAGATTTAAGCCACGCTAAAAAGTATGGATTTATTATAACAAATCCGCCTTATGGCGAACGACTTGAGGAAAAATCGGCTCTTCCTGCTTTATATGGAACGTTAGGCGAGCGTTTTTCAAAACTTGATGACTGGTCCATGTTTATTATAACTGCGTATGATGGTGTTGAATCTGCCATGAAGCGTAAGGCAGATAAGAACCGCAAAATATATAACGGAATGATGAAAACTTATTTTTATTCCTTTATGGGTAAAAAACCCGGAAAGAAGCAGTAAGTGGAAGAAAACTGGGGATATCGCACTAAGTTAATATGGGTGTCTTTGGGTGTCACGATTTTTTGTGTGATAGCTTCTTTATTTGTAATGATATCTTATGCCGGCCATAAGACAATTATTATTACAGAGGATGAGCCTGTGGATGAGGTTGAAAACTCTGATGATAAAGAAAATGTAACCGATTGGGTTTTGAACATTGATTCGCTTGCGGATTCGACGGGGTATATTACGTTTGCACTTCCTCAGGGAGCGACTGCCGGTGATGTTTCTATGTCGGTTCGCTATGATATCTGTGCAATTACGCTGACTGTTGATAATACTAAAGATACTTTTTTTATTTCAAACCCTCCAAGGGGGAATTTTGAACATGTCGAGAAACTTCGCGGAAATTATTCAGAAGGGAAAACTACGATGGTTTTCGAACTGGATTGTGTTTGCGAGGCTAAGCTTTCTTTTGCATCAGGTAATGTCTGCCTTGAGGTGGAGGAATTTTGCAAACCGGATTCAAAGGTCGTTGTGCTTGATGCAGGTCATGGAGGAAAGTCGTTTGGAATAAGGGCAGGAGAACTTAGCGAAAAAGACGTAACATTAAAAATAGCGCAGAACATTGAAAAGCTTACAAAAGACAGGCCTTATAAGGTTATGCTTATAAGAAACGGTGACGAAAGCATGACTACGGACCAGCGCCTTGAGACTGCGACTATTTTGTTTGCGGACTATTTTGTCGGCATTCACCTTTCGTCCGATATGGAAGATTCGGGCTGCTTTGGAATGTCTGCATATTACAACCCGTCGTATTATCACAATGGATTTGAAAATGTTGATTTTGCTGATGTGATTCTTAAAAACGCCGCAACGGCTTCGTCAAACAGGGCGATTGGTGTTTTTGAGGCCGGAGAGGATGAACTTCCGTTAAAAGTTATAGATATTCCCGCAGTATATTTTTATGCGGGATACATGACGAATTCCGAAGAAGCAAAGCTTCTTTCGTCTGATGAATATTTGTTAAAAATAGCGCAGGGTATAGTTAATGCCCTTGATGAGGTGATTAAATGAATGTAATTTTTGCAACAGGTAATGCGGATAAAATGTTTGAGATTCGGGAAATTCTTGAAGATATGGACATGGTTGACAGTATTGTCTCGATGAAAGAAGCAGGACTTGATCCCGAGATTATAGAAGATGGCGAAACGTTTGAGGAAAATGCCATGATAAAGGCTGTTGAAGTCTTTAAAGCAGCAAAAGAAAAGGGAATGGAAGACGTTCTTGTGCTTGCAGATGACTCCGGACTTTGCGTAGACGCTTTAAACGGTGAACCCGGCATTTATTCTGCAAGATATATGGGTAAGGATACTTCATACCGTATCAAAAATCAAAACATAATAGACAGAGTAAACGAAGTCGGAAACGGAAATCGTGCAGCACAGTTTGTATGTTGCATAGCTGCTGTTTTTCCCGACGGGACAAAGAAAGTTGTAAGAGGAATTGTTGAAGGCGAAATTGCCGATTCTGAGCGTGGAACAAACGGATTCGGTTTTGATCCTATTTTTTACATTCCGAGGCTTGGACTTACTACGGCAGAACTTGCGCCTAAAGATAAGCATGCGATAAGCCACAGAGGTAATGCTTTAAGGCTTATGAAAGATGTAATAGCGGAATATAAATTTTCCTGTTGACATGTTAAAAACCCTATTATATAATCTTACTTGCGTCACAGGGCGCGGTCCTATTTTACGGGGTGTGGCTCAGCTTGGCTAGAGCGCCTGGTTTGGGACCAGGAGGTCGCAGGTTCGAATCCTGTCACCCCGAGATTGTAATGCGGGTGTAGTTCAATGGTAGAACACCAGCCTTCCAAGCTGGATACGTGGGTTCGATTCCCATCACCCGCTCTTGCTACGTTTTAAACGTAGTGATCGAATATCTTTAGAATCGTAATATGTGTCCGTAGCTCAGCTGGATAGAGCAACGGCCTTCTAAGCCGTGGGTCGGGGGTTCGAATCCCTTCGGGCACATTTATGGTGGATATAGCGTAGTTGGTTAACGCGCCAGATTGTGGTTCTGGAGATCGAGGGTTCGAGTCCCTCTATCCACCCTTCCAAACGGGAAACTGTTGGAGTAATAGGCTTTGGGCTATCGCCAAGCGGTAAGGCACAGGACTTTGACTCCTGCATTCGGCAGTTCGAATCTGCCTAGCCCAGTTTGGTAATTTAATATGGGCTACTAGCTCAGGCGGTAGAGCACTTGACTTTTAATCAAGTTGTCTGGGGTTCGAGTCCCCAGTGGCTCACGAAGACCTTTAGGTATATCCTAAAGGTCTTTTTTTGCTCATATCAGAGATTAATTCAGAATTAATGAAAATTTCATATATTTAATTCGTATATTTGTCAAGAATGCGTTTGACACCAAGATAATTCATTTTTGAATGATGTATTCGGATATAAAAATTTAATCGAATACAAGAAAGCAGGTACATATGAAAAAGAAATTATTAGCAATTTTATTTGGAGTTTTGATGATTTTTGCTTTGGCAGCATGTTCATCCGATAAAGATGATGAATATGAAGATGACACAAAGAAAACATCGGAATCATCCAAGAAAAAGACAGATGATAAGGATACTGACGATGAAGATGACAATGACGATGATGAGATAGATAACCTCATTTCTGATCTTCTCAATGATAGTGAAACAGATTTATCCGATGAAACACAGCCGGCTGAAGCTGACAACGCAGATGAAATTAAGGCTCCTGAAACAGAAGCTGAAGATGCAGATTCAAACGTAGCAGACGAAACTTTTTCCATAGGAACAAATGATGGAACTACATATTCAAACAGTTACTTTAATATCGGAGTAAAGCTTGAAGGCTGGACATTCCTTTCCGATGAGGAAGTTCTTGCTGTTAATCAGGCAACAGCTTCTCTTCTTGATGATGACTTTAACAAGCTTATTGAAGCTTCAAACACCCTGACAGATATGAGGGCAACAGCTCCTAACAGAATTGATATAGTAGATATTATCATTGAGAAACTTTCATATTTATCGGTGACTACTACTGAACAGGATTACATTTGTGATTTAAAGGATTCGCTTGTTGTTGCGCTTGGAGAAACAGGAATTGATAATGTTGTTGCAGAAAAAATTGATTTTTCTTTTGCCGGAAATACTCATCCTGCACTTCATATTTCATGTGAATACGAGGGCATTGCTATGTACGTACTTATTACCGTAATTGAAAAAGGTAACTATGTTGCTGTAGTTGAAGCATATTCCTTTTTAGAGGACAACACAGAAGCATATCTTGGAGCATTCTACGCACTTAACTAATATAAACTTTTTCTTTTGACTTATGGTCAATGCAAAAGAAGAGGAACATACTGATGATTCAAAACATTATCATTGGAGTGCTGGTGGCAGCTTTAATAGTGCTGACAGTCATGTTCATTATTAATAAGAAAAAACTGAAAAAGACGATTTCAAGGCAGGGTTCGTTTGAGAGCGAACTTGAGAGGGAGTGCAGCGAGGCGAGAGCCGAAGCAAAGGCAAGAACCGAGTTTGTGGCGAATATGAGCCATGAAATAAGAACTCCTATGAATGCGATTTGCTGTGCCACAGAGCTTCTTTTTAAAGAAGAATTAACTCCTGAGGCAACAGGTTATCTTAACATTCTCAAAAGCTCTTCGGACAGCCTCCTTGGAATGGTCAATGACATTTTGGACTTTTCTAAAATAGACGAGGGAAAGATGTCGCTTATTAATGCAGAATACAGTCTTTCTACGATTCTTTCTGACGTTAAGAATATCATTTCGGTGAGACTTATCGATAAGCCGATTGCGTTTACGTTTAATATCTCACCCGATATTCCGATGCATTACGTGGGCGACGAGGTTCGAATCAAACAGATTCTTATTAATCTTCTTGGAAATGCGGTTAAATATACAACAAGCGGAGAGATTTGTTTAAGCGTCAGTGCTGAAAATCTTTCTGACAACCGTGCAAAACTTTCTTTTGCTATATCGGATACGGGATGCGGAATTACTCCGGCGCAAAAAATTAAGCTTTTTGAAAGATTTGAGCAGGCAGATGTACGTAAGCATAGATATGTTGAGGGCTCAGGTTTGGGATTGTCCATATGCAACCAGCTCGTTTCGCTTATGGGAGGTAAAATATCTTTTGGCAGTGAACTTGGAAAAGGCTCGGTTTTTAAAGCTGAGGTTATCCAGGAACTTGCTCCCGTGGAAGCAAAAGAAATTGAAAACTCATTGCAGAGACTGACTGTTGTTCTGTGCGAAGAGAATGAGTTTTATAAAGCTAATCTTGAGAAAATGCTTTCGGATATGGGGATTGTGGCCCGAAACGCAGATAATTCAATGGAACTTTGCAATATACTGAATGCTGTTGATGTGGATTTTGTCATTACCGACGAGAGTCATTATCAGATGACCGTGGACGCGGTAAATGAGATGTCTCAAAGAACAGAAGTCGTTAAACTGCTGGATGTCGGTGCAGGTATACACAGTATAGGAAAAGATAATATAACTGAATTATGTAAACCAATACCCGCGTATGAACTTCAAAGCATTCTGAGCAAGCAGATAGATTACGGTGACTCGGATAAAGGAATAGGCTTATCCGATTTTTCTACCGATGCAAAGATACTTATGGTTGATGACAATAGGGTGAATTTGAAAGTTGGCAAGGCGCTTCTTGAGAGCTTTAATGCAAGAGTAACAGCAGTTGACTCCGGCTATGAAGCGTTGAACCTTGTAAAGCAGGGAGAGCATTTTGATCTTATTTTCATGGATCATATGATGCCGGGAATGGATGGCATAGAAGCTTCTCATAAAATAAAGGAAACATCGGAAAAGGATACCCCGATTGTTGCTCTTACCGCTAATGCGGACTCTGAGACCGAAACCCTTCTTTTGGAAGCGGGACTCGTGGATTATGTCTCAAAGCCGATTGTTATAAGACAGCTTAAAAATGTTCTTTTGAAATGGCTTCCAAAAGAAAAAGTATTTACAGAAGGCTTGGAAGAAACTTCGGATAAAGACGAGAACAGAATTTTCAAACCGGAACTTGGCATGTCGAAGGTTTGGAATGACAAAGAAATATTTGTAGAAATTCTTGAGAACTACACCGAAAGAAGTACGAATCTTGTAGATGAAATAAAAAGAAATACAATCGCGAAGAACCGTGAGGCAGGTTTGCGGGAACTGTTGTATTTGTCGATGGGAACCGGCGCAACACAATTGCCTATTACGGTTAATGAGACGATAAATATTGTCAATAAAGATGATGAAACGCTGTTTGCCGAAAAAGTGCAGCAGATTGCACTTCAGAATGAAGAATTGTTAGTATGTATTTCGGACTATATTAAAGAAAACCGGGTCGCAGCAGACTTATTGTTTTATTGACTTTCACTGCCATATCAATATATAATAAAGCGTCTTCAAAACGCGGATATGGCGGAACTGGCAGACGCGCCAGATTTAGGTTCTGGTGGGAGACCGTGCAGGTTCGATTCCTGTTATCCGCATCCGGCTGCAAGCCATGCATACGAACACAATAAAAGCCACTCCTGAGCTCGCTCAGAGGAGTGGCTTTTATTGCGTTCGTATATACGGCGCCAGCCTTGGGGCAATATTTTGCGGATGCAAAATATTGCATGTACCGGCTTTTAGCCGGATGCGAAGTGGCATCTTGCACTATTTGTGATTTTAATATAATGTAGGCATTGTATTGTATTGCTTTTTCATAATTGGAGGATTGACATATGAAGAAAAGACTTCTTTTAATAATGCTATCGGCGATGCTGGTATTTTCTTCTGCATGTGCGGCGGCTGACGACGATGATGACAGACGGTCATCGAGAAAAGACAGAACCGAAAGCTCAAGGGAATACAGAGATAACATGGAGGAACGGGACACGACAAACCCGTTGGCAGGTCTTTTCGGAGGCAAAAATGATACTGCCGTTAACGAGAATTCCGCTTCTGTATCTAAAGAGGAAGAACTTCCGGTGGCAGAAGATTTGGGTGCAGAAACATACAATGATGAATATGCCTATGATTACGGTTACGATGACGACTATTCTTACGGCGATTATGGCTACGATGACTACTCCTACGGCGACTATGACAATTATGGCTACGGTGGTGGTCTTGATTACGGCGACTATTCGGATGGCTACGGCGGATACTATTGTGACTATGGCACATATTTCAAAGAGGACTCTGACGGTAATTTTATAGCCTATCTAAATGTTTATAACTCAAACGGAGCGATGTGCGCTGAGTTTGGCATTTATGATTCTAACCATGACTGTCACTATGGATATATGTATGCGGATGCTAAGGACAGCTTTGGTGATGCAAGCCGAAATACCGAGGTTGAGATGACGATTGTCGATGACGGGTGGTACGATTTTTACTTCAGTGATGATTGGATGGAAGGCGGAACATTAAAAGTTATCGTATATTGGCCCGAGGAAAAGGCTTTCTATGAATTTAAGACAAAAGAAGGAAAAACCTACAGTTATACCTTATACAGTGACAGATAATCTTTTTGATGCTGTTTGTATTGTTGACATCATTAAAATGTGTTATCTTAAGAAAGTATTTTTAGTTTGAATGGAGACGGTTATGAAAAACGGAGAAAGAGCTTATAATCCCAAAGAAATTGAGCCTAAGTGGCAAAAGTACTGGGAAGACAATAAAACTTTCAAAACAGACGTATGGGACTTTTCAAAGCCTAAGTATTATGCACTTGACATGTTCCCTTATCCCTCCGGAGTAGGCCTTCATGCAGGACATCCCGAAGGCTATACGGCTACCGATATTATGTCGCGTATGAAGAGGATGCAGGGCTATAATGTGCTCCATCCCATGGGCTATGACTCGTTCGGACTTCCTGCAGAGCAGTATGCGGTTACAACAGGAAATCATCCCAACGGATTCACACAGATGAACATTGAGACATTCTCAAAGCAGCTTAAGGAACTTGGCTTTGACTATGACTGGAGCAAGATGGTTGCTACATCAGATCCTAAGTTCTACAAGTGGACTCAGTGGATTTTTAAACAGCTTTACCTCGACGGATATGCCAAGTATGTTGACATGCCCGTAAACTGGTGTGAGGAGCTTGGAACAGTTCTTTCAAACGACGAGGTTATTGACGGTAAATCTGAAAGAGGCGGTTATCCGGTTATCAGAAAGAACATGAAGCAGTGGGTTATCAATCAGCCTGCTTTTGCTGAGAAGCTTCTTGAAGGTCTTGAGGAAATCGACTGGCCTGAGTCGACAAAGGATATCCAGAGAAACTGGATTGGTAAGTCTACCGGTGTTGAGGTTGAATTTGATATTGTCGGCGGTGGAAAGTTCTCAATTTTCACTACCTGTATTGAAACAATTTACGGTATTACCTTTATGGTTCTTGCTCCCGACGGACAGATTGTAAAGGATTTGATGCCTCGTATTGAAAATAAGGAAGAAGTTGAGGCTTATATTGCCGAGACTCTTAAGAAAAATGATATGGACAGAACTGAACTCAACAAGGGTAAGACCGGATGCGAGTTAAAGGGTGTTCATTGTATTAATCCCGTAAACGGTAAGGAAGTGCGCATGTTTATAGGCGATTTCGTTCTTGCCAATTACGGTACTGGTGCAGTTATGGCTGTTCCTAGTCACGACCAGCGTGACTTTGAGTATGCTATCGCTCATAACATTGACATGATTCAGGTTATTGAAGGCCGTGATGTTTCCGAATGTGCTTTTGAAAAGCATGATTATCTCGGAAAAGGCTTCAAGCTTATTAACTCCGAAGAATTTACGGGACTTACCGTTGAGGAAGCAAAAGAAGCAATTACATGCAAGCTTGAGAAGATGGGTGTTGCAAAGAGAACCGTAAATTATCACTTCCGTGAGTGGATTTTTGCCCGTCAGCGTTACTGGGGTGAGCCTGTTCCGGTAGTTCACGGTGAAGACGGAAATATTCATGTTCTTGATGATGCAGAACTTCCTCTTGTACTTCCTGAACTTGAAGATTACAAGGGAAAGAACGGAAATGCACCTCTTGAAAATGCTACAGAGTGGAAGAAATACGATAACAACGGCGTAAAGGGAACAAGAGAAACATCAACAATGCCCGGATCTGCAGGTTCATCATGGTATTTCTTAAGATATATCGATCCCGATAATGAAAATGAGTTTGCAAATCGTGAACTTTTAAACCACTGGATGCCTGTAGACCTCTATATCGGAGGACCGGAGCACGCAGTCGGACACCTTATGTATTCAAGAATCTGGAACAGATATCTTTATGATAAGGGTCTTGTGCCGACAAAAGAACCTTTCCAGAAGCTTGTTCATCAGGGAATGATTCTTGGCGCGAACGGCATTAAGATGGGTAAGAGATTCCCTGAATTCGTCGTAAATCCTTCCGATATTGTAAGAGATTACGGCGCAGACACTCTCAGATTGTATGAGATGTTCATGGGTCCTCTTGAAGTATCAAAGCCCTGGTCTCAGCAGGGTGTTGAAGGCGCAAGAAAGTTCATTAATCGTGTATGGAGTTATATTGTTGACGAAGAGACGACCACAGATTCTTCCGATGAGACTCTTAAGAAGATTTATCATCAGACTGTAAAGAAGGTTTCTTCTGATTTCGAGGCTCTTGGATTTAATACAGCAATAGCTCAGATGATGATATTCATGAATGCAGCTTACAAGGCAGGAAAGTGCCCTCTTGAGTACAAAGAAGGCTTTGTAAAGATGTTCTCATGCATCTGCCCCCATGCCGGTGAAGAAATGTGGGAAGCATTGGGACATAATGACACCATTGCTTTTGAGAAGTGGCCTGTTTACGATGAGGAAGCAGTCAAGGAAGATACGGTTGAAATTGGTGTTCAGGTTAACGGTAAGGTTAGGGGCACGGTTGCAATCGGTGTTGATGAGGATCAGGCTTCGGCAATGGAAAAGGCAAAAGCAAATGCTACAGTTGCTTCGTTCATTGAAGGAAAAACAATTGTTAAGGAAATCTACGTTAAGGGCAAGATTATTAACATAGTAGTTAAATAAATATTTTTAATGTAACGGATTGACGCATGCAGAAATTTCTCTGCATGCGTTTTTTTTGAAATAAATGCTTGCATTATTTGAAAACCTGTGCTAATTTAATACTACGACAGCCGTAGTACGGCAGACATAGTATGTCTATCGTAGTACGACAGGCGTTGTAACAGAAGTATTTGTTTTATATGGAAAGGACAAGTAAATGGTCGAAATCAGCAGCGATATCATCCGCGGTTATAACGACATAATGATCCTTAAGATTCTTATGGATGGTTCGTCATACGGATATGAGATTCAGAAGAAGATTAAGGAATTGACCGACGGTAAATATGTTATCAAAGAAACCACGTTGTATTCAGCCTTTGCACGTCTTGAAAAAGCAGGTTATGTTTCATCAACAGTAAAGAACCTTGAAGGTGAAAAGAAGCGTACCTACTATGATATGACTGCACTTGGAAAAGAATATTATACGATGAAATGTGAAGAGTGGGAATTGACCCGAGAAGTTATTGGTAAATTTGTAAAGGAGATTAGCAGAGCATGAACAGAATACAACAGAAATTAGACGGAATTTTCATTAATTTTCCCGATACAGAGGAGAACAGAGCAGCAAGAGAGAAACTTGAAGAGATGATGTACGATAAGTACGATGCGCTTGTTGCTGAAGGCAAATCATCAATCGAAGCTTATGCAATTGTAAATGCAGAACTTGGTGATCTTGAAAGCGTAAAAGAAGAACTTGGTATAACGGAATATGCAGGTCCGATGTCAAGTAAGGGAATGACTTCTGCATATACAGATGAAAAGCATCCCGAGAGAGCGAAGGTTATAAGAATCATAGTTTGGTCCCTTGTTGGCGTTTGTGGATGCCTTGCAATCTTCTGGGCACTTGGTCTTTGCGGATTCTTCGGAGATCACTGGGTTGAATGGGGTCTTGATGTTGCATGGGACAACTTCTGGACAGGATTTAAGAGAGTGCTTCACTTCCTCATTTTCTTTAAATAATACAGTGAATATTAAGTTTACAAAAATTTTATAATTTTTGGATAATTATGGTGTTTGCGATTGACTTAAGTGCAATATGTTTGTAAAATATGTCTGTAATTAATATTCTTTTTAAAGGAGATTTAAAAATGCAGCCTATTACATTTATTACTTCATTCCTTACCGCTTACTTAAAGGGTGAGATTAGTCAGAACGGTAACCTTATTAATCTTAAGGTGCCTAACACGATTCTTACATTTATTCCTTTAGGATGCAAGAACGACACAGTTCCTGTACGTCAGATTGCTGGTGTTAACACTAACTTCAAGTTGTTATTCAAGAGCTTCCTTACAGGTGTTGTTATCGCTATTATCGGACTTGCTTGCATGGGACAGAGCTTTTTTGCCGGTCTTGTTCTTTTTGTTATCGGTGCTTTTGGTGTTCTTAACTCATTCCAGACAGAGTTAGATATCGTTACAGCCGGTGGAGAGCATAAACTTGTTAACTTCATTATCTTCCAGAAGGCTAAGGCTGAGGAAGCTAGACAGGCTCTTATGGCACTTATCAATGCTCATGATGATGACAGAAATGTTAAGCTTCAGAATGAAACTGTTATGGCAGCTAATGCAGCTCAGACAGATCGTATGATCGACGCTATCAACAACCTCAAGAAGGATTGATGATTAGATGCGTTAATATTAAGACCTCCTGAATGTTCAGGAGGTCTTTTTTTGCGTTGTTTGACGTGCTTACACTTACTTCGGACGCCTATTCTCGCAAAAAGGTATATAAGCGCAGGTTTGCGAGAAAAGGAAGGAGAAAATTCTCGCAAAAAATGGGAAAAGAGTAAGTTTGCGAGAAAAAGCAGAAGAAGATTCTCGCAAAAAGGCGAAAAAGGGTAAGTTTGCGAGAAAAAAGCAGAAGAAGATTCTCGCAAAAAGGCGAAAAAGGGTAAGTTTGCGAGAAAAGGAAGGAGAAGATTCTCGCAAAAAAGGGGAAAGGAGTAAGTTTGCGAGAAAAAGCAGGAGAAGATTCTCGCAAAAAGGGGGAAAAGGGCAGGTTTGCGAGAAACAGAGATTTTACAAGAAAATTCACGAAGTATAATTCACAAGAGTTGATAATTATCATAAGATTAAATATAGGTCGAAACGAGATTATGGCATTGGTTTACATAACATTACAAAAGGCAGGATATTGAGCATAATGATAAAAAAAGAGAAGGTTGTCGTTGTAACAGGCGGAAGTTCGGGAATCGGTCTTGAAACTGCGAAAGCGATGAAACAAAAAGGCTGCAAGGTATATGAATTTAGCCGACAGGGGGTTTCTTCTGAAGGAATTACTCATATTACTGCAGACGTGACTGATGAAAATGCAGTAAGAGCCGGTATAGAGAACATTATTTCTAAAGAGAATGCAATAGATGTGGTAATCAACTGTGCAGGCTACGGGCTTGCCGGAGCTATTGAGTTTACAGAGACTGCAGATGCAAAAAAACAGTTTGATGTAAATTTTTTTGGCATGGTAAATGTGAATAGAGCAGTAATTGCTCATATGAGAGAAAGAGGAGAAGGCAGAATTGTTAATATAAGTTCGGTAGCGGCAGATGCGGCCATCCCGTTTCAAGCGTATTATTCGGCATCAAAAGCAGCAATTGATTCTTATACATGCGCACTAAGAAACGAGGTAAAGCCATTTGGTATTACGGCTGTTGCCATTCAACCCGGAGATATTTGCACTCCATTCACCAAAGCACGTAACAAAGTACTTATGGGAGATGACGTCTATGGCGGACAGATAGCAAGAAGTATCGAAAAGATGGAAGAGGATGAGCGAGGGGGAATGTCTCCTTCTTTTGCAGGCAATTATATTTCAAAAATAGCACTAAAAAGAAAAGTGAAGCCTAAATATGCAATTGGCTTCACTTACAAAGTATTGTCATTTTTACTTAAAGTATTACCGTGCAATTTTTCAAACCGCATAATAGGGAAAATGTACTGCAAATAGAATTCAGAATTTATCCATTCCACGGCCTTCCTCGAGCCTCTTAATGAAATCCTTCGGATTGTCCATAAGCTTCGCCATTCCAAAGAAGGACTCGAGAACCATTGATTCTTTGTTGCAGCGGGCGGTGTTTTTACCGGTATCGTTTATAAGATTGTAATTTCCAAGCATATGAACATACAAATCTGTCAGGGAATAACCTTCGACACAAAGTTTGTCGTTTATGCAATGGTGATCGATGTAATATAAAAACTCATCGTAGAGAGCGGGCTTGTTTAGCAACTGCTCCCACAGACTGTCGGCGAAGGCTTGACCTTTGCCGGTAAAATCTGCCAGATATTTCAGATCTTCGTAGACCATTAGTTTTCTTGAATCGAGAATTATGTTTGACATGAGGCTATAGTACAACGAAAAACTTTATTTTTCAATCAAGATGTGTTGCGAAAGCTACCTTTGTTGTTATACAATACAAATCGCGATGTGCACTTTTCGTGCCACCCCATAAAGGGGCATCCTCAAAGTGCCCTCCGGATTTTTCGGGAGGCGAAATGGAGAGATGTGAAAAATATTGAATTTGTTTTTCACATGGCACTTTTCGTGCCACCCCATAAAGGGGTATCCTCAAAGTGCCCTCCGGATTTCGCCGGAGGCGAAATGGAGAGATATGGTTAATATATATTTGGTTTTGCAGAATTTAACAGAGATAGCCGATGAGGAAGTTCCGATGACGGCATCGTCACACTGTACCGTTCATTGGGCCGTCCTTGGAGTTGTTGCTGTTTACGGTGTTTACGCGATTGTCAGAGCGCTTATTAACAGACGTGCAATGTCCGATGACAGGCTTGATGGCTGAAAATTAACTGAGATATGGTGGGGTTATGAACAGAAAGAAATTTAATGTTCGGCTTTTACTTGATGTTTTGGCCGGGATTATTACAATAGTAGTATTTTTTGTGGTACGTTACTTTTGGATATGTGATATGGATTTCAAGGTTACGGCTCTTGGCGTTGTGGTGGTACTTCTTGGAACTGTTATGCTTGTGGTTCAGGATTTAAGAATAAATAAATAGAGAACTTTAGAGGAAAGGATTGTCAGAATTCTTTCCTTTGTTTTTTTGTAAGGTAGGTATTAAACATGGCATCTGACTGTACAGTAGCTATTGACAACGGATATATTAATTTGCGTGTCGGAGCAATCATTATGAAAGACAAGAAATTCCTGATGGTTGGTAATCAAAGGGAAGATTATCTTTATTCTGTCGGAGGACGCATTAAATTCGGAGAAAGTGCTGAGGAGGCGCCGTTCGGGAAGTGCTTGAAGAGACAGGTGTGAGAATGGAAGTTGATCGGCTTGGTTTTGTTCATGAGAACTTCTTTTATGGCGATTATGCTGCGAAAAAGATAAATTGATATACGAGATTTCGTATTTCTTTTATATGAAAACGCCGGATGGCTTTGAACCGGTATGCGACAGCTTTACCGTTGACAGGAAATTGTGATAGCTTTATCTGAACCGGGCGGTGCCGCAGGAGTATTATTCTTTTCTATCCCACTCATGGCAGCGAATTTGTGGGATAAGAGCCAAGAAAGCCGCTTTTTTATTCCACTTTTGACAATTTTCACGTGGAAGATAGTTTCGTTTTCACCTCAGAGCAATGGCTCTGAGGCTTTTAGGCAGATTCGATTAGATGAATATAAAAATAGTTATTGACATATTAATGTTACGCATGTAATATAGCAATTGAATTCGATGTACATCTAATCAATTTTTATATGAACTTTGTAATGTAAGGAGAAATAGAATAATGGACGAGAAAATCGTAGAGCTTAAAAACTTTTTGAAAGACGGAAAAAATCGGATGCAACAGAAAATAGATGAACTTGTGAGCGATGATCGTCAGGATGAAGCGCGTGTATATAGAGCAAGCTTGAATATTTATGATATTATGGGAACTCTATTGGATACAGCAAAGAAAATTGCGGAGGGTGATGCGAACCGTATGAAGGAAGAATTTTATCGACTTGCCACGCGTGTTCCGGCAAGCTGGAAAGTATCCCTTGAGAAGGCAAAAGAACATGATGACTTTGAAAAAATAATGATGGAAGAAGCTAAGCTTAACGTTGCTGATTCTGTAATCAGGAGATTTGATGAATTATTTTAGGGAGGAGAAAAATGAACGACCAGGAAGCAATCTTATTGTTTAAGTGTTTGGCAGATAAGTCCAGATTATCGATATTGAAAACTTTAATGCAGGAAGAGATGTATGTTGAAAGATTGTCGGAACGGCTTCAAATCACTCCGGCAACTGTTTCTTTTCACTTAAAGAAATTGGAAGCTGCCGGTGCGGTATCCTCATATAAGGATCAATACTACACCATGTATTCCATAAACAAGCAGCTGTTTGATCAAAAAATGATTTCCATACTGTCTGAGAAGGCTGATGATAGCGATATACAAAAAAAGAGAGATGAAGAATATCGCCAAAAAGTCATAGATGCGTTCTTTGAATATGGAAAATTGAAGTCAATTCCAAGTCAGCGAAAGAAAGCAAGGATTGTTTACGAGGTGATTGTAGAAGCTTTTGAACATGGACGGGAGTATACCGAGAAAGAGGTCAATATTATTATTGCAGATTTCCATGATGACTTTTGCACCATTCGAAGGGATATGATATCGGAAGGACTCTTAGAACGTGAGAATATGATGTATAGACGATGCAATTGATAGCGCAATCGAAGATTTTTTCAACTTTGTAGGGGGATGAATATGTATTATCATGCATCACAAATTGGAGGCATTAAAGTTTTGTAACCCGAAAGAAAAGTTTGCAAAGTATTTAGATTAGAAACTGAATGTAAAATATTATTTTTAATATGGAAATTTGAAAGGCAATTTTGCTTACAAGGGGTTCGGCTTTTTGGCCGGGCCCTTTTAATGTATAGACTTCTGTGACGTTGGCTAAAAAGCCGGGGCCATCCAACGTCTACGGCAACTTCTATAGTCATCCTATTTATAGATTGATTTGGCAATAATTCATAAAAAATGACTCGAAATTTTATGGAAAACGATTTCCGAAAATCCATTGACTTTAGCTTGAACGTATAATAACATAAGTATGGAAAACGATTTCCATGACAAAATGGGACGTTAAAAGGATCAACATGGCAAGTATTAAAGATGTAGCAAAAGAAGCCAATGTTGCAATCTCCACGGTTTCCAAGGTGCTTAATAATTATCCGAATGTGAGTAAAGAAACAAAGGATAAGGTCAACGCAGCTATTGAAAAGCTTGGCTTTGTGCCCAATGCAGTTGCTGCGGCTCTTTCGTCAAAGCAGACAGGTAGAGTTGCCATATTGATGAATCAATCTCTTAATATGGCGATTGATGAAATCGATATGCAGTATTTCTCCGGAGCTGTTAAGACTGCAAGAGAACTGAAAATGGACATTATCACTATTTTCTTTTCCATGATAGATGATAAAAGCATTGAAGAAGTCGTTACCTATTTGAAATCTCAAAGCGTTGAAGGACTTATAGTATATGGCCTTTCGAAAGACGATGAGGTGATTCTTGAATTGGTAGAGCGCAGGGAATTCAAGGTGGTGCTTATAGATGCTCCGCTTGTGAATGAAAGCACTTCCTGTGTCTGGGTAGATCAATATAAGGCTCAGTACGATGTGGCAAGCGAACTTTACAGTATGAATAAGCCCAAGAAGGTCTTGTATTTGAAGGGTAAGGAAAACAGCTTCGTCTGCGAGAAGCGTTTACAGGCTGTAAAGGACTTTTGCAGGAAAAAGAAAATAAAACTTGGAGTGGAGCCTGCTGAATTCAGCGAAAAGAAAGCTCGAGAGATAGTTCTTAAAAAAGGTAAGGATTACGACTGCGTAGTATGCGCGTCAGATCTTTGCGCAATAGGAGCTATGAGGGCACTGATGGACCTTGATATTTTCAGGCCGGTATGTGGTTTTGACGGAATTTCGCTTATGGGCTATGCAGGACATCAGATGACAACCGTCAAGCAAAACTTTACCGAAGTATCCGCAAGAGCGGTTATGGAAATGTCCAGACTTCTTCAGGGCGAGGAAGGAAGAGAAGTTGTTCTTCCGCACGAAGTGGTAAGAATCGAGTACCTGGATGTAATCCACTGAGCGTATCCGGCAGGGTACAAGACCGGGATAAGAGAATATGCTTTCAAAACGATAAAGCATAACTCTCGGATAAGAGTCACCGGGTTTGCGGGATGAAAAAGTTTGCAAATGGAAGACTGTTAGCTGCAAACGGTTATTATATTGCATAAATCAGGCGAATGCCTGTTAAGGAGGAAATATGAGTTTAAGAGCAGAAATGCAACAGGAAGTAATGCTTATGAATATGGAAGCGGAACTTGAGGACAGAGCTAAGGCAACTTATAAAAAGAGCCTTTCGGAATGCGACAATCAGGAAATTTATTATATTTTGTTAATGCTTACGAAGGAAATGACCGAACTTTCCGAACCTATTTCGGGTGACAAGAAAGTTTACTACATTTCTGCAGAGTTTCTTATCGGTAAGCTTTTATCAAACAACCTTATCAATCTTGGATTATATGACAAAATCAATGAGATTCTTGCAAGCAAAGGAAAGAAACTTTCTGAAATAGAAGAGTTTGAGCCCGAACCTTCGCTTGGTAACGGCGGACTTGGAAGACTTGCAGCGTGCTTTCTTGATTCAATCGCAACTTTGGGATATCAGGGAGACGGTATCGGACTTAACTACCATTATGGTCTCTTCAAACAGGTTTTCAAAACAAAACTTCAGAAAGCTGAGCCTAACCCCTGGATTGAAAAGAAGTCATGGCTTGAAGATACAGGAGTTACATTCCCTGTTCGCTTTGGCAATATGACCGTGAATTCAAGACTTTATGATATTGATGTTGTTGGTTACAGAAACGGAACAAACAAGTTACATCTTTTTGACATTGAATCAATTGATGAAAATATTGTTTCACAGGGAATTGATTTTGATAAAACAGACATTGCAAAGAATCTTACTTTGTTCCTTTATCCCGATGATTCTGATGAAGCAGGAAATCTTTTGAGAATTTATCAGCAGTATTTTATGGTATCAAACGCTGCACAGCTTATTCTCAAGGAGTTAAAAGAAAAACAGTATGATCTTCGCAGAATGTACGATTATTGCGTTATCCAGATCAACGACACACATCCTACAATGATCATTCCCGAACTTATCAGAATCCTTGTAAATGATAAGGCATTTACAATGGATGAAGCGATTGATGTTGTATCTAAGACCTGCGCATACACCAATCATACAATTCTTGCGGAAGCTCTTGAAAAGTGGCCTCTTGATTACCTTGAGAAGGTTGTCCCTCAGCTTGTTCCGATTATTAAGGAACTTGATAAGAAGGTAAGAGCAAAGTACAAAGATAAGAAGGTACAGATTATCGATGCTGACAATCGTGTTCACATGGCGCACATCGATATTCATTATGGATTTTCGGTTAACGGCGTAGCTGCTCTTCACACAGAGATATTAAAGAACACCGAACTCAACCATTTTTATAAGATATATCCTGAAAAGTTTAATAACAAAACAAACGGTATTACATTCAGACGTTGGCTTCTTTCATGCAACCACGAACTTTCTGATTATATTTCTTCACTTATCGGAAACGGATACAAGAAGGACGCTTCGCAGCTTGAAAAACTCATGGAATACATCGACAACGAGATGGTTCTTGACCGAATTGCTGAGATTAAGCTTGATAAGAAGAAACAGCTTTGCGAATATATCAAGGAAAAAGAAGGCGTTACACTCGACCCTCACTCTATCTTTGACGTACAGACAAAGAGAATGCATGAGTATAAGCGTCAGCAGATGAACGCTCTTTACATCATTCATAAGTATCTTGAGATAAAGAAGGGTAATAAGCCTTCCGTTCCGATGACATTCATTTTCGGTGCTAAGGCTGCTCCTGCTTACATTATTGCGCAGGATATCATTCACCTTATCCTTTGCCTCCAGGAGATTATTAATAACGATCCTGATGTAAGCCCTTATATGACGGTCCTTTTTGTCGAAAATTACAATGTTTCATATGCTGAGAAGATTATTCCCGCATGTGACGTTTCAGAACAGATTTCTTTGGCTTCAAAAGAAGCTTCAGGAACCGGCAACATGAAGTTTATGCTTAACGGTGCGGTTACACTTGGAACAATGGACGGTGCAAATGTTGAAATCGGTGAGCTCGTAGGTAAAAAGAACATCTACATGTTCGGAAAGAATTCAAAGACTGTTATCAATCACTACAAGAAGGCTGATTACGTTTCAAGAGATTATTACGAGAATTCTAAGACGATCAAGAGAGCGGTTGACTTTATTGTGGGAGAAAAATGCTTAAAGGTTGGTCACAAGGAAAATCTTGAAAGACTTTACAATGAGCTTCTTAACAAAGACTGGTTTATGACTTTGCTTGACCTTGAGGAATATATTGAAGCAAAGGACAAAATATTTGCTGATTACGAAAAGCGTACACAGTGGAAGAAGATGATGCTTACAAACATTGCTAAGGCAGGATTTTTCTCATCAGACCGTACGATTGCCGAGTACAATAATGACATCTGGCACTTAAAAACAATGGACTAAGTTACACTGTCATGAGTTAATTTTGTGAAGCACCCATGGAAATGCTAAGAGGGGTGCCGGAGGATAATTATTATGCGTAAGTGTGGTGTTTTATTACCCGTTTTTTCACTCCCTTCCAAGTATGGAATCGGAGCAATGACAAAAGAAGCATATGATTTTGTGGATTTTTTAAAGGCTTCGGGGCAAAGCTTCTGGCAGATTCTTCCGCTTGGACCGACCGGATACGGCGATTCGCCTTATCAGTCGTTTTCGACTTTTGCCGGCAATCCGTACTTTATTGACGTTGATGAGCTTGTAAAAGAAGGCTTTATTACCGTGTCCGATTGCAGAAAGTATTCCTGCGAATGCAAAGAGGGTATTGATTATGAGGGCCTTTACAAAAAAAGAACAGCTCTCCTAAAAAAAGCTTTTGAAAACAGTAATATTGTCTCTGATAAAAAATTTAAAAGCTTTTGCACGAAAAATGCGTTTTGGCTTGATGATTATGCTTTGTTTATGGCACTTAAAAATGCATTTGGAGGAAAATCATGGTCTGAATGGGATGATGATTTAAGAGTAAGAAAACCTGAGGCTGTTAAGGCTTCTAAGAAGCAGTATGCAAATGAAATGGATTTTTACAGATTCCAGCAGTACTACTTCAGGAAACAGTGGGACGAATTGAAAAAATATGCAAATAAAAACGGAGTAGAGCTTATCGGCGATATTCCGATATATGTTGCTTTTGACTCGGCTGATGTATGGGCAAATCCGGAATTGTTTGATTTAAACAGCGACAATATTCCAAATGCAGTTGCAGGATGCCCACCTGATCCGTTTGCGCTTACTGGCCAGCTTTGGGGTAACCCCTTGTATAAGTGGGAATACCATAAAGAAACCGAATATGAGTGGTGGATTAAGAGAATATCTTTTTGCTTTGATTTGTATGATGTTGTGCGAATCGATCACTTCAGAGGCTTTGATGAATTTTATGCAATCCCTTACGGTGATCCGACTGCTGAGTTTGGTAAGTGGAGAAAGGGCCCGGGATACGATTTGTTTAAGGCAATCAATAATGCTCTTGGAGAAAAGCAGATTATTGCCGAGGATCTTGGCTTTTTGACAGACTCCGTGCGTAAACTTGTAAAGAAGACCGGATACCCCGGAATGAAGATTCTTCAGTTTGCTTTTGGCGGAGACACAGACAGCGAATATCTTCCTCATATGCTTGGCAATAATTCGGTAATATATACCGGTACTCACGATAATGAAACGGTAAGAGGATGGTATGAGAGAATACTGAAAGAGGACAAGAAGTCAGCAACGTATCTTCAGGACTATACAAATGTTAAAGAGCCTGAACTGATGGCTGAGGCATTAATCAGACAGGCATACTCTTCGGTATGTGATACTGCGATAATACCTATGCAGGATTTTTTAAATCTTGGTAACGAAGGACGTATCAATACGCCTTCGGTTCTTGGAGGAAACTGGGGCTGGAGAATGAAAAAAGCAGATATTACAAAGAAACTTTCTTCAAAGATTAATAAACTCGCAAAGACATATTACAGGTAAAATAAAGGCCGGTGAAACATAGAATCGATGTTTCATCGGCTTTTGGTTGTGCGCCTAGCGGCGCACGTTTCTAACGGGTTAAAGTCCCGAATCCGCCTGGTAGTGGGAAGGATATAGCCGAAGGCAAGGGTGTCGAGGGCGACCTCGAATCTGAAGGAAGCTGGATGTGGGGAACATACTAACCCACGGGCAAATCTCTGGTCTGACGGACAGAAATCTCATAAGAGGTTATGCATGGGGGTAAGGCTGCAATCCAAGTCGAAGCCCAATAACTACACGGAATCATGCATGATAAATGAGGCAGATAGATGGAGAGGAAGAAACGTGTGGTACCTAGGGAGGTCTGTGCGGTATGCTTTGAAAGAGGTAACCACTGCCAAAAGCAGTGCTGAACGCACAGAAGTCAGCAGAGGTCATAGTAGCCGAGAGGTGAAGGACCGAATCAGTAGGAGTCTTGAGTATGACCGAGAAAGGAGGAATGACTATTTATGACAGAAAACATTGAGAACAATGACTGTTCGCAAAGGGATAGTGCGGAACACGAAGAGTATGCGAAAGCGTCTAGGTCATTCAATCGGATATGGAAAGAAAGAGACAGTGCACAGCCGAAACTCTTGGAAG
>JAZQOL010000013.1:0-83217 GCA_045627845.1 Lachnospiraceae bacterium | reverse complement strand
ATCGTGTGCTCCTCTTTTCGGTCTGAAACCAAAACTGTTCTCCGAGAATTGCTCCTCATAGATTGGCGAAAGTTCCTGTGCAATTGCCTGTTGAATAACAAGTCGGAGGCCAAGCGGTCTTAGGAAGACAAGCAACTATTGCAACTCCTTGGCACACAGAACGACATGGCTAGAACCGACTTATCGTGTGCTCTTCTTTTCGGTCTGAAACCAAAACTGTTCTCCGAGAATTGCTCCTCATAGATTGGCGAAAGTTCCTGTGCAATTGCCTGTTGAATAACTCTATCGACAACCGTAGGAACTCCAAGCTTTCTAAACTCGCCGTTTGTTTCCTTGGGTATTTCTACCCTTCGAACTGGGTTTGGTTTATATTTCCCTTCCCTTATCTTTTGGATTAGGGTGTCTTGGTTTTCTTTCAGAAAGGGCAGAAGTTCATCCACCTGCATACCATCAATTCCACCTTTTCCCTTGTTTCTCTTGACTTGCTTGTAGGCATCATTGAGATTGTCCTTACGCAAAATCAAATCCAAAAGATTGTTCGTCCAATAGTCTGTGATGACACCGCTCCTTTCAGTAATCTTAGAGTAGTCGAACACTTCTGCATACTCTTTCTGTTCCGCAGATACCATTTGCAGATAGTCTTCCATATGAAGTTGTCTGTTCTTAATTCTACTTTCAGTTACATTCATTGCTTGTGTCTCCTAAAGTTCAGTCCTTCACTGATGTTTGCAACCATTCAGCTACTATGACCTCTGCTGACTTCTCGCCATTCGTTGTTACTGACGGACTTCATACTCTGTTTCTATCCGCTGACGAGACCTCCCTTGGTACCACACGTTTCCATCTATCTGCCACATTTACTATAGTTAATTCCGAGTAGTTATTGGACTTCAGTTTGACTTGCAACCTTATCCTTAACTATAGCCTGATGTGATTTCTGTTCGTCAGACCAGAGATTTGCCTCCACCTTCCTTCAGATTCGCAGTCACCCACGACACCCTTGGTTTTGGCTGTATCCTTCCCACTACTAGGGCGGATTAGGAACTTTCATCCATTAGCGACGTGCGCCGCAAGGCGCACCATAATAAGCCCCGGGCATCATTTAATGCCCGGGGCTTTTGTTAACTTGTTCAATCAGCGCTTACTTTATTGTAAACATATTTTGCAACTGCAACAGCTGCGATAACGAATAAAACCGGAATGGCAAGGAATGCAACTCCTGATACAATGCTTAAAACAACTGCTCCAATGAGAAATCCTGCAAATCCTATAATTCCAAATACCAAATGTCCTGCGAATTTGATAAGTCCAAAGCCGATTTTAAAAGTTAACACGATAAATAAAAAAGTTAAAAATAATGTAATCATTGTCTCTCCTCCTGTAGCAGTAACCTTATGTTTGCTACATGATTATAATAGCGCAAGCAGAAAAGACAATACACCATATAAAGTACAAATTACCGTGTTATATTTTTCCAAATCGGAACATTATCGTTATCAGTTTTCTTTCTTATTAATAAGAAATTTTTCACACATTTCTTTTGCAAATTCAACAGGATAAATCTGAACCATCACTGAATCGATAAGTCCTTCAATGTCCATTCTGAACCTAACCTTAACAAAATCGTCACCGGTCTCATTAAAGACTTTATCAAAAGCATCCGAATCGTTAACGTTTACCGCACATACATCGGGAGTACTGATATCGACGGGAATATCAAGCATTGTGGCCATTGATGTCGCGGAAGTACCCATCATCTGATTCATTGCTTCCGACATCGCACTAAGCTGAAGCTCACCAAGCTCGCATTCGGTATTAGTACCCGAGCCTCCCATCATAAGATCTGTGAGACATAAAACGTCTCTTTCTTTAAGAATAAAAACGTTATTTCCGTTAAGTCCTTTTACATAATGTATCTGAACAAATACGCAGGTATTCTCGTAGTCCTTTAACGCCTCGTCTCTTTTAACAAAAGAAACATAAGGTGTTGTTATGTTAACCGTATGATTGACCATCAGACTTAGTGTAGTCGCTGCATTGCCAAGGCTGATATTTGCAATCTCTCCGAGTGTATCGATTTCGCTTTTTGTAAGTTCCGCCACAATAGTTCTCCTTAACTTCGTCCTGAATATTACGATGATTCTATCACTCGTGAATTAACCTATTATAACAAAGCATCAGGGACTGCAAACCGTACACTTATCTTTATAGCCATCCTTTTGTGCCTGCTGAAGCAATTCATAATAAACTGCATTTTTTTCGTCAATCGGCTTTAATATGCACCCTATTCTGTGTATTATTCCATTCGATTTATTAACAACATATTTGTAATCAACAGGATCCTTCTTAACCGGGTCTGATGAAGATACATCATTGGAAGATACTGTAATACCGTATTTTTTATTGTACTCTGCTATTGTCTTTCGAAATTCCTCGTCAAGAGCTTCATTCTGCAACCGAACAATCTCATCGTAGGAAATCTCTCCGGTAGTATTCTCCATAGGCTTCTTCTCATTTGTATCGGTAGAAGCAACAACCTTTTCGTTCTCCGTTGAGGTAACATCCGATGAAGATCCTTCAGGCTTTGATGACTGGTTTCCTGTATCATTATCGGAAACACCGTCTATCGAAACTACATTTGAACTACCCGAAGTAGGATTGTCATTCTTTTTATCACTGCACGAATATAAGAAAATTACTATGCAGATTATTATGCACAACGCAATGAACGCATATGCCACGCTTCTGAATATTCTCACAGACTACCTCCGTCAGAAATCAATCATTTTTATCGTCAATCACATCAAAAGGAGTTCCGCATGCAAACGGGCTTCCAATATCACATCTCCCATGATGGTATTGTCTTGAGATAACACCCTCTTCATTTTCGGATGAAACCTTAAGTTTAAGCCTCGACACATCGGAATCAGCAAACCCGTCAAGAAGCTTTACAATATCATCTATGTCCTTTGCTTCTTTATCCATCCTGTATCACCATCCTTTTTGTTACGGATAATAATATTTTATATTAAGAATGGGCAAAATAAAAGTCCTACAAGCCGGATCAGGGATTGTAGGACTTCTTTCTTTTCAAATCACTTACGAATATATTAGAAAAGGTTAACCCCGGCAGTAAGCATTAATACTAAAAACCCTCCAATGAACAACATTCCGGAAATAACATCTTTTACTTTTCTTGTTTCACCGGTCATCTTAACAGCCTCCCTACAATTTCACCCGTACAGTATATGTTCTCATATACTGTACTTCATTGGTGTATCGTAAGATTACCATTGCTTAATTAAAAAGAAATTAAACCTAATGATGTGACCTGATTTCTTTTATTATTATGACCAAAAGTGTCCTGTTTTCAGAAGAAAGCATAGTTGCGGACATTATCAATCCCAGAATTTTCTTTAAATCAAAATGCATAAGATCTGACAAATGCAATATTCCGTTCTTTCTAAACATGTCAAAGAGCTCATTCACAACACGCTCCCTTCCACCCTCAGGCAACGATTCAATCCAGTCATTTACCTTCTTTGAAAGGCTCTCACTGAAAGAATCGGTATGTGCAACCTTGATAAACGAAGTTGGTCCGACAGCCCAGTTAAACAAGTCGTGCTGATAAACGCCACTACCTTCTGCCTTTACGACAGTTCGCTCATAAGGAGGCTTCATAAGATTTCCGATTACACATGAAACCGGAACGTAAACTTTCATTCTGTCCTTAACAGCAAGATATCCTTCATGCTCCGAAATATCCTCAGTAAATCCGGGACCATCGAAAACATAAACTGCTTTTATTTTCTTTTGCAATTTTCTGTCAGCGCTGATTGCTGAGTAAGCAGCAAGGTTTCCGCCTTTAGAATGTCCTATAACCGTACATTTGCAAAACGGATGGGAAAGTTCTTCAGAAAGGTACTGTGCTGCATCTTTCTGCCCCGGAGTAGGCATTTCACAAAGCGTATTAAAATTCTCTTTCCAGGATATCAATGACCCGTCAGTTCCCCTGAATGCTGTATACCGCTCCGAAAACCCTCTTTTAAATGTCATCGCATAAAAAGTTTTTTCATCGGTATCGTCAATGTCCCTTATATATCGCTCAACAATAAAATCTTCATATCGTTTGCTTTCAGACACAAGAAAAAGAACCTCCCTCTTCTCCTGTCTGCGATCCTCATTGTCCTTTTTCTTTTCATTCTGGATGTAATATGTATACAATTCACTAAGAGAAGTGTCATGTACCTCAAAGCCGTTATAATCGATACTTGCTACCAAAGAAAGTACCATCGCATCAACTTCGTTAAACGGTTTTTCCTTTAATGAAATATCTCCCCTGAATTTTAAATAAGTTAAAACGTTATTCATATTTCCACGCTCTCCACCTTTAGATAATAATCATTTTATTCCGAAACTGTTAACTTTCGATTACTTTTAATTTAAAATTTTTCAAAAGAAAAGCTAAATAAAATCATTTCGGTTTGAACATTATGTAAACCAGTGATTTGGTAAAATAAAAAAGCCCCTCAGGGCTTTTTTATTATTACTCTTTTTCTCCTTCGCCATCTCTTGTCTCAACCGCCGAAACGGAAGCAACTACGGCTACCGCCACAATCACGGTCAAAAGAGCAAAGAAAGCAAATACTGAAATTGCAACTACAACTGCCGGTTCCATACTCTGTCCTCCCACACATTGCTATTATATCACAACATTTTACTAATTGCCACCTAATATACGTATACAAATTGCAGGTCTGATTCCGTCCTGCTTCGACGCAGCTTCATGTCCTGCCGTCCTTATAATGCCGGATGCTCCTACGTCCATGATTCGATTTTCTTTTGAACCGTTGTCTCTAAGCCACCAGTTTCCGCAACCGATAATTTTCTCTGAAAGACCATCATCCTTAAATCCAAACAATGAATATCCTTCCTCGTCGATTATCCACACACCAAGGCCCTTTGCATATTCACTTGCCTCACTGCTTCTTGCCTCGCAGTCGCCTTCGGTATCATCACCAAATAATTCTTTTGCCTCTTCCATACTAAGAAGAAACACTTTGTCGGTAACAGCAGGGACACCGGCAGAAACATTACCGTTTTCGTCAGTGGCACCTGCAGCGCCTTTTGTAGTCTCATAGTCAACAATAATCGACCTCTCAGAGTCATTGAAAGCCGCCTGATAAAAGTCATTATTCAGCCAGTTTCTGATATAAGAATCATTCCATGTCACGTCAGCATATGAAGTATTGAACGGCTTACAGTCAAGTATCTTCGCCGAAATAAGAATCATGCTGTCGCCGTCATCCTTTAAAACAATCCATTCGATAGGCTCGGCTCCGTTAGAAAGATCACCATCCTGCTCATAAGCCCCTCCGACAGCGCTCAGTCTGTCACCGGAAATTGTAAAATCACCTACATGTGTAGCTTCCGGAATAGGAATCTCGACGATATCCTCAGCAGAAGTCTGTGACGGAGTCGATGATGTGCTGCTTACAGATGCCGTTCCTTCCTTGCTGATACTGATAACACTGTCCTTAGCACATCCGGAAGTACAAATGATCATCATTGAACATAAAATGAAACCTAATATTTTCTTCATGTATTGTTTTCAATCTCTCCGATAAAAACCGGTATGATTGTCCTCTCGTAATTTACTTTAAATGCTACTGACATAATGCATAAATAGTGTAGTAGCTATAAAACCTTTTACATTATACACAAATAAGTCCGTGTTGTTAAGCGACTAACGCAAAAATGCCGTGACATCAGACAGTAACATCTTTACACCATATGGCAGCAATAGTACAATCAATAAAGATGCTTAATGTATCTTAAATAAAGGTAAATACGAGGTAAATATGAGGGCTTACGAAAGATTTTTAGAATATGTAAAAGTTCACACGACTTCTTCCGAAGAAAGTGGTCTCCATCCTAGTTTCAAAGGCGAATTTGACCTTGCTTACAAATTGAAAGATGAGCTTACCGCTCTCGGGCTTAAGGATGCAAGAGTTGACGAACATGCATATGTTTATGCATGGCTTCCTGCAACGGAAAGTTATGAAAATTCGGTTAAGATGGGATTCATTGCCCACATGGACACCTCTCCTGAAGCTTCCGGAGAAAATGTTAAGGTAATGCTCAGACCTAATTACGACGGAAAGGATATTGTTCTTGAAGGTTCCGGTGAGCTTCTTAGTGTAAGTCGTTTTCCTGAACTTAAATCATATATCGGTGACACACTTATTACCACAGACGGAACAACTCTTCTTGGTGCCGATGATAAAGCCGGAATTGCTGAAATTCTTACCGCAATGGAAATAATCATTAATGAAAACATCCCCCACGGTGAGCTATGGGTAGCATTCACCCCCGATGAAGAAATTGGCGAGGGAGCCGATTTCTTTGACCTTGATAACTTCGGTGCTGATTATGCATATACCATTGACGGCGGAGATGTTAATGCTCTTGAATACGAAAACTTCAACGCAGCTGCAGCTCATATCGATGTAAAAGGTGTATCTGTTCATCCCGGAAGTGCTAAAGACATTATGGTTAATGCACTTAATGTTGCGATGGAACTTCATATGCTCCTTCCCGAAAAGATGCGTCCTGAGCATACGGAAGATTACGAAGGCTTTTTCCATCTTTGCAATCTCGAAGGTCAGGTTTCTTTTGCAAAAATGGACTATATCATAAGAGATCACAGCATGGAGCTTTTTGAACAAAAGAAGATTCTTATTACCGATGCTGTAAGCACAATAAACAGACGTTACGGCGAAGGCACGGCAACACTTGTCCTTAAAGATTCTTATTACAACATGCTTGAAAAAATAAAGCCTCACATGCATCTTATTGAAAATGCACGTAAAGCTTTGATTTCTGCCGGTCTCGTACCTGTTGATGTTCCCGTCAGAGGTGGTACGGACGGTGCAAGACTTTCTTATGAAGGGCTTCCCTGTCCTAACCTTGGAACCGGAGGATGTAACTATCATGGTCCGTTTGAATGCTGTAGCGTAGAAAAAATGGACAAAGCAGTTGAGATTATCCTGAATATTATTAAAATTTATTCTGAAATTAAACGCTAATGCGATAATTCAGCCATAATGTAGCTCTTTTTTGTAATGTCATCTGCTCTTTTGATTGTGGCTGTCGTTTTATGTCAACTGGCAGTTTCGTATTTATTGCCCGTTTTACATTATGTAAACCATTATGACTGATAAATATCTGTTTTTACGATGTTTACCAGTCATTTTTGCTATGTAATGACTAACAAATATTATTTTTTTAAGATTTTACCACCACTTCCATGCATATTTTGACTGGTAAAAAATCAATTTAGAATTTTTTACCACCTCTTCCATGCTTATTTTGACTGGTAAAAAGCACTGTATTGATTTTTAGTAAGTCGAAAAGCAAAAAAAGAGCGGAAATCATACTGGTAAAAATAAAAAAACAAGAATTTAGCCAGTCAAAAAAAGTAGATGCACTAAAATAATGACCGGTAAAATCACATTTTCATACATTTAGCTAGTATTAACAATAAAAAATGGCCCTCAGTTCAATGAATTAATGATTAACTACACGTCAACACTCATCCAATGCCAATTTCATCGATAATCGGTTTCAACTATGCTCTGTCGGTCCAATCCGTTTTTTTCTGACCCGCTTCCATAAGTGCGGCTTCCCATAGTTCATAATCTTTGGGATTTTTATTTCCAACAGCCTTCTGAAGCAATTTACACAGATTTCTGTCCATAAAAACTCATCGCTTCCATATTCCATGCTCCACGACAATAAAAGAAAGGAATATCCTTAAGTTCATCCTTCATTATGTGATCTCTTGCAGCTTCGAAGTTCTTTTCCTCATACGGAGATGCCCCGTTGCAAAAAACAATAATCTTCTTATCAGCCAAAGCTTTGATGTTCTTTTTAATGAATTGGGTCACCGGCAAACCAGATGCATATATTCCTCCGCCAAATATGATTACATCATATTTCTGTAAATCTGTTACTTTTGCAAAAGAAACATCAATCATCTCAAACCCGGCTTCTTCACTAAGCCATTCGGCATATTTTTTAGTAGCTCCATACTTAGACTTGTATACTATTATTCCATTCATCCCAACATCACATTTTACGCAAATTTTCTTCCATCTTTAAAATTGTTCGTATCGTATTGATTAACGCCTTCTCATCAATTCCGTCAAATATCTTTGAGATAATTGCACGACTAGACTCGTCGTTCTTTTCGCAAAGTTTATCCTTCTCCATTTCGCCCTATCGGAATCCGGCATTCTCAACAGCTTCAACAAATTCTTTTACCCGCTCTGCATAAAGTTTAGGATGTGTAACAATTGAATACGCATGATCGGTATTCTCGTACAGAAACAGTCTGCTTAACGGATTTACACACTTTTCAAAAAGTCGCTTACTGTGTTCGCACTTAATTACCTTGTCTTCTGCACCATGCATAAAACAAACAGGGACCTTGCAATCATCAATTACATCTATCGGTCTAACCTTCGTAAAGTCATAATTATAACGCTTTAAACCAATCTTTCTCGCTCTTTTTTCGGCTCCTTTTGCAAGGAAACCTACCTGTGCCGATGCAAGCTCATGAATTTGAAGTGCCAGATCACAAAAAGGACAATCTGCCACCACAAAGTCCGTTTTCTCTGTATCAAGCGTCATAAGACACGTTGCTGCACCCATTGACTCTCCGTGAAGTCCCAAGAAACAATCCTTGCCAAAAATGCTTCTTGCATAAGCAATAATCTGCTTTAGATCACCGGTTTCCTTATCTCCAAGCGTACAATATGGAGCCTCTGATTCTCCAAAATACCTGTGATCAAATATCACAAGATTATATCCAAGGTCGTAATAAATCTTTCCATACTTATAATCAGCTTCACGTCTTGCCGTAATGCCGTGAGATATTATCGCAACATGTTTTTTTAATCCTGCATCAGAAGGATTAACAACATACTCTCCCCTAATAATGGCATCATCACTTTTTAATTCAAAAGAATGGTGCTCCCATTTCTCCTCATAATCTTTAAATGCCTGCAGAAAGCCGTTTCCTACATCAGCTTTATAAACATCTTCTTTGGACATTTTAGGCGATTTCATTATAAAGTTCGCAATATATAACCCTAGCATTTATGGCCTCCCCACAAAACCATGTGTCTTTCTTTTATTATACTACAAAAAGAAGGGGCATTACATATGTAACGCCCCTCCAATTATGCATTAGTCGTATTTAGTTGCTATAAAATCGCGAAGAGGTGATTACTCCATCTCAATAATGATGCTTCCGGATACGGTACCTGCATTGATCTTGGTTTCTCCGTTTCCTAATGTATATCTTCCGCTCTTTGTACCGTTTATCACTGAATCTTTACATCTTAAGTTGATTCTTCCGCTTACAGATGAAGCATCCGCTTCAAATCCGTCACCACCGATAATATTAATCGTTACAGAACCCGATACGGTCGATACATCAATATCTTCATAATCCGTTCCTGTAAGTGCAACAGCTCCGCTTGTAGTGGAGAGTTCAACCGATTCTGCATCGGTTTCAAGTTTGATTGCACCTGAAACTGTACTGACATCAAGTTTTTCTGCTTCAAGTCCTTTTGCATTTACACTTCCGCTTACGTTGCTGATATCGCCCTTTTCAATCTTACATGATTCGATTGAAACCATTCCACTGACATCTGAAATTTCAAGTTTCTCAGCTTCCTGCCCGTTAACAATTATCGCACCGGAAGCACTGGAAAGATCTAATTTTTCAAGTTCATCAGGAATCCATACGTTAATCTCAATTCTCGGTGATACCATTGATTTAAAGAAGTTACTTACACTGTTTTGCTTCTTTGCTTTTGCATAAAGTGTGTCTCCCTTTTTGTAGCATTCAAACTTGTATGCAAGCTGCTGATTAGCCGAACCAAAATTTTCGTAGTTAATCCTAAACTCGTTATTTTCAGATTTAAAAACATTGATATTTCCGCAATCTGTTTCTACAACAACTTTCTCGCAATCATCAAAAGAAAACTCACTGCATCCTAAATCTTCAGCGTCTACACCATCGTCTTCTTTTGTCCCTCTTGCATTTTTAAAGCCTTCGGAAACATCCTTAGCATACTCAGAGCCTTTGCTCTTCACTTTATCTGCAGCTTCAGAAAATCCGTTTGCAAAGCTTTCGGCTCCGTCGGATACATTCTCACCGAACTTCTCAGCACCTTTTGTAACAGTTCCTGCAATCGATCCAATGAAATTGGCAAGTCCCTTTGCAAATCCGTCAACTGCTTTTGCAATGTCTTTTGTATTGATATTGATATCTATTTCTTTTGATTTATTTTTTGATTTACCACCATTTTTAAGAGTATTAAGCTCGGCAATCAGCTCTTCAATCGAGCCAAGTTCCTCAACTATCTGCTCCTCGGTCTTTCCACTTGCAATTCCCATCGAGAAATGCTCTTCATAATCGCTGATAATCTCGTCTCTGATTTCTTCATCGAAGGGTCTTAATGCTTCGAATAAATTATACATATACTCCTGTTTGTTCATATTGTCCTCCATAATTACCTGATAATGTCTTCTACGGCTTTGACAAAGCCAATCCATTCCTGTTTAAGTTCTTCCTGGTATTTCCTTCCCTCATCGGATAAGTGATAATACTTTCTTGCAGGTCCGTTCTCCGATTCCTGAAGATATGTGGTTACAAGACTGTCATCTTTCAACCTTTTAAGTACCAGATACAATGTTCCGGTGGCAATTTCCATCTTATTTGATATTTCATCCGTCAATTCGTATCCGTAACGGTCTTTATCAGTCAGCATCGATAAAACACATAACTCCAATGCGCCTTTTTTAAACTGTACGTTCACTGTATTCTCCTCTCTCAATATACTTTAAGGGCAACAAGTTTGCCCGTTGTTGAATACATAGTATCACACACTATTCTACATTGCAATATAGTATTTATAAAAAAAATAATAAACACTTCAATACACCTCCCTTCCGAGACAAAGAAGAGCAAATAAAAACCTCCACACCAATTAGGATGCGAAGGCTCTTATTAGGTAGATTATTGGAGAATGAGAAAAAATGATAGTGCAATGTTTATACGATATCGTCCATTTGGGCTGTATAAAGTTTGTAGTAGTAACCTTTCTTTTGCATGAGTTCATCGTGATTGCCACACTCAACAATTCCGCCGTCATCTATGTACATGATTTTGTCACAGTTACGAATGGTTGAAAGTCTATGAGCAATGATGAATGAGGTTCTTCCCTTAAGCATTGCGTTAAGACCCTGCTGCAAGGCCTTTTCGGTCTGAACGTCAATGCTGGAGGTTGCTTCATCAAGAACTAAAATCGCAGGATTCGAAAGAAGCGTTCTTGCAAAAGAAATAAGCTGTTTCTGTCCCTGGCTTAAAAGTGATCCGCGTTCCTTAACCTCGGTCTGATAACCATCATGCATCTTTTCAATGAATCCGGATGCACATACTGTTTTGCTTGCCGTTTCAATTTCTTCATAAGTTGCATTAAGTTTACCGTATCTGATGTTGTCCTCAATGGTTCCCGAGAAAATGAAGCTGTCCTGAAGCATGATACCCATCTGGGATCGTAAGCTCTTCAGCGTTACCTGTGAAATATCCTGTCCGTCTATAAGAATTCTTCCGCTGTCAACGTTATAAAATCTCGATACAAGATTTACAATCGTACTCTTTCCTGCTCCTGTAGGTCCCACGAGTGCTACGCTCTCGCCGGCATTTACGGTGAAGGATACGTTATGAAGAACTTCTTTTCCCTTCTCATAGCTAAAGTGAACGTTTTCAAACTCGACCTGTCCCTTGATAAGTGGCATCTCAACAGCATTCTCAACATCGTCCACCACGATAGGCTCATCCATTGTTTCAAAGATACGCTCAAGATATGCCATGTTGTTGATGAAGTTATTGAAAATGTTACCAAGGTTCATTATGGGCTGCCAGAATCTGCTTGCATAACCGGATATTGCAACAATTGTTCCGACTGTTTTATCTCCGTTTAAGAAAATAGCAATACCAAAGAGGAAAATTGCTCCTCTTACCAGAACCGAAATTGTATCGATTCCAGGCCATACAGAGTTGGTCCATCTTACAGCGGACATCCATGTCTTACGGCAATCATTGGAAAGTCCTGCAAAAATCTCAGCATTTTCATCCTCGCGGGCAAACATCTGAGTAATTCTTGCTCCCACAATGTTTTCCTGAAGGTAGGCGTTAAGATTTGAATTCTTATTGGAAACTGCTCTCCAAGCCTTACGCTGCTTACCTTTAATCCAGAAAAGGAAAGCTGCAAGAACCGGAACGCCACACAAAACAACAAGCGAAAGCTGTATATCAACAGCAAACATGAATATTACAATAAAAACAAGGTTGATACATTCAAGTATGATATTGATAAGACCATTTGAAAGCATATCCGATACGGAGTTTACATAGTTTACAACTCTTATGAGAATCTTTCCGTGAGGTCTGTCATCGTAATACTGGAAAGAGAGTTTCTGCAAATGTTCAAACAGGTCTTTTCTTATGTCATATACTATGTTTTGACTGACATTAATCATCAATCTCGAACGAATAATCGACAATACAATTGCAGCCACACTCACGCCGATAAGGCAGCCCGTAAGCGTGTAAAGCATACTGAACTGCTTTGATATAACAACTTCATCAAGAAGCTTTGCCGTAAGTATAGGGCCGATAAGTCCTACAGCTCCGGCAATTCCGCTTATAAGGAGTGCACCAATCATTCGCCTTATATATTTCTTTATATACTTTGATGCCAAAAGAATATGCTTAAAATTAAACTCCTCTTCGTAGGCTTCATCAACTCTGTACGTATTCTTTCTAGCCATTATGCCTCACCTCCGGTCTGGAGTTTTACAAGTTCGTAATAGTAGCCCTTCTTTGCAATGAGCTCCTCATGAGAACCTTCTTCGGTAATCCTACCGTCCTGAAGCACTAAAATCTTGTCAGCCGACTTCGTAGTGGAAATACGCTGAGCAATGATAATCTTTGTGCAGGGGAAATCAAGTTCACGCAAACTGTGCTGAATTTCCTTTTCCGTTTCCATATCAACAGCGGATGTTGTATCGTCAAGAATCAAAATTGAAGGCTCAATTGCAAGCGCTCTGGCAAGTGAGATTCTTTGCTTCTGACCGCCAGAAAGCCCGACACCTCTTTCACCAACAATTGTGTCATAGCCTTCGGGCATCTTCGAAATAAATTCTTTTGCAGCAGAAAGTCTTGCATACTTGTCAACCTTCTCCGCTGTAAGATTACTGTCTCCGTAAGCAATGTTGCCTTCGATTGTGTCAGAATAGAGCAATACATCCTGAGCAGCAAGGCCGATATGCTTTCTTAAATCGGTAAGTTTATATTTATCGACGCTCACATCGTCAATAAGCACTTCGCCTTCAATAGGCTCGTAAAATCTTGGAATCATGTTGATAAGAGAAGTTTTTCCACATCCGGTTTCACCCATTATGGCAACCGTCTGTCCGGGCTCTGCAACAAAAGAAATATCTTTAAGAACAGGAAGCTTTCCATCAATATACCGGAAAGAAACGTGCTTAAACTCAATCTTTCCCTTAAAAGGTTCGGGATGAGAAATTGCATCCTCATGATCAACAATAATGGGCTCTGAATAATAGATCTCCATTACCTTATTGGACGCTGCATCAAATCTTTGGAACTCGTTCATGATGTTACCAAGGTTGCGCATAGGGTTTGCTATTGCCCAGATAAGTCCCGAGAAAGCAACATACTGGCCAACCGTAAAGTTTGGATCCACAATAAGGAAAATACCGCCGACAAGGAACAGAACAACGCTCAGCATGTTGGCAAGACCTTCTATGTAAGGGAAAAACTTAATCCAGATAAGCTGAGTCTTTTTGTTTGTGTCTCTGTAATCAACGTTTGAAGCATCAAACTTTTCGATTTCATAGTCCTCTCGTGCAAATGCCTTTACTACTCTGTTACCGGAAATATTTTCCTGTGCATGAGTGTTCATATTTGCAAACTTTTCACGAAGATCCCTGTGCATTGGAGCTACGTGATTACGGAACTTTACAATGATAATGAAAATAAAAGGTGAAATCGCAAGTACCGAAAGTGCAAGTTTCCAGTTAAGTATGCAAAGATAGATAGCTGTTGAAAGATAAAGCGTACACGATTCAATTATGTTTCGGATAACCCACGCCACCATATGTCTGCAGGCATCAAGGTCGCCGGTTACACGTGTCATAAGATCCCCGGTTCTATAGTCCGAATAAAACTTCATATCTTGACGCTGAATCTTGTTATATAAGAAGTTTCTTATTTTATAAAGGGTATGCTGAGAAGTAACTTCATACGCCATACAGTCAAGGTACACTATGATAACTCGAAGCAATGTAAATCCTATCATGCATGCCAAAAGAACATAAAAATGGTCCAGTCTGTTTGCACGATTAAAAGCAGCTTCGGGATTTGACTCATTAAGATATTCATCAACAATCATTGATGAAAAGAAAGGAACCGTCAGCTGCATTATATTATAAATAAAGGAACCAATCAAAGCGAACACAAACAATACTCTGGTGCCTTCCATATTGCCCCAGAGCCATTTCAGCTTCTCTTTCATCGGAAATCTGGTAATCTCGTCTGCCATGTTCTTACCTCATTTCTCCGTTTCATAAGTACGATTTTAGCAAACCATATATTGTATTCAAGACAAAAAAAAACTTAATATTGTCAATATATCGTGCACTAATGTTACTATTCACAGTTAGCACGGACTTAAATATAATAACGTCATGCTTGCATGTAAGTTATCATGTTTAAGGACGGGCGGAACCTGCGAAGCAGGAACTTCACATCGAGGAGCAATCTTAGCGACGCAGTCGCGGGAAAGAAGGCGCAAGCCTTCGATTGCGACTTCGTGTTGTGAAGTTACTGTGAATAGGAACCGACACAGGAACTTCGTATGAAGTTACTGTGAATAGGAACCGGCACAGAAACTTCGTATGAAGTTACTGTGAATAGTTTTTAATTGAAAACCCACATTCAATCTTGTATTATATTCTTATAAAATGAAAGGACAATTAACCATGAAGATTATCACTTTAAGCCGTGAATACGGTGCAGGCGGCCATTCCATCGGTATCGAGCTTGCCAAGAGACTCGGCGTTGAATTTTACGATAAAGATATTATTGCAGGAGTTGCAAGAGAAAGCGGAGTTGACGAGGCTTTAATCGCCGATAAGGGTGAGGAAATTTCAAAAGCCGAATCATTTATTCGCGCCATCACTCCTATCTCCTACGATCAAAAAGACATCATTTTCGAGGCTCAGAAGGAAGTTTTGGTTGATATAGCAAAGAAAGGGCCCTGCGTAATACTCGGAAGATGCGCTGATATTATTTTAAAAGAAGCAGGCTTTGATACCTTCAACGTTTTTCTTTATGCCAGCGACGAATCAAGATACAATCGTGTAGGCGAACTTTTAAACACAACAAACAAGAATGAAATCCAGAAAGCAATCAAGAAGACCGATCACGATCGTCATTCTTACTACACATATTTCACCTATCAGAAATGGGGCGACTGTAAGAACTATAACCTTATGCTCGACACCGGAACACTCGGTTATGAAAAGTGTATTAAGCTTATCGAAGAAGCAGTAAAATAAACCTGTTTACGAAAAACGTCCCCGATATTCCCGGGGACGTTTAAAATTATAGCCAAAGCACGTATCATTTACGATAGTTTCTTAACAATTCAGAACTTTGGTGCCTCAAAAATATGACAGGCTCAGCTACTTTTTCATTTTTTATTTTTTAGTCCGTATGTTTTCATAAAAAACTACGGACAAAATTTATATTTCTAATATAAAAATCCGTTGGCGTACGGATTTTTTCGAGAAATCTTTAAAATAGTCCGTATGATTTGCAAAATTCATACGGACTATTTTACATAAAAGCAAAAAATGTCCGATGCAGGTGCAATCACGGCTCGCCAGAGAATGTTTTAACAAGGCTATTACTATTATGTCAACCTATTGAGTTGTAACACCTCTGTTCTCAGACGTCTCCGGCCGACTCAAATATTGCATCTTGCTCCTTTTTCTCACAGACTCAGTCATTCGAGGCTTTTTGCGAGAATCTGCACCTCATATTTCTCGCAAACTCGGTCATTTGAGGCCTTTTGCGAGAATCTGCACCTCATATTTCTCGCAGATTCAGCCATCCTGGGCTTTTTGCGAGAATCTGCACCTCATATTTCTCGCAGATTCAGCCATTCTGGGCCTTTTGCGAGAATCTGCACCTCAAATTTCTCGCAGATTCAGCCATTCTGGGCCTTTTGCGAGAATCTGCACCTCATATTTCTCGCAAACTCGGTCATTTGAGGCTTTTTGCGAGAATCTCATCTAAAAGCCAAGCATAATCAGTGTTATAAGCCAAAGAAAACCATTAAATCATGCATATGCGCATAGATATACTTGCGTTCACTTAACAAAAAAACGAAATAAGAATAATAAAGATTTCTGCGCCAGCAAAGATTTCCTCTTTAACAAAAAAAGTCGCGGTCCCAAAAGGGCCGCGACTTTGTCTACAGTTTTAAAGATCCTATCGGACCTTTTCATATTACTATTCAAAGTTACTCTTTTCATATCACAATTCAAAGTAACTTTTTCATTATTTTTAAAAGAACCCTCTCACCAAGCAAAGAATAATTGCAACGATTATACCGAGTATTCCTCCAACAAGAACCTGTAACGGTGTATGACCGATAAGCTCCTTAAGTTTTTCATCATCAGAAATGGTTTCATCACCCATTCTCTTAAAGGTTTCCATCATATCATTAATGGCCTTTGCCTGGTTTCCAGTTTCTCTTCTGACTCCCATCGCATCATACATTGTAATGAAAGCCATAACAGCACATATTGCAAACTCGAAGCTTCCTATACCGTATATGACAAGCGTTGATGTCGTAAGAGCGCAGACCGTTGCCGAATGTGAACTCGGCATTCCTCCTGCCCCAAAGAGTCTTTCACCTCTGAATGACTTTGATGTAACCGCATATAAAATGGTCTTTATTATCTGTGCACTGAGCCATCCCGTAATTGCGCAAATCAATACGGTGTTGTCCCAGAATGTATATACATGACTCACAAAACGTCTCCTTTATACTTGGGATTCTTAAGTTCAATAAGGCCCATTACAGCAGTAGTAACGGCTGCTGCTCCATCCGCAATGGGTCCGGAAAAGATTATACCATCAATTCCGAAAAAATGGGGCAAAATTATAATTAAAGGCAAAAGAAATATTATCTGCCTTGTCAGCGAAAGAAACATACCTCTTTGCGGACGTCCTGTTGCCGTAAAGAAGTTCGACACGATCGGCTGAATAAAATTTATAAATATGAAAAAGAAATAAATCCTGAAATATTTTACCGCAAACTCAAAATACTCGGGACTTCCGTCTCCAAATGCCTTAATAATCTGAAGTGGGAAAATCTGGAATACAAGAAATGCCCCTATTGAAAGGATAAATCCGACCTTTAATGCAAGGATGAGGGCTTCTTTTACTCTCTTAAACTTTTTTGCACCGTAGTTAAAACTTATAATAGGCTGCAGCCCCTGAGATATGCCGATGATAAAGCTAAAAAACATCATCCCAACTTTTGAAATAATACCTACACATGCAATCGGTACCGACTCCCCGTAAATACTCTTTGCACCATAAAACTTAAGGGAATTATTCAAAACAATATGCACCACCATCATGGCAACCTGATTAAAGAATGCTGCCGTTCCAAGCGAAGCATTTCTTCCAAAGTAAATAAGTCTTGGAATGAAGTGCTGTTTTTCAAGCTTTACGGTTTTGTAATGGCAAAGATAATGAATGACAAGTACGCCCGAAACAAACTGTCCGATAATAGTTGCATAAGCTGCTCCCACCATCTTCCAATCGAATACCCAAACAAACAAAGCATCCAAAACGGTATTAATCACGGCGCCCGTGATATTACACATCATTGAATATTTGGGAGAACCATCGGCTCTTACAAGATGTGCTCCTCCGGTTTGAAGTATAAGCATCGGAAAGCCGAATGCGGTTATTCTTGTATATTCTTTTGCATAAGGAAATACATTATCAGGAGATCCAAAGAAATGAAGCATAGGCTCAAGAAAGACTTCAGCCACTACACTAAGTAATACTCCGCAGATAACAATCATAGCTGCTGAGTTTCCTATATAAAAGGGAGCTTTTTCTTTTTTTCCTTCTCCCATGGAAAGATTAAATGCAGATGCTCCGCCTATTCCAAACAAAAGTGCAATCGAGGTGCACGATATTGACAAAGGAAAAGAAATATTGGTGGCAGCATTTCCAAGTTCTCCTACCGCATGACCTATAAAAAACTGATCGACTATATTGTAAAGAGCTCCCACAAGCATCGCTACGATACTCGGAATCGCAAATTGTTTTAATAATGTTTCTATCGGCTTAACGCCAAGGGGATTTTTATCCTTTTCCATCTTTTACCCTTTCTTAAGCAAACAAGCAAATAATAGCACAATAGCATCCATTTCTCAAGAAATAGTCTGATAACATTCCCAATAAAAAAAACAGATAACCCTTAAGGTTACCTGTTCTCCGGTCCAAACGGACCTATAGAAGGATGAAGTTTAACAAGAATTATTGTCATAATAGCTTTGTTCTGCTATTATAATAACGTGCTAAAAAACAATTATATATACACATATCGCTTATTTATATAAAAATATCTCACATGGAGTTTTATTATTACAATGGAACAAGGTTTTATTACTACAAGGTCCGACAAATCTCAGGTCCTAAATTACGACAATCCGCTTTTTTACAGTTTCATGAGTCATCCTGTATGGCCCGACAATATTTCTCAGTATGTAAGAGATCACTGGCATGAGGATCTTGAATACTTTTATATTATTGACGGTTGCCTTGAATTCATGGTAAACGGTAAACAATTTCATCTTACAAAAGGTGAAGGAATTGTTGTCAATTCCAAGAGAATCCATTCCAACTGGTCCAACAAAGGCGACTCCTGCGAATTTTTATGCATTATTATCCATCCGTCATACATGTGCGCGTCCTCGTATATCGAGCAAAAATATGTAGCACCCATACTGTCACCCCATTCGGCAGACTATCTTCTCTTGTCTCAAAACGATTGGACAAAACAGATTATTGACGAAATGTTAAGTCTTTTGGAAATGGATAAAAACGCCAAGGCAACCGAGTTAAAAATTATTGAAACCTCTTTCCGTTGCTTAAGATATATGCACGAACACATTGACTTTTCAACAGCAAAACAGCCTGCCCCTATTCACGTAAACACGTTCAAGAGCATGATGTCATACATACAGGAACATTACATGGAAAAAGTATCTCTTGATGATATCGCAAGTGCGGGAAACGTCGGAAAAACTCTCTGTGCAAAAATTTTCAAGCGCTATGTTGCAAAAACTCCCGGTGATTACCTTATCTCGTACAGGGTGACCAAAAGCATGGATTTGCTTACGACCTCTGATTTGAGTGTAACAGATATAGCATTCCAGACAGGCTTTACAAGCGGGTCCCATTACACAAAAACATTTCGTGAAATGGTTGGTTGCACACCCTCCGAGTATCGTAGCTCAAGTCCCGGAGTCGGGCTGTATTCTGTTTCTTAGCATATACTCTTCTTATAACAAAATAACAGGCTGCAGATTTCTGCAGCCTGTTTCATTTTCATTCTTTATTGCCTGTTTTGTTTTCTTCAAGTTCCATGACCTGATTTGAAAGGATTTCTATTGTACGCTTGGCATTTTCAATATTACGTATATATTTGCCAAACTTCTCATCAAAGTCTTTGTCCTTATTCATCTCGTAATACTTTCTTCCTATCTCACTGTATGAACGAGCTATTATTTTCTCGCAGGTTTTAATCTCCGATTTAAGAGTAAGAATATCCTTTGTCTTGTTCTTTTTATTAATTGCAGCTTCAAGAAGTTTTTCACAAAAATCGATTATATCACCTATTATGTCAAAAAAAATGTTCCAAAACATTCTGAATTCTATCCTTTCTTTTCTTCAATCTTCTTTTTTAATTTACTTTTGGCTCTTGAAAGAGCATTATCCGTTGATTTTTCGTCACGACCAAGAACCTTTGCTATATTAGCGTAATTCATGCCGGTAAGATATAAGTCCATCACCTGGCTTTCAAAAGAAGAGAGTTCGTGCTCAAGAAAGAAGGTAATGTCCTCGACATTTTCCCTGTCAATCATAATTGATTCGGGATTATCATCTCTTGACGAAAGCGTATCTTCAAGGCTTGAAGTATCCTGTACGTCGGTACTCAAAGATATATAAGTATTAAGAGGCATGTGTTTTTTTCTTCCGGATGCGGTCACAGCCGTATACATCTGCCTTGAAACGCAAAGATCAGCAAAAGTAAAAAAACTTGCATCTCTTCCGCAGTCATAATCGCGAATGGCTTTAAAAAGACCAATCATACCTTCCTGAATGATATCCTCGGAATCTGCTCCAAGAATGTACATCGATTTTGCCTTGCTTTTGACAAGATCTTTATATTTATCAAAAATGAATTCTGTTGCTCCGACTTCTCCCTCTCTTATTTTCAAAACAAGCTCCTCGTCGGTAAAATCAGAAAATTTACTTTTTAAGTCTTTGTCTTGCGATTTCAAAGCTAAGCACTCCCATTGCAACAGATGCATTAAGCGAATCAATGTCACCCTTCATCGGTATGGAGGCAACAAAGTCACATTTTTCTTTTACAAGTCTTCCGACGCCTTCACCTTCGTTACCTATAACAAGTCCGATTGGTCCTGTAAGATTTAAATCATACATAAGCTCACCTTCCATATCTGCGCACACAAACCAAAGACCTCTCTCTTTTAACTCTTCAATAGTCTTTGAAAGATTCGTAACTTTTACGACCGGAGTGTAGTTAAGTGCTCCTGCAGAAGTACGGGCAACTGTAGCCGTAAGACCTACTGCACGGTTCTTTGGTATAACGACGCCATGTGCACCAACAAGGTTTGCCGTTCTTATTATCGCACCAAGGTTATGAGGGTCTTCTATATTATCGAGAAGAATAATGAAAGGAGGCTCTCCCTTCTTTTCTGCAAGTGCAAAAATATCTTCCATCTCGGAGTAATCGTATGCAGCGCTTACTGCAATTACTCCCTGATGATGACCGGTTTCGGACATCTGGTCAAGTCGTTCCTTATCAACATATTTAATAATAGTGTCCTGCTTCTTGGCTTCGCGCTTAATTGTAAGCACCGGACCGTCCTGACATCCGTCAAGAACATAAAGGCGATCGATTGTCTTTCCCGATTTAAAAGCCTCGATAATGGCATTTCTTCCTTCTATTTTAGATTCATTCTGTGGCATTTTCTTTTAGTCCCTCTTCAATAAGTTCTAACATTCTGTCTATATTGTTGTTAATGTATAAGTAGCCCATGAGCGCCTCAAATCCGGTCGCCTTCCGATAATCGGAAATACTTGCGTTTTTTGCCTTCGTTGCTGACTTTGCATTTCGTCCGCGCCTGTATATGCTTTCTTCTTCCTCGCTCAAAATAGGAAGAATTTTGTCCGCCATATCTGCCTGGGATTTGGCATTTACATATTTAATTGCTTCTTTATGAACCTTTTCAATAGCTTTATTCCCATGAGAAAGAGTAATTGTCCTAATAACCACCTCAAAAATTGCATCCCCGATATGGGCCAGAATCAATGGTGCAACTTCACCAGGATTCACCATGGGAAGATCAAAACGGTTCTTAATTTCAGAATACAAATCATCCACTTTTATTTCGAAAGCTCCTTCACTTTAGCTTCAAGATCAAGTATACGGTTAACAAGTTCGGAATTTGCCTGCTTAAGCGAGGATATATCCTCTTTTACAGGGTCCGGAAGGTCTACCTGGTTGAGTTCCTCCTGCGGAAGGTTATCATCTATTCTCCTGACAACACGCCCGGGAACCCCGACAACCGTGGAATTCGGCGGAACCTCTTCTAGCACAACGGAGCCTGCGCCAATTTTGGAATTATCTCCTATTTTAAACGAGCCAAGCACTTTTGCGCCCGCAGAAACCATAACGTTATTACCAAGAGTGGGGTGTCTTTTCCCCTGCTCTTTACCGGTACCACCAAGAGTTACTCCCTGATACAGAGTACAGTTATCTCCTATGACGGTAGTTTCACCGATAATCACTCCATTGCCATGGTCTATAAACAAGCCTTTGCCAATTGTTGCACCCGGATGAATCTCAATGCCTGTCTTTCTCGCAGCCTTCTGAGAGATGAGCCTTGCTCTGAAATAATGGCCTTTAAGATACTGCTTATGAGCGCGTCTGTAGCTAAGCATTACCCTGAAGCTTGGATAAAGGAACACTTCCATATTTGAATGAATTGCAGGATCTCGTTCCCGTATTATTCTAATTTCTTCTTTTATTTCATCAAAAAATCCCATGGATAACCCCATCAATACTTAAATCCACTCGTAATCTCCACCTGTAACGGCAAGACTTAACAGTGTATCAAGCTTTTCTACCTCTTCTTTTCCTTCAACAACCTGCAAAAGTTTTGCAGCTTCTTTTGCAACCGGGAGCTCATCATCAGGTCCCACTTCCATGTCAGGAATTTCTCCGCAATAAGGACAAATAATCTTCGGAGCTATCTGAAGCGCCAAAAATCGTTCGCCACATTCTTCGCATTCATAAAAACCGCATATTTCGGTTTCATCGGGTACATAAAACATTTTTCACCTCTATCTGTGCACTCTGTAGGATGTTACATCAAGTACAGTCTCACCGTCAATCTGTAATGCACATGGACGGTCAAAAGAAACTTCAATGTCATATCCTGAAATAAGAGTTACTACATCTGTATGCTTGATATGCTCGCCTTTAAAAATCGAGGGAAAAATTGCAAGTGTTTTAAGTCTGCTTTTTCCTGTAAATACAAGTGTTGTAAGGCTTCCGTCTTTATTAAGTCTGTCCTGAGTGGGGGTTGCATTCATTCCTCCGCCGTAAAATCTTCCGTTCATAGTTGGTGCAAGCCAAACGTTTTTAAACTCTCTTTTTCTGCCATCCGTAACAACAGTAGCCGTAAGTGATTTGAAATGAAACAGCAATCCCTTAATTGCTATTCCGGCATAGTTGATGGGCTTATCGGATGTTGCTCTGATTTTATCTCCGACTTCACAGCAGTAACCGTCAATTCCATAGCCTATGCCGTTTATGAAACGTCTCTTCATTCCGTTTACTTCAACAAAAGGAAGATTTTCAATATATTTATTGATTACTACATATTTCAAAGTTCCGTCGGGACTGATATCGTGCATGAAATCATTTCCCGATCCGGCGGGATAATAAATAACGTCCTTTGAAGGCGCATATCCGTCGAGATCATTCACAAATCTGTTCAGAGTGCCGTCTCCACCTGCAAGAACAGGAGTAACTCCTTCAGGAGTTTCTTCCAAAAACTTTTTCATATCGTCTATCGCGATTACATTCTTATATTCAAACTCACCGTCCGGTATAATATTTTCAATTGTTCTGGCGCCTTCTTCACCTTTTTTGTTATTAGCCAGCGGATTAAAAAGAACACAATATTTTGCCATATGTCATCAACTCTCCTATAAGAAATCATATAGATTCATTATACCCTTCATAAGTTATCCATTCCATATATAATAATACATTTTTGTACTACTTTGCCTACATACAAAAAGGCCGATCCCTTTTAAGGAGCCGGCCTTAATATCGATTTAATCTTATTTTCTTTTTGCATCAAGTTCTTTACATATTCTGTCAAACTCGTCTTCGTTGAGTTTGTAGAACTTACGGTAAAGAATAACTGAGATCAGCATCAGTATGCAGGGAATAACCGTCATTGCAATTAAAAGTCCCATTGACTGTGCTTTTCCTACTGTAGAGATTACATCCTCAATCTTTGTCATCTTAACAGCATCTTCCCAGCCGCCGATTGTTGCTTCACGCTCAATTGAAGAAATCTGATCGGTATAGTCCTTAACCTTTGAAATAATATAGGTTGCGGAAGTAATAACAACAACAAGTGAGCTTGCAAGCTTTGTAAGGAAAGGACGCATTGATGTAATAATTGCCTCGTCTCTTGTGCCAAGCTTCAACTCGTTGTATTCAACTGTATTGATAATTGAAATCATCATTACAAGATACAAGCCGTACTGACCAAGGTTTGTAAACATATATCCGATTGTAATAATCCAAAACTTTGCTGATGAAGAAGGCATTACCACACCAACTGCAAGCATCAATATGTATCCGGCTGTAGCTACTACTGCAAGATAACTTACAAGTTTCTGTCTGTTGAGTTTTCTTGAAAGAGAAGGATAGACAATCATCAATATACCTGTTGCTACCATTCCGATAGTACTGAATGTTGAATAAAGTCCTCCGCTGTATCCAAATTCAAAATAGATATAGTTTGCTCCGACGCCACCGATTGCAACACCGTTACCGATTTCCTGAATTAGGAAAATAAGCGATATCCAAAGAAGCTGATCGTTCTTGCCGATTGTTGAAACAATCTTTTTGAAGCTGATTTTGGGAGCTTCCGTATTCATATCTGCTCTGTTTTCTTTAACACCGAATAATGTAAAAAGAATAAAGAGTGGTGTAAGAATACAGATTACAAGAGCCACACGACCAAACCCCGTAACAGTCGAACCTCCGATAGCCTTTTCACCAACCGTAAACATAGGAATGCATACAGATGCGATAAGTCCGCCAACGCCGGCAAATAATGTTGCTCTTGAAGTAATACGGTTTCTCATATCACCGTCCTCGGAAAGAGCAGGAACCATTCCCCAATAAGAAATATCGTGCATTGTGTAAGTAATTGAATAAAGGAAATATATAACGCCAAAGAAAATAACGAAATCCCATCCCTGGAAGGTTGAGTTAAATGCAAAATAAACAACAACACTTGTTGATAATACACCAATCAGAAGCCAAGGCTTAAACTTTCCGTATTTTGACCTTGTCTTCTCGATAATGTTGCCCATAATCGGGTCATTAAGAGCATCAAATATTCTTGCCCCCACCATAATTGCGGTCACAGCAACAAACTGTGCCGAGCTTAAATCCCTTGTAAGCAATATAAACTGCATAAGAAAGTTTGTAAAAAGAGCATACATCATGTCTCTTCCTACAGTTCCCAAGGGATAAAACCATAAGTTTTTCTTGTCCTGCTTCATAAATACCTCCATAAAATAACTTTATGTCAACCTTCTGGGTTGATCATTAAACCGGCTTGGCCGGAAAGTTTCTTATTCTTGCAATTCCACTGCTTCGATAAAGTACATTCTTGATGCAAAATCCTGAAAAAGCCTGGTGTCATCATTATAACCTGTTCCACCAAATGCCTGCGTAAGCTTAATTCCCGCATTGTTAAGAGTTTCTCCGCTTACAATGTAGTCCTCTACTTCACCGTTCATCTTATAAAATCTTGCAATCGTGTTATGAACAAGCGAATCCTTCTTAATATGAACCGGCGAAACCTGATTAATCAAATCGCCGAATTCCTTGATATTGTGCTTTAACATGACATTGTAAACATGGTAGTCAACATCTTTTGAAAGTCCAACGGTTCTAAGCTTTTTATAAAATGCATTGGGAGTGTTCAGCTTATTGTAAACCATAGTTACAGCTTTCTTTTTATCGGGTGACACTACCATCCACTGGTCGTTTGCCACTCTGTAAAAGTCACCGTAAAAGAAGGTATCCCTCCATTGCTTGTATGTTTCAACCTGTTTCTTTATCTTCTCAAATTCTTTGTCGTTTATTTCGCAAAGATTGATTTCATATCCGAATACACCAAAAGAAGCAACATTGAATCTTGTCTCAATAGGAGTCTCGCGAAGCGTCTGATGATTGGGACAAGCCGAAACATGGGCAGTCACTACAGACATCGGATAACCGTAGCTGTATCCTGTCTGAATATCTGTTCTTTCGCATGCATCCGTATCATCACTGCCCCAAATCTGAGGGAAATAACTCAGTATTCCAAGATCAAACCGGTTACCGCCCGAAGCACAGCCTTCAAACAGAATGTTCGGGAACTCCCTTACCATGGTTGACATAACATCATATAATCCGAGGTAGTATCGATGCATTGTCTCGCCCTGTTGCTCCTTGGGAAGAACTTTTGAGTAGACATCGGAAAATGTTCTGTTCATATCCCATTTTACATAATTAACTCCTGGGTTCGAAAAGACTGCCCGCATCGAATTTTTAACGTATTCAACAACCTCTTTATTAGTAAGGTCAAGAATCATCTGATTACGTCCAAGAGCATTTTCTCTTCCGGGAATCGTCATAGCATATTCGGGATGTGCTCTGAATAAGTCGCTGTCTTCATTTACCATTTCAGGCTCAACCCATATTCCAAAATCAAGTCCGATATTGTGTATTTTTGATGCTAAACCTTCTATTCCTCTGGGAAGTTTTTTCTCATCAACAACCCAGTCGCCAAGTGACGTATGATCGTCATTTCTGCCTTTAAACCAGCCATCATCCATTACAAACAGTTCTATTCCGGCTTCTTTTGCTTTCTTGGCAAGAGAAAGAAGTCTTGACTCGTTTATATTAAAATATGCCGCCTCCCAGGAATTAAGAAGAATCGGTCTTGGCCTATTTTTATAATTGCCTCTCACAATATGCTGCTTTACAAAATGCTGCATATTAAGAGAAATATGTCTGTAGCCTTCAGCCGAGAATGTCATCACTGCTTCGGGAGCCTCAAAAGCTTCACCCGAAAGTAAAAGCCAGGAAAAGCCTTCAGGATTAATTCCCGAAACAAAACGGGTTTTGAAAAATGCATTTACATCAACAGCCTCATAATGATTTCCCGAGTAAATCAGATTAAAGCCATAACCCTCCCCGGAAGTTTCGCACGCATCGGGAGCGGTTAACATAACAAATGGATTGCTTCTGTTTGATGATACTCCGCAGTTTGATGAATTTATCGTTTTTCCGGAAGAAACAAAAACATCGTTCCGATGCATTTCACGCGCCCATGCACCCTTGAAAGTTGTAAATCTGTAACCGCAATCGTCCAAATCAAGCTGCATGCTCATTATTCTTTTTACAGAAACACTCTCCTTGCCGTCGTTTCGTAAAACCACACGCTTACAGATGACATCGCACTCAGGGAAAACACTGAAGATTAAATCGGCCCTGATATCGTGAACTCTTTCTTTGAGCGTAACGACAATCTGCTCCATGTCACCTTCTTTTGCGGAATATGAAGACGGAAGCGTCTCAGGATATACAGGTTTTTCCAAAATTATGTGTGATTCATACACAAAATCGGAAGTCACGGATCCGTCCGAATACTCGATAATCACAGACGGATCTCTGTAATCACCTTTCCCGAGCGAAGAAAATTCAAGGAGCATATCTTCAGGCTGAGAAAGGGAATCCTTTGTATACATTATTGTGTTGCCCTTCATGTGGCTTACCTTTTCTTCAAGCGCTCTGAAGGTGTCATCGTCCTCTCTCTTAGGCAAAGAAACCTTTGCACCGTAATGCATGTGTTCCAAAACGCCTTCTTTATTAACCCCAAATACATATGAGGTATTATCGGTATTTAAAATGAATCTGTTTCCGGCTTCAAATATCATGATTGCCCCCAATCATTAATTTATTAGTCTGTAATCTCTATATTCGGCTCACGTCAAACTTAACCGTAGCACTTTCGCACTGAGCATTCTTTATTTCAAGAGAAGCCACGGAAGTTTCGCCCTTTTCAAGGCTTGGAGATGTCTTAACATATACACCTGTCATTCCGCCTCTGAAGCAAGTCAAAGAAGGTCCGATTATCTCAATATTGCCTGTTGCCTTGAGTTCAACCGGCTCGTTGAAGAAGCTTACAGTGTTTCCGTACTGGTCAACGGCCTTTATTCTCACAAGTGCCGTGTCATAAGATTTTGAATGAACAAGCTTGGTATGGCTCGCATCAACCTGTAAATGAACTTCTTTTGCAGGAGCTTTAGTAACGGATTTAACTACCTTTCCATCCTTTATGGCGTCAAATCTGAATATTTTAACCGAGCCGCCCCAGTCTCCAACATATTTATTGAAAATATTAACGGCATCATCGTATTTAAGATGACCAAAAAGCATAACCTTTGCAGCAAGGAAAGCAGACTTCTTTGACATGTGAGAAAGTCCTCTTACCGCAACATCATTGACAATCGACTTAATGTCTCTTGCCATCCAGGGCTTGTAATTTTCGTTCTTAACAATGCTGTCCCCAACATAATCGTTGATTCTTATCGGGCCATGCTTTAAATTCTTAAACTCTGAATCCGCGGGAGTAAACTCTGCAACAAACTCATCATTTTTGTACATCTTAACGCTGTCAGCGTTTGAGAATATGTAAATGTCGCCCTTGCAGCCTTCGGGATGTTCTCCGATATCAAAGCTTGAAGAAACGTCCAAAACTACATTGTTATCACTTTCTTCCGAATAAACAAGTGAAGCAAGCTTGGGATTTCTGAACATATCAAGCACACCATGGTAGCATATCCTGTCTCCCGCTCCGAAATCTTTATGCGTATTATAGTCAAACAGACACCACCCAAAGGATCCTGCAATGCCCTTTTCACCTGCTACAGCATCGATAACCCTTGCATGTCTTAACGCATGCTCAAGCCTGTGTTCTTCCCAGTCAAAAGCTTTTGTGGGATACATATGTCCGCCATACTCTGAAATGAAATAAGGCTTGTGCACATCAGATGTGATAGTCTTCTTCTTTGCACATCCGGGAGTATTGCCGTTATGGCTGAAGTCATTGTATGTATACACATCCTCATAGAAATGACTCTTTTTGAAGTTTCTTACTCCGCCTGTCATTCTTGTGGAATCATATTTATGTGCTACTTCATTTGTCTTTTTATACAACTCATCATCATCCGGGGATTCGTTGATACGAACACCCCAAAGAATAATCGAAGGGTGATTTCGATACTGCTTAACCATGTCTTCGGTGTTTTTTATTGCCTGCGCTTTCCACTCATCATCACCGATGAACTGCCAGCCCGGAATTTCCGTAAACACAAGAAGGCCGATTTCATCACATCTGTCCACAAAATCCTGCGACTGGGGATAGTGTGAAGTTCTTACCGCGTTAAGACCAAGCTCGTTTTTCATGATGTCTGCGTCAAGTTTCTGCATCGATGCCGGCATTGCGTAGCCGGTATAAGCAAAGCTCTGATGACGGTTAAGTCCTCTTAACAGAACTTTTTCACCGTTTAAGTAAAAACCGTCCTCGGTAAATTCAATTGTTCTAAAGCCAAAAGAATCAATCCTTTGATCAATAACGGTGCCATCTTCCTCTAAAAGTTTTGTGATAACAGGATAAAGCATCGGCATCTCCAAATTCCAAGGTTCAACATTGCCCGGATTTACAGAGATTTGTTCAGTCCCGCGAACAGGATGTCCCGCCCCGGATACGGGGAATGTTTCTTCCACCCCGTTCACGCACTGACTCACCTTAATCTTTCTTCCCAAATTGTTTGAATACTCAACTTCCGATTTCAACACATAACCGTCCGAAGTCTTTTCGCACCAAAGAAATACATCTTCAATGTGCGTTTTCTCACTTATATCAAGATATACGTCCCTGTATATTCCTCCGTAGGTCATATAATCAATAACAAAGCCGAAAGGAGGTTGATTTATCTGCTCGTTGGAGTCAACCCTGACAACAACACTAATAGTATCGCAGCTTGCAACATCTTCTGTTATGTCAACTGAAAATGCAGTGTAACCACAATTGTGTGAAGCCCTTTCTTTTCCATTTATGTAAACCAATGATCTGTGGGCAATTCCATCAAAAGTAAGTTTTACACTTTTATTCTTCCATTCATCCGGTACGGTAATAACCTTTTTGTAGCCCGTAATCTTCTGATATATACTTTCATCAAAATAATCAAAAGGAGTCTCCGTTACACTATGCGGAAGCATAACCTCTTCTCCGGCAAATGCATCATCAAAAACAGAATCGTTAAAACAATCTGCGTATTTCCAGTCATCGTTAATGTAAATTCTTTCTGCCATGTCTGTCTCCTTTTGTTAAATTCAGTTTTAAAATCAATCTTTAGAGGTTATACCGTCAACCAGTATTCCGACAACCTCATCAAGAGCCTCTTTATACCCTATTTTGTTCTTTACAAGTATGTCCCTTTGAAAAAACTGTTCAAGTGAAGCTTCAAGCATCATCTTGACTATCGGAATTCTAACCGGTCTGATTACGCCTTCCTTCTGTCCCATTTCTATCAGTGCGATTGTAGTCTCCCATCCGGTTTCAAGACGTTCTTCAACCTGGCGGTAAATCGACGGGTATTTATCTTTAAGTAAAAACAACTGAGAAAAATCGATTTCACTGTAGCCTTCCGGAAGTACTCCGAGAATCTTACGAATCTTCTCCACCGTTGATAAAGATTCATCATTCAAAACCGCTTCTTCGCTTACCTTTATACTGTCAAAAACATAATCAACCATTGCAAGAAACAATGCTTCTTTATCATTAAAGACTCTGTACATTGTCTTTTTACTGATATGGCATATGCCTGCCACATCATCCATGGTAAATTTTAAACCTTTTTCATTAAAGGCCAGAATACAAGCCTGCATTATTGTAATCCGTATCTCGTCCATAGGACCTGATAATCTTGGCATCTTAGCTCCTTTAGGAAACTCGGAAACTGTTTTTAGTTTCTCGGTTTCCTAAATCTTACCATTTTGATGTGTAAAAAACAATAAAAAAAAGCACCGAAAATCGGTGCTTTTTTTTGTATATTATGCTTATTCGCGCCTTTCATTAAAGCTTATATCAAAACCTGTTTACGATTATGACAAGACTTCAAGAATGAAGTTCCAAACACGCTCTGCGCTTGAAAGCGAAAGACGTTCCTTTGTAGTATGTATGTCAAACATATTAGGTCCAAAGCTGATACAGTCAAGATCAGGGATTTTCTTTGCAAACACTCCACACTCCAAGCCTGCATGAAGCGCCTGAATCTCAGGCTCAGCACCATACATCTTGCGATATACGGAAACCATTTTATCTCTTAAAGGAGATTCTTTTCTGTATGCCCAACCCGGATAATCACCGTGAACATTATAAGAAGCTTCAAAGTTATCTGCAATATCCGTAATAGTCTTTAAAAGTTCTGCTTTCTTTTCGTCGATGTTGCTTCTAACGGAAATGCTTAAATTAATTCCGTTTTCATCCATGGAAATAATACCCTGATTAAGACTTGTCTCAACAAGACCATCAATATCCTTGCTCATGGAAATAACACCGTTTGGAATTGCTGTCAGAAAACTGCAGGCGCAAAACTTACTGTTTCGATACCACTTCAATGACTCAGCCTCAACTGCCATTCTAAAGAGCGACATTTTCGCATCGGTCTCAACAGAAAGATATTTTTCAAATACTTCAAACTTTATTATTTCAAAAAGCTCAGGTTCCACAGGTTTACATAACACAATTGCCTCGGCACTGTTACAAATCGCATTGTCAGCAGTTCCGCCTTTAATACTGTTAAAGCCAAGAAGAAGCTTTGAATCGTAAAGTTTCTTAATAATCTGACCAAGAATTACAATTGCATTTGCACGGCCTTTATTGATTTCAGTACCTGAATGTCCGCCGATAAGTCCGTCAACGGTAATCTTATAGGCTGCACCCATATCTCCCTGAATCTCTTGCATCGGAAAGTGTAAGTCAATTCTTGCACCTCCGGCGCAGCTTACAAGGAAAATGCCCTCTTCTTCAGAATCAACATTAAGCATCGTCTTAGCTTTGCAAGGTGATACGTCAATTACATCCGCACCAAGCATTCCGACTTCCTCATCAACGGTAACAACCAATTCGATTCTCGGAAGTTTAAGTGAATCATCACTTAAAAGCGCAAGACCGTAAGCTACGGCAATTCCGTCGTCACCACCAAGACTGGTCCCTTTTGCGTAAAGGAAATCCCCGTCCTGTTCAAGTCTTAAGCCTTCTTTTGTCATATCTATAGTAACGTCAGCATCACTTACGGCTACCATATCCATGTGACCCTGAATAATAACAGGATTCTTCTCTTCACATCCAGCGGAAGCTTCCTTAATAATGATGACGTTGTTTGCTTCATCCTGATGGTACTCAAGATTATGCTCCTTGGCAAAAGAAACAAGCCAGTCGCTTATCATCTTTGTATTCCCCGAACCGTGAGGAATAGTACACATCTCTTTAAAATAATCTAAATATGTCATACAAATTCTCTCTTTGCCAAACGGAATGTGTTATATTCCATTTTCTTATCTGCTTGTATCAAACATAAATCATCCCGCAGATTTCTCTGCGGGAAGTATTTATACATTATAAAAAGGTATCGATTTATGCTTCTTCAGCTGTCTTAGCAGCCTTCTTTGCAGCCTTATCAAGTGCCTTCTTAGCAACTTCGCAAAGAGCCTTGAAGTCATCTGCATTGTTAACAGCAAGTTCAGCTAACATCTTTCTGTTCATATCAACATCAGCAAGCTTTAAGCCATACATAAACTTTGAATATGAAAGACCGCTGAGTCTTGCAGCAGCGTTGATACGTGCAATCCATAACTGTCTGAACTGACGCTTTCTCTCCTTACGTCCTGCATAAGAAGATGTAAGAGCTCTCATAACAGCCTGTTTAGCTGTTCTGTACTGGTTAGAGCGAGCTCCTCTATAGCCCTTAGCGAGCTTTAATACTCTATTGTGCTTTTTCTTGGCATTCATGCCACCTTTAATTCTAGCCATTTCTTTTCCTCCAATCTACTTCTTACATGTAAGGTAAGATCTTCTTCATGTTCTTTACATTTGTTGCGTCCGTAATAGCGGGCTTTCTTAAATTACGCTTTCACTTTGTAGTCTTCTTGGTTAAGATATGGCGTTTGTAAGCTTTATTTCTCTTTAACTTACCGGTTCCTGTAACTTTAAAACGCTTAGCAGCTGATCTGCTTGTTTTCATCTTGGGCATTGCTATTTCCTCCTAATAATTATCTATTTTATCCGGAATCAGTTCTTTTTGCCGGCTAAAAACATTGTCATTGAACGGCCCTCAACCTTGGGAGCCTTTTCTACATTTGCACAATCAGCAAGACCTTCGGCAAAATCATCAAGGATGTGTTTGCTTGTCTGCATATGTGCCATTTCACGTCCTCTGAAACGAAGAGTAATCTTAACTCTGTCTCCGTCTTTTAAGAACTTTCTTGCAGCATTGATCTTAGTGTTAAGATCGTTTGTGTCAATATTGGGTGTAAGGCGAATTTCCTTGATTTCTACAACGTGCTGCTTCTTCTTCGCTTCTTTCTCACGTTTCATCTGCTCATATTTGAACTTTCCGTAATCAACAATACGACATACGGGAGGCTGTGCAGTGGGAGCAATCTTAACCAAATCTACTCCGGCCTCTTCAGCAAGTGCCAAGGCTTCTTTTGAAGACATAATGCCAAGCTGTTCTCCGCTCTCTCCGATAACACGGACTTCCTTATCGCGGATCTGTTCATTAATCATTAATTCGCTAATAGTTGTACCCTCCATAGGAATAAAAAAAGTGGACACGCAAGGTATCCACTCATAATCATACATAAATCATTTACTATGTAAGAAAATATTAACCACCGTTAAGCCATATGCCACGGGGTGAGAGGACACTCTGCTTCAATGTATGTACTAAACGTACTAAGATAAGATAACATCTAATTTATCTGTTGTCAACACCTAAAATATATCTTTCTGCAGGTATTTTATTATTCTGCTGCCCAGCCGGAAAGATAAGCCTCCTGCTCGGGAGTAAGTGTATCAATGCTTAAGTTCATTGCCTTAAGCTTATGGCGACCGATTTCATCATCAATCGAGTCAGGGATATCATAAACCTTTGTAACAAGCTCATCCTTGTGGTCAACAAGCCACTTTAAACTCAAAGCTTGAACTGAGAATGACATATCCATGATTTCAGCCGGATGACCCATTCCGCAGGCAAGGTTAACAAGTCTGCCTTCTCCGAGCACATTAAATGTACGTCCGTCTTCCATTGTGTATCCGATTATATTTTTACGTCTTGTCTCAGACTTAACACAGTGTTCTCTTAAGTATGCCACATCAACTTCACAGTCAAAATGTCCGGCGTTGCAAAGGATTGCCTGATCCTTCATAACCTTAAAGTGTCTGTCAACAATAACATCCTTGCAGCCTGTAACGGTAACAAATATATCGCCGTACTTGGCAGCTTCGTCCATAGGCATGATTCTGAATCCGTCCATTGTGGCATCAAGTGCCTTGAAAGGATCAACCTCTGTGACAATAACATCGGCGCCCATTCCTTTTGCACGCATTGCAACACCTTTACCGCACCAGCCGTAACCTGCAACTACAACGGTTTTTCCGGCAACAATAAGGTTTGTTGTATCCATAATCGCAGTCCATACAGACTGTCCTGTTCCGTACTTGTTATCGTAATAATGCTTTGCCTTTGCATCATTGACTGCCATCATGGGGCAGGGAAGTATGTTTTCACGTTCACGAGCCTTGAGTCTGTGAATACCTGTTGTTGTCTCTTCACAGCCACCGATAAGACAGTCAGCGTACTCTTTGCATCTGTCGGAAAGAAGGTTTATAAGGTCGCCTCCGTCATCAACTATAAGGTGAGGATGGCAGGCAAGTGTTTCACAAAGAAGCTCCTCGTATTCCTCAGGAGTAACACCATATTTACCGAATGTTTCAACACCCATTTCATTGACTGCAGCAGCAACGTCATCCTGTGTTGAAAGAGGATTGCAACCTGTAAGATATACATCAGCGCCACCCTTTGCAAGTACAAGCCCAAGGTTTGCTGTCTTTGCTTCAAGATGAACAGAAACGGCAACTCTCAATCCCTTAAAAGGCTTTTCGATTTCAAACTGTCTCTCTATCTCGGAAAGGGCAGGCATAAAAGAGCGAACCCATTCAATTTTCTTTCTTCCTTCAGGTGCCAAAGAAGCATCTTTAATATTGCTCATGTTTTTCTCCTTAATCTTAATTAAATATATTACAAATATTGTTCAACAATTTTTCCTACTTCACTATACACTCTTTCTTCATCAATAGTCAAAAGAATGCGGTCCTTCATTACAAACTCACCGTCTATCATTACAGAGTTTACCTCAGAACCGTTTGCAGAATAGCAAAGAGACGAAACAATATTGTTGGCGGGGAACATTGAAGGTGTCTTTAAATCAACAAAAATGATATCGGCTATGGCTCCTTCCTTAATCACTCCAAGCTCGTTCTCTCTGTGAAGCGCCTTTGCTGCATTTACCGTTGCCATATTAACAACGTACTCTGAAGGCATTGCCGTCGAGTCTTTTTCAAGCCCTTTGTGGAACAAAGAAAGAATCCCCATTTCCCTAAACATGTTAAGGGTATTGTTGCTGGCACATCCGTCTGTTCCAAGCGCAACATTAATTCCCATTTCCTTCATCCGGCAAATCGGAGCAAATCCGTTTCCAAGCTTTGAATTACTTGCAGGATTTGTAACAACCGTAGCCCCTGATTTAAGAAGAATGTCCATGTCATCGTCTCTCATCTGAACACAGTGTGCAAGTATTGTCTCATCATCAAGGAATCCTATATCATTAAGAAGTTTGACAGGCGTCTTGCCGTACTTTTTAATGCAGTCCTCTATCTCTGTCACACTTTCCGAAAGGTGTGTCTGATGTAAAAGGCCTCTCTTTTTGCTTTCTGAAACAACCTGTTCCATAAGTTTTGTTGATGCGCTGTAGATTGCATGAGGAGAAAGAATAAACTTAAGGGTATCCGATTCGTATTCTTCCATTTCATCGACAGCTTCCTGAAATCTTCTCATACCGTCGGTATAAAGGTCTTCACCTACAAGTCCTCTTCCTATATATGCACGCATTCCTGCGTCCTTGGCAGCCTTCGCCGACTGGCAGCGGTACATGTGCATGTCAACATAGGTTGTTGTACCGGTTCTTAGCATTTCCATGAAAGCAAGCTGATTTGTCCAGTATGCAGCCTCAACGGGGAGTCTGTCTTCAACGGGCATACATCTTTGAAACAGCCATTCGCCAAAGTCAACATCATCCGCGTAGTTTCTTAGAACCGACATATATGCATGAGTATGCATATTGATAAGTCCCGGCATGACGAGTTTATCCTTTGCGTCTATCGTCTCGTAATTTACTCCCGCAACAGGTGCAAAAGAAAGTCTGTTGCCAGTAACATACAGGTCTTTTTCTTCAATCGAAATATTTCCGTCCGAGCATAACAGCTTAGCGTTTATAATCTTAGCGTTCACATTCCCCTCCTATATCATCTGAACAAGCTTCAATATTATGTTAACCAGCATTTCTGCCGCTTCAATCTGAAAATCCGCAAAATCCATTGCAGCATTGTCATCGGCACTGTCTGAAATGCTTCTTAATACAACAAAAGGCACTTTATTAAGATACGCTGTATGCGCAACCGCGCATCCTTCCATCTCCGTACAAAGAGCATTTGTCTTTTTAACAATTCTGTCCTTATCTTCTTTTGAAGAGACAAACCAATCCCCTGTCGCAATTCTTCCTATATGAACTGTTGCTCCTTCAGAAGCCTCGACAGCCGCCCTAACAAGTTTTTCATCCGAATAATATAAAGGCTCAAGAGGCCCAAACTGTTCAATAACAAAATCCTGCATGTCGTGATATGTAAGCTCGCTTCCCACAACCAAATCCATCTGATTAACGGATGCATTAAGGCTTCCTGCCAGTCCGTTTTGAATAATTACCGTAGGGTTGAAACGATCAATAAGAATCTGAGTATGCATTGATGCATTTACTTTGCCGACTCCGCAAAGACATACAACTGCATCTTTTCCCGAAAGCTTTCCGCTGTAATAATTCATGCCTGCGTATTCATATTCTTCTACATCAGTCATATTAGAGACAAGAGATTTCATCTCTATTTCCATTGCAGCAATAATACCGATCATATAAATCTCCATCCTGCTTTTTTATCATTCAATCAACATCCATTATATCAAAAAAAGGTACCTCTTACGAGATACCTTCTTAATAAATAACCGAATATTACAAATAATTTTTCCTATGCGTTCTTTCCGCAGCACTTTTTGTATTTTTTGCCGGAACCGCAGGGGCAGGGATCGTTGGGATATACCTTAACGTCTTTTCTGATTGTCTGAGAAGCCTTCTGTTCTTTGTAAAGTTCCTTCTGCTTCTCCTCTGAAAAGATATCGTTCCATTCAGGAAGATTGTAAAGCCAGTCAGCCTTTGCAGCTACCATGTTCTTATAAAGAAGCTCCTTGTCAAAGCCAAGATTAACCTCTGTATCTGCTTCCATAGTCTCAATGGGGTTAGGATTAACGAGTGAATCGTTAATACCGTCAAGGAAACCTGTCATAATAAGTTGAGTAACTTTGTACTTCTTAGCAAGTTCTGCAACTGTACCCGTAACAACCTCATCGGGATTCTTTAAAAGTTTCTCGTAAATACCTTTTTCTTTTTCAAAATACTCGTTCCAAAGTGCCTGAAGCTTCTTGGAATCCTGCTCCTCGGAATAAGCGCTGTTGCGCCATTTTTCAAGTAATGTCTGTGCCATATTCATCCTCACTGTCTGTTAATCATAAACATAAGTATCAATTACCTTGCAAAGTTTAGCATAGCAACGCCGTATTTGCAAGCACATGCTATTTTTCAAAGAAATTAAAATCAGCAATGGTCTTTTTCTTTTTAAGTTTTCCAAGCAACCAGATGTAAATCCAGCAAAGAATCGGGATACCGATTGTACATCCCAGTGTTGCTCTGAACATTGATTTTGCAAACGGTGTCTGAATGAGTGCAAACACAAAAGAAAGAATATACAAAAGTAAAATAAAAGCAATACCCGTAAGCGCAATCATTCTCTGTGCCTTGGTGTACTCAGATTTAAAGGGTTGCTCGGAGCATATTCTTTTGATATCTTCTTCGGCTTTCTTAACACTTGAGAATATCTCGGCATGCATTCCTGCTTTTCTTGCGCCTTCAACATTTCGCTCAAGATCGTCAAAGAAAATGCATTCTTCAGGTTTAAGCTTGTATTTTTCAAACAAAGCCGTATAAATTCCGGGTTCCGGCTTCGTTATCTTTACGTCGCAGCTTAGTATATAACCGTCAAGTTCTTCAATAAAACACAAATCGTTCCAGCACTCACGAACCGCTTTAAACGACATATTGGATAAACAATATACTTTAAAGCCTCTGTTCTGAAGGTCCTTAATCCAGCCCCTTGTATATTCAAACATTCTAAGCAGGCCGTCAAAGTTTTCATAAACACGTCTGATAAGATCCTCTATTCCGGGATCATTCGCTATAAAATGTTCAAGAATGTCCTCCTCTGACTTTACGCCTCTGTCTATTTCATTCCAATACGGGTCGTTAACCGTTGCATTAACAAGACGCTCGAATTCTTCTTTAGAAGGATTAAAACCTTTAAAATATTCCTTCCAGGCGAAATCAACAAGCACATTGCCTATATCAAAAACAATATTTTTTATCATTTCGTACCTCTCTTTTGTTACTGTCCGTATTTCTCCACAAGTTCCATAAGTGAAGGGGCAGCTTCGGGAAATCTTCTCATAACATCTTTAACTTCATCGCTTGCTTCAAGTGCAATCTGCTCATTATATTCAAGCTGTTTGCGCAGTTTCTGCCTTCGCCCGATAAGGTGATGTCTCACTTCAACCATTTCCCTATTGTCGTAAATTGCCTCATATTGATGAAGCCACAGTTCCGGATCTTTGATTCGCTGCTTTTTTAGCTTTCTAAGCAGTTTATCAACAGCCTCCTCATATTGAGCCTCATTTTTTTCAAACTGTTTTCTTAATTCACGTTCCTTCAAAAAAGCTTCATAACGTGTCCTTAACTGTGCAGCCGAGGTTGTCTCGTACTTTGTGTAAAGATAATCCAAAAGATTTTTATTGTTGACATATCGGATTTTTACTTTGTTTTCAAGAAGTATCAGTTCATTGGACGTACTCTCTATCCGTTTCTTCTCATTTACGGCGTCCGCATATTTTACATATGTGACGGTGACGGAAATCGCCAAAAGTGCAACCGTAATATAGTAACCGATTACCACATCCCATTTCATGAATATCTGAAGCGCAAATAAAATGACAATAAGCGCTGCTGCCGTACCCATAAATATAACAACTGCCCCTCTTGAGTTCTCGATTGAGGAAGAAATCTCGTATTTTCTGTAAGCATAAGCATCACGTTCTTTTGAAATTCTTGCAAGATCGTTCTTAACTTTGACCTTATACTGTTCCTCGGATTCCATTTTCTTGACGGCGTCCGGGATATCGTCACAAATACGTTCAATCTGATTATACTCATGATCGGGCATAAGACTTTTCTTTTGTGCGAGCTTGTCATGATGCATTTTCAAGTCATGAATGTATCTTGCAAGTTCTTCAAGCTCTCGCTTTTCATCAGAAGGGATGTCTTCGATTTCCTCGATGTCGGTAAGATACGAAGTAACTTCCGTGTACTCTTCGTTGATTCTGTCAATCTCCGCAGAGGCTTCCTTCATCTGTTCAAGGCAGCTGATAACATACTGTTCCCTTAGAAAAGGGTTCGTCATATCAATCGTGTCTTTGGATTCCTGAACCTCATCCCACGAGCTTTCCTCTATTGACTTTTTTGCAAAAAGCTTTTTAAAAAAGCCCATTTAAAGTTCTCCCGTTTCAAAAGCAATCTCGCGATAATCGTTTTTAATCTGCTCGGTCATCGCTGTAATCTGTTCATAATATTTTGCAGTCTCGTTGTTATCTTTAAGAAGAAACATTTCCTTCATATTCCTTGCTTCTTCCGTTTCATCAAACTCTTCTTTTGCCTGCTTTAGCGCACCCTCTATCGGGATGCTGAGTCTGTATGCATCTTCTTCCTCAGCGATAAGTCTTATGTACTCTTCTTCAGACATTTTGAGTCTGTTTGCCGTAAGCAGGTGTCTGTATGCCGTAGGATCGTTGTTGATTTCATAAGCATTCTTAAAACATTCGATTGCAGAATCAAAATAGTAAAGGGCCATATAGGTCACGCCCATATTGTTATAAATACGGCTTTTTAAGTCGGTCTCATCTTCATCTATTACAGACAAAACATGTTCATATTCTTTTATTGCGAGAAGATAATGCCTGTTTTCAAAAAGAAAATCGGCCTTTGCTTTCCACTTTTCGAAAACACTCATCGAGACATTCATTCGAAGAACGCTTTCAGCCTTATCAATTTCATCCTTGCTGTAATATCCGACATACTGAAGAATAGTTCCGACAAAAGATTCCGGAAGCGCATTCTGATTTATAAGAGGATACAAATCCCTCGCAAGATCGGGAAGATTTAACTCTTTATCGATCCAGTCAACAAGTTTTCTGTCGAGTATGTCCCTGTCAATCATGAACGCATTTTCATAAAGGACGTAGCACAATTCCTCTATCGAGTATATATTCACATACGCTTTGTCAAAGTAGTAAGGAGTCTTCGCCAATTCTCCGACACACATAAGTGCACGGTTCGTCATAGGTCAATTACCTCCTTCCATTCGATGTCGCACGCTGGAAACAGTTCGCCAAAGCCTAAATCTTTTACAGTAATTTGCATTTTCATCTCGGAAATCATGGTCACGTCAATATGCACCCTCGACGTTTTAACCGGCCTCTTTGGCAAATCATCAAGTGCCATCTCCACAACCTCCGGATTCTTCCCCGTAAGCGGAGTAATGACAAAAGAAACCGTATTTCCCCTGTCCAATATAACTTCGCATGAGCCTTTTGCCTCAAACCAGTTGACACCGGCATCAAGGATTGCAAGATACGAGGGCATTCCCTTCTTTAAAACATTGATTCCGATATTGGACTTTAATTTATCATTTCCAAGGAAAACGTGCGACTCACTCAAGAGAGTCTTAACAATTTTATTCTTGGCAGAAAATGCCGCACCTTTTGAATAAAGGTTATTTCCCTCAAAAACACGGCCCTTTCTGCACATAAAGCGAATGGAATCACGAAACAATTCCTGTCTGAATCCTTCTCCGATAAAATATACTGAAGAAAACATTCTTTCGCCCGCTATATCTTCAAGAAGCGAAAGAAGATTCTGATCGGCAATCTTTGCCTCTTCCGAATTAATAATCATGTCCTTTAAGCCGTCTGTCTTAAAAGAATGATATGAATTAGGATCGATAAATGCAACTATAGGAGTAGTATTCTGGTTACACTCCATTCTGTAGGATGTAAGATAATCACCCGAAAAATCCAACAAAAGGACATCTCTTTTCCAAAGTTCCTCCGCCTGATAAATAGTATAGTAGTAAAAACTTTCGGTATGACTTTGGAAAAAGACATTGCCGGTTTTTAATCCCAAAGAAGCCACAGCCTCCGACAACACTTCTACCATTCTTGAATTAAGGTCTGTAACCGTTACCACGAAAGAAGCTATTTTATTGAGAGGTGCAATCATATTTACTAACGCAAGCGATCGTTTCATAAAAAGAGCAATAAGCGCAGACGGTCTGAATGTTTCGTCGCCGACACTTATATCCGCTCCGGCCTCTGCCTTTTCAAGAAGTCTGTCAACAAAAAAGCCGTCATCTTCGGCATTTTTCACCGCTTCTCTTCCGGCAAACCACTGATTAACCTCACGTCTTTTAAATAATGCCGTAGGAATCAGATAGTTGCTGGCACCGGCAATTGTGGAAACAGTCTCAACACCGTCTCCGTCAACATAGCCATAGCTTATCTGAGAATATGTGTCCGTAAGATCAAACCCTACAGCAAGCTCGCCTTTATTCAGTTTTCTGCCATCAGCAAAAAAATCCATGCAAAACTCCGTTTGCTCCTAAATAAAAGTCCCATCTTCTATTGGAGCGAGAACATCTTTTTAACAATATATGTATGCTTGTGATAATCGTATAAAAGCGAATCCACCGTATCATAATCCTGAAGTGTTTTGGCGATGACGATATCATTCACTTCATTGAATCTTGAATTAAACAAATCTCTGCTTATGTCACTCTTGGAAATACTTGCACTTTCCGTAAGAAGTTCTTCTCCGTCGGAAACCTCAGTTATGTAATAAAGTAAATTTTCTCCGAAGAAAAGGATAAACGCCTTCGCATGAACCCCTCCGTACATATCCGGCATTTCCTCAGTAATATACTTGCCTTCCGTTTCTTCGTCGCCCTCTATTATATAGTGAATGAACACTTTCTTCCCGGGCTCTGTCTTGTACTCCACAAACGTTTTATCGGTAAACTTGTTAACGCCGGGAGTATTGGCATCAACAAAGTTTTTGAAGAACGACATGTAAATTCCCTGTCCGATAAGTTCATTGAGATATTCCTTTAAAATGGGACGGACAGTCGAGTCAATACATTCCTCATTTTCGGCATAATACTTAAGGTACGCAAGCTTACATACTGTCTGAAGGTTTTCGCCTCTAACCTTAAGTTTGGAAAGTTCCTCAAAAACAAGCGGTTCCATAACATGTTCTTTTACAAAATAGTCAAAAGAACATTTTGTAAGGAAAGCCATCTGAAGATTTCGATCGGCTCCTCCTCGAACAAACCGGCTGTACACATCCATTCTTTCGGATACAAAATAGCCGGTATAAAGCATCTGAAGAATCATATTTGCGCACATTGAAAACAGTTCAATGTCAAAATTTTCAGAAGCCTTAAACAGTTTTCTTAAATCCTTCGTCATTCCTTTAAAGTGTTCCGCAAGGTAACGAAGAATGATTTCATCATACTTTCCTCTGAAAAATGCCGAAGCCGACAACCGTTTGAGATTCTCATCATATACAAATTCGTTACGCTTAATGAGTCTTGAGCAAAGGCTTACAACATCCTTTATTTCAACGCCTTCCATTCCGTATTCGACAATCCACTCAAAAACCTTGTCAAACATTCCCCTTATTATCATAAACTTCATGGCATGAATTCTTTCACGCTTGGAAAGAACGTCCGGTGAAAGTTCTTCAAGAATGGCATCAAGTTCCCTTATCGCATCGTGATCGTGATAATACTGCATAAGTTTTCCACGAACCTCAGATTTGTATTCGGCATCTATTGAAGGAGCATCAAGAATGTTCTGATAACGTTCTCTTGTCTCCTCCGTTATCTCAATCATTTCAGAGCTGCACTCACAGGCATATACATCAAACTGAAGGTTGTCATGTATTATAGGCAAAAGTCTTGCTGCAAGTTTGCCCGGAACCATAAGCTTTTCAAGGTCATATTCGGCCTCAGCGTAATATCTGTTCGTAAAATCATCTTCAAACAGAATCTCGAAGTCCCTGTTGTAAATCGGAATATATGCAACATTATCAATAAGAGGATATACCGTTTCCACACATTCTCTGCTTTGATATACGACAACCTTGGAAAATAGATTACCCGTAACAGAAATCTTGTGCGTAAACAACAATCGTGAAAGTGCTTTTGCCATTTCATCCGTAAGTATGATATCAGCAAGCACATGTCTGTATATAACAGCCATATCACGATTCATACGTCCTTCCAGAATCTTTGATACGGCAAATTTTTCAATCTGCTCCTTGAATGCATCATAAATGTCAGGAATATCATTGCGGTTTGCGATTACCTTTGCGTATAAGAACGCCGAATATTCCCAGCTTAACGTATTCTCATACGAAAAATAAAGATAAACCATCTTTGGTATATCAACATTTGCCGTAAGATCAAGGGACTCCATAAAGAATTCATAAAGTCTTGTAATCCTAAACTCTGACATTATTGCAAAGAGATACCATTCATGAGCCTTAGAATCTTTTCTGTCTCCTTTAATGAGCATTTCGCATATAGTCTGTGCACAAATGTCTGAAGGATCTATCTCGTAACACTTCTCCAAAATATCAAGAATCTGCTTCGAATAGTCCTTTTCGTGTGATGCAAGATAAACAAACTGATTGATAATATCCCTGTTTAAAAGATCGTTTGTCAAAGCATATCTAATAACACGCATTTCAAACTTATCCAGTCTGCTTAACAGACCCGGATTTGCAACAAGCATATTGACAGCCTCTACGTAAAACATCGGGCTTACACAGCCTGTCTCTATCTGCTGTTCTATAAACAGCCACTTCTTGGAAGGGCTAATTGCAAACTCTTCGGAAAGATACAAAAGAAGCCATCCCACTCTCCAGTCGGATGTGTCTCTCGAATAAATATTTGCCACTTCGTCGGTTATATCATCTATATAGCTCTCCTCACGATTATGCATCGTAGTAAGATACAGATAATAAGCCCAAAGAGCCGGGTTTTCATCACGTGTTCCTTCAATCTCGGCCTCAACCTGGTCAAGTATCCACTTTGCTTCATTGTAGCGTTCTTCGACCATAAGTATCTGAGCCTTCAAAAGTCTCGGAAAATGCGCCTTCTCGTCAATCAAAAGCATTCGGTCCGCAACATGACCTGTCTCTGCTATCCATGTTTCCGCAGTGATTTTCTTTGTCCTAAACGCTTCATAAAAAGTTATAAGATCATACTGGCAACGTCTGAATTCAAGATGGCTCGAAAGGTCAGGCTTCGTAACTGTCTCAACAGTAACAGTAACTTTAACCTCAAACGATGTAAATGAATTGAAAAAACGAATCTTTCCATGATTAACACCGCCATGAACATTGTCGGGATTAATGAGCACGGGAAAACTCAAATAGTTGCCAAGGAAATCATTGTCGGTAATCTCACGCTTTGAGAAGCTCACGAAATCACAATCGGTTTCAACATGAAGTGACGTATATCCCCAGCCGTTTCTTGTGACACTGATATACTCCTCGACAATATATGACGGATCGTTTAAAGAAATAGTATCTCTTTCGGGAATGTATTCAATCGGCTGCTTCTTATTAACAGAAACAAGAAATTCTTCCACATTCTGCTCGTTTCCATAGCAATGTGAAAGTCCCAAATAAATCTTTTTATATTTAAAATCATTTCCCTGAAATAATTTGATAAAATCCTTTGAGTAAAAAAGCCTGACAGCTTCTTCCCAATCGGATTTTGCAAGATTTGTAAAATGAAATAAATTCTTGATACTGCCAAGACTCGACTCAAGGCTCTGCTGTAAAACGGTAAATACGTACGGAAGTGCATATTCACCCTGATTGGAGACAATGAATATGTCGCCCTGCACTACATCCCCTTCTTCAAGTCCTTTAGCCGAAAACGTAAAGTTAATTGTATTAAGATCTCCGGCAAAAGTTTCCGGAGTAATGCTCATTCTGACATCGTTAGTATAAATACAACCTTCAAGAGGCATCTTGGGCGCACCTGTTACATCAAAGCATCCCGAATAAACCTCTCCCGGGCAGAGGGCAATTTCAATACGGGACGTCGACAAATCAAGCGCCCCTTTATCATAATCAAATTGACCGTTTAAGATTCTCTCCACAATCTTTTGCATGTCTCTACCCGCTTGCGAAACCGTCTCAAATGCCTTCCCTCAAAGTCAAAACGTACAGTCATCGCATAATAATTATATTGTACCCTATTATACCATCTAACCCTCTATAAGTGAAACAAAAAATCACTTTCTTTCGCCTATACCCCCATTGATATTTATGACAAATATGTAAGAAATATGCATTTATTTGTAAGGGGATTCGATTTTGTCCAAACAGTAAGAATTCTATACTGAATACATAAGATGAAAGGAGAAAAACACATGAATGCATGGTTATCTGAAATCACAACCGGACTGATTATATTCTCGGTACTTGTTCCTTCAGTATCGATTATTATAGCAATAAGAGATTTTATTAAGAAGGATATTAATTATGTGCGTTTTGCACTTGATGTATTGTTTGTAGCTTATATGCTTTGCGTTTTTTCGCTCGTTTTCTTTCCGCTTCCGGATGAAGACGTCATCGCAAACATGACAGGCTATCACGGAAGATTTTTTGCAGGAAGTTTCATATTTGACATTGCAAAAGAAAAGTCTTTAACGAGTGTGCTCCAGGTTATTTTCAACATAGTTATGACAATCCCCTTCGGTGCATATCTTACCTACAGATTTGAACTTTGCAAACCAGATGTTGTGTTGCTGTCCTTCCTTCTTACACTTTTTATCGAAGTCGGACAGTTAACCGGTTTATTCTTCATCTATCCCGGTTCCTACAGGATTTTCGATGTTGATGATCTCTTTCTTAACACTTTCGGTGGATTTCTCGGATATTGCTTTATTGAGCGCATTGGTTCTCATTTAAGAGGAATCAACGCCTACAGATACGAGAAAAAGAGTCCGCAGAGAACATCATTTAATTATCATTTGTAAAAGTAATAAAGGCCGTGCTGTTTTCAGCATGGTCTTTTAACTCTTTATCGATTAATGATTTCCTTCATAGATATAACCTTTACCAGTTACGCATCCTTCGTATACGATTGGACCTATGTTTTCGCCATAAGTAGGAACCTCTATCGGAATATTCTCATAAGGAATCTCTCTTATCTCAAGATTTCTACCTGCGATTCTACCTCTTTTCCTGCATCAGATTTTCCTAAATTTCCTGTTCCGCATGATGTTAAATTTACCATCATAATAGTTGCCAATAATGCTGAAATTATTCTAGGAAATCTCCTCATAAAAATATTACTCCTCTCCGGATATCATTATTGGTTTACGTTTAACCGTAAGGCAATAATGACCGCTCCCAGTCAACAAGGTATCAACATATGGAATTCTTTTAGAAATATATTGTTATGTTAACCTATTATTTTTCTACAGTTTTCGCCTCAGTAATCTATAGTCGATTCTGATATTACTGCTTGTGCCTTTTCTCACAAATATAATCATTTTGTGGGTCTTGCGAGAATTTTCGCCCTGTTATTCTCGCAAATTCAACATTTTAGGACTTTTTGCGAGAATTTTCGCCCTGTTATTCTCGCAGATTCAACATTTTAGGACTTTTTGCGAGAATTTTCGCCTTGTTATTCTCGCAGATTCAACATTTTAGGATTTTTTGCGAGAATTTTCGCCTTGATATTCTCGCAGGTTCAACATTTTAGGACTTTTTGCGAGAATTTTCGCCCTGTTATTCTCGCAAATGCAACATTTTAGGACTTTTTGCGAGAATAGACACCTTTAAATTCTCGGCAAACACACAGTTAGCCTTACATCCGCAGAGATTTCATCTTTAGCAAAAAGGATATACAACAATAATGAAAAAGCTCGACTCTGTCTGCATTAAAAAACCGCAGTCACAATGACTGCGGTTTTTCATCTTCTTATATCTGCTTATATCATTTAATTCATACCATCAATCTTATATCATTCAGCCTTTTCTGAAAGCTTAATAAGAATATCATTGCTTCTCTGGATGAACTTTGTCATATCATCAGGAGAAAGCGGAGCCTGCTGAATCTTTGCAAGATCATAGAGTTGTTCTGCAAAAAGTGCAACATCCTCATCTTTGTGAGCTGTAATGTACTCTACAATCGGATGGTTTGCATTGAGAATAAGTGTCTCACCCTCATCGCCGCCAAACATTGACGGATCCATTCCCGGCATTGAGTACATCTTCATCATATCTCTCATGCGTCTTGCTTCCTCAGATAATGTAATCATCGAAGCAATTTTTTTGTTTTTAAGTTTTTCAACCGAAAGCTTAAGATTCTTCTTTTTAAGAGCCTTCTCAAAGATTCCCGTTAAATCCTTTGCCCAAGTCTCAAGCTCTTCTTTTGCCTTCTTGGAAGTTTTTGACTTAAGGCTGTCTGTTATGTCGGAGTCAATTCTTACAAATCTGATTCCTTCATTCTTGGCTTCAAGTTCTGTCACAAAAGGCTGGTCGATGTTATGTTTTAAAATAACAGCATCCATTTTTGCCTGCTTGAACATGTTAATGTACTGGCTCTGCTGCTGTTCATCTGTCACATAGTAGATAGTCTTTTCTTTCTTTTCATCTTCCTCAGCTGTTACTTCTTCAACCTCTACCTTTTCACCGTTTTCATCTGTAGCAGTCTCTTCAACGTCTACAGGCTTAACCTCAAGACACTCAGGAAGCGTTAAATACTTACCGTCAAGATTTTTGAAAAGAATGTAATCTGTCATCTTCTCACAGAACTTACCATCCTTTAAGCATCCAAACTTAATGAAGGGAGAAATGTCTTCCCAGTACTTCTCATAGTTTTCTTTATCGGTCTTGCACATTCCGGAAAGTTTATCAGCAACCTTCTTTGTAATATATTCGGAAATCTTTGTAACAAAGCCGTCGTTCTGAAGTGCCGAACGTGATACGTTAAGAGGAAGATCAGGGCAGTCGATTACGCCTTTTAAAAGCATCAAAAATTCAGGGATGACTTCTTTGATATTATCTGCAATAAATACCTGATTATTGTAAAGTTTTATTGTTCCTTCAATTGACTCATACTCCATATTAATCTTAGGGAAGTAAAGAATTCCCTTAAGGTTAAAAGGATAATCCATGTTGAGATGAATCCAGAAAAGAGGCTCTTTGTAATCTTTGAACACATCTCTGTAAAATTTCTTGTACTCTTCCTCTGTGCAATCATTGGGATGCTTTGTCCAAAGGGGAGTTGTTTCGTTGATAGGTTCCAAAGCCTTCGGCTCTTCACCTTCTTTAACTTCTTCAGGCTCCTTTTTTACAAAGATTTCTGTAGGCATAAAAGAACAATACTTTTTGATTACTTCTTTTGCCTTGTATTCGTTACAAAATTCCAGACAATCGTCATTAATAAACAACGTGATTTTTGTGCCGACGTCGGACTTATCACCATCTTCCATAGAAAACTCTGTTCCGCCGTCACATTCCCAGTGTACAGCCTTTGCTCCGGGCTTATAGGAAAGTGTATCGATGTGAACTTCGGTAGCTACCATGAATGCCGAGTAAAAACCGAGTCCGAAATGTCCGATTATCTGATCTTCATTTGCTTTGTCCTTATATTTAGAAATAAAATCGGTTGCTCCCGAAAATGCAATCTGATTAATGTACTCGTTAACCTCATCCTCAGTCATTCCAAGACCGTTATCGATAAAGGTAAGTGTTTTCTCCGTGGGATTTGCTATAACTTCAATCTTTCCTTTGTAATCGGATGCAAGTTCACACTCGCCCATCATTGCAAGTTTCTTAAGTTTTGTGATAGCATCACAACCGTTTGAAATTAACTCTCTGTAAAAGATATCATGGTCAGAATATAACCATTTCTTGATTATGGGAAAAATATTCTCACTGTTAATAGATAAGCTTCCCTGTTTTGCCATTTTAACATCCTTCTTTCCACAAAAAATAATGTCTGTCCGCCTTCGCGAAACTCTATTAATAAGTTTACGCCCTAACGAAAAAAAGTCAACGAAAAATTAGCACTCATTGTTAATGAGTGCTAATCATATGCTTCAAACCCGCATAAATACGGCATTTTTCAAATTATAAACTTTTTATTAAAAGTCAACATCAAAGAAACTTGTAGTAACAACCAATGGGTCGTCAATCATCTGAATGCTTTCATATAGTTCGTCATTCAGTGTCTTATTGATCGTAGCCAGAAATGCATCATATGTTTCGTCAAAAACAGCTTCTTTTCGCTGTTTCAGAATTTCCACTTTATTGGCCTGGGTCTGCGCAACATCAAAATTGCTGACGCACTTAAGAACATGGTATCCGTACTCAGTCTCAACAATATCGCTTACCTTGTCCTTGTCCAAAGAAAAAGCTGCTTCTTCAAATGCCGGCGCCATCTCACCCCTTTTGAAGGTATATGTCATTTCATCACCCTCATTATATTTTGCAGCGAGAGCTTCAAAAGATTCTTCACCGGATATTGCTATATCACGCACCATCTGAGCCTTCTCAAGTGCTTCTTTTTTCGTTCTTTCGGAAAACTCGACTCTCTTTCCGTCAGAATCAAGTGCATACGTTTTAATGAGAATCTGCCATACGGTAATTGTCCTTGCTTCATCATCACTAATCTCGGGATTTATGTCCTTAATCACATAATCATAAACCTTATTTGCCAGAGCATATTCGCTGTATATTTTACATACATCGTCCTCTGTCACCCCGATAAGTTCCTTCTCCCTGTCGTTAAGACTTTCAAAAAAACGTTTTGCCGAAACACTGACAAGAAGTTCTTCAGTTTCATCAAGTTTAAGTTCATATGATTCTGCCATCAGGTTCATAACTTTCACCTGCGCGATTTTGGCAAGAACCATATCTTTTACCTTCTGTTCAAGAGAAACACCGTTTTGAGACTGTTTCCAAAGTTCAGTACCATATACCTCCTCATATTGATTCTGTATAGTGGTAAGATACAGCATCATCTCCGGAAGGTAACACGACTTGTTATTAATCCTCATAACTTCGTTCTTTGAAAAGCCTGTTGTAAGTATAATCTCACGATCCGAACAGCCAGAAAGAGTTGTCGCAAAAACAGCCATTATCAACATTATGTTAACCAGGCGAGTAATTATTCTACGCATGTAAGCAATAATTTTCCTTCTTTGGTAAACCACTGTCTTCCGTTAGTTAAAAGATAGTCTTCACCGTTTTTAATTCTTTTTATATAGTCCTCTATCGACGCAAGTGGCGTTCTGAAAGCGACTCCTCCGCCAAAAGGAACTACGGAGTGCTGGTCGGAGCCTGCTGTTCCGGGAAGATTGCAGGAATTTGCAAGAGCAATTGCCTTCTCATCATAGATGCACTTGTCTCTTGAACCATCATGAGGATTTGAATGAGATGCATTAACCATCTCTATCCCGTCAACGTACTTTTCAAATGTTGTAATTCCCGAAATGTACCAGGCTTCTCTGTACGGATGTGCCTGAATAATCATTCCTCCTATTTCGTGAATTATTCGTACATGGTCCTCAATCGAGGCATCTTTAAGTTCGGGATGCTTTTTCAAATCATCCAAAGAAAAGCCATACACTAAAACTTCCGGTCCACCGTATCCGGCCTCATATCCTCTGAAAACAGACAACCCTATTTTGTCGCCTTCTTCTTTTGCATGATCGTACCCAAGGAAAAACTTATCAAGCCATTCGTCCCAGGGAAGGTCTCTGTCAACCGCAGTGTTACCATTCCAGTTGTGATCGGTAATAATAATACCTGCGTATCCGTTTTCTTTATAAGCTCTGGCCATCGCAGCGCCATCGTCAGAAGCGCATTTGCTTCCTTCCGAAGTATGCATATGCGTCTCGTAAAGATAAGGATACTGTTCTTTTATTTCTTCAAGTGTCAACTTTATTTCCTTCTTTCGTACTTATAAAAATTATAAACAATATCGAAGCAATACTGTTCCTCGGAATCGGCCGTAATTACAAACTCTTCGTTCTTATCAAGGTTCTCAAAAAAAGAATCTGCATTGTAAGAATAATCTATTTTAGTAACGTGAACAGTCGTAAAATCTTTCAGAAATTCGCGGTAAAGTTTTTCGTTATCTATAACATAAATATCACCACTGTTATACTTTCCCAAAGCTTTTCTGAGTTCGTCCAATGTATCAAAAGAAAAAACTTCGGAAGACTTCCTTATATTGCATTTCATATTGTCGGTATAAATCATATTGATGCAACCTTTTACCGGCTGTTGACCAGGAAGGTCATCGATATGTTTTACACCATAAACAATCACCTTTCCCGCTATTTCTTGCATTCTCGATTTTCTTTCGGCAGGAATCGATGCAATGGGTTTTCCGTTACAGGTTATTCCCCAATTTGAATCCGCAATTACAATGGCATTCATCAGATAGCAACCTCAATATCTTTAATCTGCTCGTGAGTTTCATAGCCGACAAGTGAAACATCGTCTCTTGTAAATTTGTAAAAATCCTTTACATCAGGATTTAGAACAAATTTAGGAGCCGGCAACGGTTCTCTTGAAATAAGTTCTTTAATAAGAGGAATGTGTCTGTCATAAATATGTGCATCCGCAATAACATGAACGAACTCACCAACATTCATTTCACAAACCTGTGCGAGCATATGTACAAGCACAGAGTATTGAACAACATTCCAATTATTTGCAGCAAGAACATCCTGTGAACGCTGATTCAAAATAGCATTAAGCGTCAGCTTATCCTCTCCGGGCCTTTGAGTAACATTGAATGTCATCGAATAAGCGCAGGGATACAGATTCATCTCATGCAAATCCTGATGCACATATATATTGGTAAGAATTCTTCTGGAAAACGGATTATTCTTAAGATCATATATGACTCTGTCAACCTGATCCATCATACCTTCTTTGTACTGATGTTTAACACTCATCTGATATCCGTATGCTTTTCCTATTGACCCGTTTTCATCAGCCCATTCGTCCCAAATATGAGAATGAAGATCATTGATATTATTGCTCTTTTGCTGCCATATCCAAAGCATTTCATCTGTAGCACTCTTAAGAGCAGTTTTTCTTAATGTAAGAATAGGAAATTCTTTTCTAAGGTCGTACCGATTCACAACGCCAAACTTCTTAACCGTATATGCCGGTGTTCCGTCTGCCCAGTGAGGCCTAACTTTCTCTCCCTCGGTGCTTGTCCCATTTTCAAGAATATCCTTACACATATCTATAAAAATCTTATCTGCAACACTCATTCTTATACCCCCTTATGTTTTCAAAAGTATAGCATCATTTTGCCACCCTCTCAACCCCGGCCCCCTGAAATTTCCCGAAATAAAAAGTCTTAATACATTTTGAATAGTACATTATTCTTTAAAAACAATTGGGCCAACTATAACTAAGTGTTTTGTTGCAGTCAAAAGCGGCAGCAAAATGCTGCCGCTTAGTCCTTAGGGGGAATCTATTATTTAATGTTTTCCTTGAGTTCTTTAAGAACAGGACTCATTAAGTAATCCCAGCTGTTGAGCCACTTTCTCCATTCGGTTTCTACATCGCCCTTGTTAACAACAATGTTTGCAAAGTCTTTTTCATATTCAAAACTTAATGCTGCTGTAGCTTCCGAACTGTAAAGATAAATATCGAAATCGATAGGAGGGCATCCGCCATCCTTACCAAGTTCTTCTTTTAACTTATACATCTTAACGGTTAAGTCTCTGTACTCCTTAGGATAGTTAGGATTGATAAGTACGAAGTCGTCACTAAGCATGCACCACTGATGATATACAGGGTAAATTGAAGGATATTTGCTTCTTGCATCTTTACCGTTTTCAAGAAGTGATACCATTTCTCCGTTCTGCCACTCCCAGTCAACACCTTCGAAGCCCATACGGATTAATCTCTGTCCTTCGGGTGAGCATGACTCTTCAAGCATGTCCATATATCTTTCCCACTTTTCAATCGGTATATCGGGATTGAACATGATTACGCCCCAGAAGTTACCACGGGGAGCTGAGTGATATTTTCCTTCGTTGTCTGTGATGAATATCTGCTTAACACATTCATCGTAGTTAAGGCCAAGGTTATCCTTCATACGGTTAGCAACGTCCTGCTGGTAACGAGCGCCACCCTGATACCACATAAGGCCTGATACGCCACGTACATAGAAGTCTTCAACGTCCTCAGAACCTGAGTATGAATAGAATTCCTTGTTGAGAAGTCCTTCGTCAAATGCCTGTCTCCAAAGCTTAAGTCCTAAAAGTGTTTCCTCATCGGAAAGTCCCCACTTGAACTCGGAACCGTCTCTGTAAAGGTAGTAGTTATTGGATGTGTAAGTACTTGCTGATGATACAAATACGTTATAACAGTTGGATGAAGAAAGACCCATGGGAATAAGATCTTTACCGACATTACCGGGATCCTGTTCCTTAACTCTTCTTGCATATTCCATAATTTCATCAAGTGTGTAGTAATCCTTAACCTCTACACCTACTGCTTCTGCCCAGTCTTTACGGATATAAACCATCATGTTTGTAGGGTTGATACCCGGTGTGCAAGGTAAGTTTGTTGCATAGTTTGTTCTTGCAAGGAAATATGTAGATCCTGTCATTTTCTCAAAAGTAGGCTGAAGTCCGCCGTACTCCTGAACTTTTGCTACGTTAGGCCATCTTTCTTCCCAGCCCTGCGGGAATTCAAATACAAGACCCTGGTCAACCCAGTCCATCATCTGAGGATGCTTGTAATCGAAAATAGTTACATCGGGAAGATCTTCCGAATATACCCATGTATTAACTGTCTGATCCCATTTATCTGAAGAAATAGAATAAATGTCCCAGTCAAAGTTGTACTTCTGCTGCCAGTACTGTGTCATTGCATCGTCAGGAGAGTTGTAATCTGTGGACTCAGTAATCTGTGTACTTGCGTAGCTGTATGTATAATGCTCGCTATAGTCCTTCTCAACTTCCTGTGTTGCTGATCCCGTGTTCGAATTCTGAACAGGACCCGTTGCTGCCCCCGAATTGGAAGCCTGTGTTCCGTCACCGGTATTCTTACCGCATGCTGCAACAGAAACTGTCATAAGAGCTGCCAGTGCGAGAGCCAGAGACTTCTTGAAAAGTTTTTTCATAATAACCTCCTCTTTATATAGTAACTTCACCATCTATAATAATACCCTTTTTACAGAGTACTATCATCAATTATTTAACTGCACCTAACATGATTCCCTTTGTGAAATACTTCTGAAGGAAAGGATAGATACACATAACAGGAATTACCGTCACAACAACGGCTCCCATTTTAATGCCTGCGCTGAAAGTAAATATTTCAACCGACTCTGTCATAATATTGTCAAGATTCTGTGAATCAAGAACTATGTTTCTAAGTACTAACTGTAACGGTGTCTGTCTGATATCTCGCACCATAAGCATCGCATTATACCATTCATTCCAGCGGTCAACGAGATAATAAAGGAAAACCGTTGCCATTACAGGCTTTGAAAGCGGAAGTACGATGTTCCATAAAATCTTGTATTCACCGGCTCCGTCAAGTTTTGCGGATTCTATAAGAGAATCCGGAAGCGACTGGAAGAAATTTAGCATTATTATCATGTAAAAGGTATTGATTCCTTCGCTAAGCGCTACTGCCCAAAGAGAACCGATAAGTCCGTATGACTTTATTGTTAAGTAGAGCGGAACTATTCCGCCCGAAAAAAGCATTGTAAATACTACAAATTTAAGTAAGAAGCCTCTTCCGGGATACCCTGTTCTTGAAAGTCCGTATGCAACCGTTGTTGTAAGAAACATATTAAGCGGCATTGCCATAAGAAGGAATCTGCCGGAAGTTTTGTAACCTATAAGAATTCTTCCGTCCTGGAAAAGAGTCTCATAGTTTTCCCATGTAAACACCTTAGGGAAAAGAAGCAACGGTGTATCGGCGTAGGCCTTAGGTGTCGTGAAAGATATTGCAAGCACGTTCAAAAACGGAAGTATTATTGCAAGAGCACCAATGACGAGAGTCAGCAGTATAATCGCATCCGCAAACTGAAATCTCATTTTGTAATTCTTCACCCTTTTCATCGTTCTCCACCTCCCATAAGTCCGTTGCCTCCAAGTTTCTTGGAAATCGCGTTGGTAACAACAAGGAATATAAGGTTAACAACCGATCTGAAAAGGCTGAGTGCGGTAGAATATCCGAAATCCGTCTTCTTTGCGTTAAAGGTCACATTGTAAATATACATATCAAGTGTCTGAGATACTTTATGGACTGCATCATTATCCATGTTGAACACCTGATCAAATCCTTTTGTCATTACGTTACCTGCTGCCAGGATAAACATAATCGTGATAGTCGGCATAATCGAAGGAAGTGTAATTTTCCACATCTTGTCCCATCTTGATGCGCCGTCAATATCGGCAGCCTCAAACTGTTCCTGGTCGATACCGGCGATTGCTGCCAGATATATAATTGAGCTCCATCCGGCACCCTTCCACACTTCTGTTATGTAAACCAATGGTACAAAGAGTTTTGAGTTTCCAATGAAATTCACATACTCCCCTCCGCACAACTCAATAGCAGAATTAAGCAAACCATCGTAACTTAACACATTATTTACAATACTTGCAATAATTACCCATGAGAGGAAATGCGGGAAGGTGAAGGTCACCTGCAATACCTTCTTGAACTTACCCATTCTAAGCTCGTTGAGGAGTAAGGCCAGAATGATTGCAAACGGGAAGGTAATAAGCAAGCGACCCCCATTGATTTTAAGTGTCCTGATTACCGAGTCAAGAAATTTTGGATCCTGGAAGAGTTTTTCAAAATGCTTAAACCCGGCAAAAGGACTTCCCCATATACCTAACTTCGCTTTATACGTTTTGAATGCAAGAGACAATCCCGCCATCGGAACATATGAAAACATTATGTACCAGACTATTGCGGGAAGCATGATGAAATAGATGCCCCTGAACCTGACAATTTCTTTCATAGTGGTCTTAAAAGACCTCTTAGTTTTTTTAACCCCTGTTGTACCCATTTCTTTCTCCTTTTTGTTACAAAAATACCTTATCACACCGTTAACCTTTGACAAAAGAAACAAAAGTATGGTAGATTTGGAAAAAAATATGGTAATTATGACAATAAAATTGTCTGATGGGGTGAAGATTAATATGATAAGCGACAAAAAGTTCAGAGCTGTTCTCGTCGACGACGAGGTATGGGCTTTAAGAGGCTTGCAGGGAGTTGTTGACTGGGACAGTTTCGGGTTCGAAATTGTCGGTACATTCACAGATTCCGTGGAAGCTTTAAGCAAAATAAAAGAGTTATCTCCCGATATCCTTTTTACGGATATACGTATGCCGGATCTTGACGGAATGGAACTTATCGAGAAAGTTAAAAATATTATTCCCGGAATATTCTTTGTGATAGTAAGCGCGTACAGAGATTTTGAAATTGCCAAGAAAGCGCTGAAGAACGAAGTCTCCGATTACCTTTTAAAGCCGCTTGACAAAGAAGAAGTAAAAAATGCACTGAAGTCTATACATGAAAGACTCTCAGCGCAGCAAAAGAAAGATTTCAATATTCTTGATTATGATTTATCAGATTCCAAAAATCTGTCCAATCCGGAAGTTGAGAGAACACTGAGTTCAATCAATTATACTCAGGATTCACATATCCTGATAAGTTCTTCTCCTTGTGACGGATTCAGAATTCATCTGAAAGGATATCCTTACGTCTATATTGTATCAGGTTCGGTGTCGTTGTCTGACAACGCTTTGACCGGTCAAAGCACGTTAGGTCTCACCATTTCCTGCATGTCGGAAAAGTTAAAAGAAGCCTGCATGTCCTATGACGGTGGCTTTTCGTTTTCAAGCAACGAACAGACATCTAAAATTCAGGCATATCTTTACGAAAATCTCAGTCAGAAATTATCTATGGAGGATGTGGCAGGTGCCTTTTTCCTTTCAAAGTCATACATTTTTGAATTATTCCGAGAGTATTCCGATACATCTGCAATGAATTTTTTGAAGAGCGTAAGACTAAACAAAGCTGCAAGACTTCTTAAATCAACCCAAAGAAATGTCGGAAGCATTGCCGAAGAAGTCGGGTTCGATGATTTAAGCTATTTCAGCAAAACCTTTAAAGCAAAATACGGCGTTTCACCCGAACAATACTGAAAAATATGGTCTTAGGGCTTCATTGCTCCCTAAGACCATTATTTTTTATAATAGCAGGATATAGCGTGAGTTCAACTTTGGTGTAATGTCCTTCTTCGGAATAAAATTCCATCTCATTTCGCTTGTCGAAAAGTTTAAGTCGTTCGTAAATGTTGTGAATTCCAATACTGTCTTTTCTGGAGTTTGTATAATCATTTTCATGCATTCTCCGGTTTCTGAGTTTTGCCAGTTCTTCGGCCGACATTCCTCTTCCGTTATCTTTTACGACAATTTTCAAAAGTCCTTCATCGTTATAATGTGCACTTACCGTTATAATATTTTCTTTTCCTTTTGTGTTGCTTGTAAAAGCATGCTTTATACAGTTTTCAACAAGCGGCTGCATTATCATTGACGGAACCCTGTAGCCAAGAACCGCCTCGTCAATATCTTTACGCATCACATAACGATCCGGAAATCTGTAGCACGTTATAAGAAAATACTGATCCAGCATATCTATTTCAGCCGAAAAATCGACCGTCCTGTCTGAATACAGCGAATATCTGAAAATCTTAGACATCGCGGTAATAATGTCCTCAATCATATATGCATTGTAGTACTGCGCCATTGATCGAACACATTCAAGGGTATTAAAAAAGAAATGAGGATTAATCTGACTTCTGTATGCCGTCATCTCCGCATTCTGCTGGGCAACCGTAGCCGAAAGTAACTGCTCCCTCGCTTCCTGCTCACGCTTTGCCGATGCTTCAAGTCGGTCAAGCATTCCGTTTATTTCTTCGGCTATTTCCTTTAGTTCGGACATCTGTGGAACCGTAACACGCATCGAGTCCGCGCTTAGGTCCATTGTCTGAAGTTCATCAACCATGTACTTGGTTTTCTTTGTATATTCCTTGTTAAGCAAAAATAAGAGAACGGCAAAGATCAAAAACGCTGCCGCAATCATAAGATAAAAAGTCGTGTTTAATCCGATATTTCGGATACTTACTCTTTCTTTTGGCGCAAAGCAGACAATTTTAAGCGGGCCTGTAGTATACGAATAATAACTGTACTTTGAAGTTCCGACTTCACATTCACTTATTCCTTCCGGAAAAAATGAAAGCTTTTCGGTACTAAGTCCTTCGATAGGTCTTAATGAACTTAACAATATACCGTCATAGATTAAATAACACGATTCATCTGCATTGAGTATTTCTGTACAATCCTGCAAAAGCGGTGAAAAATCACAAAGGACTCCGCAAATACCGTTTTCCTTTGTCTTGTGAACAATACCCTGAGCTGTTCTGTATATCGGCACATAGTAAAAGAAAAATACTGCATCCTTATCAACCAAAGCTTCCTCTGACATAAAACTTTGATCCATTGTTATTTTCCTGTCAAATCCATACTTCTGCATATTGATTCTGAACTGGTTAAGATACTCCGAAGTAGTATAAAGGTGTCCGACATCCGAGTAATAAAAGAAATCTGCTATGTATTTATTAGAATCACGTTCAGTGGCAATAAGTTCTCTTGATGTATCAAGATTTGCGATTTTCTCCGCATCGTCCTCGGAAAAAATTGATTTCTGAATTGCAGAAGTATATCCGAGACTTTTGGTAACTTTTATAACCTGATCCAGGCTCTCGTTGTAACGATTTTCAATATATGCAACGTCTCTTTTCAGATTCTGACTAAGTTCCGCTGACAACGTTCTGTGCATGGAAACATAATAGAAAACGACAAAAACAGACAATATAACCATTGTCAGCAGGAAATAGAGCACTATTCGAAAATTTACGGTTCTGTTTCTTTGTATCATCGTTTTACTTTTTCTTTTTATGTTTACTCGGTTTCTCAATTATCGGGTCAAAATCAGGATCCCACTTGTCAGCAAGCGAATTTATCTGGCTTGTAAACTTTGCAATGTCCTTGTTAGCATGCTCTTTGTTCTTCTGAATAACAGAAAGAAGCCTCTGTCCTGCTGCGAGCAGTCGTGCAAATGCATCGGATATACCGCCGGTTTTTTTCTTCTTCTTCTCGGGGGAGGCTTCGTAATCGAATTCACCCGTCAGAAGGTTAAACACGGTTCCGCTAAAAGGTGCATATGCAGGTATTCTCATTTCTTTGTCTATGTAAGCTGTCAATGATTCACAAGCCATATCGTCGCCGTGAACAACAAAAACATGCTTAGGTTTCTTTTCAAAATGCTCAAGCCATTCAATAAGGCCGTTTCGGTCGGCGTGCCCCGAAAGTCCCGGCAGCGTCATAATTGATGCTCTGACACTTATCGGTTCACCGAAAAGCTTAACCTCATTTGCTCCTTCAACAAGTGCCCGACCCAAAGTTCCCTGTGCCTGATATCCAACAAACAGTATTGTGCATTCCGGTCTCCAGAGATTGTGCTTCAAATGATGTCTTATACGTCCGGCCTCGCACATTCCCGATGCCGATATTATTACCTTTGGTTCATCATCAAAATTTATCGCTTTTGATTCTTCACTTGTGATTGCCAGATTCAGTCCCGGAAATACAAGCGGATTTCCGCCTTTTTTTGCAATTTCCAAGGCTTCCTCGTCAAAGCAGTCATAAACATTCTTTTCAAATATTTCCGTCGCATCAACGGCAAGCGGAGAATCCATATATACCGGGAAATCATGATATTTCACAAGCCCGGCCTCTTTTATCTGTTTTATGAAGAACAGAAGTTCCTGAGTACGTCCGACTGCAAAAGAAGGAATGACAACATTGCCTCCTGCATCAAGTGTCTTCTGTATAACTTCGGCAAGATCGTTTATTGAGTCGGTTTTCGCTGCCTCATGAAGCCTGTCGCCGTATGTTGACTCCATAACCACATAGTCAGCCTCCGACGTATACTGCGGATCTTTTATAACCGGCTGATTTTTGTTGCCTATATCGCCTGAAAAAACGATTTTTCGGTGAACATCGCCTTCCTTTAGGAACACCTCAATACTTGCAGAGCCCAAAAGATGTCCGATATCGGTAAACCTTACCTCGATTCCTTCTTCAATTTTAACGGTTTCACCATATTTAACGCCGGCAAGAAGTTTTATCGTCCCATCAGCATCTTCCATGTTGTAAACAGGTGAAACATCCTCTTCAACGTTATCGGTTCTTTTCTTTTTGCGCGCTTTCCATTCAGCTTCCTGCATTTGGATGTGAGCGCAGTCACGAAGCATTATCGCACAAAGGTCTTTCGTTGCATGAGTAGTATAAATCCGACCTCTGAAACCGTTCTTGTAAAGATACGGAAGCATGCCGGAATGATCTACATGCGCATGTGTAAGCAAAACAAAATCAATCTCGGACGGATTACAAGGAAGTCCCTTACTCTCATATGCAATGCTTCCCTGTTCCATTCCGTAATCAACCAGGAAGCGTTTCCCGTTGCACTCAACAAAATGTGCACTTCCCGTAACCTGATGATCTGCACCGACAAATTGAAGAATCATAATATCACTGTCCCCTCGCTACTTTAACTCGTTTGCCATCATGTAAAATTTATAATAAAGGCCCTGTGCGGCCAAAAGTTCATTGTGATTACCTTCTTCAACAATTCCCGCTTCCGTAAGCACCATTATTCTGTCCGCATTTCGAATCGTAGACAATCTGTGTGCAACAGTAAGTGTCGTTCGTCCTTCGGAAAGCTTTTCAAGAGACTTTGCAACAAGGTATTCACTCTCATTATCGAGGGCGCTTGTCGCCTCGTCAAGAATGATAATCGGAGGATTTTTAAGAAAAACACGGGCAATTGAAATTCTTTGCTTCTGTCCGCCCGAAAGTTTCACTCCCCGCTCACCTATATATGTGTCATATCCGTCTTTTAAAGACGATATGAATTCATGCGCTCCTGCCTTTTTTGCCGCTTCCACAACTTCTTCCCTCGTGGCATCATTTCGGCCGTAAACGATGTTGTCATATACCGTTCCACTGAATAAATACACATCCTGCTGAACAATTCCTATGTTCTTTCTAAGGCTTTCAAGTGTATACGCCTTTATATCCCTGCCGTCTAACGTTATAGAACCTGACGTAATATCATAAAATCTTGGGATAAGGTTACAAAGAGTAGTCTTTCCACCGCCGGAAGGTCCGACAAATGCCACCTTTTCTCCTGCGTTTATATGGAGATTAAGGTTTCTGAATACTTCGTTGTGATCGTCCGGATATTCAAAACTCACATCGTCAAAAACGATATCTCCTTTGGCGTCTTTTAACTCTACAGCCTCGGGTTCATCATAAATCTCAATTTTGGAATCCATTATCTGCAGAAAACGGTCGATTCCCGTCATTCCTCTTTGGAACTGTTCAAAGAAATCGACAATTCTCCTTACTGTTGCAAGAAGCGTTGTTACATACAAAAGATATGCCACAAGGTCACTTGCGAGAATCTTCCCATAGTATATAAACAGGCATCCGACGACGACCGTCGTTAAGTACATAATTGCATCAAACATTTTAATGCTTGTATGAAACCAGGCCATAAGAGCATAATATCGTTTTTTCAAAGAAAAATAGTTATTGTTTCTTTTGGCAAATTTATCTTCCTCAAGTTTCTCGTTCGTAAATGCCTTTACAACACGATGCCCCAAAAGTGAATCTTCAATCGCCGCATTTATTTCTCCAATTTCAATTCTTTGCTTTCTTTGGAGTCTGCGAAGCCTTGTGTTAATGGTGATACAAACATAAAGCGTCACCGGAATGAACATAAATATAATCAGCGTAAGATATATGTTTATGTTTGCAAGAATGACAAAAGAAATGACAAACTTAATTGAAGCGACAAAAACCTCCTCGGGACAGTGATGTGCAAACTCGGTTACGTCAAACAAATCATTTGTGATTCGTCCCATAATCTGTCCAATTTTAGTATTGTTAAAGTAAGAATCCGACAATCTCTGAAGATGTGCATATGCATCTTTTCGCATATCCGTCTCAATTCTTGTTCCCATGACATGTCCAACGTCTGCCATAAAATAGTTTGCAAAGCATTCGACTACGCGAAGAGCAAGATACAGTACTCCAAGTTTTGCAATAACGGAAAGTGAAAGAGCCATTGTATCAGATATGCCTGCATTTGTTATGTATCGCATTATCATGGGAAGAACCAGGTCGCAAACCGTCGTTAAAGAAGCACAAAACAGGTCCATTATAAGAATTCCGCGATATTTAAACATATACGGAGAAAAGCGTTTCAATATTTCTTTTGAAGAATATTCTCTCATTCTTGTTACATCAATTTCTTTTTTCATTTTTCCTCGATTCACTGTCTTAATAAAACAGAATGCCTACGGCAAAACCGAAGGCATTCGAATAATCTATGCAGTAAGTAAAGTTCCGACAACTTCCCGCAGCTGTCTTGCTCCGTATGGTTTCGTGATAAAACTCGAAACACCGTTTTCAAACGAAGCTTCCCGGTCTTCGGGAAATGCATTGGCCGTAATCGCTATTATCGGAACGTTCTTGGCATCGCTCCTGCCAAGTTTCCTGATAATACGTGTCGCCTCAAGTCCATCCATGACCGGCATCATAATATCCATAATAATAAGCTTATAATAGCCTTCCGGCGATTCACCAAACTGTTCAACCGCCCTTACACCGTTGTCAACACGCTCAACGGTGAACCCCATGCTCTCAAGCTGCATCATTGCTATCTCGGCATTAATGTTGTTGTCGTCAACAACAAGCGCAACTCCAGAGTAAGATACCTTTTCCAGTTCCTTAACATCTTCCATGATTACCCCTTTAACCACTACAGAAACCGGCGATAAGAAACGTGATTATCGGCATAACCGCTCCTACGCATCGCCACAACAAAAAGAACCAGACCGAATGATACGATCTGGTTCCATTTTACCCCTTATTTTGTGGTTTCACAATAGCAAACCACAATAATTATGTATTTTTATACAACTTTTGCAAATAAAATTTCCTCGTTTTCAATATACTCGTCATAGATTTTGATTTCCACAGGTTTAGAGTATAGATAGCCCTGATGAAGATTGCATCCGGCCTCGTTTAAGAATCGTCTTTGCGAGTCTGTTTCAACACCTTCGCACATAACCTTCATGCTCAGATTTTTGGCCATATCTATGATAAATCTGATGATTGTTTTATCACTTTCTTTCAGGCAGTCATCTTTCATAAATATACGATCAATCTTGAGCAGATCAATCTTTAAATCATTAAGAGCGTTCAAAGAAGAATAGCCCGATCCAAAATCGTCCATGGATATCTTGATTCCAAGAAGTCTTAACTCATTAATCATTTCATTAAACGTTGATAAGTCTTCAAGATAAACGCTCTCGGTCAATTCAAGTTCGATGTATTGAGTCGGTATATCATACTTTTCAATCAGCGCAACAAATCTTTCAACAAAATTATCAAAAAGGAGATGTGCTCTTGAAACATTCATGGATATCGGAAGTACTTTCTTTCCCGCATCGAGACGCTCCCTGATATATGCCATTACCTTCTCATATACAAAGAAATCAAGTTTTACTATGCTTCCGTCCTTCTCGAAAGCAGGCACAAATTCGCTAGGATAAACTTCCATTCCATCAGCCATTCTCCAACGAACCAACGCTTCAGCTCCTACCAACTTATTCTCCGTTCCCGAAACTTTAGGCTGCATAACAATGTAAAACTCGTTGTTCTTTATTCCCTCGTCCAAAGCCTGAATATACTTAATCTGACGCTTTCTTTTTTCAAACATAACCTGGTCAAAAACAACACACCTTGCACCGAGGGCATTTTTATTTCCTTTTGCAATCTTTCGTGCCATATTCGCATTGGAAATTGACTGAAGCACGTCTGCTTTCTCGTCCGGAATTATATAAATACCTGTTCTTACGGCAATATTGTTTATTTTGAATTTATTGCTTAGGAAAGAAGAAAGGTTTTCATTGATTATTTCTACCTGTCTTGTAAGCCTCTCATCCGTAGTATTTTTCGGAAACTCATGAATGCAAAGAATATTATCTGAATAAAATCTTCCTGCACATAATACACCTTTAACTTTATTCGATATATAATCCGCAAAATCGCTTAGAAGTCGATCCCCGACCATATATCCGTAGGCTTCGTTAATGTACTTGAAGTTACTGATATCACAGTAAATCAGTGCAAGTTTTGAAGAATTTCCTCTCGTGGAAACGATTCTTGTTGCCGCCTCTATGAAATGATCTTCCTTCATAAGTCCGGTCAGTGAGTCAAAATCGGCATATCTTAGAACTTCTCGTTCTGCCTTCTGCACTTTCCCCGAATAATAAAGGCATACCGTCAAAAGGTTAGCAACCGACATAATCTCCGCAACCTTATTCTTTGTCCATACCCTTGCCGGATGTCTGCTGATAAGGTCGATACAGCCTCTTTTTTTTGAAAACAGCCTCATTCCGATATGAAGCATACTTCCGACTCCGCCCCAGTTTTCAACTCCGTTGCCGGGGATTGGTTTATCTTCTCCCGTAAAATCGTATATTATGTATCCTCCCGCGTCAGCCTCTGCTTCCTCGTACTTTTTCAGTGCTTTGTACGAGAATTCAAAGCGTCTGCCAAGAAACGAAGGATTCCCATCCTTGCATATTTCATAGGTTACTTCCGTCCTCATGTTCTTAGAATCAAGTTCATGAAGATGAATTGCCTCCAAATCATAATCGTTCCGGATTCGGTAAAGAAGAAGGTTTACCGCGCTCGAAACATTCTCAGACTCATTCAAAAGCTGGAATGCAAAATTGGTAAGTGATTCGGGAGCTTTATCCTCGACAGTTGCTTTTTCAAGTCTTCGCTCTCCCTGTTTAATAACATCCTCGTTGTACAATTCATCCGTATAAAATGCATAACTGTTTTTACCGTTGTTTTTTACGGAATAAAGCGCCATGTCTGCAGCCTGAAACAGACTTTCAAAATCACGTCCCATATCGGGGAACAAAGAAATACCGATACTTAAGGATATTCTGAAACGGCTTCTTTGGCCTAATGTAATATCAGCCACAGCATCTCTTAACTGGCCCATTCGCTGCACAAGAAATGCCACATCTGCCATATCCTTTACAAAAACAAGAAATTCGTCTCCGCCTATACGGCCGACAAAAGAATCCTTTGAAAATATACGACGGATTTTTGTTGCAACTTCTTTAATAACTTCATCGCCAAACAAATGACCCATACAGTCATTATAGTTTTTGAAATTATCTATATCAAAAACAATCATTGCGCCGGTCGCATCCTGATTTTTCTTAAGATATGCGCTTACCGACTCCTGTGTCGTAACTTTATTGAGTAATCCGGTCAAAAGATCCTGTCTTGCTTTTATAGTAAGTTCGGACTCTTTGTTCTTTCGACTGTCGATTATTGTACTAGATCCGACGTAAACAAGACCATTCCCGTTTTTATCAAGACACAACCTTACGGAGTGCCAGCGATATCTTCTGCCGCCACTCTCCTTAAGACGAATTTCAAAGCCTACATTTGCCGTAGCCTGATTCATCTTTTTGAATTCTTTTTCAATTAAGGTAACATCATCAGGGTGAACTTTAGACATTACGAAGGCTGTAAAATCATCATACAGCTCCGGTTCAGAAACATTCCCACTAACATACCTGGTAACAGACGCAGTGTTTTTTACACAATCAAATCTGAAAGTGTAATCAAAATTAACACTGCTAATCATTCTGAGCACTTCAAATTCCTGCTCGTTGACTAACCGCGCATCCATATTTTCCATTCCGATTTTCCTCTTGCGGAAGAATTCCCCAACTCTCCCGGTTATCCTAATAATAACACTTTTATTATTCGCACAGCAAATTAACTCTTTATTAAATAAATCTGAACCAATTGCGATAAATATGGCATTTTATGGTGCTTTTATTTTGATTTGCTGGATATCGTTTTTAGTTTGTACGATTGGGTCACTTCTTTAAAAGATTATTGCGCCTTATTAAAAGACAACAACTTAAGCGTGCTTTTGCAGAATGCTTGAGTTATGTTTCATCATCCTTACATTGCTTTATTGATTCTAACCATAGGAATAAGTGTGTCAAAGTTGCTAACACACCTAAAGTCTACGACCTTGACACACTTTTTTCGGATTTTTATTGTTATGCAAACCGTTGTCGCATTCATATTCATTCCTGCTTAACCTTATAACAGTTCCGAATTCTCATTTCATGCTTCTTTCTCGCAAATCAAGCCTCCAGCAGTGACTTGCGAGAATTCTTTGTCCTGAATTCTCGCAGATAAGCGCTTTAAGGCGTCTTTGCGAGAAAAAAACATTAAAATTTCTCGCAGAATTGATATTTCAACCAAGTTTGCGAGAATATTGACCATCTTTTTCTCGCAAACTGTCTCGTATCAGTTGTTTTGCGAGAATCTAAGCCTTATATTTCTCGCAAGCCATTTCATTTCTGCGATTTTGCGAGAATTTTGACCTTGAAATTCTCGCAGTCATGGTCAATTGGAGCATTTTGCGAGAATTCCTCTCTCTTCTTCATTTTTTACTCAGTTAGCGGCAGATAACCATCAGGAATTACATCACTCATAAAATAATTGTCAACAGGTTATTTCCCGTAGCAAAAATTCACAGCAAAAATTAGCACGTTTTTTTGTTGACAAACCACCCCCTCTAATGTATAGTAAAGAACGTTCAATAAATAAATGCGCGAGTGGCTCAGCGGTGGAGCACCTCCTTGCCAAGGAGGGGGTCGCGGGTTCGATCCCCGTCTCGCGCTCTCCTAATTAAATCGAAAATTCTTTGTTTTAGAGGGTTTTCGATTTTTTTATGCCTTAATGGTTTGAGTACCTTTGAGTACACAGCAATTAAGGCCTTCTAATGACTCAATTATTCTTTTATTGCGTTCTGATTTTGTAACATTATCAAGTATGTATCCATACGTTGTCTTATATCTCGCTATTTTACATTCAATTCTGGCATATACTCCTTGGCAGCAACGATGTGTGTTCACTCGTAGGAAATGCCCTGTTTTCAACGTTTTTTCGATATTTGTTTATTATTGGGGACAAATAATGGGACAGCCCTTGGATAGAGTGCTTTCCTCCTTGATTTTACTTGGTTTTTCGGGCTATCTCGCCTTCATCCCCAGAAAACATTCCACCAGCAGCAATGCCCATATATGCACCGGATAGAACCAGTAATAAAAATATTTGCTTCCCCTTCCTCTTTTACCGTTGTATAGCAGCGTAATCGGAAGCGCCAGAATCATTAAATATTCAAACTCCCATAAGCCAAATACCGTAAACTTAAAAAAAGCAGAGTTCCATACCCTGTTCGTCCCTTTATACATGACAAAGGAAAACATAATATACATTCCTGACATTAATAAGATATTGCTTTTGACAAAATACATTATCACGTACAATGCAACAAACAATATCCCGCCTTCCGCCGATAATATGCACCCGGACAATGTTCCTGCTATGTATTCTGCCCAATACGGAATGTGTATTTCGTTATTTATCAGACGTGCGAAGGCTTCCGAATATGCTAAAAGAAATACGACACATACCTGATATACGCAAAACAGACTGATGCCTTTAACCTTCCATCTTTCAAAGATATAAACTATCAATGCTCCGAGAAACAATGTCATAAAAAAATTGTTCTCGGGTATATTTCCGTTCGTTATGCCCCCCATCGCACAGTTTCCAATACTCATACAGGCAGACAGGATGTAAAGTCTTACTAAATATTTTTCCTTCTTTTCCGTGTAACAAAATCCCCACACAGAACAAAAAACAAACAGCGGGGCAGATATTCTTCCAACATAACGAAACCATATCGGCATTCCCGGAATATGGCTGCCGATATGGTCAATTATCATTGTTATTAATGCTATTCTCTTAATCGCACGCTGTGTCATCTGATTGTTCCATGGAAATTACACGGAGCAACGAATAACAAATAATATTCTTTGCTTGCATCAAGCCCTGTCAGTTGAAAATTCGAATTTGTTTTGACAGGCACGACCACCGTTTCTATCCTCACTCCTATGAGTTCTTTCCTGTACGAAATCGCCAATGAAATGCACACGGTAAAAAGTTTCACATGTGATACTTTAACGATACGTAAGGGGCTGTTTTAAGTCAATTTCAAAAAATGCAAATCGCGTTTCCTGCGTTTGCAAATAATGCAAATCGCCAAACGGGAGACTTTTTGCTTTGAACTATCGCTTTTTAATTCTCTATAGAACAATAAGGTTGAAGCCGAATGCTTCAACCTTATTGTTCATAAACCGCTTGCAAAAGTGACATCTATGTCATCTATCATTCTGAGAAGGTCGGTATAAAATAAATATTAGTAAAGAAAATATTCTCGTCTTCTTTATCAGTCTGATTCGAAATACCTTTTATATATATTACTTCGACACAATCAACCTCTTGCTCAGTTCGCTTTTTCTCTGCCAATTTTCGGCCATAAGAGTCAGCTCTCGACTCAGTCAAAAGCAAAATCGGTTTGACATATAGCGTTAAAGTTCTCCCATAATCTCCGTCATGCTTCTCCTCACTGACAACCCTAAATTTAGGAACAAGTGAATAAGCACAAATCACGAACACTATAACCAACGCAACGGCCAAAATCTTAAGCCATATAGTTTTTTTCCTCACCTTGCCGGTGTTCCTCTTATCCTCCGAAAGAATATTTTCTATCGGCACTTCAAGCACATCACATATTCTATTAAGATGTTGAATTGAGGGTACAGCCACACCCTTCTCCCAGCGTGAAAGTGTTGACTGTGATATAGGAATCAGATTAGCCAGATTCTTTTGTGACAACCCCTTCTTTTCACGACAAATCACTATCTTCTTTCCAATATTTCCTGCGTACATAAGCGATAACCCCATATTTTTTATATCTACATCGTACCATAGTCAAAGCCTTTCTCCAACATGGCTTTCAAACATTAAATGTGCCCTTCTGTAATTCACACACTTCATATTTTCTGATAAAATGAAATTGATATTACCCCTACGGAGCAGCCATGATTTCATTAAACGACTACTTATACAACTCGGATACAGTTTTAAAAATTCTTCAAAGATATTCCTCCGACTTGCGACGGGAAGCATCTTTGTCAGGAAGTGAGATTGACCACGTTCACTGCAACTTTCTTTTGCAGATAATCGATCTTTTGGAGCACAATGACTTTCTGTCCTCACAATCACAGCGTATCAGAGACTTATATAAATACATGGCCAAAGAATACCCGTATCTTGCCTTCACTTTCAAAGGGCGCATCAAATCGCTTATAAGGGCCGAAGAAAAATTTAACGGATATATAGTCGAGTATGTATATGACTATTACAGGGAAAACGGATGCTTTCCGGAAGAAAACGATTTAAAGGAAAAGCTCGGATGTTTTAGAGATTTGATTGCATACAGAATAGTAATCTCGATGCCCGGCTGCCATGTTAAGGAAGGCGAGTCCAAAGAAGAAATAGAGTTAAACCATCTCTATGAAATAGCAAATATGATGCCTGACTTCTTTGAAGCAAGAGGCTTTGTGCCTGAGCGTTCCGAAATTGAAGGCTCCACTCCGTCCTCAAGACTTAACGAAAAGATTCAGCCCTTCTTCAGAGATTATATAGAGAACCCCGGTAACAACGGGTATCAGTCGCTTCATATGACCTTGTTTGACAATGTTTCCGGAAGTCACATAGAAGTACAGCTTCGAACAAAAAGGATGGACGACCATGCCGAAATCGGAAGTGCCAACCACTCCGGTTATGAGAAACATCAGGAAGAAGAACGTACAAAGCGTAGTTTCATACCCTCCGGCGAATGCCGTTACTTTGACGAAGCTTACGAACGTCTTGTGAAGTTACAAACCCTGGACCTTGCATCGGTAGATGTAAACATGTTCGGAGCAATTAACAACTCTCTCATTAACGACGGTTGCGGACTTTTCAGAGGAAGGCTCATCCTCCCTTTCGAGCATCTTTCAAGATTTCAGAATGATCTCATTGATTAAATTCTTTGATATTTTTATCAGCACCGCTACCAATAAAAGTTTTAAAATTGACCAATAAAAATTCGATTTTTAAAAATTCGTCTGCAAACAAATGCAATAGCAAAAGAAAGCATTGCATTTTATTCTATAATTTAAATCTTTGAAATTGTTTTTCTGTAAATCAGTATGTAGAAGAAAATCGTTGCTGCTGCCGACATAACCTCTGCAATCGGGAACGACCACCATACATACTTTACATCACCAAGAAGTGAAAGTAGGTATGCTGCGGGAAGCAGTACCACAAGCTGTCTCATGATTGATGTAATCATACTGTATACGCTCTTTCCAAGCGACTGGAACAGAGTACCCGTGATAATACAGAAGGCTGCCACAGGGAAGTGTACACCGATTATCCTAAGCGCAGGAATACCGATTTGAAGCATAAAGTCTGTTGCCTCAAACATCGAAAGAAGCTGTCCCGGAATAAGTTCAAAAAGAAGTGTTCCGATTGTCATAATGACTGTCGCATAAAGCCAGGCAAGCTTCCAGGTTTTCATCAAACGGTCCTTCTTTCTTGCGCCATAGTTATATGCAATAATCGGAACAACACCACTGTTTAATCCGAATACAGGCATAAAGATAAAGCTCTGAAGTTTGAAGTATACACCGAATACCGCAATTGCAGTTGTATTGAAGCCTCCAAGAATCAGATTTATCGAATAGGTCATTACCGAGCCGATACACTGCATGATAATTGAAGGAATACCAATTACATATATTTCCTTAATCATTCCAAAATCAGGTTTAAAACCTTTAAAACTGATTTTAACATCCGGATTCTTCTTTAGGTTCATGTATAATGCAAAAATAGCTGCGCATACCTGTCCGATTACGGTTGCAATTGCAGCGCCTTTTACGCCAAGCTTTGGCGCACCGAACATACCAAAAATAAGAATCGGGTCGAGAATAATATTAATAATCGCACCCGTTCCCTGCGTAATCATAGTAAGAAATGTTCTTCCCGTAGATGTAAGGAGTCTTTCAAGAATTGTCTGCATGAATATTCCAAAAGAAAATACAAGCACTATAGAAAGGTAATCAATTCCATAGTTAATAATGTCCGTTGACTTAGTCTGGCTTCTGTAAAAAGGAGCAACGGCAACAAGGCCGATAACAAGGAACAGAATATAACTTAAAACCGCAAGGAAAATGCCGTTTACGGCAGCGGCGTTTGCACGTTCCTGATTCTTTTCTCCAAGTGCCTTTGACAATATGGCATTTACACCGACGCATGTTCCTATTGCGACACCAATCATAAGCGTCTGCAGAGGAAATGCCATTGATACGGCTGTCAGCGCATCTTCATGTATCTTTGCAACAAAGATACTGTCTACAATATTGTAAAGAGCCTGAACAAGCATCGATATCATCATCGGAAGTGACATCGTAATAAGAAGCTTATTAACCGGCATCACACCCATCTTGTTTTCTTTGGTTGTAATCTCCTGTGAATTCATTTTATCTCCGTTTCTTTCTCATACTGTCTTTTCTTAAGGCAAAATCTACTATTTTTAAGGCCATCAACTCAAAATACTATCACTTACATTTCTAAAGTCAACAAAAACATTTCTGCCGGCTCCTATATGTTAGGCACTATACTGTTTATATTTGTGAAAAAAAGTGATATGCTATTTCCATGCAAAACAATAAAAAAAGATACAACTTCATTAACTTAATACGTGTAATTGCCTGTCTGGTGATTATGATATATCACTATTTTAATTCACTTGGCATACTTGGAATCCGCCAGTTTGAGTCAATGGAATTTCTTTACAAAACAAGGAACATGAACATGGCTACTGTAGCTGTCGGCCTTTTCTTTATGATATCCGGATCCGGACTTATGCTCTCTTCCGATGCAAAAGAAAATTTCAGTGCAATCAGTTTTTACAAAACGAGAATTATAAAGATTATCATTCCATTTTATGTCTCATATTTTCTGTACATTTTTATTCAGCTTGCAATTTTTCGGATGCCCATCTCCGTTCTTTTTGAAGGAAGACCTCTGTATTCGATTGTATTCACAATACTTGGAATGGATGGATATCTTTCACTCTACGGGGTCAAGACTTTTTACCTTGGCATAGGCGAATGGTTCCTTTTCCCGTTATTGATAATGTATCTTCTTTTTCCTTTGTTACGAAAACTTATAAAGAAAAACCGTGTTGTCGCATTTTGCACAATGACAGCCTTTTTCCTTTTTGTGACACTCTTATATGATAAGATTCCCTACATGAATCTCATTCCCTGCTACACAAATGTATTTGTCAAAATCTATGAATTCTTCCTTGGAATGCTTCTGATTACGCTTATTGATGAGATTCCCGGATGGCTTTTCATAATCGCATCCGCTCCGGTCATCTGGTTTTATTTAACATGTGCTTATTACCTTCAGGATAACGAGGCAATCCGCATTCTCATTCAAAATGTTTCATTTTTCCTGTTTTTTGCAGGTTTCGAACGCCTGTTCAAAAAGTTTCCTAAATCCTTTCATGCATTGTCAGTTATAAGCAGATATACTTATCCTGCCTTTTTGATTCATCATGTTTTTGAAACGCTTATTCCACCTGTTCTTGCGCCGATTATCCCCTATCAAAAGAACAGTTCATTACTGATTCTTTTTGTTGCAATTCTTTTCTTTGTATCTTTGGCAGCAATACTTATAACATTCGTTTCCGACAAAATAACTAACCTTATGTATAGGAAAAAGAAAAATGCTTGATAATCTTGTTTTCAGTTTAAACGCCACGATGCCAATCTTTTTAATGATGGTTGTCGGGTACATTTTTAAAAAAATAAACTGGCTGGACGAAAAAACCTCCGGAGTACTCAACAAGCTCGTATTCCGTATTTTTCTTCCCGCGCTTTTGTTTATGGACTTATGTAAACAAGATTTTATTGCAATGTGGGATACAACCTTTGTTGTTTTCTGCGCCGTTGCAACAATAATAAGCATCGTTATTGCTGCGCTTCTTTCACTTACCGACAAAGAAAGAGAAGACCGTGGTGAGATAATCCAAGCCTCCTACAGAAGCGCTGCTGCCACACTCGGAATCGCATTTATGACAAATATTTACGATAACGCAGCAATGGTTGCCCTAATGATAATCGGTTCGGTTCCAATCTATAACATTGTCGCCGTGCTCGTTCTTTCGCTTACATCTTTCGAAAGTCGCGAGCATAAGGGAAAAGCACTGTTTCTTAAAACCTTAAAGAATCTTGTCACCAACCCAATCATATTAAGTATTTTTGTCGGACTTTTCTGGTCTTTGTTAAAGATTCCCAGTCCCGTAATCTTCGAAAAATCGATTACCTATCTTGGAAATGTCGCTTCACCCATGGCACTTATTGCACTTGGCGCAAGTTTTGAATTTAAGTCAATAAGAGAAAAGCTAAAGCCAATATTGCTTGTTAATTTCAACAAGCTTTTTCTTTTCTGTATTCTTTTTCTTCCTGTTGCAATCTATCTTGGTTTCAGAAATGAAAAACTTGTGGCAGCGCTTATAATGCTTGGAAGCGGAACCACAAGTTCAAGTTTCATTATGTCTAAAAACATGGGACATAAAGGGGTAATCTCTTCATGTTCCGTTATGACCACAACTCTTTTCATGTCCTTTACCATGACGTTGTGGCTTTTTATCTTAAAAAGTTGGGGCTATATTTAATTTCACGCAAGAAACTTCCATAAAACCCTGTTCAATTCTTTTTGTGTTGTCGGTTTAAATACAACATCCGAAAAACCTTTATTCCGATATTCTTCAGTCGCCCCTTTTATTGCATTGGCAGTAAGAACTATTACAGGGGTGTCTCCGTTGGGCCCATTCTGGTTTTTAAGTTTTTCCAGTGTTTCCATACCGTCCATCTCGGGCATATAGTGATCAAGGAAGATTAAGTCGAATTTTTCTTTTGCCGTCGCATCAAGTGCAGCCTTGCCGGAATTTTTCTGTACGATTGTCATCTTTGTTTCCCGTAAAAGAGCAGAGATAACTTTAAGATTTACCGCATTGTCATCAACCACAAGAATCGTTTTTGTCGAATCAACAAAAAGATTTTTATTTGCTGATTCCTTTTCCTCAAGGTTGTTCCTGTAATCTTCAACCGGAAGCTCATCAACAATTTCCTGCCTTACCGTAAATGCAAAAGAAGAACCTTTTCCATACTCGGATTCTATCTCAAGCTTCGATCCCATCATTTCAAGAAGCTTTACTGCGATATTCATTCCAAGGCCGGTACCTTCGATGTTCTTATTGTCCTTTTCATCTATTCTTTCAAAAGCTTCAAGAAGCTTTCCCATGTCCTCTTTCTTTATACCGCGTCCGGTATCAATTACTTCGTAGCGAATATAAACATCTCTGTCGGTTTTCTTTTCGCAAAGTGCTTTAAATGTTACCGTGCCCTTCTCTGTGTACTTAACAGCGTTGCTAAGCAGATTCACAAGCACCTGGCGTATTCTCTTTTCATCTCCAAACACCTTTCTCGGCAGTGTCTCGTCAACTTCAAAGACAAGCGCAAGATTCTTATCTTCTGCCCTAAGTCCAAAGAGCGTGTAAAGATTCCCAAAGAAATTGCCCAGTCTGTAATTGTCTTCGACAAGTTCCATCTTTCCGCTCTCTATCTTCGAGAAATCGAGAATTTCATTAATGATCTCGAGCAGTCCTTTAGACGCCCTATACGCATCACCGGCATATCCTTTGACAGAATCTTCCTTTGCTTCTTTAAGAATAAGTTCATTCATTCCCATAATAGCATTCATAGGCGTTCTGATTTCATGTGACATTCGTGCCAAGAAGTCCGATTTTGCATTATTTGCTCGATTTGCTTCATTGACCGCTTTGGTTAACTCTTTTTGCCTTTCTTCAAGTTCCGCCTTCTGCTTCGCAATCAGCCTGTCGTCGTCAAGTTTCTGTGCCTTGTGGTCATCAATCACGTAATATGTAAGTAGCAGTTTAATCGGAGCATCGTCTGATCGTTCCACAACCTTATACGACATTCGAACCCATTTTCTTTCGCACTTACTTCTGAAGTTTATCTCCCTTCGATCCGAATCTTTAAAGAATTCGTTTCTGAATTTCTCCGGATCGATAAAACTATCCAGTGACTCACCATACTCCTCACTAAAATGCGGAACCAACATTTTCACAGCTTCGGTATAACTATTTCCAAGGCCAAGATGGTACAGACCGCCTTCCTTCATTTTTATAGATTCAAAAGTATCATTCTCCAAATCAATCAGGAAAATTCCATCAAACTCATTCGAAAGAGTCTCGATAATCGAACTGTCAAGCTTGTTCTTTTTAAGTTCTCTCTCCGAAATAAGAGTTGCCGAACCATATGCCTTATACGGCTTTCCGTTTTCATCAAACTCTGTTGTGTATCTTACGCGAAAAGGGACACGTCCTACCGTAAGCGGAATGTCCGCTTCAAGCTGTTTCACTCCTGCTTCAATCTGCCTGTGCCAGTCTCTGTACATGTCAGCATAATCAGCCGGAAAAATGCCCATCTCAATGGCCGGCTCCGGGTAATTTTCAACCAGAGCCGGAAGGCCAAGATCTCTCATACATCTGAAGCAGGGACGCATCTGTTTAGTTGCAACAGTATATTCCCAATAATAAATGTTTACCTGTTCACTGGCTATTTTGAAACGTCTTTCACTCTCCATAAGAGAATCGTACTTTTCACGTTCTCCGGTAATGTTTCTGACAGCTTCATATATTATCGTCTCGTCCCCTTCTTTTTCCAGGTATACAAAGCGATTCCTTAAGCAAATATCATTTTCCCCACAGCAGCAGGAATTGAGGTGGAGCCAAACCTCGCAAGTTGTCTCAATCTCATGTTCGACACATCTTCTGATCGCATCAAGAAATATTGTTTTATTCTCTTCATTTAGTGATTTTGTAATCTCTTCGGATTTTATAAAATCGTTTTTGTCAAAATTTGCGCCTATCTCCGGCATAAACTTATCATTCATATCAACGATTCTTACATTGCCGTCCTTATATGCAATAATAAGTGCAGGCTCTGAAAATTTACTAAAAAGAATCTCATTTACGGTCATGTCGTATCCTCCCGATATTGGTTCGGAATATCTTGATAATCCATAATAAGGATACAACAGCGCAATTAACGAATCTGATATGTTGTGTATTATAAATTACTGCAGCAAAAAAGCCTGATGCAATTGTTTTCAATAATTGCACCCGGCCTTCTGTTAACGCTTTCAAGCATTAATAATTTACATACAATATATAAACACTGTTAAAAAATGAAACATAGTTCCAAACAATACAAACACATGAAATACAGTATGAAAGAGCATGTTTCCGCGTTTGTCGGCAAGCTTATAAAGAAGTGCTCCGACGGTATAAGCAACTCCACCATAGAAAAGATAGAGCATACCTCTTATTGTTACAGCCTCAATAACAGGCTTAATTGCAATAACAACAGCCCAGCCAATGAAGATGTAACAAATCATTGAAAACTTTGCATATTTCTTCAAATCAATAGCAGTAAGCACGCATGCCAGTATGCAGAAAAACCACACAACTCCGAAGATTGACCAGCACCAGATAGGGCTTACCTCTCTCAATGGGCCGATAAGAATCGGTGTATATGTTCCGCCTATAAGAAAGTAAATAGTGCAGTGATCAATTACCTGCATGACCTTCTTTCCCATATTAGGATATAAACCATGATAAACGCTCGATACGGTATAGAGAAAAATGAGTGACGTTCCATAAACTGCTCCTCCAACAATTCTATAAGGGTCTCCTTTTATTGCTGCAAATATTATGCAAAGGACAAGTGCCACAATTCCAAAAGCCGCACCAATAATGTGTGTAATCATATTGGCAATTTCTTCGCCTCTGGTGTAATCCGGCAATATTCTGTCTGCAAGCTTTGTTCTTGTCATTACAATCTCCTTACAATTTACTACAATTTTCAAGGCAATCGCGCCCGCTCAAAGAGCGTAATGGACAACGCTGCCTTTTGTTCAAAAAGAATATTACCACCTTATCACGTAGTTTTCAATACTACATCATAAAGTTTTTGCATTTTCTGATTTTGCAAAAATACTTTCCACCAAAAAAAATTTTTTTATTGTTGACAAAGCATAGCCTTTAATGTAATATATGTTTTGTTGTGAAACGAAACACCATATGCGCGAGTGGCTCAGCGGTGGAGCACCTCCTTGCCAAGGAGGGGGTCGCGGGTTCGATCCCCGTCTCGCGCTCGAAAAACAAAGGACATCCAAATGGATGTCCTTTTTGTTTTATGAACACAAGACAGTGTGTCGTAGCCGCCGGTGCGACTTTTATTCATAGTAAATCGTATAATCGGAAGTTGCATCATTTCGAAAGCTGCTTATTGTGGAGAAATTCTCCAATAATATGCCGTAAACGGTTCAAGGAGACTTCCTCCTGCAAAGGAATGAGTATTACCGCTTATAAGATCAACGGCCTCTGCTGAACCTGCATCAAAGTATGCCATAAACGGATTCTCATCCATATTGATTGCCACCAGCACTCTTTCTTTGTCAACTGCGCGCTCAAACACACATTGTTTGTTTTGCAGAAGCAACGACCTAAAGCCCCCGTAATTTAACGCCTTTGATTCATGTTTTGCCTTTGCAAGTTTTGAAATATATTCAGAAAGATCGTTCCAAACGGGCTCACCAAAGCAAGGCCTTAACGCCGGATCTCCCTGGCTCTTATCGGCTCTTTCGCCCCACTCGCTTCCGTAATATACGCAAGGAATTCCCGGCATTCCGAAAGTCATTGCATAAACATTTTTAAGATTTCTTCCATCATTTATTATTGAAGCAATTCTGGTAACATCGTGATTGTCACAAAAAGAAAGAAGATTTCTTCCCCTTGCCACAGTCCAGTCTTCAGGCCCAAAGAGTCTCAAAAGCGAATGCACGATCTCAAACATGTTTGCACTGTTAAATGCGGAATGAATGCCCTTATAACACTGATAATTTGTGACACTGTTAAGTTGTTTTGCATCAAGGATACGCCCATACTCTCCGTGAAGAACTTCCCCCACAAGAAAGAAATCTTCTTTCAATGAATCGCAGTATCCCCGAAGCCTTCTGCAAAATTCATCCGGCAGACAGTAAGCAACATCAAGCCTTAATCCGTCAATATCAAACTTTTCGACCCAGTATTTAATATTCTCAAAAATATGGTTCACAACAGCATCGTTATACAGATTAAGCTTAACAAGGTCGTAATTGCCTTCCCAACCTTCATACCAGAGTCCGTCGTTATAGCAAGAATTCCCAAAGAAATCAATTTTCGAAAACCAGTTTACATAACTTGAGTTTTCTCTCTTCTCAAGGATATCCTTAAAAGCCCAAAAGCCTCTTCCCACATGATTAAAAACCCCATCGAGTATAACTTTAATGCCGGCCTCGTGAAGATTTTTACATACATCGGCAAAATCGTCAGCCGTTCCAAGTCTTTTATCTATCTCTCCGAAATTTCTCGTGTTATAGCCATGTGTATCAGATTCAAATACAGGTGAAAAATACACTGCCCCGACATTCAGTTTCCGAAGGTGCGGTATCCATTCATTTACCTTTTGTATCCTGTTTGTAAGGATTCCATCATTTTCAAACGGTGCCCCACAAAATCCAAGAGGATATATCTGATACATTACAGTTTCATATGCCCACATATTTTAATTCATATCTCCCGTTAATCAATCTTAATTTTAAACACCACAGGATACTCATATATTCGAAGGAATATCCTTGTCCTCATCAGGAATGCTTCCAAGCTTTTTGCTCTCTTTTTCTGTTACTTACTATTATATTGTTATCTGAAGACAGTCTCAATAAATTTATTTTTACAAACAGTTCCCATTCACAGTATAATTAAGTAAAGACATATACATAAAAACCCAGAAACGGAGTCTGCTATGATTTCATCAATCAAAGATGCCAAAGCAATATACGAAAAGAATATCTACGGATACATGCCTTCAGGCGAAAATGTAAGCTATACAGTACTTGAAAAGAGCAAAAGAACAGTCACACCCGATCCCTCCAACCCTTTTGCGACCATGTTCAAACTCCCTACCGATGACGACGGAACGGATATTGAAATACATGTTGATTCAGTCACTTTTACTGTCAGAGCATATCTTCCAAAGGATGTTTCAGAAAAAACGCCTTACATCATTTCGCTTCATCCAATTCAGCCCAAGGAGTATGTCCTTGAAAACGGGTTTGCGCTCATTGTCATGGACGTATCTATGATTGCTGAAGATAACTGCAAAAGAAAAGGCTGTTTCTATGATTTGTATCCCCACAATGCCGCTTCAGAATTGCAGACCGGTGAGCTTATGGCATGGAGTTGGGGTGTCTCTAAAATATTGGACGCAATTTACGGCGGACTTGCCGATGAACTGAACCTTGATAAAGACGCCTCCATCGTTACAGGTGTTTCCCGTTATGGTAAGGCAACAGCAGTATGCGGAGCTTTCGAAGAAAGAATAATGATTACAATGCCCGTCTGCTCCGGCGCCGGCGGTTTAGCACTTTGGAATTATCAATCCGAAGGGAAAACCTACGACCTTTCTTTTTGCGGCGCATCTGATAAATATACTTACGAAAAAAACGAGCCCCTAAGTTGTCTTCAGTCAGACGCCGAAAGAGGCTGGTTCGTGGACGCATTTCTTGATTACAGATCCTACAACGACATTCCTGTTGAGCAGTACATGCTTCCGCTTCTTGCAATCAATGAGAAGCGCTATTACCTGATTGTAGCTGCATGGACCGGCGAAGACTGGGTAAATGCGCCATCCATGATGGAATGCTATAAAAAAGCTTCATCTCTTGCAAAAGAAATGAAGCTTGATAAACATATTCACTGTCACTTCCACAAGGAAGGACATGCAGTTTTAAAAGAAGATCTTGAATATCTTTTTAATGAATTATATTCCAAAATCAAACATGCTTGATAAAATACTGGAGGTTGTGGCATTTCCGTTATACAAGCTTGTGCTCATAACGGTAGCTGACGATATATCGGAAGCCTTCGATGCCATCTGACCGCCGTAAGAGTACTCGCCCTCGAACAGTGACTTAACTGTATTCATGTTTGCAGTGTTAAAGGTATCCTCATTGAAAGTAAGCTTGTTATCAGAGCCAACTTCAATGCCAGCCTTTGCAAGAGTCTTGGACATTGTATTGCTTAAGCTTGTCATCCAGTTTGTGCTGTTTGTAATATCCTTGGAATTGACCTTTGAGGATGCTTCAACAACATCATTATATTCGTTCACAAAGTTCTTAAGAGCATCGGAAACCTTTTTAGTGTCCGCATCTTTCCAGAAATCACTCGAGCTTAAGCTCTCGGCTGCGCTCTTGAGAGAATCTGCCTCTGACTTAACCTTTGTATATTCGGAGCTGACCTTTTGCGTCTTATTTGATGTTGAGGCGTTGCTCTGCGACTTATCTGTTTTGTTGTCATTCTGTGAGTAATATGCCTTCATCAGTTTCTTGTAACTTCCTGACTTAATAAGGGCATAATCACTTAATATATTTGCCTGATCTGAATATGAGCCAAACAAAGAAGAAATGTTACTGTTAACGCCGTAATAATTCTTCATCGCATACCTCCTGAATCTAATATTCTATTTTATTATACATCTATTAGTGAAACCTTGCATTAAAAAATGCAATAAAGCCGCGAATCTCTTCGCGGCTTTAGAATCAACTATTTAGAATTCACATGATCTGGGTGTTCTGGGATAAGGAATTACGTCACGAATGTTTTCTACTCCCGTAAGGTACATAATGAGTCTTTCGAATCCCATACCAAAGCCGGCATGAACGCAACCACCGTATCTTCTTGTATCAAGATACCAGTCGATGGGCTCTTTATCTACACCCATCTCTTCCATTCTTTCAAGAAGCTTGTCGAGATTTTCTTCTCTCTGGCTTCCTCCCATAAGTTCTCCCGCCTGAGGAACAAGCAAGTCAACAGCTGCAACCGTCTTGTTATCAGGGTTAACCTTCATGTAGTATGCCTTGATTTCCTTAGGCCAGTCTGTAACAAAAACAGGGCCGTTAAAGTAATCAACAATGTATTTTTCATGTTCTTTTGCAATATCCTCACCATAATCAGGTTCGAATTCCCACTTAACATCTGCCTTCTTGAGGATATCGATTACATCATGATGTGCAATTCTTGTAAAGTTCGAATTTACAAGAGAAGTAAGCTTATCTTTAAGTCCCTTCGAAACAAACTTATCAAAGAAATCAATCTCTTCGGGGCAGTTATCAAGAACATAGTTAACAACAAACTTAAGCATTTCTTCTTCAACATCCATAAGACCCTGGAGATCGCAGAATGCCATTTCAGGTTCAATCATCCAAAACTCGTTTGCGTGAGTCTGCGTATTGGAGTTCTCTGTTCTGAATGTGGGACCAAATGTATAAATATCACCGAATGCCATTGCGAATGTCTCACCCTGAAGTTGTCCGGAACCTGTGATAAATGACTGCTTTCCGAAAAGGTCCTTAGAGAAATCAACCTTTCCTTCTTCTGTCATAGGAAGTTCATTCATGTTAAGAGTTGTAATCTTAAACATCTGATCGGAGCCTTCACAGTCAGCACCTGTGATAAGAGGAGTATGCACATAAAGATATCCTCTGTCCTGGAAATATGTATGTACTGCCATTGCTGCTACGCTACGAACACGGAATACTGCTGAAAAAAGGTTTGTTCTGGGGCGAAGGTGTGCAACGGTACGAAGGTACTCTCTTGTATGGCGCTTAGGCTGAATAGGATAGTTTTCAGGGCAATCGCCAAGCAATGTAACCTTTGTAGCCTTGATTTCAAAAGGCTGCTGGTTTTCGGGGGTAAGAACAAGTGTACCTGTCACTTCTACGCTGGCACCAACTCTTATCCTTGATATATCTTCGAAATTATTAAGTCCCTGCTCGTAAACAACCTGTAAGTTTTCAAAAAACGATCCATCGTTTACATTAAGGAATCCAAACTGTGCCTGTGCGCGGTTTGTACGTACCCAAGCGCAGATGGTCACTTCTTTGGAAGCATATTCAGAAGTATTTCTGAACAGCTGCTTAATTCTAGTTCTCATCTTAATCTCCATTTCTCACTTTTCGTGAACATATAATTATCTATCTTAAAAAATTTTCCGAAATAATTCAAGTAAAATTCGCCATTTTAAATATCTGTCCGCGCCCTCCCGATGCACGCAAATACTAATGCTTGCATTGCAAAAAGCAAGACTGCATATTCTTGGCGTCTTCTTTGGAGGCAAAGCTTAGTTTTTCTTGATGTTTTAGCTCCGGCTTTAAGCGCGCGTTAAAAGACTGTTTGAGTTTTGCCTTCGAAGAAAACTGTCTTTTTCGATTTCGGATCACCGGTTTGCTATTTTCTAAATGTTGCACTCAGCATCTTCGATTGGCCTTGTCCTTCGAAAACTCGAAAAAGTTATAAAGACAACTTTTTCTCAAACAGTTGCTCCGGACAAGGCTTGATGCCTCGTTTGCAACAT
>JAZQOL010000012.1:0-19641 GCA_045627845.1 Lachnospiraceae bacterium | reverse complement strand
GTGCTTCAAGAGGTAACGAAAATGAGCAGACTGCTGAGGTCATTAACATCGTTGGGTGCTGAAAAGCTGGAGAGTTCGCAGAGAAGTATTTACACAAAGGCACCAAAGTCGTTGTAACCGGACGTATTCAGACTGGTAGCTACACTAATAAAGATGGTCAGAAGGTTTATACTACTGACGTTGTTGCAGAGGACCAGGAAGTTGCAGAGAGCAAGAGCTCAAGCTCAGGCAGTGAGGGATTTGCAAGCACACCTAGCCGTCCTCAGATGGCAAATGAGGGTTTCATGAATATTCCTGAAGGAATTGATGACGATCTTCCATTTGCACAACCTACAAGATAAATAGGAGGCAAATTATGGCATTCAATAAAGCTGATAAAGGCGACAAGTCCGATGCACCTATGAGAAGAAAGGGTGCTATCCGCAGACGTAAGAAAGTTTGCGTTTTCTGTGGCAAGGATAATACAATTGATTACAAGGACGTAGCTAAGTTAAAGAGATACGTATCAGAGCGTGGTAAGATTCTTCCCAGAAGAATCACAGGTAACTGCGCTAAGCATCAGAGAGCATTAACAGTAGCTGTTAAGCGTGCTAGACACATCGCTCTTATGCCTTACGTTCAGGATTAATTTACATTTAGCAAATGCGTAATTAAGACCACCGATTTCGGTGGTCTTTTTTTTGCGTGCGCGCGCTCTGATACACTACGCATATCAGATTAGGATATACCTTGACAGGTATATCCTAATAAAACAACTTGTTAACCTTTAAAGAACATAAGTAAGGGGTGCCGGTTTGAATGGCGGAACTTATGTTCGATTTGTTTTGCAGCTGAACATACTTCAGCTGTTTTTGTTATGGTTGGGGGAATTAGGTATGAAGGCTTTTTTTAAGGGCATTGTCGACGGTCTAAAGAAAACGTTGGCAATGTGGTACATGATTATTATCATGGGTGGTTTTTGGACACTGATTGGTTATCTTACCAAACGAGGGATTTATAATGTCGGACTTGCGATATTAAGCTATTTCACCGGCGCTGCACTTCCCATGAACGGTGCATCCTCAATAGGCGGAACTATTGCGAGAGTAATAATACTTATCGGCATAAATAATGTTTTGGTTACAATGTTTATGCATAAGGGACCTCTTAAGGTCAAGATGTACTATATAAAGAAAGAGTTTACCGAAGCGGCTAAAAAGTATAACAACTACATTGAGTCTGTTTTCAGCATAAAAGGAAAGTCGCTGAATGTTTTCAGCCTTGGTATTGTAGGAATCGGGGCATCGGTTATCGCATGCACGTTTTTCTCCGGTGACGGAAGATTCATTAATTCATTTTCGGCATTTGTTCTTTTCTCTGTTATGGTAGGCCAGCTTGTTGAAAAGCGAGGTTTTTTTGTGGCGGTTGTTAATTCTATTTTCGCAAGAAAAGAAAAAGAAACTATCAACGGAGACCTGGTTATAAGTAATTTTAATGGGCTTGCTTTGGGATGTTTTATTACGCCGTTCATCCTTTTGATTCCCGTAAAACATATCGGATATTATGTCGGTGGTGCAATGACACTTGTATTTTTGCTTGTATTTTTCCTTTCGGGGGAAAAGAAAAACAGAAATGCTTCGGTTGCAGGATTAATCATTATGCTTTCTTTGGCTTCAATATCATTAAAGGCAGAAGCTGAAGGTGTCCTAATGAGTGAAAGCAACGGTGTGACAATTGTTGAGTTTAATAACGGAAAACTTGCGCAGATCGACTGTCCGCTTGGAGATATTGAAGAAGCATATCTTGCAAAAGCAGCTATTATAGGAGCCGGAACGGGTTACGTTACTGATGATATACCTGTTTATGTGGTGCCGGACGGCGTGAAAATAACATGTTCGGGATTTTCATACTGGGTATATGATTCTTCCTGGGATAGTAATACCTTGTTCTATCAGGATACATATAAGGGAAGCAACATATCTTTTTGCGTGGGCGAAGACATATATGCTTATGATTACGGTGAAAACGGCATGTTCGAATACGGCGAAATCAGTATGTTTGGCCTGAATATGTCAGGGTATATGAATTGCGACTGTGCATTGATTGTTCCTAAGTCTGCTGAGCATTTGTATGATCTTAAGTCGTCCGGAAAAAGGACCGAAAGAATAGAACCGGCGGGAAAACTAATCGGTGAAGATGGTATGAAACTGTTTGTCACCGGAATAGATGTTGATGAGATTCCGGTTGTAAGTTTGTTATGTGACAGAGGTCGTGGAGATGGCGCCGGCGTCGAGACAATAACGGCATACGCGGTTCCTGCCGGCACGACATACTATGGAACGGCAACAGGCACTTTATATGATTATTATCCGGATGTTTCGGCTTTTAGCGTTGAAGGTAGGGGATTTATAGGGGAAAAAGAAATCATTCATGAATATTCCCCTGAATGGTTGGGTTCCGTTTATGAAACGGTGGCCGGTTACGATGAACTCTCGTATATATATCTGATGCCCGATGATATGCCAAACGAATTTTACACTGTTATCGGTTCCTACAAGTTCAAAGATGAACCGGTACCTACGCGCCCTGTAACAGAGCCGGAAAAAGAGGAAGTTGCTGAGGACGGTGGTACTACTTTAGGAGAGGCAACTGAAGAAACGGGAAATAAAACTGATGAAAATGTTGCTTCCGAATCCGTAAGTGATAATAAAGGTAACGAAAAGGAAGAAACCGTTACCGCGAAGAGTGATGCTAAAGATGCAGTTACAAAGGTTGCTATAGCTCTCGGTACCTGTGTTGCTTCATCAATTGCTTTGGCCGGAGTCGGCGGAGTTGTAGAGAATACGGTTGCTCAGGCAGTCGGAATTAAGAGAAAACGCGGAAAACTTCACATAAACGGCGATGTAAATGTACCTACGTGGTACGTGAATAAATCTGAAGAAATAGATATAAGTCTTAACGTTTCGGGTGGGGAAGATCTTGTGTGGCTCTTTGTTGCTAAGCCAATGACACCGGGAACAAAAAGTTCCATTTCAGCAACAATCATTCCTTCCGGAAACGACAGCGCGGTTCTTAAACTGAAATTTAAGGAAAAGGCTGAGAAGAACATGACGGTCTACCTCGAATGTGTAGCTGCAAGCGTTGATGTTCACGGAGAGAAGAACGTTCTTGAGAAAATGGCAGAGATAAACGTTTCAATCAATGAAGAATAAAAGGGGAAAATATGAAAAGAAAAGTATGTTATTTAATTGCATTATTATGCGTATGTGTGCTGGCTGGTTGCGGACATAACCATGTTTGGAAAGACGCTGACTGTAATTCTCCTAAAACCTGTGAAGAATGTGGGGAGACAGAGGGCGAGGCACTCGGACATGATTATCGTGAAGCAACATGTACCGAGCCCAAAACCTGCAGCCGTTGTAAGGCAACAGAAGGGGAAGCGCTTGGCCACAGGTTTTTAGAGGCAACATATGTTGCGCCTGCTACATGCGAAGCGTGCGGAATTACCGAGGGTGAGAAGATACCTTCATTTATGGAAAAAGAGGGACATGTGGTCTCAAAGCAGGGAAGCAATAGCTTTTTGGCAACGCAGTACAGCCGAAATAAGGAAACCGGTATTATTTTTGATGTAGATGATTTTGAGTTACCTTTTGACATTAAGATTACAGAGGGGATGGATACCGAAGATAAAAATTATAAGCTGGTAACGGCTACGATGGATATGGACCTTACTAACTGGTCGTTTGCTTATCAGCGCTATTCAATAAGTATATCGTTTGTTGACAGGAATACAGGTTATTGTTTTAATAACACATCTGAGTACGATGTGTTTGAGCCATATTCCTTACCCACAAAGGACGGAAACCTTGATGTTGAGCTTAGAATAAGTCATTACATGGCTGATGATTATCTGTCTGGCTCATATACATATACGTTAAGGTGCCCTAAAGATTATGATGGTGCGCTGTTTTTTGTGATGCATTCAAATCAAGAAATTGGCGACAATGATAATTCCGATGATGGGTATGAAAAAGGAAAAGTAATCGACCTCGCTGAATATGAAAACTATAAAACTATAATGCAGAAAGGTTATACGCCCTTGTTCTTTTCCTACTCCGATAACTAAGAAATGTTGACAAAGCACTTCATCTATGCTACTTATTTTGTATATACTAAACGCAATGATGAAGAGAGTAAGTATAGTAAACATCCACAGAGAAGGGCTGTTAGCTGAGAGGCCCGATGCAAGTTATACCGAAGATGGCTTCTGAGCAGTGCACCGAACCGTAAGGCAAGGCTGCAACGGGATCGCCCGTTATAGCGACAGGGTATGCTTGTACCTTAAGAGGTTCATGTCGTGAGGCATGGATAAAGAGAAGTGGTAACACGTTTAATACGTCTTCTCGTGCAATTGCACGGGAAGACTTTTTTTATGGAAATTGCTACGCACTTCCCATAAAAAACGCTCCGCGAGGATGCACACTCGCGCGAAAGGAAAGGAGTTGCTGACGCAACACGCGCTCGGCGCGGGCATATCGCGAGCGATATGCTTTGTTCAAGAATCCGACAAGCGGGATTCCGTTATGAATTAAGAAAGGATGATAAGAATGAACAAAGGAAAGTACTACATTACAACAGCGATTGCTTACACTTCAGGTAAGCCTCATATCGGAAACAGCTATGAGATTGTACTTGCGGATGCAATCGCAAGATTCAAAAGAAAAGACGGTTATGATGTTTTCTTTCAGACCGGAACCGATGAGCACGGACAGAAGATTGAGTTAAAGGCTGCTGAGGCAGGCGTTACTCCAAAGGAGTTTGTTGACGGTGTTGCGGGCGAGATTAAGGACATTTGTGACTGCCTTAACTGCTCTTATGATAAGTTCATACGTACAACTGATGCAGATCATGAGAAGCAGATTCAGAAGATTTTCAAGAAGATGTATGACAAGGGTGATATCTACAAGGGCGCTTATGAGGGCCTTTACTGTACTCCCTGTGAGTCGTTTTGGACAGAGTCTCAGCTTGTGGACGGAAAGTGCCCTGACTGCGGACGTGAGGTTAAGCCTGCAAAAGAAGAAGCATATTTCTTCAAAATGAGCAAATATGCAGCTAAGCTTATCGAGCATATCAACACTCATCCCGAGTTTATACAGCCTGTTGCAAGAAAGAACGAGATGATGAACAATTTCCTTCTTCCCGGACTTCAGGACCTTTGCGTATCAAGAACTTCATTTAAATGGGGTATTCCCGTTGATTTTGATAACAAGCATGTCGTTTATGTATGGCTTGATGCTCTTTCAAACTACATTACCGGAATAGGTTATGATGCAGAGGGTAATTCTACTGAACAGTACAAGAAATATTGGCCTGCAGACCTCCACCTTATCGGTAAGGATATTGTTCGTTTCCATACTCTTTACTGGCCTATATTCCTTATGTCTCTCGGCGAGCCTTTACCTAAGCAGGTATTCGGTCACCCCTGGCTTTTATCAGGTGATGGCAAGATGAGTAAGTCAAAAGGAAATGTTCTTTACGCCGACGACCTTGCACGTTTCTTTGGCGTGGATGCCGTAAGATATTTCATGATTCATGAAATGCCTTTTGAAAATGACGGTTCCATTACATGGGATCTCATGACTGAAAGAATCAATGCAGATTTGGCAAATGTTCTCGGGAATCTTGTAAACAGAACAATTTCCATGAGCAACAAATATTTTGGCGGAGTTGTTGAAAATAAAAATGTAAAAGACGCAGTGGATGACGATCTTATCGCAGTTGCAACGGATACTTATAACCGAGTTTCCGCAAAAATGTCAGATCTTCATGTTGCTGATGCGATAACCGAGATATTTACATTGTTTAAACGCTGCAATAAATATATTGATGAAACCGAGCCCTGGGTTCTTGCAAAGGATGAGGCAAAGAAAGACCGCCTTGCTACGGTTCTTTACAACCTTTGCGAAAGCATCAGTATCGGAGCAAGCCTTCTTTCATGTTTCCTTCCCGAAACAGCTGAGAAGATTGCAAAACAGTTAAACACAGAACTCAGAGATTTTGAAAGCCTTGACAAGTTCGGCCTTTTTAAGTCGGGTACGAAGGTTACGGAGACTCCCGAGATTCTGTTTGCAAGGCTCGATATTAAAGACGTTTATGCTGAGGCAGAAAGAATTGCAGCAATTCAGAAGGCTGAGGTCGGAGCATTGGAAGAACCTGCAAAAGAAGATGAAAACGTCATTGAACTCGAGGTTCGCCCCGAGATTACATACGATGATTTTGCAAAACTTCAGTTTGCTGTCGGCGAAATAATAAAATGTGAAGAAGTTCCTAAGTCAAAGAAACTTCTTTGCTCTCAGGTTAAAATCGGAAATCAGGTCAAGCAGATTGTGTCCGGAATAAAACAGCATTACACGGCAGAAGAAATGGTTGGTAAGAAGGTAATGGTTCTCGTGAACTTAAAGCCTGCAACACTTGCCGGAGTTTTATCCGAAGGTATGCTTCTTTGCGCAGAGGACCAGGACGGAAAACTTTCTCTTATGACTCCTGAAAGAGAGATGCCTGCAGGAGCGGAAATTTGCTAACAATCAATTTGTGGGATATAATATAGGGGACTGTATTGTATCCCACATTTTGGAGGATTTGCTATGACAAAAGAAGAGTTTTTCTTTGAATCAAGAGACGGTATATCCAAGCTTCGTGCAATAAGATGGATTCCGGATTCGGAGCCCGTTTGCGTGTTTCAGATTGTCCACGGGATGGCGGAACACATAGAACGCTATGAGGACTTTGCAAAGTTTCTTGCTGATAAAGGAATTCTTGTCACGGCAGAGGATCACCTCGGACACGGAAAGAGTGTTGCCGACGGAAGATACGGTTATATGTGCAAAAAGGATCCTGCGACTGTTTTGGTAAGAGATGTTCACAGACTTAAGAAATTGACACAGGAGAAGTATCCGAAACTTCCGTACTATATTATGGGGCATTCAATGGGCTCCTTTATACTCAGAAATTATCTTTTCCAGTACGGAAAGGGAATAGACGGAGCAATTATTTGTGGTACCGGAATGCAGCCCAAAGCAGCTGTAGTTGCTGCAAAGGTGATGTGCTTTATTGCCGGGCTTATCGGTAAGGAAGCTAAGCCTTGTACTCTCATTAATAAATTCGGTATGGGATCGTACCTTAAGAAAATAAGAAATCCGAGAACAGACAGTGACTGGCTTTCTAAAGACGAAAAATCTGTCGATAAATATATAGAAGATCCTTTGTGCGGATTTGTATTTACGGGAAACGGTTTCAAAGCGATTGCTGAGCTTGTAGGCAGACTTCACAAAAAATCCAATATCGAAAAGATGCCTGTTACACTTCCCGTGTTTATTATCAGCGGAACGGATGACCCTGTCGGCGATTACGGAGCAGCACCGAAGAAGGTGTATGATTCATACATTTCAGAAGGCATGCAGAAGGTTTCAATTAAATTGTATGAAAACGACAGGCATGAGCTTTTAAACGAAACAGATAAAGAAACTGTTTACAACGACATTTATGAGTGGATAATCGATGGAAACAGAAATTAGCATTCGGGAAGCAGAAGCGGACGATTGGGAACCTGCGATGGAGATTGCGTGGAAAACCTTTCTAAAGTACGAAGCACCGGATTACGGTAAGGAAGGAACCGAGAATTTCCTTCAATTTATTTCGGGAGAGCAACTGTTTAAGATGTTTCTTTCCGGAGAATATAAGATGGCGGTGGCAAAAAGCAGAGAACAGGTAATCGGGGTTGCAACGCTTCGCACCGGTAATCACATATCGCTGCTTTTTGTTGATGAGAATTATCATAAAATGGGTGTAGGAAGAAAACTTCTGGCTTTTCTTCAGAGCCGTTACGTTGTGGGCGGAAAGCAAATGACGGTTAATTCGGCTCCTTATGCCGTGAACTTTTACGAGAAACTTGGATTTATTAAAACCGACGATATCAAGAAAAGCGACGGAATAATTTATCAGCCTATGCGTTGTCTTCAGACGATAAAATGAACTGCAAACGGATTACATCTAATGAGGATATGAGTATATGAAGCTTGTTCGAAGCAGGGATATTTACTATATAGCAAGAGATATTATTAAGTGCTTTGATCCAAAGGTAACGGATCATGGGGCAAGAACCGCTTATATTTTATACAAGATGCTCCAGTGCCTGGATAAGTATGAGATGTACGAACTTGCTGAGTTCGGGTTTCTTGCAACAATACATGATTTGGGTGCACTTTATACGGACACAGGAGTCGACAGACTTACATATGAGACAAAGCATGTTATGCCTCATTCGATTTACGGATACCTCTATCTTTCGTATCTTACCCCATTTAAGGATCGTGCGAAGATTATTCTTTACCACCATATGGATTATCCGCAGGTACCCAAAACGGAATATGAGTTTTCTGATGTTGTAAATTGCCTTGCGGTAGCGGAAAGAATGGACATCTTTTCCAATATCCTCGGCGAAAAGTTTGATATTTTAATGCTCAAGAAGCAGGCAAATATTAAGTATTCCGCCAAAGCTTTGGATTTGCTTTACCAGGCAGAAAAAAAGTACAACATGTTTGACAAACTGTCGACCGGCGAATATAAGCAGGAACTGGCAGAACTGTTTGACTATTTGATTTTTACCAACGAGGAAAAGAAAGATTTCCTTGTGGGACTTATGTATATGATAGGCTTCAGAAGCGAATACACAATGCTTGATACGGTTACGTGTACTCAGGTGTGCCAGATGCTGGGAGAAAAGATGAATCTCTCGGTTCAGGACCTCGAGAAGCTGTATTATGCGGCGCTGCTTCATGATGCCGGAATGTGTTCGATTGACAAAGAAATAATTGAGGCTCCGCGTAAACTCACAGATGATGAGATGAAGAATCTTAGGAATCATGTTGAAACTCTTGAGTCTATACTCAGAGGACGTGTGGACGAGGATATACTGGATATTATTTCTTCACATCATGAAAGAGGTGACGGAAGCGGATATCCTCGAAAGATTAAAGAACATCAGATGAGCGATTTGATGAAGATTCTTCAGGTAGCAGATACAATTACAGGTCTTACAAATCCGAGAAGTTTCAGAGATCCCAAGCCTAAGGAAGTTGTTATTTCGATACTTAAGGAAGAATCTGACAAAGGAAAGCTTGGACATGATGTTGTAAGAAATGCAATAAGTTATTACGACGAAATAATGGGAAGCGTTGCAAAGCGATCCGAAGAAATGCTTTCCGTGTATAAAAAGCTTCAGGCTAATTATGCAGCTATGTATAATCAGATGAAATAAAAGAGAATGGAAGAGAGTTATGAAATTTTTTAGTTTGGACAGCCCATTGATGAGATTTCTGAATAAGATGACAGATATTCTTTGGCTGAATTTTTTGACAATTATGCTCTGTTTGCCGATAGTTACGGCGGGAGCAGCAATGACGGCGCTTCATTATGTGCTTCTTAAGATGGCACGCGACGAGGAAGGATATATTACAAAAGACTATTTTAAGTCTTTTAAACTAAACTTCCGTCAGTCGACAATTATCTGGCTTATTTCAGTTGTTTTCATTGTGATTCTTTACCTTGATTTCAGATTCCTTGATCTCATGGAAAATAAGACGTTTATGTTTGCAACACTTACTGCTGCGTCGGTTCTTTTGTACTGCACGTTGCTTTATGTTTTTCCTATTCTTTCGCACTTTGAAAACACAATAAAAGGTACGGTAAAAAATGCGTTCTTTATGAGTATACTTGCACTTCCGAGAACGGTTGTGATGGTTCTTGTCACACTTTTACCTCCTGCCATTATATTCTTTGTGCTTAAGTATGGTGCCATGGGATGGCTGATTCCCCTTGTGGCTCTATTTTGGATTGGCGCACCCGGATATGTTTGCGCCAAGCTTTACAGCAGCGTTTTCAGACGATTTGAACCCGAAACCGCACAGATTGAAAATGATGATTTTTCCTGGACGGTTGGCGGACAGGATGAAGACGTGGATAACGGGGATACCACGGAGGGAACCGTGGAAACGGAGGACTGATGGAAGACAACAGACAGGTTAGGGGCCCGATTCTTTCTTGGCTGCTTATTGGAGTTGCGTTTCTGACTATTATTTTTATCATTTTGATCAGGTTTGTGGGAGACGGCCGAAAGGCTGCAAAACTACAAAGCCGTGATAAGCTTTGCGTGTATACTTCGTCTTGGACAGGTGAACTCAATGCAGAGCTTAGCGCTGCGTTAAAAGAAGCAGAAATGCTTTCGTATGAGATTACTTCCAATAATCTTGAATATAATGATGATTATGTAAAAGGGCTCGCTCAGATTATCATAGACGGGACTTATGTTTCTCATGTAATGTTTTTTGATAAGAACGGGTTCGTGTGTGACAATAAAGGATTGGACGATTTTGAAAAGGCCTTCGGAGATTTTTCTTTTGACCCCGCGGCCCCGGTTAATACTGTCACATATGAATATGACGGAGTAAAAAACACGGCGTTTGCTGCTTATACCGAACTTGGTGATGGTGGATTCATCGTCTGCACAATCAATTATTCGGATGTCATGAGGATGTTTAAATTATCCGGATTTGAAGATGCATCATTTCTTGTTGCAATAAATAAAGACGGAATGATTCAGGGGACTTTTGAAAGATATTCGGATATCGACAGCATGTTTCTACGGGACAAAAATGTATTCGGTGCTGTTTCACAGGGAATCGGCAAGAATGAAAACTTTAATTCTTTCAGATTGAAGATGGTAAACGGAGATAACTGCGCAATTGAATGCAACTATAAAGGCGATTTCAGGACATTGCTGTGCTCTAAGGTTGGAAATTATGACTTATATCTTCTGTTTGGTATAAGGCAAAATCAGTTCAACAAACTCGTTGAGTCCGGGTTTGCAACAGTGAAAAGTACGGTTATTAAGCTTGCGATTGTATTCACGGTATTTGCCATTTTTGTTGTGAGCACGATAGTTCTTTCTTCCATTAAAAGTAAAGAACGAGGCCGTATTCTTGAAGATAAGGCTGATACCGATCTTCTTACCGAACTTAGCAACAAAGTGGCTACAGAACGAAAGATTCAGGAGTATCTTGAAGACAATCCGAGCGGACGTGCCATGATGTTTATTCTTGATATCGATAACTTCAAGAAGATAAACGATACGATGGGACATGCTTTTGGTGATACACTTCTTAAGACTTTGGGAAAAGAAATAAGAACGGAATTCAGAACTACCGATATTGTAGGACGAACCGGCGGAGATGAGTTTATGGTATTTCTAAAGGACGTTAACGATGACCTTATAGTTGAGCGCGAGGCGAATCGTATTACGAGATTTTTCCATGACTTTAAAGCAGGTGGAGATTACGTTAAGTATTCTGCTTCGGCAAGTATTGGAGCGGCCATTTTCCCTGATGATGCAAGAAATTTCAAGGATCTTTATGTTGCAGCGGATCAGGCTCTTTACAGAGCAAAGAAGCGTGGAAAGAACCAGCTTGTTTTCTATAATGAAACCATGAAAAAGTAGTTTTATGGTGAATATGTATATTAAATAGCTCATCCTTTGGATAAGATGTACATGAGAACCGTGATGCGTTCTGTTTATCGTCATTTTCTACAAGGTTGAGCTAAATTTTTGGTTAAATGTAGTATGGTAATAAGGGATTGTTTTTAATATACTGTTAATAGATTTTTGGGGTATACCCGTATTATTAGGAGGATAATTATGGCAAGTTTATCAATGAAAAACATCTGCAAAGTTTATCCCAACGGTTTTGAAGCTGTTAAGAACTTCAACCTTGAGATTGCAGATAAAGAATTCATCATCTTCGTTGGACCTTCAGGATGTGGTAAGTCTACTACACTTCGTATGATTGCAGGTCTTGAAGATATTTCTTCAGGTGAATTAAGAATCGGCGACAGAGTTGTTAACGACGTTGAGCCCAAGGACAGAGATATCGCAATGGTATTCCAGAACTACGCTCTGTACCCTCACATGTCTGTATATGACAATATGGCTTTCGGACTTAAGTTAAGAAAAGTTCCGAAGGATGAAATCGATAAGATGGTTAAAGAAGCTGCTAAGATTCTTGACCTTACTCCCCTTCTTGACAGAAGACCCAAGGCTCTTTCAGGTGGACAGAGACAGCGTGTAGCTATGGGACGTGCTATCGTTCGTAATCCTAAGGTATTCCTCATGGACGAACCTCTTTCAAACCTTGATGCAAAGCTTCGTGTTCAGATGCGTATTGAGATTGCTAAGTTACATCAGAGACTTGGTACAACCATCATCTACGTTACACATGACCAGACAGAAGCTATGACACTTGGTACAAGAATCGTAGTTATGAAAGATGGTGTTAACCAGCAGGTTGATACTCCTCAGAACCTTTACGAGAAGCCTTGCAACTTATTCGTAGCAGGATTCATGGGATCACCTCAGATGAACTTCCTTGATGCAGTTGTAGAAGTTAAGGGTGATGTTGCTTGCCTTAACATCGCCGGAAAGTCTATTCCTCTTCCTGCAGCTAAGTCCAAGAAGCTTATCGATGGCGGTTATGACGGAAAGACAGTTACATTTGGTATCCGTCCTGAAGACGTATATGATTCACAGATGTTTATTGAAACATCTCCTAACAGCGTATTCGAATCAACCGTTAAGGTTTACGAATTACTTGGTGCTGAAGTTTACTTATACTTCGATCTTGATGAGTTCCCGATTACTGCAAGAGTTGATTCCAGAACATCTTCAAGACCTGGCGACGCTATCAAGTTTGCTCTTGATGTTGAAAAGATTCACGTATTCGACAAAGAGACAGAACAGGTTATTACAAACTAGTAATTGCTTTAGGGCATCGGTTTAACCGATGCCCTTTTTTTATCTATAAAAACTATTTGTTGCCTGCTGTCTTGTAAAATCACTATTGGCATCATAAAATATAAGTGATTATATTTCGGAGGAAAACAATGATCACATCTTCTATTATTCAGACAAGTATTGAAGATCTTAAGAACATTACCAAAATAGATTTTTGTGTATATGATCTTGAAGGACTGACAATTGCATCGACATTTGAACCGAGCGATATTTCAAGAGAGTTCATTGATTCATTTGCTGCATCGCCTGCGGATTCACAGGTCATTGGGATGCATCATCTTCTTAAAATCTATGATGATGATGAGCTTACGTATATTTTGATAGCTAAGGGAATGTCGGAAGATGTGTATATGATTGCTAAAATCGCTGTATCGCAGATTCAGGCCCTTCTTGTTGCATATAAAGAAAAGTTTGACCGCAACAATTTCTTCCAGAATCTTATGCTCGATAATCTTTTGCTGGTGGATATTTATAATCGTGCGAAGAAACTTCACATCGATGTTAATGCACCGAGAGTGGTATATCTTATCGAAGCAAGAATTGAAAAAGACAATTCCGCGATGGAAGTTCTTAAGGGAATGTTTTCACAGCAGGCAGGTGATTATCTCACCGCCGTAGATGAGAAGAATATCATTCTTATTAAGAATGTTACAGACTATGAAGGTTATGAAGACTATGCTTCTGTTGCCGAATCTATAGTTGATATCGTTAATACCGAAGCGATGCTTAAGGTTAAGGTTTCCTTCGGATCAAAGGTTAATGAACTTAAAGATGTTTCTAAATCATACAAGGAAGCAAAGCTTGCACTTGACGTTGGTAAAATATTCTATGCAGAGAAGGATATAATTTCGTATTCTTCACTGGGCATCGGAAGACTTATTTATCAGCTTCCCGAGAATCTCTGCCACTTGTTTATTGATGAAATATTTAAGGACGGAGTTCCGGAGTCGATCGATGAGGAAATCCTTACAACCGTTAATAGATTTTTTGAGAATAATCTTAATGTCTCAGAAACATCCAGACAGTTGTTTGTTCATCGAAATACCTTGGTATATCGCCTTGAAAAGCTTCAAAAAGCAACAGGGCTTGATGTGAGAACTTTCGACGATGCCCTTACATTTAAAATAGCCCTCATGGTCGTAAATTACGTCAAGTACCTCGATTCGCTGGAATAAGAATCCGGTTCTTTGCCCAATGTGGGGGACGTGGTCAGACACCTTTACAGTCGAAGTCAGGTATGAATGATTCTTTGTTTACGGAGCCGTCCTGGATGAAGGCGTTTTTAATACCCATTTCAAGGGCAGCGTTGACTACTTTGCCGTATTCTCGCTTTGTAAGGCTTCTGCGAAGACAGTCGTACTCCGGTGAGGCGGGGATGATTGTTGAAATGGGAGTATATTGACTCATAATGCTTATATAAATGTTGTCCGAGTATCTTTCATGAAGATAGCGGACAATTTTTATTGCTTCATTTGTGTGAGCCGGAAGAACAAGAACTCTTACTATAACGCCTTTTTTAATGATTCCGGTTGAAGAATCAAATAAAGGAGCGCCGACAAGCTCGTACATTTTATCGATGGATTCTTTTGCACGAAGAGGATAATCTGATGCTTTAGAAAACAAAGATGCTGTATTTTCTTCAAAGTATTTAAAATCAGGAAGAAAGACATCAACAATTCCGTCAAGAAGGTTAAGCGAATCAGGGTTTTCATAACCGCTTGAGTTGTAGACAAAAGGTATTGAAAGTCCCTGCTTTCGAGCCTGCTTTGCAGCTGAAACTATATGAGGAATGTAATGGGTGGGAGTTACAAGGTTGATATTAACTGCACCCTGTTTTTCTAATTCGAGGAAAATATCGGAAAGGCGGTTAACATCGATGACCTTTCCGACTTTTCCTCCCGATATGTCATGATTCTGGCAGAAAACACAGTGCAGAGAGCATCCTGAAAAGAAAACAGCTCCGGAACCGGAAGAGGAACTTATACAGGGCTCTTCCCACATATGGAGGGCTGCTCTTGAAACAAAAAGTTCAGAGCTTTCGCAACATATACCGGATTTCCCGTCGAGCCTTGCTGCCTTGCAGTTGCGCGGGCAGAGAGTACATTCTTTGTATAGCGATAATGGGTTGAAATTTGAAGAAAAAGACATAGAAATCTCCAATTTGATGGTGAATAATCCGCCCGAAAGTTGAGTGTTAATGTTATATGAATAAATAAGAAAATACCGTATCCACATAGCCGTCAGATGTCGCGAACATTCCGGCGTCCTCGCGGCACATAGAAGCTTCCTCTTAGTGCTGCTTCGTTCCCGACCTGACACGGTTCGTGGATTTCCATTGCGCGAGACCGAAATGCTCATATGCGACACCTGGCGACCGTGAAGATACGGTATTTAGTGTAGCCATGTAATAATAATAGATGCGTGAAAAAAAGTCAATCGTTTAATTTTTTCATAGCTTTTTCGAGCTTGTTGCGAACACGCAACTCTTTGAAAAACAATGTAAGAAGTGCTGAACATTCTTCATCGAGAATTCCGCGTGTTACCTCTGCCTGATGATTGAATACGTCCATTTGAAGTATATTCAGAAGAGAACCTCCACAACCTGCTTTTGGATTCATGGAAGCCATGACAACTCTGTCAATTCTTGCCTGTATTATTGCTCCGCTGCACATCTGGCACGGTTCAAGCGTTACGTAAAGAGTACATCCTTCCAGGCGCCAGTCTCCGATGATTTTTGATGCTTTTTTGATTGCTGATATTTCGGCGTGAGCAAGAGTTGTTTTGTCGGTGTTTCTTCTGTTGTAGCCTCTTCCGATGATTTTCCCTTCATAGACAATAACACAGCCTATCGGAACTTCTCCGAGACGATAGGCTTTTCTTGCCTCTTTCAAGGCTTCTTTCATGAATTTTTCATCGGTAGAAAGTACTTTCTTCATACAAAAACAATCCCGCGTGATATACTGTGATTAAATATTGTTATCGTTATGATAGGTAACAACTAAGGTTACTATACTATATTTTGAGGAATAATATCAAATGCAGATTCATGGTTTTAATAAGACAACTTTATTGGATTACCCGGGAATTGTGGCGGCAACCGTTTTTACGGGAGGCTGTAATTTCAGATGTCCGTTTTGCCATAATGCCGATCTTGTGCTGAATCCGGGCGGACAGCCATTAATACCTGAAGAAGATGTATTTGCTCACCTTACCAAAAGAAAAGGGATTACAAAGGGCGTTTGTATTACCGGGGGCGAACCGACTCTTTCAAAAGACATTTTTTCTTTTTCCGGGAAACTTAAGGATATGGGACTTCTTGTGAAACTTGATACAAACGGGTATAAACCCGATGTTCTCAAGAAAATGTGCAAGGAAGGACTTGTCGATTATGTTGCAATGGACATTAAAGCTTCTCTTTCGGATTATTCAAAAGTGACAGGTGTTCCGATAGACAAAGACATTATAAAAGAAAGCGTCGAATTCCTTATTTGTGGGGAAATTCCGTATGAATTCAGGACAACGGTTGTAAAAGAACTGCACAACGAAAGAAGCTTTGAAGAGATAGCAGATATGATATCGGGGGCAAACCGGTATTACCTGCAGAGCTATGTTGATTCTGACAGAGTAATCTGTCCGGGATTTACTGCGTATGGCATTGATAAACTAAACGAGTTTGCGGATATAGTTCGAAGAAAAGTTGAAACGGTTGAAATCAGGGGAGTGGACTAATGGACAGAAATTCGAGAATCAGGGAAATATATAATAATCCGATAGGGCATGATGTTATTTCGCGACTTCTTTTGCAGATAGGGAAAAGTGAAAAGGCAGTTACCAATCCGATAATAGGAAATCTTAAGCTTGGAACAATCGAGAAACTGGCTAAAAAGAAAATTGGCTCGGACTTTTTTGACGCGGTTTTAATGCTTTTGAATACGGAGACTGATGTTCCCGGGGACGGAAATAAAGAGATAACGAAGAAATGGTGGAAAGAAGCCGTGTTTTATCAGATTTATCCACGTTCTTTTGCTGACTCGAACGGAGACGGCATCGGAGATTTGAGAGGAATTATAGGCAAGCTTGATTATCTTAAAAATCTTGGAGTGGACGTTTTGTGGCTTTCACCGATTTATGATTCTCCCATGGACGATAACGGATATGATATTCGGGATTATCGTGGGATAAATAAAGATTTCGGAACGATGGAAGACTTTGATGAGCTGCTTATGGAGACTCATAAGCGTGGTATGAAACTAATTATGGATCTTGTGGTAAATCATTCTTCCGATGAACATGAATGGTTTCAGAAGGCACTTGCCGACAGGAATTCAAAATATCGTGATTACTATTTCTTTAGAGACGGTGGCGATAAGGAACCCAATAACTGGACATCTTTCTTTAGCGGATCGGCTTGGAATCATTATGAAAAAGAAGATACATGGGCACTACACCTTTTCTCAAAAAAACAGATGGATTTAAATTGGGACAATAAAGACCTTCGCGATGATGTCATCGATATGATTCGCTGGTGGCTTGAAAAGGGCGTTGACGGCTTCAGAATGGACGTAATCAACTATATTTCAAAAGCGGAAGGACTTCCTAATGGGGATCCTTTCATCGGTGGGCTTATGGGCTTTACCGGCGTTGAAAAATATTATTACGGACCACATCTTCATGAACGCCTTCATGAGATAAGAGAGCGTGCGTTTGAACCGTATGATGCCTTTTCCGTGGGTGAGACGCCCGGAATCGGAATGCAGATGTGCAGACTTATAACCGGAGAAGAAAGAAAAGAACTTGATATGGTTTTTTCTTTTGACCATCTGGAAACGCCCGGACATACAAGATTCGAGGATTACCGATATGATTTGAATTATTATCGTGATTACCAGACCGAATGGGCTTACAAATACGGCAATAATTGTCGGATGTCACTGTTTTACAATAATCATGATAATCCGAGAATGATAAGCAAAGTAAATCCGGAGCCTGAATGCCGAAGGCCTCTTGCAAAACTTCTTGCTGTTATGCAGCTGACACTTCCCGGAACGCCATTTTTGTATCAGGGAGATGAGATGGCGTTGGTAAACTATACATTTAACTCAATGAGTGAATTTGATGATCTTGAATCAAAGAATCTTTATGAGGAACTTATTCAGAAGATGAGCCCCGAAGAGGCTTTTAATATTATAGTGTCGGGTTCGAGAGACCACGCACGAATTCTTTTGCCGTGGAATGAAAACGCGCCGAAGAAACAGGATGCGGACGTTGAGATTACGGACTTTTACAAAGAGATTCTTTCGTACAGAAAGACTTCCGAAGTGATTCACTACGGATCGTTTGAGTCTATAAGGCATTCAAGGGATATATTTACATACAAAAGGGAAAAGAATGGGAAAGTATTGATTGCCGACTGTAATCTGGGTACAAAGAAACGCAGAGCATATAAAATTCCGAGGGGTTATTCGGTCCTCTTTGAAAACAATGTGTTAGGAAATGATTTGGGAGAGTATGGTTTCAGAATTATTGTAAATGAATAATGCCGGCCTGAATCTGTTGTTTTAACGTTGTAAAGTGGTAGCACAGATATATTGCTTTTAAAATCCTATTTGATAAAATGAGTTGGATTTAAGGAGAGTTGGATTATGAAAAGCAATGTTAGATACACACTTATGCTCGTGCTAACCGCTGTTATTTGGGGAGCGGCTTTTGTGGCACAGAGCGCAGGAATGGAATATGTAGGTCCATTTACATTTAACGGATTAAGATGTTTTATCGGCGCTATGGTGCTTGCACCGTCTGCGTTGTTTATGGACAAGAAAGAAGGCGTGCTTACGCCATGGAAAGATAAGGATCTTGTTCTTGGAGGTTTAATCTGCGGAGTTATTCTTTTTATCGCTACTTCCACACAGCAGATTGGAATAATGACAACAAGCGCAGGAAAAGCAGGCTTTATTACAGCTTTATATATTGTGCTTGTCCCAATCTTTTCGATAATGCTTAAGAAAAAGCCCGGAAAATATATATGGATCAGTGTTGCGCTTGCCGTTGTGGGAATGTATTTTCTTTGCGTGGAGGGAGAGATTGTTCTTCAAACAGGAGATTTGTGGCTTTTTGCATGTGCAGGACTTTTTGCTCTTCAGATTCTCGCGGTTGAAAAGTTTGCCCCTCACGTAGATGTCATTAAACTTTCCTGTTATCAGTTTTTTGTTGCGGGTGCGATAAGTGCTGTACCTATGATTCTTGAAAAACCGGTTCTTGCTGATGTGGCAGATTGCTGGCTTCCGATTCTTTATGCGGGAATTCTTTCTTCCGGCGTAGCTTATACACTTCAGATGGAAGCTCAAAAGAAGGTTAAAGCTTCGGTTGCATCACTTGTTATGTGTCTTGAATCAGTATTTTCGGTTATATTTGGATTTATCATCCTTCATGAAAGATTATCAATGCGTGAAATAGTAGGCTGCATTATCATGTTCAGCGCAGTTATACTTACTCAGATTTTACCTTCGGGTAATAAAGAACATACTAAGTCTGAAAACATTGAATCTCCGGCATAGAAACGGGAATATAACTAAAGTAAAATAATAACAGGCTGAATGTTGCCATGAGCAATATTCAGCCTGTTTTGATTGTGCGCCTAGCGGCGCACGTTTCTAACGGGTTAAAGTCCCGAATCCGCCTGGTAGTGGGAAGGATATAGCCGAAGGCAAGGGTGTCGAGGGCGACCTCGAATCTGAAGGAAGCTGGATGTGGGGAACATACTA
>JAZQOL010000011.1:0-106968 GCA_045627845.1 Lachnospiraceae bacterium | reverse complement strand
ATGTTAAAGTCTCATGGAATTGATGATGATAAGTTCTTAAAGATATCCAATAAGGCTCATGTAATTATGCCTTATCATCCAAGTCTTGATGTTATGCTTGAAAATAAGCGTGCCAACAAGATTGGTACTACCAAGAATGGTATTGGACCGGCTTATTGCGATAAGTATGAAAGAAGCGGCTTCAGAATGGAAGATCTTTATAAGCCTAACTTCGAAGAGAACTTAAGACATATGGTTAGCGTTAAGAATGAACTTTTGGCAGCTGCCGGCGAACCTACATGCGACGCTGATGAAATAGTTAATACATATAAAGGTTATGCGCAGACACTTGAAAAATATGTTTGCGATACTGTTACATTACTTCACAAATACCTTAAAGAAGACAAATATATGGTAGTTGAGGGAGCTCAGGCCACATTGCTTGATATCGACTTTGGCTCTTATCCGTTTGTTACTTCTTCTAATCCTACAATTGGTGGAATTCTTACCGGAACAGGCCTTTCTGCAAGAGATATAGGCGATGTATACGGCGTTATTAAAGCATACTCAAGCCGTGTCGGAGAAGGTCCTTATGTAACCGAGCTTAAGGATGCAACAGGAGACAGAATTCGTGAACTTGGTCACGAATACGGAACGGTTACAAAACGCCCCAGAAGATGCGGATGGCTTGACCTTGTTACACTTAAGTATGCAATTGATATAAACGGTGTTAATTACATTAATTTGAATCATCTTGATACAATCGGCAACTTTGATACTTTTAAAGCCTGCATAGCATACGAGGTTGACGGAGTGGAAACAACCGATTTCTCAACAAACGAGGACTTCCTTAACAAGGCAAAACCCGTTTACAAAGAGTTTAAGGGTGCATTCGGTGATGTTTCCAAATGCAAGACATTTGAAGAACTTCCCGAGGCAGCAAGAGATTACATTTTATATATTGAAGAATATACCGGTACAAAGGTTAAATTAATCGGTACAGGTGCAGACAGAGAGAATATGATTGTAAGAGACTGATTATTCTGTTAGTAATGATAAGAAGGTGAAATCGCAAGGTTTCACCTTCTTTTTTTGTCGATTTATTGAAAACGGAAAGTATTTTTTATATACTTATATGTGTTGTTTCTTCTGCGAAGAGCTGAGGCATTACACACTTTATTGTGAGTAAAGGAACAAAAAATGCTTTTTAGTTCATTACTTTTTGTACTATGTTTTTTGCCGACTGTCATAGTATGTTATTATATGATTCCGCTTAAATATACGCCGGACAGAAGATTGGAAGTTCGCAACGTGCTTCTTCTGATTTTCAGTCTTCTTTTTTATGCGCTCGGCGGTGCAAAGTACCTTATTTTGATGGGTGCTGTTATTTTGATTAATTATTTGGGTGGTTTTCTTGTCTCAAAGGATTATAAAAGAGCAGTTGTCAATAAATTGTTTTTGACTTTGATTATTCTGTTAAATATATCTATTCTTTTTTTCTTTAAATATTTCAACTTTTTTGGAATCGTAACTGAAAATGTATTATACGGATCTGATGATTTGGTTGAGAAAATAGTCGATATTTTTAATATTAAGAAACTTGGACTTTTGAATATTCCTGAAATTCTTCTTCCGGTTGGAATCTCTTTTTATACTTTTCAGGCGCTCTCCTACGTTATTGATGTATATCGTAAAAATGCAAATGTTCAGCGTGATTTTGTTAAATTTGCACTGTATATATCTTTCTTTCCGCAACTTATTGCCGGCCCAATAGTTCAATACAGAGATGTTGAAGCACAGATTATTGGCAGAAGAGAGTCTACGGCCAAATTCGCAGACGGTATTACACGTTTTTCTTTTGGTATGGCTAAGAAAGTTCTTATTGCCAATACAATGGGAGAAGTGGCCGACATTATATGGAATTTTGAAACCGACAATTTTGGTGCTTTAATAGCATGGTTTGGCGCAATTTGCTATTCGTTTCAGATATATTATGATTTTTCCGGTTACTCGGACATGGCAATAGGACTCGGTAAGATGTTTGGATTTGAGTTTAAGGAAAACTTCAATTATCCATACAGAGCGGAGAGCATACAGGACTTTTGGCGAAGATGGCACATTTCGCTTTCCTCGTGGTTCAGGGAATATGTATATATTCCGTGTGGCGGAAGCCGTAACGGAATGACAAAAACCTGTCGTAACGTTATGATTGTCTTTCTTTTGACGGGAATCTGGCATGGCGCGAACTGGACATTTATAGTATGGGGTGTTTCGTACGGAATACTTCTTGTGCTCGAAAGACTCTTTATAGGCGCCGTTCTTAAAAAAATCAGGTCCGGATTTGTAAAAAGAACAATGACTTTTATCATAGTGACGATTCTTTGGATTGTATTCAGGGCAGATAATATTGTTCTGGCAGGAAACTATATCTCAAATCTGTTCAGAGCAGGCGACGGTTCAGAGACGATTCTTTCGTTATTGTCAGCTAAGACACTTATCACATTTGTCATTGCAGCTTTATTTGGTGGCTTTGTTCAGAAAATCAGGCTTAACGGTCAAAACCCGATAATCAGATTCTTTAGTCGGATTTTTGCACTTGCATTATTGTCACTTTCTTTGATTTATCTTATTAACGGGACTTATAATCCGTTTATTTACTTTCAGTTTTAGAGGTTATTGTGAGAGAAAAAGAAAAGGTATCGGAAAAACTTTATATTTGGGTCTTTATGCTTCTTCTTATCGGCCCCTGGATTATGTGGGGGATAGTACGACTTGCCGATTACGAAACATTTGTAAGCCTTAGTGATGTTTCTGGTGAAAATCGTGAGAAGGCGGAGATTGATGCCACAGAACTTCTTTCAACGGGTGATTCTTTAGCGGCTTTTGTTGATGACAGGGCTCCCTTCAGGAATTTCTTTATCGATGGATATCAGTCGGTTGAGGGAAAACTTGAAAAGAGTTATAGAACGGCTTTTTCTAAAGTCTCTTCCGCGTTTGATAAATCGGGAGATTCAAAGAAGGAAGTTGACAACATTGACAGTTTGTTTGACAATACAACTTCTTCTGAAATAGTTGTTGAAAACAATCCCGATACTGTTGTTGAGCATGAGCATACATTTTCCGTTGATACTTATGTTGAACCTGATTGCGAGAATCAGGGCTATTATATTAATGTTTGCACGGATTGTGGTTACAAAGAAGTTGAGAATATCGATGCCCTGGGTCATGTGAAAACATTAACAGGAAGTTCAACAGCTTCCTATACGACATACGGATATAACGAGTATGTGTGCGAAGTGTGTCACAAAATGCTAAGAGAAGATTTCGAGCCCAAACTTGTAGACACATCGTATTTAGCTCCTTCAGTATCCGGCGATACCGTTTTGGGAAGGTTCGACTGGCTTTTTTATAACAGTAGCGGATGCATATCGTATTATCGCGGTCAGAGCCTTCTTGATGAGGAAACTCTGGCTCAAAGGAAGGCGCTGGTTGAAAAACTATACAGTATTTGCGACGAACGTGGCATAGAACTGCATCTTATGATTTTTCCTAATAAGGAGCAGGTATACAGCGAATATATGCCTTCCTATACTATAGACGATGAATATAAAAGAGTCCAAAGAGAAGTTGATTATATAAACGCCGACCATGAAAATGCATTGCTTTATCCTTTGCAGGATTTGAAAAATGCAGATGCATATTGGCAGGTATACTCAAAATATGATACACATTGGAATCATATGGGAGCGTTCATCGGCATGCAGCATCTCTATAAAGTAATGGGGATGGAACTTACAAATCCATTGGAACAAACGGTTAAAAAGAGAGTTAATACAAGATGTGATTTAATTATTCTCGGAGGGCTTAGCCAGGATGCTTATCCGGAAGATTATGATTATATAGTTAACTATAAGCCTGAAATAACGATTTCTGGTCTTGATGTAACCGAAAAAATAAATCGAGTTACATCTACAAGCGAAAATGATCAAAAACTTGTTATGCTGTCTGATTCTTACCGCGAACTGATGGCACCGTTTATCTGCAAGGATTTTAAGCAGAGTGTTTTGCTTCATCGCGACTATACCGAAGCATGTACAAATGATATTTTGGGAGCGGATGTACTCATTATATCTGCAGTCGAAAGATATGACAGCAGGTTGTTTGGTAATATTGAGCAGGTTATTTCGATATTTGAGCAGAATCCTGTAACTGAATAAGAACTGATTTATATAACAGAATCACGCATGCGCGATTCTGTTTATTTATTTAAAGAGTAATCATTTATAGTGGCGGCAAATTAAGCATTAATGGTAATAGGGTAATATAAGTACAATAGAGAATGAGGTGCCTATGCTTGACTTTATTGTTACTTATTTTGCAACTTATGATATTACAACTGAAGTAGTAGTTTTAATACTTGCTTTTGCACTTTTGGTCATTATCATATTATCGAGGCCTGAGCGTAATCATATGATGCGTTTACTTATAGTAGGCCTTTCACTTTCTATGGTAACAATAATAAGCCATATAATAATGCTTGGACAAACTTTGACAATGCGAAAAACTCATTCATATTTTGGTTTTAATCTATGGTATGAGATTGTCGCAGTAAATTATGTTGCTGTCATTATTATTGTTTATTTGTATATTACTCAGCTTGCATTGAAAAGAAGACGCGAGACAAGGATAGTTGTTACCAATGCAGTTGTACTTAGCGTTGTAAGTCATGCTATTTTGTTGTATCCGTTGCTGACGGACAAATTGCTGATTTATGAGAATGGTATATACACTTTAACAGATGCATCTAATAACAATGTTTTCTGTAGCTTTATCTGCGCAGTTATGTGTATGGGAACTGTTATTGCAAATCGTAAGTGCATCTCTAAAGTTGTAATGCATGGAACGTTTTTCTTTATACCGTTTGATGCTATAGGTGTCTTAGCCCAATTGTACTTTAGAACAGCATATTTTCTCTGCGCAACGTACGTTCTCCCTTTTGTCATTTTTTATGCATTATTTCATGCATATAGATTTGATGAAGTTACCGGAAGCCAGTACTATGAAGCCGAGACTAATATGCTTGGAAAACTTGTTCAAAAGAAAAAACATTTCCTTTTTTTGTCAGTGTATTATCCAAGACTTGAAAACCTGGACTTTAATGATATAAAAGAACCATTGCTCACCATTTCAAATGAACTTTGCAAGCAAGTTGAAAGCGTACATATTGGATTAAGAATATACAGAATTTCTAATTTTAATTATCATATAATATGCCCTATATATTCCAAAAATGACTTTTCAAAAATGAAGGACACATTACTTGGTATACTTGACCAGGACTATGTTAATGGAGAAAAACAGTATAAAACTTCAAGGCATACTATTGTCGCCCATGATTTTCCTGACATAGAAAATGGAGCGACATACTTGTCATTTATAAAAAGTCTTCAGAGAGAATTTTCCAGCCCGGAGATTAGTCAAATTATTGAGGCGCACGATAGTGATTGCAAGGAATATGTTAAGGCTGTAGAAATTGAAAAGAACCTCTTATCTATACGAACTAAGAATGATCTTGATGATGAGCGTGTAATAGTATATTTGCAACCGATTCAAAGTATAAAAGCGGGATGCTTCAAGACCGGCGAGGCTCTGATGCGAATGCAGATTAACGGTAAGATGATATTTCCGGACCAATTCATTCCTGTTGCGGAAAGAATTGAGTGCATTCATGCAATAACAAGAACAATGCTATATAAAGCGGCAAAAAAGACAGTCGAATTTTCAAAATCTCCTGATTTTGAAGCGATTACCGTAAATGTTTCAACATTTGAACTAAATGATCCTAAAGCAGGAATGGAATTCCTTGAAATAATTAAAAAAGCTAAAGCCAATCCTTCGCATATCAGATTGGAGATTACAGAAAGCACAAGTATTACCGATTACAGTACTATAATTTCAAATATGAACTATCTGATTGAAAATGGAGTGAAATTTTATCTTGATGATTTTGGAACCGGATATTCAAATATTGAAAGAATTGTTAAATTTCCTTTCATGACTATCAAATTTGACAAGAGTCTTTTATACAGAGCATTAGAAGATAAGAAAAGTGAAGAATTGTTTTTGCTTTTAATAAGTCATTTTAAGTCTATGGGATTTCGATCTGTTATAGAAGGCGTTGAAACAGAAGATCAGGTTGAATATGTAACCAAGGCCGGATTTGATTATATTCAGGGATATTATTATTCAAAGCCTAAACCGATTGATGAAGTAAGATTTTGAATGTGACATAATGGAAAAGGAAGATTTCGATTAAGAAATCTTCCTTTTTTCATCATAAAATTATGATTTATTGTTGGGAGCGTATTCACAATTATTGGGATCACCTTTGCAAAGACCGCTTGTCCAAACAATACACTGCGTACCATGACCTCTGTTCCAGTCGTCACATGTTCCTTTTCCTTCGTTAGGATTAGGCTTTGGATTAGCTGTTTCTGATATTGCTACTTCTTTAACTTCGGGATTATTCCAATTCTTCATATTAATTCTCCTTTTATTTATTTTTTTTATTATCGACGAAAACTTAATAAAAATAAACAAATATTACAGGTTTGTTTAATATTAACGAAGTTAAATTGATAAAACGATGAAATGTGTTGCTTGTAATGTAATTGGGCTTGCTATATAATTCAAGTGACGAAGGCGTCTTTAAGAACTGTTTGTTCATTAAGACGCCTATTTTAATAATTTATTAAATGAAATTGAAAGAATAAGGAGCATACTATGTGTAAAGAAGAAATCTTAAGGATGATTGAAGAAGACGGTGTAGAGTTTATTCGACTTCAGTTTACCGATATTTTCGGAATCTTAAAAAATATTGCCGTTACACCCGGTCAGATGGAAAAGGTTTTTAATAACAAATTTTCTTTTGACGGATCGGCAGTATTCGGCAGCCGTTACTGTTATGATGACAAGCTTTATCTTTATCCTGACCTTAGTACATTTATGATTCTTCCCTGGAGACCTCAACAGGGAAAAGTTGCAAAAATCATTTGCGATGTGTGCTATCAGGACGGTACTCCTTTTGAACTTAGTACAAGATATATACTTAAGGAGACTGTAAAAAAGGTTGAAGAGAAGGGATACTCTGTTATTGCAGATCCCGAATGTGAGTTTTTTCTCTTCCATACCGATGAAAATGGCCTTCCTACAACAACTTCTCACGAAATGGCCGGTTATATGGATGTAGGCCCGGCTGATTTTGGAGAAAATGCAAGAAGAGACATTATTCTTATGCTTGAAGACATGGGATTTGATATAGAATCGTCACACCATGAGCATGCTCCTGCACAACATGAGATAGATTTTTCGGAGGAAGAGGCAATTAAGATGGCTGATTCCATTCAGACATTTAAGTTTGCTGTTCGTTCAATTGCAAAACGCTTTGGCCTTTATGCTACTTTTATGCCTAAGCCCAAAATGAATGCTGCAGGATCGGGAATGCATATTAACTTAAAGCTTGTTAAAAATGGTAAAAATGTATTCAGAGGCGAAGACGGCAAGGAGACTAAAGAAGCACGTTACTTTGTTGGTGGAATAATGGCTCATGCAAAAGCATTGGCTGCAATTGCGAATCCTACTGTTAATTCTTATAAGCGTCTGTTCTCGGGTTATGATGCCCCTAATATGATTACATGGGATACAAAAGGCGAAAAAACGCTCGTCAAGCTTATTAAAGAAACCGATGATATCAAGATTGAACTAAGATTCCCCGATGGTTCTTCGAATCCGTATCTTCTTTTCTCAAGCTGCATAATGGCAGGTTTGGACGGTATTGAAAAACAGATTGAACCCGGAAAAGAATACAGCGAAGTTCCCAATCGTAAGTTTTCACTGCTTCCCGAGGATTTAAAAGAAGCAATCGGTGAATTAAAGAAAGATAAAGTAGTTATTGAATCTCTTGGTGAAGAGTTTACAAAGATATACTCTGAAGTTAAGTTGAATGAGTGGAGAGAGTATATGAAGGAAGTATCCGAGTGGGAACTCGGAAAATATCTTGCTAAAATCTGAGTTTAGGAAGGATTATTATGGGTGCAATTATTGTTGCAATGCCCAAACATGAAGACTCGCTCAGAATGGCTGATATGGTAAGACAGAGCGGTATACCTGAAGAAGTTATTGTATGTGATACCGGCTCTGAAGTTCTTCGAAGAGTTGAAAACATGGAAATCAGTCTTGTTATTTGTACAAGGCGTGTGACTGACATGGGATACGAAGAACTGTTCAACTATCTTCCGAGTAGCGTTAATATGCTCTTGCTTACAAAAAGCGCAGACATAGAGTTGTTTTCAAGTAATATCATAGTGTTGCTTATGCCTTTTAAAATGTCGGATTTGGCGAACAGCATAAGCATGCTGCTTCCTTCTTCTTACAGAAAGCCTGTAAAGAAGAAACCGGTCAGGACCAAAGAAGAACAGGAGACACTTGACGAAGCTAAAACACTTTTGATGGAAAGAAACAATATGTCTGAACCGGAGGCTTTCAGGTACATCCAAAAGAGCAGTATGGATATGGGACGTACATTGATTGAAACGGCGAGAATGATTTTGACGCTAAACAGTGATTTATTTTGAGTTCATGTTTGGAAATATCGGACAGACGTGTTATTATATACATGTTTAGTCTGTAAGACTATGCGCATAATCTGCTTTTATGGCGGAATTTGGTTTGAGAGAAATAATCAAAGGACTATTATATTATGTGTGGAATAGTAGGATACGTAGGAGATAAGCAGGCAGCTCCGATTTTGCTTAACGGCTTATCCAAACTTGAATACAGAGGTTATGATTCGGCCGGCTTGGCTGTACGAGACGGTAAGTCTCCGGCAGAGGTTGTTAAAACAATCGGTAAGTTAAAGAATCTTATTGATCATACTTCTGAGGGAAAATCTTTAATCGGTACCTGTGGAATAGGTCATACAAGGTGGGCTACTCATGGTGCGCCCAGCCGTATCAATGCACATCCGCATGTTTCGGGGAACTGCACAAATTCAGGCTCCGGAGCAGTTGAATCGGATGTTGTAGGTGTTCACAACGGAATCATAGAAAACTTCCAGGAACTTAAAGCCAAGATGGAACGTAAAGGTTATCAGTTCTATTCACAGACTGATACTGAAGTTCTTATTAAACTGGTTGACTATTATTATAAGAAATACAAAATGGGCCCCATTGATGCTCTTGCAAAGACAATAGTAAGAGTAAGAGGCTCTTATGCGCTTGCAGTAATGTTTGCCGACTATCCGGATAAAATATATGTTGCAAGAAAAGAGTCTCCCATGATTATCGGTGTTAATGAAGGCGAATCATTCATTGCATCGGATGTACCTGCTGTACTTAGTCATACACGTAACGTTTACTATATTGGCAATCTTGAGATGGCTGAGGTATCTGCCGGTGATGTGAAGTTCTATAATCTTGACGGAGATGTTATTACTAAAGAACTTACCGAGATTAAATGGGATGCTGAAGCTGCCGAAAAGGGCGGTTATGAGCATTTCATGCTTAAAGAGATTCATGAACAGCCAAAGGTTGTTAATGATACATTAAGACATTATATAAAGGACAAAAATGGTAAGTATACGATTGATTTATCGTCTGTCGGAATTACAGATGACTATATAAAATCACTTTCACAAATTTATATTGTCGCATGTGGTTCTGCATGGCATGTAGGAGTTGAAGCTCAGTATGTCATTGAAGAGCTTGGAGATATCCCTGTAAGAGTCGAACTTGCATCTGAGTTTCGTTACAGGAAGAACAAATTAAGTAAGGACTCCCTTGTTATTGTTATATCACAGTCCGGCGAAACAGCAGATTCCCTTGCTGCATTAAGACTTGCAAAAGACAAGGGTATTAAAACACTTGCTATTGTAAATGTAGTAGGAAGTTCAATTGCAAGAGAAGCTGACTGGTGCATGTATACTCTGGCCGGTCCTGAAATTTCTGTTGCGACTACAAAAGCATACAGCTGCCAGCTTGTATGTACATTTGTACTTGCACTTCATTTCGCAAAAGTCAGGGGATTGCTCGAAAGTTATGATTATTATGCTGAAGAACTTATGAGCATTCCTTCAAAAATTGAAAAAATTCTTGATGATAAGGAAAGAATTCAGTGGTTTGCAGCAAAGTATGCAAGCGCAAGAGATATTTTCTTTATAGGAAGAGGAATAGATTACGCAGTATGTCTTGAGGGCTCTCTTAAGATGAAAGAAATAAGCTACATTCATTCTGAAGCTTATGCTGCAGGCGAATTAAAGCATGGCACAATTTCGTTGATTGAAGATCAGACGCTTGTTATCGGTTCACTGACACAGAGCGATCTTTTTGAAAAAACTTTGAGTAACATGATGGAATGCAAGAGTCGTGGCGCATTCCTTATGGGTATTACTTCAAACGGAAGATTTGATTTGGAAGACAACGTAAACTTCTCAGTATATGTTCCTTTGACAGATGAACATTTTCTTGGAAGTCTTGCTATTATTCCGCTTCAGCTTCTTGGTTATTATGTGAGTGTATCCAAAGGACTTGATGTCGACAAACCGAGAAATCTTGCAAAGAGTGTTACCGTAGAATAAAGAAAGGTGAAGAAAAGAATGGAAAAATTCAGTCCTGTAAAGCAGGGAAAAGTGCGTGAAATTTATGATATCGGAGACAACCTTATTTTGGTTGCAACTGACCGTATCAGCTGTTTTGATGTTATTCTCAAGAACACCATTACAGGAAAGGGAAAGGTTCTTACCCAGATGTCTAAATTCTGGTTTGAACTTACAAAAGATATTGTTTCCAATCATATGGTATCAACAGATGTAAATGATATGCCTGAATTCTTCAGAACTCCTCAGTATGACGGAAACAGTATGCTTGTTAAGAAGCTTAATATGCTCCCTGTTGAGTGCATTGTCAGAGGCTATATTACAGGTTCGGGTTGGAAAGATTATCTTAAGACAGGAAAGGTTTGCGGAATTACTCTTCCCGAAGGCTTGAAGGAGTCCGATAAGCTCCCTGAGCCTATATATACTCCTTCCACAAAGGCTGAAATCGGAGATCATGACGAAAGCATTTCATATGAGCAGAGTATTGCTCATCTTGAAAAGGTCTACCCCGGAAAGGGCGAATATTACGCATCAAAGATTAAAGAATATTCCATTGCTATATATAAAAAATGTGCAGATTATGCTCTTGAAAAGGGTATTATCATAGCTGATACAAAATTTGAATTCGGTATCGATGAAAATGGCGAAATTGTTGTCGGTGATGAAATGCTTACTCCCGATTCATCAAGATTTTGGCCTAAGGATACATATGAACCCGGTCATGGACAGGCTTCTTTCGACAAGCAGTTTGCAAGAGACTGGCTTCTTGCAAATCCTGATAATGACAGTGAACTTCCTAAGGAAATTGCAGATAAAACAATTGAAAAGTACTTGCTTGGATACAAACTTCTTACAGGAAAGGATTTATAGGATTAATGAGTACAGACAGATATATAAGTCCGTTGTCGGAACGTTATGCGTCTAAAGAGATGCAGTATATTTTTTCGCAGGATATGAAATTCAGCACATGGCGTAAACTTTGGATTGCACTTGCTGAAACTGAAATGGAACTTGGTTTGTCATCTGATGGTAAGCCTGTTATAACACAGGAAATGATTGACGAGATGAAGGCTCACATTTATGACATTAATTATGATGTTGCAAAAGAACGTGAGAAGCTTGTTCGCCATGATGTTATGAGCCATGTTCATGCATACGGAGTGTTATGCCCTAAAGCTGCCGGTATTATCCATCTTGGAGCTACCAGCTGCTATGTTGGTGACAATACAGATATTATTATCATGCGCGAAGGCTTAAAGCTTGTTAAAAAGAAACTCGTAAATGTGATTGCCAAATTGGCTTCTTTTGCAGAAAAGTATAAATCTGAGCCTACACTTGCATTTACACATTTTCAGCCGGCTCAGCCTACAACAGTTGGTAAGCGTGCAACACTTTGGATGCAGGAGTTTATGCTTGATCTTGAAGATTTGAACTATGTTCTTGATTCGCTCAAGCTTCTTGGCTGCAAAGGAACTACCGGAACGCAGGCTTCCTTTAAGGAACTTTTTAATGATGACCGTGAGAAACTTGATGCAATTGATGGTATGATAGCTAAGAAAATGGGCTTTGAAGAATGCTATCCGGTGTCCGGTCAGACTTACTCAAGAAAAGTCGATACACGTGTTGCAAATGTTCTTGCCGGGATTGCTGCTTCGGCACACAAGATGTCCAATGATATAAGACTTTTACAGCATTTAAAAGAAGTTGAGGAGCCTTTTGAAAAGAATCAGATAGGTTCTTCGGCGATGGCTTATAAGCGTAATCCTATGAGATCAGAGCGTATTGCTTCTTTATCAAGATATGTAATGATTGATGCTTTGAATCCTGCCATTACTTCAGCTACTCAGTGGTTTGAAAGAACACTTGATGATTCTGCAAATAAGCGTCTTTCAATTGCAGAAGGCTTTCTTGCTACAGACGGTGTCCTTGATCTTTGCTTAAATGTTGCTGACGGTCTTGTCGTTAATACTAAGGTTATCAATAAGCATATATTAAGCGAACTTCCTTTTATGGCTACAGAAAATATTATGATGGATGCTGTAAAGGCAGGCGGAAACAGACAGGAACTTCACGAGAGCATCAGAAAGCTTTCAATGGAAGCAGGAAAGACGATAAAGCAGGAAGGTAAAGATAATAATCTCCTTGAGCTTATTGCAGCGTCCGATGATTTTGATCTTACCCTGGATGAACTCAACGGTTACATGGTTCCTGCAAATTATGTTGGACGTTCTGTTGAACAGGTTGAAGATTATCTTTCGAATGTTGTTGGAAAGATGCTTGAAAAAGAAAAGGATTTACTCGGTGTTAACGCTGAAATAAATGTATAATTATCCATTTTTAAGTATTGTGTTGACAGTTGTAAATTTCGGGTATATAGTACGATAGTGGAGCAAGGGTGCTTCGGTTTTTAAGGCCGAAGCACCCTCTTTTTTTAGTTATTTCCATTGCATGTAAAACCGATGAGAAAGAGGAGGATAATTAAGTGGTTAAGTATGTATTTGTAACAGGCGGTGTTGTTTCGGGACTTGGAAAGGGTATTACTGCAGCATCATTGGGACGTCTTCTTAAGGCGCGTGGCTATCACGTTACAATGCAGAAGTTTGATCCTTATATAAATATGGACCCGGGAACAATGAACCCGGTTCAGCATGGGGAAGTTTTTGTTACAGAAGACGGTACAGAAACAGACCTTGATCTTGGTCATTATGAAAGATTTATTAATGAAAATCTTGATAATAATTCGAATGTTACTACCGGTAAAATATACTGGTCGGTTCTTAATAAAGAAAGACATGGGGATTACGGCGGAAAAACCGTTCAGGTGATTCCCCACATTACAAATGAGATTAAGGATAAGTTTTATAAAGCTAAGAGCGAAGATGAAGAAACTATTTCAATAATTGAGATAGGGGGAACTGTTGGTGATATTGAAAGCCAGCCTTTTCTTGAAGCAATAAGGCAGTTCCAGGCTGAAGTTGGTCGTGAAAACGCTATTATTATTCAGGTTACTCTTATTCCTTATCTTAAAGCATCGGGAGAAATGAAAACTAAGCCTACACAGATGAGTGTTAAGACAATGCAGAGTATGGGACTTTGGCCTGATATTCTTGTTTGTCGTTCCGATTATCCTGTTGATGACCATATGAGGGATAAGATAGCACTTTTCTGTAATGTTAAGAAAAGTCATGTGCTTCAAAATCTTGATGCAAAATCACTTTATGAAGTACCGCTTCTTATGGAAGATGAAAATCTTGCGGGCGCAGTTTGCGAATGCTTAGATATCCCTTGCCCAGAGCCCAATCTTTCTAAATGGTCTGAAATGGTTGATGCTTTTCAGAACCCTGTTACAAGCGTATCGGTTGCTTTGGTCGGAAAGTATGTTGAACTTCACGATGCTTATTTAAGTGTTGTAGAAGCTCTTAAACATGGCGGAATCGCCAATAAAGCCGAGGTAAACATTAAATGGATTGATGCGGAAGATGTTACATCTGATACTGTAGATTCACTTCTTTGTGACGTTCAGGGTATTCTTGTTCCTGGAGGCTTTGGTAACAGAGGAACTGAGGGCAAAATTCTTGCTGCTAAGTATGCAAGAGAAAACAACATACCTTATCTTGGATTATGCCTTGGAATGCAGCTTGCAATTGTTGAATTTGCAAGAAATGTATGTAAGCTTTCGGATGCTGCAAGTATTGAACTTGTTCCGGATACTACAAACCCCGTTATTCATATTCTCCCTGACAAGGAAGGAATAGAAGATATCGGCGGTACATTGAGACTTGGCGCATATCCGTGTGTACTTAAGGAAGGAACTAAAGCACATGATTTGTATGGAACAGTGAATATTTCCGAAAGACATCGTCACAGATATGAAGTAAATAATGATTATAGGGAGATACTTACATCACACGGAATGGTTCTTTCGGGTCTTTCACCCGATGAAAGAATTGTCGAAATGATTGAATTGAAGGATCATCCTTTCTTTGTTGCAACACAGGCTCATCCTGAATTTAAATCGAGACCTGATATGCCACATCCTTTGTTCGCAGGTTTTATAAAAGCTTCACTTGGCAAATAAAGATATTAGATGAGGAATACTCACAGAGTATTCCTCGTTTTAGTCTGTAGATAAAGTCATGATCCTTTTTTGGGGGACGCGACTTATTTTTCTCTAAAAGAGATGTCCTCGCAAATTACCTAAAATGAATTTGCGAGATATTCGATGAGTATATCTTCGCAAAATAAGGTCACATTTCTGTTCGAAACGCATTCACGACTGGCTAATTTACACAAAATGCATTTTAGCCAGTCGTTTTTTCGGCCCCCAATTCATTTATGACTGACTAATTCTCACAAAAAGTATTTTAGTCAGTCGTTTTTTCGGCCCCCAATCCATTTATGACTGGCTAATTCTCACAAAATGCATTTTAGTCAGTCGTTTTTTCGGCCCCCAATTCATTTATGACTGGCTAATTTACACAAAATGCATTTTAGTCAGTCGTTTTTTTGACTCCAAATTCATTTTTGACTGGCTAATTCTCACAAAATGCATTTTAGCCAGTCTTTTTTTCGCCTACAAAGTCATTCACGACTGGCTAGTTTTTGTAAATAGAATTTTTACCAGTCTTAAAGAAGTAAAATGTACTGGCTAATTTTTAAAATAAGTATTTTTGCTAGTCAAATAGTTGCATATAGTACTGGTAAAATAACAAAAATAAAAAAACAACCGGTTAATCAGTTTGCATAACACGATTTCGGCCTACAAATATATTAAAAAGAACATATCTGATAGCTCAGAAATGATATTAACTGTGAGAAAAAGAGGCATGTCTTTCAAGAATACGGACTTAAAAATTTATATAAAAAAAGCAAACTACTTAAGTTGCTTACTTAAATGAGTCGGATGTATTATACTGATATAATAAGTTTTTAAGGAGAATAATAATTGTGAATAAAAGAAGGTTTTATATTTTAAACAGTATTCTTGTGCTGTTGACATTCTTTATGCTGACCGGATGCGCTAAAGGAAATAATATAATATCTGTAAGCGTTCATGGAAGTGAAGATGGAATAAATGTATCAACCGAGGATGTTGTATCTGTGACAGAAAGCATTCCTGAACCTGAGCTTGAGCCCGAGCCTGAGCCGGAACCAGAACCCGAACCAGAGGTATATTCAGTATCCTTGTGCGCGGTTGGAGATAATCTCATACATTCGAATTTGATTACTTCAGGTAAAAAGGAGGACGGTTCAAGAAATTATGACCATTTTTATGAGAATATTCTTTCGGAAATAGAGCCTTTCGATATAAGGATAATAAATCAGGAAACGATTCTTATAGATGACGAAACCGAATACAGCGGTTATCCCCGTTTCGGAAGTCCTTATGAGGTTGGCGATTCTGTTATTAAGGCCGGATTCAATGTTATCACACACGCTACCAATCATTCTTATGATAAGGGAGAAAAGGGTGTACTCTCGACTGTGGGTTATTGGAAATCTCATCCGGAGATTCTTATGACCGGTATGTATGATAATGAAGAGGACTATAATACGATTACGGTTGGAGAGTTTAACAACATTAAGATTGCTTTTTTAAATTATACATATAGTACAAATGGGTTAAAGCTTCCCGCTGACAAGCAGTACTATGTTAATACTCTGTATGAAGATGATAAACTGATTGCCGATATAGCAAAAGCACGTGAAATTGCGGATTTCGTAATTGTATTTCCTCATTGGGGAACAGAGTATGTTTATGCTCCTACGAATTATCAAAAGCGACTTGCAACACTGTTTGCCGAAAACGGGGCTGATCTTATAATAGGCTGTCATCCGCATGTTGTTGAACCTCTTGAGGTAATTGTTACCGAAGATGGAAGAGAAGTTCCGTGCTACTGGTCTCTTGGCAATTTTATATCCTCACAGGATGAGGTTCCGAGAATGCTTGGCGCTATGGCTAAAGTTTATATAGAAATGACGGAGGGAGATGAGCGTGCTCACCTTACGGGTACGGAGATTGAACCTGTTATGACTCATATTAATTCCAATGCGTCTTCCGTGACCACATATATGCTAAAGGATTATACCGAAGAACTTGCAAAAGAACATAGACTTACAAGAAAAGGAAAAAAAGTTACTCTCCAGGGTATGTGGGATTTATATTATTCTATTGTGGGCAAGCAAGAAGATTCTGAATCAGTTGAAGAAGAAACTACTGTTGAAGAAGAAACTACTGTTGAAGAATAATAAGATATATAACAAAAGCTCTACCGATACTCGGTAGAGCTTCTGTTATTGAGAATGGTACATTGGGGTTATGGGGTATGAACTAAATATAGAAGTTACCCATTAACATTTAATTAACGTATAAAAAGTCTCGAAAAAATTTTTTCGAGACTTTTTTGAACTTATTTTTCCATATTTTTATGTGCGGAAGCGAGCATAAGTTTAATACGATTTAACTGGTTTACTTCGCTGGCTCCGGGATCGTAGTCTATTGCAACAATGTTGGCCCCGGGGAAGTTTTTACGTAACTGCTTTATAACACCTTTCCCTACAACGTGATTGGGAAGACATCCGAAAGGCTGAGCACAAACAATATTTTTTGCTCCGTTATGAATAAGCTCTATCATTTCTCCTGTTAAGAACCAACCTTCACCGGTCTGATTTCCGATTGATACAATTTGCTCTGCATATTTTGCAGTCTCATCAATATCGGCAGGAGGAGTAAAGTGAACACTGTTTTTGCAAGCTCTTGAATAACTGTGTCTTATAAACTCAACTGCTTTTATTCCAAGACGAGCCTTTCTTGCCGATTTCTTGCTTGTTCCGAGATTTGCAGCTTTAAACTCCTGATTTTTAAAGCAGTAAAGCATAAAATCCATCAAATCGGGAACGACTGCTTCGGCACCTTCCTGTTCAAGAAGTTCAACCACATGGTTGTTTGCAGTAGGTGAAAACTTAACGAGAATTTCGCCAACAACACCGACTCGAGGCTTCTTTTCATCATTAAGCTCAATTTTGTCAAAATCAGCAACCATTTGAGCACACATTTTTTTGAAGGTAAAGAAGTTTACATGCTTCTTTGAAAGGAAATCATTACATTTTGTAATCCATTTTTGATGAACTTCCTCTGTTGCGCCTTTTACTTTTTCGTAGGGACGCATTCTGTAAACACATTTCTGGAAAATATCACCAAAGAATACCGAGTAAATTCCTCTTGTAATGAGTGGAAGCGTTATTTTAAAGCCGGGCTGTTTTTCCAAACCTGAAAGGTTTAATGAAATAACGGGAATCTGTTCAAAGCCGGCTTTCTTTAAAGCTCTTCTTATGAATCCGATATAGTTTGTAGCTCGGCATCCGCCGCCTGTCTGAGTCATAATCAGGGCTGTTTTGTTTAAGTCATACTTTCCTGACTCGAGAGCAGACATCATCTGACCGACTACAAGCAGTGAAGGATAGCAGGCATCATTATTGACATATTTAAGGCCTGTATCTATTGATGTTCTGTTGTCGTTATCAAGTACGACAAGGTTGTATCCATAACGTCTGAATACTGGTTCAAGAAGGTCAAAATGTATCGGAGACATCTGAGGACACAAAATTGTATAGTTTTGCTTCATTTCCTCGGTGAAAATCTGTCTTGTAATGGCGCTTGAACGAACTTTTCGTTCATAATGACGCATTTCGCGAACCCTTATTGCAGAAAGAAGACTTCTGATTCGAATTCTTGCTGCACCAAGATTGTTTACTTCATCAATCTTAAGGCATGTATATATTTTGTCGGATGCTGAAAGAATATCATTTACCTGATCGGTAGTGACTGCATCAAGTCCGCAACCAAAAGAGTTCAACTGAACGAGCTCAAGAAAATCTACAGTTCTGACATAAGCAGCTGCTGCATATAGTCTTGAATGATACATCCACTGGTCTGATACAATAAGCGGTCTTTCAGGCTTTCCAAGGTGTGAGATTGAATCCTCTGTAAGAACAGCAACTCCGTAAGAAGTAATAAGTTCCGGAATACCATGGTTGATTTCGGGGTCAACATGATAAGGTCGTCCGGCAAGAACAATTCCTTTGGCTCCGGTTTCCTGTAATTTTTTAATAACTTCTTCGCCCTTTCTCTGCATGTCTTTGTGGGCATTTTGAAGTTCATCATAGGCTTCTGAAACAGCTGATGTTATTTCGGTTTTGGGAATATCCGAAAATTCAGCAATAAGTGACTGGGAAATGGTCTCTTTTGATTTGAATGACATAAAAGGATTCCTGAATCTGACAGAGTTGTCACTAATCGCCTCGACGTTGTTTTTTATGTTCTCTGAGTATGAAGTTACAATAGGGCAGTTATAATGGTTATTTGTGTCTGCAACTTCATCTCTTTCATAAAATATTGAAGGATAGAAGATGAAGTCGGGTTTCTGTGATATGAGCCATTCAATATGTCCGTGTGCAAGTTTTGCAGGATAACATTCGGATTCGCTGGGAATAGACTCAATACCAAGCTCGTAAATTCGATGACTTGATACCGGTGATAATATAACTTTATAACCAAGTTTTGTAAAAAACGTATGCCAGAAAGGATAGTTTTCATACATGTTAAGTACACGGGGAAGACCTACAGTTCCTCGTGTTGCAGCTTCATCTGTTAACGCTTCATAATCAAAGAAACGCTTCAGCTTATATTCAAACAGATTGGGAACGTTATCCTTGTTCTTTTGCTTGCCAAGACCACGTTCACATCTGTTTCCGGATATATACTGTCTTCCGCCGGAAAATTTATTAATTGTGAGTCGGCATGAGTTCGTACAGCCTTTACACTTTGCCATACTTGTTTCAAATTTCAGATTACATATATCTTCGTAAGAAAGTATATTGGTACAATATCCTTCTTCGAAACGTTCTCTTGCAATTAAAGCAGCACCGAATGCTCCCATAATACCTGCAATATCAGGTCTGACTGCTTCGCAATCGGCAACCTTTTCAAAACTTCTTAACACTGCATCGTTATAGAAGGTTCCGCCTTGTACGACTATTTTCTTTCCAAGGCTTGAAGCATCGGAAACTTTAATTACTTTAAACAGCGCGTTCTTTATAACTGAATAAGCAAGCCCTGCCGAAATATCAGCAACACTTGCGCCTTCTTTTTGCGCCTGCTTAACTTTTGAATTCATAAATACGGTACATCTTGTGCCAAGATCGATGGGATGCTCTGCAAAAAGTGCGCATTTCGCAAAGTCCTGAACCGAATAATTGAGGGATTTTGCAAAAGTTTCTATAAAAGATCCGCATCCGGAAGAGCAGGCTTCGTTCAAGAGGACACTGTCAACGGTCTTGTTTTTAATCTTTATACACTTCATGTCCTGACCGCCGATGTCAAGAATACAGTCAACATCGGGAGAAAAGAAAGCGGCAGCATAGTAGTGTGCGACTGTTTCAACTTCGCCGTCGTCAAGCAAAAATGCAGATTTCATAAGTTCTTCGCCATAGCCGGTAGAACATGAACGCAATATTTTGCAGTCACTTGGCATAATGCTGTAAATTTCCTTGAGAGCTTCAATTGCAGTCAATAACGGAGAACCGTTATTGTTTGAATAAAATGAATGAAGCAAATCACCGGATTCGCTTACAACGGCAATCTTTGTAGTAGTAGAACCTGCATCGATTCCGAGAAAACAATTTCCGTGGTAATCTTTCAGATTTCCCTTTTTAACCATAGCCTTTTCGTGACGGGCCTTAAATGTATCATAATCGGCTTCGTTCTTGAAAAGGGGTTCCATACGCTGAACTTCAAAATCCATTTTAATATCGGAAGAAAGCTTATTTACCATTTCATCCATTGTAAAGAAGGTGTCTGCTTTGGAATTAAGTGCACAACCCATAGCTGCAAAAAGGTGAGAACGATCTGTTAACACAATGTGATCATCATCAAGCTTTAACGTTCTTATAAATGCAACTTTTAACTCGCTTAAAAAGTGTAAGGGTCCACCGAGAAATGCAACACGTCCACGAATCGGTTTCCCGCATGCAAGACCTGAAATAGTCTGATTTACAACGGCCTGGAAAATGGAGGCGGATAAATCTTCTTTGGTTGCTCCGTCATTTATAAGCGGCTGAATATCAGTCTTTGCAAAAACACCGCATCTGGCGGCAATAGTGTAAAGAGAGTTGTATGATTTGGCATATTCATTAAGCCCCATGGCATCGGTTTGGAGAAGGCTTGCCATCTGATCGATAAACGAACCGGTACCTCCGGCACAGATACCGTTCATACGCTGTTCAACATTTCCGCCTTCAAAGTAGATTATTTTTGCATCCTCGCCACCAAGCTCGATGGCAACATCACATCCTGATGTCATTTCCTGTAAAGAAGTAGAGACCGCGATTACTTCCTGAGTAAAGGGAACACCTAAATGATTTGCCAAAGTTAATCCGCCTGAACCGGTTATCATTGGATGAACTGTTATATTACCGGTTTCTTTACTTGCTTTTTGTAAAAGTGAGTGCAATGTTTCTCGGATGTTTGCATAATGTCTTTCGTAGTCTGAAAATAGAACATTTTTCTCTTCATCCATTACTGCTATTTTTACGGTTGTAGATCCTATATCAATTCCGAGAGAATAGTATTTTTTGTTCATATATCTCCATTCCATATGCGATAAAACAAAACATAACAGTGAGTTTTATCTATCTGTTGCTCATAAACATTCAACGTACATTATAATTTGAAGTTTTATAAAAATCATTTGGCAAATTGGCATATTTGTCATAGAAAAAGTTATTTTCTTTTAAGAATTGCACAAGTTTACTTTTTAAGGAGCGGATGATAAAATTACATTGGATTTTTGTATAAAAGGAGCTATTTTAATGGATAAATTCGAAAGAAAATTTGGCCGGTATGCCATTAAAAATCTTTCACTGATTCTTGTTATATGCTATGCTGTCGGATATCTTATGAGCAATATTGAAGCTCTTTCACCGTATCTTAATTATCTGACTTTGAATCCCTACTATATCTGCCGAGGACAAATATGGAGACTTGTTACCTGGATTGTCATTCCGCCTTCAGCCTTTGATCTTTTAACACTCGTGACTCTTTTCTTTTATTACTCAATCGGTCACACTCTCGAAAGAACATGGGGAGATTTCCTTTATAATATCTACATTTTTTTTGGGATGATATTTACGGTTCTTGGTGCGTTTGCGATATATGGATATTTTGCAATATTTTCGCCTGACGAGATTACTCTTTTGGGAATTGAAGGCGCAATGCTGCTTATCAGCCGTTTGTGCATTACAACTTATTATATTAATATGTCCATTTTTCTTGCATTCGCGTGTACATTCCCGGATGCAATGGTACTTCTTATGTTTATTATCCCGGTGAAAATAAAGTATTTGGGAGTTATTTACGGATTGTTTATTCTTTACGAATTTTATATAAGTGATCCGTATTCAAGAGTTATGATTTTTACATCATTACTCAACTTTATTATTTTCTTCTTAATGTTCAGGAAAAGTCGAATAGGTCTTGCAAAAATGCGGGTTAAACAGGCAGTCAGAAGAAGAGAATTTAATAAAGATATTAAAAGTGAAACCCGTGTATACAATGTTTCCAAGCACAAGTGTGCCATTTGCGGAAGAACAGAGATTGATTCTCCGGATTTGGATTTTAGATTTTGCTCAAAATGTAACGGAAACTATGAGTATTGCAGCGAGCATCTGTTCTCGCATAAACATGTTGAATAGGGGCATATATAATGAACGAACAGCAGGATTTTATCAGAAGAATAAATGAACTGACGGAAATTGCTTTTGAACAGGAAAATGTTATCTTTGAGGAACAACTTTTTTCTATTTTCCCGGAAGTAAAAGAAGACGAAGCAAAGTATAAAGTTATTAAGGAATTTCTGGCTGAAAAAAAGATCGGATTAAATGACAAACTTCCTATTGAAGAACTTCTTTCAAAGGAAGAGATATCTTATTTGAATTTTTATCTTGAAGAATTAAGCGAGCAGGAACCATTGTCTTTAGGCGTCAGGGAAGCAATGATGCTTTCGGCTATGGCAGGAGACGAATCTGCGCAACTTTCAATAATGAATGACACTTTAAAAAATGTTGTCGAAATAGCTAAACTTTATGTTGGACAAGGTGTTTTGCTTGAAGACTTAATCGGAGAGGGAAACCTTGTGCTTGTTTCTGCGGTTACATTGCTTGGAAGCTGTGAAAATGCAAAAGAAGCTGAGGGAATGCTTAGCTCGATGATAATGGATGCCATGCAGGATCTTATTGCATCCAATATGGATGAGACCGGTGAAGAGGATAAACTTTTGGCTAAAGTCAATAAGGTTGCAAAAGAAGCAAGAGAACTTGCCGAAAACCTTGGAAGAAAAGTTACAATTGAAGAACTAATGAATGAATCCGGACTTAGCAGGGCTGCCATTGAAAAAGCTCTGAAGCTTACTGCTAATGCTATTGATGATATTGAAATACCTGATGAATTAAAATAGTCCGATGGAGTGTAGTTTAATGGTAAAAGATTTTAAAGGCTGTAAGAATTATACACTTGTTTCAAAAGAACAATTAAAAGATATATCTTCTGTAGCGTATACGCTTGTTCATGACAAAACCGGCGCAAGAGTCGTTCTTTTGTCAAACGATGATGAGAATAAAGGTTTTATAATCGGTTTTAAGACTCCTCAGAATAATTCAACCGGAGTTCCGCATATACTAGAACATTCTGTACTGTGCGGTTCCGAAAAGTATCCGGTAAAAGATGCGATGACTGAAGTGAGTAAAGGTTCGCTGAACACTTTTTTAAATGCATTCACATATCCTGACAGAACTTTATACCCTGTTGCAAGTTGCAATGACCAGGATTTTCAAAATCTTATATCTGTTTATCTTGATGCTGTATTTTTCCCAAGAGTTCATGAAGAAAAAAAGATTTTTATGCAGGAGGGCTGGCATTACGAACTTGAGAGCGAAGATGCCCCTCTTACTTACAATGGTGTTGTTTATAACGAGATGAAGGGTGCATATTCATCCCCTGAAAATGTATTAAGCTCAAATATTATGTTTTCACTTTTCCCCGATACTCAGTATGGAGTAGAGTCAGGCGGAGATCCGGAATTTATTCCTATGCTGACTTATGAGGATTTTTGCGCTTTTCACAAGAAACTGTATCATCCTTCAAATTCCAGAATATTTTTGTATGGGGATATGGATTTCGAGGAGAAACTTTCTTTTATTGATAAAGAGTATCTATCTAAATTTGAAGCAATTGTTCCGGACTCCGAAGTTAAAATTCAGACTTCATTTTCAAATCCGATAAGAGTTGAAAAGGAATATTCCATTGCGGAAACCGATGACGACAAAGAAGCAACATTCCTTTCTTATAATGTTGTATGCTCTGACTTTACCGATGTGCTGACTACTGAAGCAATGGATGCCATCAATTACGCTTTGTGTTCGGTTCCGGGTGCAAGACTTAAAGAGGCTCTAATTGATGCAGGCATCGGAAAAGATGTTTACTCGGAAATGACAGAAGATACCTGTCAGAAAATTTTTTCCATTATAGCTCAGGATGCAAATCCGGAAGATGAAGAACGCTTTGTAAAGATAATTGAAGATACTGTTAATGACATTATTAAAAACGGTTTTGATAAAAAAACGTTGGAGGCTGCGATTTCAAGTTCTGAGTTTTCTTATAGGGAGGCTGATTTCGGATATTATCCTAAAGCCATTGCTTATGGACAGATGACGTTTGAAAAGTGGCTTTATACCGATGAAGATATTTTTTCGAATCTTAAGCAGAACGAAGTCTTTTCTGAACTAAGAAAAGGTATAAAAACAGGGCTTTTTGAAAATGTTTTAAAAGAAAGAGTTCTTGAGAATAATCATAAAACGATACTTGTTATGAAACCGAAAAAGGGGCTTACAAAAGAAAAAGAAGAAGCTTTGACATGTAAGCTTGCCGATTATAAAAAGACGCTGTCAAAAGAAGAAATAGCAGAAATTATTAAATCGACAAAAGAACTTAAAAAGTATCAGGATGAACATAATTCCGATGAGGCGCTTTCGACAATTCCCACACTTTCGATTAATGACATTAAGAAAACAATTAATCGTTGTGAATACACTGTCGAAAAAGTCAACGGTGTAAATGAAGTTTTTTCTGAAATTGATTCAAACGGTATTGTGTATTTTAAGCTTTCTTTTTGCGCGGACAGGCTACCGGTAAGACTTATACCGGCATTAAGTGTTGTAAAAACATTACTTGGATTTCTTAATACCAAGTCATATACATACGGAGAACTTATTAACGAAATTAATATAAAGACCGGCGGAATAACCGAGATTACATCAATATATAAGATTGCCAACGATGTTGATGATTATACATATTCCCTTGAAGTCAGGGCGAAAGTATTAAAACAATATACGGATGACTGTTTTAAACTTATAAAAGAGATTCTTTTTACGTCAAAACTTAATGATAAGAAACGTGTAAAAGAAAATCTCGAACAGCTGAAGGTCAGAATTCAGGGATTTATGATGCAATCGGGTCATGCAGTGGCGGTTACCAGAGCTGCAGCGGGATCTTCGAAAAGCGGAGCACTTTCCGAAAAATTGTCAGGGATGGAGCAGTACAGATATATTGAAAATCTCTTGCTCGATTTTGACAATAAATTTGACAGTCTTGTAGAGGATATGAAGGAAGTTCTTAATATCGTACTTAGAAAAGACAACCTTGAAATATCTCTCGGAACAGATTCTGAAGGAAGAGAAATCTTTGAAAAGGCTGCTTTGGAATTTATTGCTGAACTGAATTCCGAGCAGGTAGCTTATGAAAAAGAATCTGTTTTTGCAAGCAAAGACAATGAAGCCTTTGCGTCTTCGTCTCAGGTTCAATATGTGGCATTAAGCGGAAACTTTAAAAAGACGGCAAAACTTCCCTATACAGGAAGTTTGCAGGTGTTAAGAAGTATACTGAATACTGATTATTTGTGGACTGCTGTCAGACTTCAAGGTGGGGCGTACGGCTGTTTTTCCAGCTTTGGTGCGTCGGGAGAGGGCGTTTTCGTATCTTACAGGGATCCGAATCTTCTTAATACAATTGAAGTATACAAAAAGGCTTCCGAGTATGTGAAGAATTATCCGGGCGACCTTGAAGAAGTTGAAAGATATATTATTTCAACAATCGGTGATATGGATTCTCCGCTTACCCCTTCGATGAAAGCCGCACGTTCGTTCAACTTTTATAAAAACCATACTACCAATGAAGAAAAACAGAAAGAACGTGATGAAATTCTTTCTACAACGCCTGAAAAGGTCAGAGCGCTTTATAAATATCTTGATGCTATATATGCTTCAAATTTATATTCATGTGTAGGCTCTGAAGAAATGCTTAAAAAAGAGGGCTCTTTGTTTGATATTATTTCGCCCCTTTATTTGGCTTGAGTAATTAGGCAATATGCCGTTATTTGGGAGAAGAATGATGAATCAGAATTTTAAATCGGGTTTTGCAACTATAATAGGAAGACCTAATGTCGGTAAATCCACACTGATGAATTCGATTATCGGTCAGAAGATTGCCATTACATCAAATAAGCCTCAGACGACGCGAAACCGTATTATGACGGTATACACAAATGATGATGGTCAGATTGTTTTCTTGGATACTCCCGGGCTTCATAAAGCAAAGAACAAGCTTGGAACTTATATGATGAGTGCTGCCGATTCTTCTGTAAAGGATGCTGATGTTATTCTTTTCATGTTGGAAGTAAATAAGCCGGTAAGTAATTCGGACAAAGAACTTATAGACAAGATTTCGGGATGCAAACAGCCAAAGATTCTGGTTATTAACAAAATAGATGCCGTGTCAAGAGAAGAACTCGCACAGTATATTTCAACGGTATCGGATATCGGAAACTTTGACGAAATCGTTCCGGTAAGTGCTTCCGAAGGAACAAACACCGAGGAACTGGTGAAGTGTATTATGAAATATCTTCCGGTCGGAGTTCCTTTTTATGACGAGGATACTGTTACAGATCAGCCGATACGTCAGATTACAGCAGAAATGATTAGAGAAAAAGCACTTCATGCCCTTAATGATGAAATACCTCATGGAATTGCTGTTGTAATTGAAAAAATGGATTTTTCAAATCGTGTTGTGCAGGTTGAGGCTACAATTATTTGTGAGAAAGACTCACACAAAGGTATTATTATAGGTAAAGGTGGGGCAATGCTTAAAAAAATCGGCACAAATGCCCGCTATGAGATAGAAAAACTTATTGAGCAACAGGTTAATTTGAAATTATTTGTAAAAGTTAAGAAAGAATGGCGTGATTCTGATTTTCTTTTGAAGAATTTCGGATATAATGCAAATGATTTCAAGCCGGGTAAATAAAATGCAGGATTTTTTAAAAGTTACCGGGATGGTAATCGGAGCATTTCCCCAAGGCGAGTATGACCGAAGGATTGAGCTTCTTACCAGGGAACGTGGCAAAATAACCGCATTTGTTAAAGGTGCAAGAAGGCAGGGTAGCAGATTTACCGCATCTACCGATTTGTTTACTTTTGGCACATTTGATTTATATGTGGGCAAAAATTCTTACAATGTACAGGATGCGGTCGTTCAGAATTATTTTGAGTTCCTAAGGTCTGATATGGAAGCGGCATATTACGGAATGTATTTTCTCGAACTTGCAGGTTACTATGCTGTTGAAAACAGTGATGAGACGATGCTTCTTTTGCTTTTGTACAGAGCGCTTCAAGGGTTGAAAAGCGAAAAACTTGAGAATAATTTTGTAAGAAGAGTATTTGAGACAAAACTTTTTATTCTTGAGGGAGAATTCATCCCGATTGACAAGATTGGTTTTGAGGACACTGAGGAAGTAGCGCTTATTGAACATATACGTCAAAGCTCTATTGAAAAGCTTTTTAACTTTCGGATTTCGGATCAATTGTTTTTGAAACTTGAGAAGATTAATGATTACGAAAGAAAACATTTGGTTGACAGACATTTGTCGAGCCTTGATATATTGGATACTATGATTGGCCTGTAACTGTATTTTTATTACGGTTTACAGGCTATTTTTTTATTTTCTGTTGAAAATGATAAGATTAATGTCTATAATTAATCGAATATTATTTCATAATAAGGAGAAAATTTATGGAAAAGACAATGGAAAAGATAGTTGCCCTTGCAAAAGCAAGAGGCTTTGTATATCCCGGCTCCGAAATTTACGGTGGCCTTGCCAACACATGGGACTACGGTAACCTTGGTGTTGAACTTAAAAATAACGTAAAGAGAGCATGGTGGCAGAAGTTCGTTCAGGAAAATCCTTACAACGTCGGCGTTGACTGTGCAATTCTTATGAATCCTCAGACTTGGGTTGCATCAGGCCATCTTGGCGGTTTTGCCGATCCTCTTATGGACTGTAAAGAATGTCATGAGAGATTCCGTGCAGATAAGCTTATTGAAGACTTTTGCCAGGAGAAGGGATTAACTCTTCCCAAGCCCATCGATGCTTTCTCTCAGGAAGAGATGAAAAACTTTATTGAAGAAAACAACGTTCCCTGCCCTACATGCGGAAAGCATAACTTTACTGATATCAGACAGTTTAACCTTATGTTCAAAACATTTCAGGGTGTTACCGAAGATGCAAAGAACACAGTATATTTAAGACCCGAAACAGCACAGGGCATTTTTGTTAACTTCAAAAATGTTCAGCGTACTTCAAGAAAGAAAGTTCCTTTTGGTATAGGCCAGATCGGTAAGTCTTTCAGAAACGAGATTACACCCGGTAACTTTACTTTCAGAACAAGAGAATTCGAACAGATGGAACTTGAGTTCTTCTGTAAGCCCGGAACTGATCTTGAATGGTTCCAGTATTGGAGAGGCTTCTGCCGTGATTGGCTTCTTTCACTTGGTATTAAAGAAGATGAGATGAGACTTCGTGATCATGATCCCGAAGAACTTTGCTTCTATTCTAAGGGTACCACCGATATTGAGTTTTTATTCCCCTTCGGCTGGGGTGAACTTTGGGGTATTGCCGACAGAACCGACTACGATCTTACCCAGCATCAGAATGTATCCGGTCAGGATATGCTTTATTTTGATGATGAAACAAATGAAAAATATGTTCCTTATGTTGTTGAGCCTTCACTTGGTGCTGACAGAGTTGTTCTTGCTTTCTTATGCGCTGCATATGATGAAGAAAATATAGGTACAGAGGAAGCTCCCGATGTTAGAACCGTGCTTAGATTCCATCCTGCACTTGCGCCTGTAAAGATTGGTGTTCTCCCACTTTCAAAGAAGCTTAACGAAGGCGCTGAAAAGGTATTCGCAGAACTTTCAAAGAAATATAACTGTGAATTTGATGACAGAGGAAATATCGGTAAGAGATATCGCCGTCAGGATGAAATCGGTACTCCTTTCTGCGTAACATACGATTTTGACTCTGAAACAGATAACTGCGTAACGGTTCGTTTCCGTGATTCCATGAAGCAGGAAAGAGTTGCTATTGCGGATCTTAAGCAGTATTTTGAAGATAAGTTCACATTTTAATAAATATTTCTGTACTTAGGTGTGAGGATTTTATGAGAAAGATTACTTCAAAAGAACTCAGAAATGAGTGGATTAAATTTTATGAAGAAAGAGGCCATGTTAACTGCGGAGCTGTATCATTGGTATCTGACGGCTCAACAGGAGCCATGTTTAATGTTGCGGGAATGCAGCCTATTATGCCTTATCTTCTTGGCAAGAAGCACCCTCTTGGAACAAGACTTTGCAATGTTCAGGGATGTGTACGTACAAATGATATAGATGGAATAGGTGATAAGAGCCATCTTACTTTCTTTGAAATGATGGGTTCCTGGAGCCTTGGAGACTATTTCAAGGAGGACAGATGTAAGTGGAGTTATGAACTTCTTACCGAAGTTTTCAAATTTGACAGAGATCATCTTGCTGCAACAGTCTTTGCCGGTGATGAGAATGCTCCCAGAGATGAAGAAGGTGCCAAGTTCAGAATTGCATCAGGTTTCAAGCCTGAGAATGTATTTTTCCTTCCTGCGGAAGATAACTGGTGGGGGCTTGAATACGGACCTTGCGGACCTGATTCCGAGATGTTTGTAATTGCAGATGTTCCTCCTTGTGGCCCGGATTGTAAACCCGGTTGCCATTGCGGAAAATACACAGAAATCGGAAATGATGTGTTTATGCAGTACGAAAAGCATCAGGACGGAACTCTTACACCTCTTGAAAAGAAAAATGTCGATACAGGATGGGGACTTGAGAGAAACCTTGCTTTCTTAAACGGGGTTGATGATGTTTATAAGACAGACCTCTTTGCTAACATTATTGCTCTTATTGAAGAAGCATCAGGCGTAAAGTATGAATCTGATGAGAAGCTTACAAAGTCAATGAGAATTATAGCCGATCATCTTCGTACGAGCGTAATGCTTATTGGTGATGCGGCAAAACTTCGTCCTTCAAATGCAGGTCCCGGATATGTACTCAGAAGACTTATCCGTCGTGCTGTTCGTCATTCAAGAAATCTTTCTCTTAAAAAAGAAGATTTATTAAAGCTTGCAGCATTCTTTATGGACGATACATATAAAGAAGCATATCCGCTTCTTTCCGAAAACAGAGAATTTGTTCTTTCGGAACTAAAAAAAGAGATTGAAAGATTTGATGCAACCGTTGAAAATGGAATGAAGGAATTCAAGAAGATTCTTGACGCGAAGAAGGAATCCGGTGCTACTGTTATAGAAGGTAAAGAAGCTTTCTATCTTTATGATACATTCGGCTTCCCTGTTGAACTTACAATTGAAATGGCAGAAGAGGAAGGATTAAGCGTTTCAGAAGAAGGCTTTAAGATTGCTATGGAAGAGCAGAAGCAGAAGGCAAGAGAGAATTCTGCATTTTCTCAAAAGGGTGCAGAGACAGATTTCTTTGAAAAACTTGATGCATCTGTTGTCAGTGAGTTTGTAGGCTACGACAAACTTGAACTTAACGATTCGATTGTTGCTCTTGCTAATCAGGAAGAGATGACTGATACACTAAATGCCGGAGAAGAAGGTACTCTTGTTACGGCTAAGACACCTTTCTATGCAACAATGGGTGGTCAGAAGGGTGATATAGGTAAGATTACAACAGACACAGGTGTGTTCTTTGTTAATGATACTGTTAAACTTCCCGGAGGAAGAATCGGTCATATCGGTCATGTTGAATCCGGTGTGATGAGTGTAGGCACAAAGGCTGTTCTTTCTGTATGTGATGTTAATCGTGCCGCTACATGCAAAAACCATACAGCGACTCATCTTTTGCAGGCTGCCTTGCAGGAAGTCTTGGGTGATCATGTTGAACAGCAGGGATCTTTCCAGGATTCGACACGTACGAGATTCGATTTCTCTCACGGTCAGGCAATGACTCGAGAGGAAATTGAAAAGGTTGAAAAAATTGTAAATGAAAAGATTTTAAAAGCGATTCCTGTTGTGACTGAGGTTATGTCAATAGAGGATGCAAAAAAGACAGGAGCTATGGCTTTGTTCGGAGAAAAGTACGGAGCAACGGTAAGAGTTGTTTCGATAGGAGACTTCTCAAAGGAATTCTGTGGTGGTACCCATGTTAAGAATACTTCCGACATTGCAAACTTTAAAATCCTTTCTGAATCCGGTGTCGCAGCCGGAGTAAGACGTATCGAAGCTATTACCGGTACAAATGTTATTGCCTATTATAAAGAAATAGAAGATGAATTAAATAAGGCTTGTGCTTTACTCAAAACTCAGCCTTCAAATATGCTTGATCGTATTTCTTCAATACTTTCCGAGTCTAAGTCACTTAAATCAGAACTTGAGTCAATGAAGGCAAAGGCAGCAAAAGATGCTCTTGGAAATGTTCTTGATTCTGTTGTTGATGTTAAGGGAGTTAAGCTTCTTTCATCATCGGTTCCTGGAGTTGATATGAACGGACTCAGAGATCTTGCCGATCAGCTTGCTGATAAGATGGGAGGCGGAGTTGTTGTACTTGCTTCGGAATTTGACGGAAAAGTTAATCTTGTTGCAAAAGCAACAGATGATGCAATGAGCAAAGGCGCTCATGCAGGAAATCTTATTAAGGCTATTGCTTCGCTTGTTGGAGGTGGCGGTGGTGGCCGTCCTAATATGGCTCAGGCAGGAGGAAAGAATCCTGCAGGTATTAAAGCAGCTGTTGAAGCTGTTAAAGATGCTCTTGAAAGCCAGTTATAATTTCGTTTGTTTGGACCGGATCTGTAAGACCCGGTCCATTTATTTCGATAATTATGTGTTAAGACAATAATGATATAATTAATTGTTATATTGCATATATGGTTGGAGGCTTTACATGATTTTTATTATTGCTTTAATACTTGCTGTTATTGCTATAGAGGTGTTGATTGGGAAAAAACGAGGGGGCTGTCTTGAAAGTTTTCGACTGTTTACTGTTTTGATTGCATCCGTGCTTGCAGTTTCAGGAGCTGTTTTTTCGGTAAAGACATTTGTTAAGCCAATATATATTCCTATACTTAACAGATCAGTACTCACGGAATATATTCCGTTGATTGAAGATTTGGCATTTTATTTTGTTATGCCTGTTATTTCACTTTTACTTTATGTGTTTTTTAAACTTTTGCTTCTTATTGCATATGAGATAGTATCGGATAGACTCAAATCGGGCAAGCATTCGACTGCATGCGAACCGTCTAAAAGTAGCCTTATAAAGGGAATTGCTACTGGTGCGGCAGTTGGTCTGATATCAGCTATGTTTGTTGCATTTCCTATTATAAGAATTGGAAATCTTTACAGCGACTATAAGAATAACAAAAAGAACATTGAAACACTTTTTTCTGTTTCAAAAGGCGAAGATGTATCCATGCAGGATAAGCTGGACGCTTTGTATGCGCTTTCAGACTACATTCTTGATATGCCTTATGCTTCTGAAAAATCTAAGGTACAGGCTTTGAACTATTCAATAAAGCTTATAAATGATATGCTTGCAAAGGTTGATAATAAAGCTGTATCGAAAATTTCACTTGGAACATATGATAATATGGAAGATCACAAGAAACAGGTTGAAGCTGTTGTTGGCATTGTAAAAACATTTGACGATGCAGGTCTTCTTTCGGATGAAGGTATTAAACCGGAAAAGGTTTTGGATGCGGTTACAGATATCTCCACAGCGACTTCTTTTGTTGATTCGGTCAGCAAACTTGACAATGGCGGAGAAATGCTTGTTGATGTTATCAATGAGATGGTCAATGACATGTCAAATGGTGAAATAAAGACTATTATTAATGAATCTGCAGTTTCTGAACTTGATAAGAACAGGGAGTTAATAATTAATACACTTGCAAAAGCAGAATGCTTTAAAGATATGTCTAAGGAGTCTTATACTAAAATGACTCCGGACGAAAAGCATGAACTTATTAAAAGTATAAATGAAGTAAAGCAGTATGGGATGCTGGATTCGGCAGTTTGCGAAGACCTCATAAGAAGAATTGAAGCTTCTATGAGTGATTAAAAATTTTTTGTTGACGGATTTAAAGTTTTTTGATAAACTAACAGCTGTGTTGAAAGCACGAAATAACCTGTCAGTCAAGTACATGAAGGGACTGAAGGGAGGGAAATAGAATGTCAAGTGTAATCGTTAAAGAAGGCGAATCATTAGATAGCGCATTACGTCGCTTTAAGAGAAGCTGTGCAAAGGCCGGCATTCAGCAGGAGATTCGTAAGCGTGAGCATTACGAGAAGCCCAGCGTTAAGCGTAAGAAAAAGTCTGAGGCAGCTAGAAAACGTAAATATAACTAAGAAATTATAGGTCCTTGGCTTTTTCGCCAGGGACCTGTTACGTTTACGGTGTGTGTGAGGTCAGTGATGATACTTGAAAATTTGTGGTCTTTTAAGATGTTAGGAACTGATTTTTTCCATCTTAGTGCGTCTGTGGTTGTATATAGTATACTTGGATGGTTTGTTGAATCGGTATATATGTCTTTTTGCAATAAGAAAATTACAAACAGAGGGCTTGCATTCGGGCCGATTTGCCCAATATATGGTGTCGGAGCTACGTTTGGAACTCTTTTGATGAAGCCTATTATGGGGAGTTTTTTTCTTGTTTATATAGTAGGTGCTGTTGTTGCGACTATATTTGAATATATAGTTGGTATTTTGATGATTAAATATCTTGGTTCACTTTGGTGGAGCTATGATAACAAACCTTATACCTATAAGGGAATAATATGTCTCGAAAGTTCAATCGCGTGGGGTTTTTATGCAATCGGAGTTATTGAGTTTTTGAACGGTTTTATTTTTAAAATTGTGGAAAGTATAGACCGTAAATATTTTATTCTTTTCATAGATGTTGTTTTTGTCCTTGCTGTGATTGATTATACTGCCAAGCTTATCCTTGTATCAAAAGGGAAGGCTAGTGGTGAGAAGAGGACGGCGTAGAGTTTATGTTTGCTAAACTTTTGATCGTAGCAGCTGTAATGATGATTATTATTGTGGTTGGAGTTATTGTTCTTGACTCCAACCGTTTTGTTATGCGTGAATATACGATAGAAACCAATAAACTGAACAGAGACCATGATTTTTTGTTTATCTCGGATTTGCATTGTAAGGCATATGGCAAGGACAACAAAAAATTATTGTCTTTTATAGATGGGCTTGATGTTGAGGGGTGTCTTATTGCCGGCGATATGATTACCGCTAAAAAAGGATACAAGACTGATGTGGCAGAAAATCTGCTTTATTATATTGCGAAGAAGATGCCTATATATTATTCGGAAGGAAATCATGAACATAGGGCAAGAATCTTTCCTGACGAATATGATTCAATGTTTGAGAATTATGAAAGAAATCTTTTAAAACAAGACATTATTATAAGAAATAACGAACATCTGGATGTCGATGATTTGTCTATGTTTTTCTTGTCTGCAGACAGAGTTTTTTACCAAAAAAGAATTAAAGTATCAATGAACGAAGACTATATAACCAAGAAAGTCGGTAATCTTTGTAAAGAGCGCTTTAATATTCTTCTCGCACACAATCCTGAATATTTTGACGCATATGTATCATTTGGAGCGGATATTATTCTTTCGGGACATTATCATGGAGGAATAGCAAGGCTTCCGATTCTTGGCGGTGTTATTTCGCCAAGGTTTAAACTGTTTCCTCATTTTGATGGTGGAATATTTGAGAAGAACGGAAAGAAGATGCTGCTTAGCAGAGGCCTTGGCAGCCATTCGATTCCCATAAGATTTAACAATCCGGGAGAAATAATAGTTATTCATTTAAAAAGCATTGAAAAGTAAAATAAGATAAGATACAATATGTAGTGATAAAAAACGGACAAGGACACAAGATAATGGCGATATCAGTTAAACTTGAAGCATTCGAAGGCCCGCTTGATTTATTGCTTCATCTTATCGAAAAGAACAAGGTTGATATTTATGACATACCTATAGTTGAGATTACCAATCAGTATCTTGAGTATATCAGGATGATGGAAGCTTCAGATATGAATGTCATGAGTGAGTTTCTTGTTATGGCGGCTACTTTGGTTGATATTAAATGCAGAATGCTTCTTCCGGCAGAAGTTAACGAAGAGGGTGTTGAGGAAGATCCCAGAGCAGAACTGGTACAGCGACTGCTTGAATATAAAATGTACAAATACATGTCATTTGAACTAAAGGACATGCAACTTGAAAATGGCTTCTCCGTTTGTAAAGCTGAGACTTTACCTGACGATGTTAAGAATTTCAGAGAACCGATTGATTATGAACAGCTTGTTGGTGATATGAATCTTAATAAGCTTCATGAGATTTTTGATTTCATGATGAAAAGGAAGATTGATAAAATCGATCCTATTCGTTCGCATTACGGCAATATTGAAAAAGACGAAGTTGATATGGAAGCTAAATCATTATATATAGAGACGTTTCTTGCATCACATAAGAAATTTTCTTTTAGGGACCTTCTTGAAAAACAGAAATCCAAAGCTGAAATAATAGTTGTCTTTCTTATTATTCTTGAAATGATGAAGGTTGGACGTATTACCATTGCGCAGGATAATCTGTTTGATGATATAGAAATAACTGCGGTGAGAGCAGCTTAGGAGTTTGGAATTGGAAAAAGAACAAAAATTAGCAACTTTGGAAGCTATATTATTTGCGATGGGAGAGTCGGTTGAACTTTCAAAGCTGGCTGAAGTAATAGAAGAAGATAAAGACACAACAAAAGAACTTTTGATGGAATTAAAACAGAAATATGATTCGCCGGCTTCCGGAATTGATCTTCTTGAGCTTGAAGATTGTTTTCAACTTGCAACAAAACCGGGAACATATGATGCACTTGTTAAGATTGCAAAGACACCAAGAAGAATGTCCTTGTCAGAGTCGGTTATCGAAACTCTCAGTATTATAGCTTATAAGCAGCCTGTAACAAGAATTGAGATTGAAAATATAAGAGGTGTCAGCTGTGATTTTGCCGTTAATAAATTACTGGAGTATGGATTAATCTGCGAACTTGGCAGAAAGGATGCTCCGGGAAGACCGCTTTTGTTTGGAACAACAGAAGAGTTTTTACGAAGTTTCGGCGTTAAGAGTCTTAAGGATTTACCCGAAATAGATACTCTTCAGATTGAAGAACTGAAGCAGGAAGCCGAAGAGGAAATTCAGTTAACGCTGAAATTGTAAAAAATCATGAAAGAGTCTCGTTTTTGAGACTCTTTTTTAGTGGTTTAAATAATATAATTTCTATTTTCTTTTGACTAATATTATGATATACTTCATGCGAATGTGCTTAAGTAAGATACATATAAATATAAATGGAGGTCAAACCATATGAGTACTAATTCAAAAGCAGGTCAGAGAATTCTTTCTCTCCTCGATGAAAACAGTTTCGTTGAAATTGGTGCACTTGTTACAGCAAGAAGTACTGACTTCGATTTGAAACAGGCCGAGACTCCTTCCGACGGTGTTATTACCGGTTACGGACTGATCGACGGCAATCTCGTATACGTTTACAGCCAGGATGCTTCCGTATTAAACGGAACAGTCGGCGAAATGCATGCGAAAAAAATAGCTTATCTTTATGACTTGGCTCTTAAGATGGGTGCACCGATTATCGGTTTACTTGATTCTGCAGGCTTACGTTTGCAGGAATCCACAGATGCTCTTGACGCTATGGCATCTATCTATGCAAAGCAGGCTCTTGCATCAGGCGTTATTCCTCAGGTATCCGCTATTTTCGGAAATTGTGGTGGTGGTCTTGCAATTGCAAATGCAATGGCTGACTTCACTTACATGGAAGAGAAGAATGCTAAGCTTTTTGTAAGTGCTCCAAATGCATTGGATGGTAATTATACCGCTAAATGTGATACTGCAGCTGCTAAGTATGTTGCAGAAGCAGGTGAGTGCGACGGAATCGGAGAAGAAGATTACATTCTTGCTCAGATTAGAGAACTTGTATCCATGCTTCCCAAGAACAATGAAACAGAAGCTGAACTTGCTGATGTTACAGATGATCTTAACAGAGTATGTGAAGGTCTTGAAGGTTGCGCAGGCGATACAGCTATTCTTATTTCTCAGATTGCAGATGATAATAATTTCGTAGAAGTTAAAGCAGCTCACGCACAGGCTATTGTAACAGGATTTATTCGTCTTAACGGTGCAACTGTTGGCGTTGTTGCAAACAGAACAGAAGTTTATGGAGAAGATGGAAAAGTTGCAAAGAAGTTTGATGGTGTTCTTTGCCCCGGTTGTTGCGATAAGGCAGCTGATTTTGTTAACTTCTGTGATGCTTTCTCAATCCCCGTTCTTTCTTTTACAAATGTAAAAGGATTTATGGCTACGGTTGATGCTGAAAAGAAGATGGCCAAGGCTGCTGCAAAGTTAACATATGCTTTTGCAAATGCTACAGTTCCGAAGGTAAATGTTATCATCGGAAAGGCTTTCGGCAGTGCATACACAGTTATGAACTCAAAGGCTATCGGATGCGATCTTACAATCGCATGGCCTAATGCTGAAATCGGTACAATGGATGCTAAGCTTGCAGCTAAGATTATGTACGCAGGCGCTGATGCAGCTACTGTAGACGAAAAGGCAGCTGAATATGCTAAGTTACAGAACAATGTTGTTTCTGCAGCTAAGAGAGGATATGTGGATCAGATCGTAGAACCTGCTGACACACGTAAGTATGTTATCGGCGCGTTCGAAATGCTTTATACAAAGATGGAAGATCGTCCTGCAAAGAAGCACGGAACAATCTAGAAAGGTGAACGCATGAAAAAGAGATTAATTGCTTTATTATGTGTGATTACCTGCATTTTCGGTCTTACTGCATGTGGAAGTGAAAAAACATATACAGCTAAGGAACAGTCAATAATGGCTATTTGCGAACAGATAGCTTACTGCCTTGTAACCGAAGCTAAAATCACATTGGAAGAGACTGCATCCATAATGGTTACAGATGGTGAGCAGGCTACTTTGTCCGATGCTGCATCAAAGATTACTTCTACATTGAAGAAGGATGAACTTGCTGATTCTTTCAACAAAACATTTGAAGAATATTACGGTGTTGAATTGCTCCCTGAACTTGGTAGTGTAGACGGGTTGCTTACTACTTATGCTCAGATGGACAAGGATATGGCCGGTGTTAAGGAATTCGGTAATCCCACATCTACAATTGAAGGTAAAGAAGTTGTTGTAACTATACCTGTATCCGGTAACAGTTTTGACGGTCAGGTAGTATTCAAATTTAGCAATGACCTTTTCCACAGATTTATTGAAGGCGATGCTTCCGCCAATACATCTTTCAAAGCAAAGATGGAAGAAGCTGGCTCGCATATGGGCAATGCAGGTCTTAATACTCTTCTTGGTATGGGATCGGTATTTATCGTATTAATTCTTATTTCCTTTATTATTGCAAGCTTCAGTCTTTTCAAGGCAAAGCCCAAGAAAGAGGAAGTTAAGCCTGAAGCACCTGCTCCGGTTGTTGAAGAGGTTGCAGATGATACAGAGCTTATAGCAGTTATTATGGCTGCCATCAGCGCTTATGAGAGTGCTAACGGTGGCTCCGCAGATGGCTTCGTAGTAAGAAGCATTAAGAAAGCAAACAGGAGGATTTAATAATGAAGAACTATACAATTACCGTTAATGGCACCGCATATGATGTTACAGTAGAAGAAGGCGCCGGTGTTGCATCTGCTCCCGCAGTAGCACCCAAGGCAGCACCTAAGGCAGCTCCCAAGGCAGCTCCTGCAGCAGCTCCCGCAGCGGGCGCAGGTTCAATTAAGGTTGAAGCCGGTGCAGCAGGAAAGGTATTTAAGATTGAAAAGGCTGTTGGCGCAGCTGTTAAGAAGGGTGATGCAGTTGTTATCATCGAAGCAATGAAAATGGAGATTCCCGTTGTTGCTCCTCAGGACGGAACTGTAGCATCTATTAATGTAAACGTTGGTGACGCAGTTGACGCAGGCGCTTGCCTTGCAACATTAAAGTAATATAACATTCAGATTAAAAATGACTTTATCCAGGAGGAATTATTATGGATTATATTATTAATACCTTTGATAACCTGGTACATCAGACAGCATTTTTTAACCTGACCTGGGGCAATTACCTTATGATTGCAGTTGCTTGTTTTTTCCTTTATCTTGCAATTGCAAAGGAATTTGAGCCGCTCCTTTTACTTCCGATTGCATTCGGTATGTTACTCGTTAACATTTATCCCGATATTATCGCACCTCCCGGAACGGACGGATCCGCAGGCGGATTATTATATTACTTCTATGTACTGGACGAATGGGCAATTTTACCTTCACTCATTTTCATGGGTGTAGGAGCTATGACCGATTTTGGTCCCCTTATTGCTAACCCCAAGAGCTTTCTTCTTGGCGCATCAGCACAGTTTGGTATTTTCGCAGCATACTTTGGAGCAATTGCGTTAGGCTTCAATGATAAGGCAGCTGCAGCTATTTCAATTATCGGTGGCGCAGATGGTCCTACTTCAATCTTCCTTGCAGGAAAACTTGGACAGACTAACTTACTTGGACCTATTGCAGTTGCGGCATATTCTTATATGTCACTTGTTCCGATTATTCAGCCTCCGATTATGAAGGCACTTACAACTGAAAAAGAACGTAAGATTAAGATGGCTCAGTTAAGACCCGTTTCAAAACTTGAGAAAATCTTATTCCCTATCATCGTTACTATCGTTGTATGTATGATTCTTCCCACAACAGCTCCCCTTGTAGGTATGCTTATGCTTGGTAACCTTTTCAAGGAGTCCGGTGTCGTAAGACAGTTAACAGACACTGCTTCAAATGCATTGATGTACATTGTAGTTATTCTTCTTGGTACATCTGTAGGTGCAACAACTAGCGCAGAAGCTTTCTTGAACTTCTCTACACTTAAGATTGTTGCACTTGGACTTGTTGCATTTGCATTTGGTACTGCAGCCGGTGTTATGTTTGGTAAGCTTATGTGTGTTCTCACACATGGTAAAGTTAACCCTCTTATCGGTTCTGCAGGCGTTTCGGCAGTTCCTATGGCTGCTCGTGTATCTCAGAAGGTTGGTGCGGAAGCTGATCCCACAAACTTCCTTCTCATGCATGCTATGGGACCTAACGTAGCAGGTGTTATCGGTACTGCGGTTGCAGCCGGTACATTCATGGCTATATTTGGTGTATTCTAAGCTTTGCATATTATAAAAAAGGAGAAAGAAAATGGCAGAAATTGTTAAAAAACCTATTGGCATAACAGAAACCGTTCTTCGTGATGCACATCAGTCTTTGATTGCCACCAGAATGCCTACCGATGTTATGCTTCCTATTTTGGATAAATTAGATAAAGTCGGCTATCACTCAGTTGAATGCTGGGGTGGTGCTACATTTGATGCATCACTTCGTTTCCTTAAGGAAGATCCTTGGGAGAGACTTCGTAAGATTCGCGATGGTCTTAAGAACACTAAGACTCAGATGCTTTTCCGTGGACAGAATATCTTAGGATATCGTCCTTATGCAGATGACGTTGTATATGCTTTCGTTGAGAAGTCTATTGCAAACGGTATTGATGTAATCAGAATTTTCGACTGCCTTAACGATATCAGAAACCTTCAGGCTGCTGTTGATGCTACAAACAAGATCAAAAAGCAGGAAGGCCGTGGTGAGTCTCAGATCGCTCTTTCATATACACTTGGCGACGCTTATACTCTTGAGTACTGGGCTGATATGGCTAAGAAGATTGAAGAGATGGGTGCTGATTCCATTTGTATTAAGGATATGGCAGGATTGCTTGTTCCTTACAAGGCAGCTGAACTTGTTAAGACATTAAAGGAAAGCACAAAGCTTCCTATTCAGTTACATACTCATTACACATCAGGTGTTGCTTCAATGACTTACCTTAAGGCAGTTGAAGCAGGCGTTGACGTTATTGACTGTGCAATGTCACCCTTTGCTCTTGGTACATCACAGCCCGCAACTGAAGTTATGGTTGAGACCTTTAAGGATACTCCTTATGATACAGGCTTTGACCAGAACCTTCTTGCAGAAATCGCTGATTACTTTACACCTTACAGAGAAGAGTGCTTAAAGTCGGGTCTTATGTCTACAAAGGTTCTTGGCGTTAACATTAAGACACTTCTTTACCAGGTACCCGGTGGTATGCTTTCTAACATGGTTTCTCAGCTTAAGGAACAGCATGCAGAAGATAAGTACAGAGAAGTACTTGAAGAAATCCCGAGAGTTCGTAAGGACTGTGGTGAGCCTCCGCTTGTTACACCTTCATCTCAGATTGTTGGTACACAGGCTATCTTCAATGTTCTTATGGGCGAAAGATATAAGATGGCTACAGGCGAATTTAAGGATCTTCTTCGTGGTAACTATGGACAGACTGTTAAGCCTATGAATCAGGAAGTAATTGATAAGGTTATTCCCGGTGAAGCTCGTTCAACAGCTCGTTCAGCAGAAGCTACAGGACATGATAAGCCCGAGCTTGAAACTATTGAAAGTGAAATGAAGCAGTATAAGCAGCAGGATGAGGATGTATTGTCATATGCATTATTCCCTCAGGTTGCTACAGACTTCTTCAAGTACAGAGAAGCACAGCAGACAAAGGTTGACACAACTATTGCTGATACAAAGAATGGTGCATATCCTGTATAATTTTTTTGAGGTTAAGACCGTAAGAGAAATCTTACGGTCTTTTTTTCTGTTGCGTACATTTTTCTCTTCGTGTATAATAACGGTTGTTATTAGGGGTAATAACACGGGTATGAGAAAGGTACATTATGGCTAGAAAAGAAATTATTACAAGGGAAGACATCCGTCTTGCTGCTTTTAACATGGCAAGGGAACAGGGTGTTTGTGAGGTTACGGCCAGAAAACTGGCAAATTATGCCGGTTGTTCAACACAACCGATATTCAGAAATTATCAGAATATGGAAGAGTGTCTTAATGACGTTTACGAAGATACACTTGCATTTTTTGATTCGTTCTATGAGGCATATGACAAAAGTTCGAGAATTCCTTTTGTCAATCTTGGTATGGCTTATATTTCTTTTGCTGAGAAAGAGCCTAATCTGTTTTCTTATCTTTTCATGACTAAAAATACACATGGCATGAACTTATACAGCCTTTTGAACGGTAGGACAAATGCTGTTATTAAAGAAATGAATGCCTGTAAACAAGATGATGTTAACTATCCCGAACAGATTTTCATGAAAATGTGGATGTTAATTCATGGCGCTGCCTGTATGACTATTACGGGCGATTACGATTTAACAAATGCGCAGACAAGGCTTCAGCTTGAGGAAGCATATAAATCTTTTACACGATAGATTTACAGCACTATTATATGAAACGGAGAATAATGTGGAAAACGGTGCAGATGTTTTATCAAAAATAAATGATAGTTTTTCTAAATTGACAAAAGGACAGAAAGTTATCGCCAAATTTGTGCTTGATAATTATGATACAGCTGTTTTTATGACAGCTGCTGAAATAGCTAATGCAGTCGGAGTAAGCGAATCAACTGTTGTAAGATTTGCTGTGTCTGTAGGCTACGAGGGCTTTCCTGAATTTTCAAAGGCTATGGAGATATGGTATAAATCGAAAATGAATACCATATCCATGATGGGTTCTACTTATTCAAAGGAATCCCAGTCCGATCTTCTTAATGCTGTTTTGAAATCAGATATGAAGAGGATGGAGGATACGATTGCAAATCTGGATGTTGAAGCTTTTGAACTGGCTGTTGATATAATCATTAATGCTCGAAAGGTTTATGTTGTTGGATTAAGAACATGTGAACCGCTTGCTGAGTTTTTACACTTTTATCTTAATATGATAAGAGATGATGTTATAATGCTTAAGACAACTTCTGCAAGCGAAATATTTGAACAGATGATTAGAATTAACGAAGATGATTGCATTATAGGAATCAGTTTTCCGAGATATTCAATGCGAACATTGAAAGCTATAGAGTTTGCTAATGACAGAAATGCAAAAGTTATTACACTGACAGATTCTGTGCATTCTCCGATGAACCTTTATTCTTCGTGCAATCTTTTGGCTCAAAGCGATATGGTATCTATTGTTGACTCGTTGGTTGCTCCGTTAAGCGTTATAAATGCATTGGTTGTAGCGCTTTGCCTAAGACTTCCTGATGAAGTTAAGAAAAATCTCGAAACATTGGAAGATGTTTGGGGCAATTACCAGATATACTTAAATGATGAGATTAACTTTATTGATGATGAGCCTATATTAAACTATTCGTTGAATAAAGAGGACGATACTTGATTTTACTATGTTCTTTTGTAGGCAACTTTTGTTTTGGAACGGTGAAAAATGCGTGTAGTGATTATTGGCGGCGGAGCTGCCGGAATGATGGCGGCTATAAAGGCTGCCGAGATTTATGACGAAGTTTATTTGCTTGAAAAAAACGAAAAACTTGGGAAAAAGATATACATAACCGGCAAAGGACGTTGTAATGTTACCAACAATGCCGATATTGATGTTATTTTTCGCAACATCAACAGCAATCCTAAGTTTATGTACAGCGCTCTTTATGGATTTGATAATCAAAGTGTCTATTCTTTCTTTGAAGATAACGGCTGTAAGCTAAAAGTTGAGCGCGGAGACCGTGTATTCCCTGTTTCTGATCATGCTTCTGATATCATAAAGGCACTTGAACGTGTATTAAAAGACAAAAACGTAAAGGTGAAGCTAAATTGTAATGTTAAAGATATTTGTGTTAGTGACGGGATTGCTTCGGGTGTTTTACTGGATGATGGTAAGACTCTTTTGACCGATAAAGTTATTGTGGCTACAGGGGGATTATCTTATCCGACAACCGGATCGACAGGTGATGGTTACCGTTTCGCCAAAAAACTTGGCCACACAATCGTTAATCCAAGTGCTTCTTTGGTACCACTTGAGACCGGTGAAACCTGGGTTTTTAAACTTCAGGGATTATCATTGAAAAATGTTGAACTGAAACTTTTGTCGGATGGAAAGATTGTTTATAAAGAAATCGGAGAGATGCTGTTTACTCATTTTGGAATTTCAGGTCCCCTTGTTTTATCGGCAAGTTCATATTTTGACAAGGAAATCCGCAAAAATAAAAATGTTATGGTGTCAATTGATTTAAAGCCGGGGCTTGAAGCGGATGAGCTTGACAGAAGAATACTTCGTGACTTTGAGAAAAATCAGAACCGTCAGTTTAAGAATTCGCTTGATGAACTTTTACCTTCAAAACTTATTCCTGTTATAGTCGAACTTACAGGAACAGATCCGGGAAAGCCTGTAAATATTGTTACAAAGGAAGAAAGAAAACGATTGGTTGACCTTCTTAAAAACCTTCAGATTACACCTATCGGAACAAGACCGGTTTCGGAAGCTATTATTACGAAGGGTGGAGTTTGCGTAAAAGAAATAAACTCTTCAACGATGGAATCTAAACTTGTTAAAAACTTATATTTTGCCGGTGAAGTTTTGGACGTTGACGCAATGACGGGCGGTTTTAATCTTCAGATTGCATGGTCGACCGGATATTTGGCTGGAAAATGTGAATAGAAAGGAATTAATCATTATGAGTTTTCAAATAGCAATTGATGGACCGGCAGGGGCGGGAAAAAGCACAATAGCAAAGAAGGTTGCTTCCAAGCTTGGCTTTATTTATGTTGATACAGGAGCAATGTATAGGGCTATAGGTCTTTCCTGTGTTCAGAAAGATATCAATCTTGATGATGAGGAAATGGTATCGATTGAAGCTGAAAATGCAATTGTTTCAATTGAGTACATTAATGGTGAGCAGGCTGTTGTATTAAATGGTAGCAATGTAAATGGATTGATTAGAACTCCTGAGATAGGGGAATCTGCATCTAAGGTTTCGGTGTATAAGCGTGTCAGAGCAAAACTTGTAAGTTTGCAGCAGGAGATTACTCAGAATTCTGATGTTGTTATGGACGGCAGAGATATTGCTTCTAAAGTACTCCCTAATGCCAATGTAAAGATATATCTTGACGCAAGCGTTGAGATAAGAGCAAAGAGAAGATATGATGAGCTTATTTTAAAAGGAGAAAAAGCTGATTTATCTGAAATTGAAAATGATGTGAGGGAAAGAGATTACCGTGATATGCACCGAGATATTTCGCCACTCATTAAAGTTGACGATGCTGTTGTTGTTGATTCTTCCGATATGACAATTGAACAAGTTGTTGATGCAGTGCTCGAAGAGGTAAAAAGAAAATCTAAATGAGTAAATCAGTCGAATTGGCTAAAAGCGCAGGCTTTTGCTTCGGAGCTTCCAGAGGCTTTGATGCTGTAGAAAGCGCGTTAAAAGAAAATAAGCCAATATATACGTATGGTCCTATTTTGAATAATTCCTTTATTGTTGATAATTTTAAAAAACAGGGAGTTACTGTAATTGACAGCGTAGATGAAGTCAAGACACTTCCTGAAGGAAAGATAATTATTCGATCGCACGGGGTTCCGAAAAAAACTTATGAAGAGCTCCTTAATACGGGATTTGAGATTTTTGATGCAACGTGTCCCTTTGTGAAAAGGATTCATCGAATAGTTGAAAAAGAAAGTATCGATGGTAGTAGGATTGTTGTGATTGGGAATCCTAATCATCCTGAAGTGATTGGAATTGTCGGATGGTCTGTTTCGGGTGCTGTTGTTATTGAAAGTGAAGCCGATGCTAGATTATTTTCAGAAAGCACTGACCAAAAAGTCTGTGTTGTTGCTCAAACAACGTTTAATCGCAATAAATTTGAAGAATTAGTTGAAATATTGACAGATAATTGTTACAATATCAGTGTTATGAATACAATTTGCGACGCTACCAGTGTGCGTCAGAAAGAAGCTGAGGATTTATCTAAACGCGCTGACGTTATGATAGTGATAGGGGACAGTCAGAGTTCTAACAGCAGAAAACTATTTGAGATTTGTAAAGCAAATTGTGAACAGACATTTTTTATACAGGAACTTAATGATATCGTTGGTCGTCTTCCGATGGTATCGGGTCTTGTAGGTATTACAGCCGGGGCTTCTACCCCAAATTATATTATTGAGGAGGTTCAAAACTATGTCAGAAATGACGTTTGAACAGATGCTTGAAGCATCATTTAAGACAATACATACGGGAGAGGTTGTAGAAGGTACTGTAATCGATGTAAAGCCTAACGAGATGATTCTTAACATCGGATATAAGTCCGACGGTGTTCTTACAAAGAACGAATATACAAACGATTCCAGTGTTGATCTCACTGCTGCGGTTAAGGTAGGAGATACTTTAGAAGTAAAAGTTGTACGTGTTAATGATGGCGATGGTCAGGTACTCTTGTCATACAAGAGACTTGCTGCTGACAGAGGTTCAAAGAAGCTTGAGGAAGCATTTGAGACTCAGGAGATTCTTAAAGCTAAGGTTTCTCAGGTCCTTGACGGTGGCGTTTGCGTAGTGGTTGAAGAGGTAAGAGTATTTATCCCTGCAAGTCTTGTTTCAGATACTTTTGAAAAAGATCTTTCAAAGTATGCTGGACAGGAAATTGAATTTGTTATTCGTGAGTACAACCCTAAGAAGCGTCGCTTCATTGGTGACAGAAAGTCAATTCTTTTGTCCAGAAAAGCAGCTGCTCAGGAGAAACTGTTCGCTACTGTTAAAGAAGGCGATGTAGTTGAAGGTACAGTAAAGAATGTTACTGACTTTGGCGTATTTGTTGATTTGGGTGGAGTTGACGGATTACTTCATATTTCTGAAATGAGCTGGGGACGTGTTGAAAATCCTAAGAAGAATTACAAGGTTGGCGATAAGCTTAACGTTCTTATTAAAGTTATTTCTGATAACAAGATTGCTTTATCACTTAAATTTAATGATACAAATCCTTGGCTTGGAGCTGAAGAAAAGTATGCAGTTGGCAATGTTGTAACCGGTAAGGTTATGAGAATGGCTGATTTTGGTGCTTTTGTTGAACTTGAGTCAGGTATTGATGCACTTCTTCATGTTTCTCAGATTTCTCAGGAACATATCGAAAAGCCTTCCGATGTATTAAAAGTTGGTGATGAAGTTACAGCTAAGGTTGTTGATTTTAATATTGATGATAAGCGTGTCAGCATTTCTATTAAGGCCTTAACAGCTCCTGTTGAAGAAGAAAAGGAAGAAGATAACGCTGATGTTGCAAGTGTTGATATTGATGCAGTTATCGCTAGCGAATCCGAGGAAGCTTAATTTAATTAATCGTTATAATTTTTCTGATATATTTAGTAGGTAGTCGTTATGACTACCTACTTTGTTTTATATGTGCAATTTTTTAGTCATGTATAAAACCAAAATAATGATGCCAATAACATTCCGGGGAGGAATAATACAACATGGTTTATGATTACGAGTATTTGAAAAAAGCAGTTTTTGAATTAACTACCATTGATTTGAATGCGTATAAAGAAAAGCAGATGAAGCGTCGTATTGATACACTTATTGAAAAAAATAAGATTGTTGGTTACGACAAATATATTGCGCTTTTAAAGGCTGATAAGGATGCTTTTGAAGAGTTTGTAAGTTATCTTACGATTAACGTATCTGAGTTTTACAGAAATCCTGAGCAGTGGGAGCTTATGGATAAAGAAATTTTCCCTGAACTTATTGCCAAGTTTGGGAAAAATCTTAAAATCTGGAGTGCTGCTTGTTCGACAGGCGATGAACCATATTCTCTTGTTATGGCATTATCAAGACATGTTCCGCTTAATCAGATAAAGATATACGCAACTGACATCGACAAACAGATTTTGGATAAGGCTAAAACAGGACTTTACAGTGCTAAGAGTATCGAAAATGTTCCTGCTGATCTTAAGAAGAAATACTTTACTGAAATAGGCGGCTCTTATAAGATTTCCGATGAAATAAAATCGAGAGTTGAATTTCATCAGCACAATCTTATTAAGGATAAATACCCTACAGATCAGCATATGATTGTATGCAGAAACGTTCTTATATATTTTACGGAAGAAGCCAAGGACGAAGTATTTAAAAAGTTTAATGCTTGTCTTAAGAGTCAGGGAATTTTGTTTATAGGAAGTACTGAGCAGATTATTAATTATAAAGACATTGGATATCAGAGAAAGAATTCTTTCTATTATGAAAAGCCGTGATGCAGTTTAATGAGATAAAAAACTGTCCGATTATTATCGGACAGTTTTTTTATAATAAAATTTTTATATCACCATATGATTCAGTACGTGAGAGGCATAATCGTTAAACATTTCGCGGTCGGTTCTTCGTTCGTCGGTCAGTTCAAAAAACAAATCCTTCTCCTCGTAAGAACGTTTAAAGAAAGGCGTAATGAGAGCGTCCCATTCAGGAAGAAATTTAGCAGTCTTTCTTGTGTAGCAGTTATTTGCTTTTGCCTGTACCCTAAAATTTTTATCAACATATGCAGCAACTGATTTGTGCAAAGCAATATCTTCGTTTGGCAGATAATAGTAATCGGAGTGATTTGCGTAAAAATATTTCATTTCTTCTTCATATAGAGGCACTTTTATCATTCCCTGATTTCCGGCACCGGAAAAGTAGCATTTATCATATAAAAACGACACTGGTGTCAATAATGATGACGGAAGATCAACAATCATCATAATCTCGTTTCTTGACTGTCCGGATTCATCTGTGTAATAGTTTGCCGAAACCTTAGTGACTTTTAATTCGTGAGTAAACAAATCCTGATAGGCAAGAATTGGAAGAAGCCCAAGCATTCCTGTGAGATCTTCATAGTTATGTAAAAGCAAAAACTTTTTTAAATCTTCATCTTTTGTCTTTACGAATTCATGATAAATACCGATTAAATCTCCGCCACTGAATTTATCTTCGCGATCGATTTTTAAAAAAGCCTCAAGAGTTTTTTGCTTGCAATTTTCGAGCTTTAGAAAGTTTTTATAAGGAGATATTCTTTTGTATATATCTATACCTATGAACTTGTCGAAAGAATAATCGAGTGAAAACTCTCGGCACTTTTGCAACAGATAAGGAATATCAAAATTGTTTCCGTTAAAATGAATCAAAACTTTATAAGTTATGGCAAAGTCGAAAAAGTCTTCAAGTAATGTTTTTTCGTCCGAGTATTCTTCAGCAAAAAATTGCTTTGTTTTGTAACCGTTGTCCCAAAACATGCATCCGATAAGATACAATTTTGATGTTTTTGCAGAAAAACCGGTTGTTTCAATATCGATAAATAATATATCTTTTTGGGGTGCAAGAGTATCAATCGGATATAATGATTTGGGATTTTCAACCGAATTGTTTATAATTGCCATAGTTTCCTCGCTATAAAAGTGGATTGTGACACATGGGTCATATTTTTGATCTACTTTAAATTTTATCATCTATCATATTAACGGGCAAGCAATGATAATCATATTGTCTGCAAAGAAAAATATTAAAAATATTCGATGTAATTTTGACACTTGCATCATTTAATAGTATATTTAAATGGTATGGTAAAAACTATATTTATGGGAAGGTTTGGTGTTATTTATGGCAAGATTGACGTTTGCAGGGGGTATTCACCCCTATGACGGCAAAGAAATGTCAAAGGATATTCCAATTAAGTCTGTGCTTCCGGTAAGCGATTTGGTATACCCACTTTCGCAACATATCGGAGCTCCTGCAAAGCCTGTTGTTCAAAAAGGTGATCATGTACTTCAAGGTCAGCTTATTGCAGAGGCAAACGGCTTTGTTTCATCACCGATTTATTCGTCGGTATCAGGTACTGTTAAGGCAATTGAAGAAAGAAAGGTTGCATCTGGAACAACCGTAATGTCTGTTATCGTCGAAAATGACGGACTTTATGAAAGCGTTGAACCTTGGGAAGTTAAACCTCTTGATGAAATGTCTGATGAAGAGATTATTTCAAGAATTAAAGATGCCGGTATAGTCGGCATGGGAGGTGCAGGATTCCCTACACATGTTAAAGTGTCGGTAAAGGAGCCTGCAAAGATTGATTATGTAATCATTAATGGTGCGGAATGTGAACCATATCTTACAAGTGATTACCGGAAGATGATTGAGGAACCGGAGAAACTTATAGATGGTCTTAAAGTTTATCTTAAGTTGTTTCCTTATTCACTCGGTATTATTGCTATTGAAGATAATAAGCCTGATTGCATTAAAGTGTTCAAAGCACTTACGAAAGAAGAACCCAGAATTACTGTTAAGGCTCTTCGAACTAAATATCCGCAAGGCTCTGAACGCCATCTGATTTATGCGGTAACAGGCCGAGAAATAAACTCTAAATTGTTACCGGCTGATGTTGGATGCGTTGTTAATAACGTTGATACCATTTTGTCTGTCAGAAGAGCGATATATGAGGGATTACCTCTTTTACACAGGATTGTTACAGTTACAGGAAATTGCATTAAGAATCCCAGAAATTTTCAGGTTTTAATCGGCACATCTTATGCGGATCTTGTTCCTGAAGCGGGCGGTTTCAGAAAAGAGCCTGTTAAGATTGTTTCGGGTGGTCCCATGATGGGATTTTGCCTGTTCGATTTAAATGTTCCGATTACAAAAACTGCATCGGCACTCCTTTGCCTTTCTAATGATGACATTAGCAGGATGGAACCTTCTGCCTGCATTAATTGTGGAAAATGTGTTGATGTATGTCCAAGCAGACTTGTGCCTAAGCTTCTTTCGGAACATGCTTCCAATTTCAATGAGGAAGCTTACCTTGAAGAGAACGGTCTTGAATGTGTAGAATGCGGATGCTGTAGTTATGTGTGTCCAGCTAAGCGTCCACTTTGTCAAAATATAAAATCAATGCGCAAGATGATGCTTGCAAAGAAGAAGAAATAGGAGGGGAAAATGGAAAAATTGTTGAATGTATCATCTAATCCCCATATTAGATCAAAGACAACTACCTCCGGAATTATGTTTTGCGTAATTGTTTCTTTGCTTCCTTCAGCGGGATTTGGTGTATTTAAGTTTGGCTTGCCGGCACTTTTGCTTATAGGAGTATGCGTTGCAAGTGCATGCATTTTTGAATTTTTATTTGATCTTGTTACAAAAAGACCCAATACATTGGGAGATTTTTCAGCTATAGTTACGGGCTTGCTTTTGGCACTTAACCTTCCTCCTACAGCACCTTGGTGGATTGCTGTTGTCGGATCGTTTTTTGCTATAGTTGTTGTAAAAATGCTTTTTGGCGGAATTGGTCAGAATTTCATGAATCCGGCACTTGGTGCAAGATGCTTTTTGCTGATTTCATTTACTTCAATAATGACCAACTTTAATATTGACGGTGTTTCTTCCGCAACTCCGCTTGCAATGCTTAAAGCAGGCGAAACGGTTGATATAGTTGCCATGGCACGTGGTAACATTGCCGGAACCATTGGTGAGATAAGCGTAATAGCTATTCTTATCGGTGCATGTATAATGATACTTTTTGGCGTGATTGACATTATCATTCCCGGTACGTATATTCTTTCTTTTGCGTTGTTCCTCTGCCTTTTGGGCGGAAAGGGATTTGACCATTCGTTTGTTGCAGCACATTTGTCCGGCGGTGGTCTTATGCTCGGCGCATTTTTCATGGCAACAGACTATTCAACAAGACCTATTACTAAACTTGGACAATTTATTTATGGCATATTCCTTGGCTTTTTAACTTGCATATTCCGTGTATTCGGACCTTCGGCTGAGGGAGTATCTTATGCAATTATAATTGGCAATCTCATTGTTCCTCTTATAGATAAGTTTACAAAACCTCGTTTCTTTGGAAAGGGGGCGGTTCGAAATGAATAAGAGCATAAAGAATATTGAGAAAAACGAACGCATAGAAAAGCGTAAAAACAGAAACAATAAAGAAATTATTGAACTTATTAAAAATACTCTGATTATGATAGCTATTGCCTTGGTTGCAGGCGGTGTTCTTGGTGTGGTATATGATGTTACGAAGGAACCGATTGCTGCTATGGCTGAAAAAGAAAAGAAGATGGCGAATGCAACGGTTTTTGATAATGCCGATCATTTTTCCGAAACTAAAGATGAGTATCTTTCTGCATATGCTTCCGTTAAGGAACAGTTTTCGGGAGTTGATGTTACTGACTGCATAATTGCATATGATTCAGCAGAAACTGTTCTTGGATATGTTATGGAAGTAACCTCTCATGAAGGATACGGCGGTGATATTGTATTTCGGATCGGCATTCAGACAAACGGTACGGTTAACGGAATATCGATTACTTCTATTTCCGAGACTGCCGGCCTTGGCATGCGTGCAGATGAAGTCCTGACTCCACAGTTTAGAAACAAGATGGTTGAAAAATTTACCGTAACAAAGACAGGGGCGTCAGGAACGGACCAGATAGATGCGATTTCAAGTGCTACTATTACTTCGAAAGCTGTTACAAACGCAGTAAATTCTTCGCTTGAGTTATTTAGAAATATTACGAATGGAGGTGAGGGCAATGAATAATGATTATGAAGAAAAAGAACCCTTAATCTCCGAACTATCCGAACGTGTTACAAACGGATTGTTTAAAGAGAATCCTACATTTGTATTACTTTTAGGTATGTGTCCGACATTGGCGGTTACGACGAGCGCAAAGAACGGTCTTGGAATGGGAGTTACGACTCTCGTAGTACTTGCATTGAGCAACCTGTTCATTTCTCTTTTGAGAAAAGTAATTCCTGATAAGATCAGAATTCCTGCATTTATCGTTATTATTGCTTCTTTTGTAACGATTGTGGAACTATTGCTTAATGCCTATATTCCTTCGCTATATAAGGCATTAGGATTGTATATTCCGTTGATTGTTGTTAACTGCATTATTCTTGGAAGAGCAGAAGCATATGCATATTCACACAGACCGCTTCCGTCGCTTTTTGATGGAATCGGAATGGGTATGGGATTTACGATGGCTCTTACGATAATAGGTGCTTTACGTGAACTTATCGGAGCAGGAACTGTTTTTTCTTTCAGAGTTATGCCTTCGGGATATGTTCCTGTAAGTATTTTTATCATGGCTCCGGGTGCTTTCTTTGTACTTGCAATTCTTACAGCTATACAGAATAAAATAAAAGAAATTGGCGAAAAGAATGGCAAAGATATGTCGAAAATTCAATCCGGATGCGGTGGAAACTGTCTTGATTGTAATAAAGATTGCAAAGTAACTCTTTCAGAAGGAAAGATATCTGAAGATGAAGTAAAAACAGACAATATAATAGTTGAACAACCCAAAGCCAAAGCAAAAGAAGCTTTGACTGAGAAGAAGGAATCTTCCGAATGTAAAAATACAGAGGTCAAAAAAACAACCGGAAAGAAAAAAGTGAAGGCTGAAAAACGCAATGAAAAACAGCCGGTTGAAAATACAGTAGAAGAAACTGCAGAAACAACTATAGAAACAACTACAGAAACAACTGCAGGAACAACTGAAGAAGCAAAATCAAAAGCAAAATCAAAAGCAAAATCAAAAGTAAACACAAAAACAACAGAAGAAACAATTGTTTCCGACAAGATTGATGATTCTTTGGAAATTCTTGATTTTTCAAACATGAAAGATAGTATTAAAAAAAGTCCGGCCTCCGGGAAAAAGCCTGTCCGAAAGAAAGCTTCTTTGGAAAAAGCTCAGGCTATGCTTGAAAAGGCAGAAGAAACAATGAAGGAGGAGAAGCATGATTAAGAGTCTTATTTTGCTGGCACTTGGTTCAGCTTTAATCAATAACGTAGTCTTAAGTCAGTTTTTGGGATTATGTCCTTTCCTTGGTGTTTCTAAAAAGGTTAAGACTGCACTTGGCATGGGTACTGCGGTTATATTTGTTATTACCCTTTCGAGTATCGTTACCGGTCTCATATATAAGTTTTTACTGGTAAAGCTTGACCTGACTTACTTAAAAACTATTGTATTTATTCTTGTTATAGCTGCGTTGGTACAGTTTGTTGAAATGTTCTTAAAACGTTTTTTGCCCTCGTTGTATAAGGCACTTGGTGTATATCTTCCTCTTATTACAACCAACTGTGCTGTGCTTGGTATTGCGATTACCAATGTTCAAAAAGACTATTCTCTTCTAGAGGGAACAGTTAACGGTTTTGCGACCAGTGTCGGATTTACAATTTCGATTGTTATATTGGCCGGTATCCGTGAAAAAATGCAGTACAATGATGTTCCGAAAGCTTTCAAAGGTATGCCTATTGTTCTTGTTTCCGCTGGACTTATGGCAATAGCTTTTTGTGGCTTCTCGGGCCTTTTGTAGGAGGTGCTTCATGAATATGTCAGCTATTATTACTGCACTTATAATTATGATTGCACTTGGCTTGTTTGTCGGAGTATTTCTTGGGGTTGCAGGTATAGTATTTAAAGTTGAGGTAAATGAAAAGGAAGAATTGATTTCAAAAGCTCTTCCGGGCAATAACTGTGGTGGATGTGGTTTTCCCGGTTGCTCTGGACTTGCTGCTGCAATAGCAAATGGTGATGCTCCTGTTAATCAGTGTCCGGTCGGTGGTGAATCTGTTGCAAAAGCGATTGCGGCAATTATGGGAACCGAAGCAGGCGAATCAGAACGAATGGTTGCCTTTGTTGCATGTAAAGCTCATTGCGAGGATATAACATATGATTATGACTATTATGGTGTAGAAGACTGCAGAATGCTTAGCTTTGTACCAAACGGAGGACCTAAGTCTTGTAATGACGGTTGCCTTGGGTATGGAAGCTGCGTAAAGGTTTGCCCGTTCGGAGCAATAACGGTTAAAGATGGGGTGGCGAAGGTTGACAGAGATTTATGTAAGGCTTGTGGCAAATGTGTTGCTGTGTGTCCTAAAAAATTGATTTCCTTGATACCTTATAATGCTAAATATACTGTAAGCTGTTCCTCGAAACAAAAAGGCGCTGTTACCGCAAAGCAGTGTAAAGCAGGTTGCGTTGCTTGTACACTTTGCGTTAGAAACTGTCCCAATCAGGCGGTTACTATTGTGGATAATAATGCTACAATAAATTATGAGTTATGTAAGAACTGTGGAATCTGTAAAGATAAATGTAATAGAAAGACTATAGAAGAACAGTATTAGCCATGAGAGACTTTATTTTTCAAAGAACGGATAATAAAGGGAAAACGACAGTAGCTGCAATGCTTTCCATTGCAGCTATTATTGCTGTTGTTATTGTGGTTATCCTTTTTAACAGCGGATCAATTAAAAAGAAAAATGTTACACAGATATCCGGCACTGCAAATGAGAATATTACAAGTGATTATAATTCTGTTGCAGGAGATTTTACGTTTGATTCTGTACATGTTTCTGATTTGGATTTTTATAAAGATTTCGGTACGTCAGCTTCTGTGAATGAAAATGACATTATTTCCCAAGACTTTGAGGAAGAGGAAATTATTACTGTCGAAAATGATGGTCATCATACCAAAATTATTAATAAGGACTATTCAACCGAATGGGTTCCGATCAGTCCGTATATTTCAAAAGATGAAATTGATTATACTAATTTGTTCAATCAATCAGGACGTATGAAATATTTTATAAATGACAGGTGCGTAAGTAAGTGCGGAGTTTTTGTTTCAAAAGAACAGGGCAAGATTGATTTTGAAAAGGTAAAAAAAGATGGAATCGATTTTGTGATAATTCGTGTGGGACAAAGGGGATACGATTCCGGAATTCTAAGTGAAGACGCTTCGTTTGCAGAAAACATTAAAAATGCTGTGGAAGCAGGACTTGAAATTGGGTTATCTTTTGCTTCTTATGCTGTTAACAAAAACGAAGCCGTAGAAGAAGCTGATTATCTTTTGAATTTGGTGAAAGATTATTCGATATCGTTTCCGGTAGCTGTTGAAATGCAGGATACAAAATATGATAAGACAAGAACCGATTCGCTTTCAAAGGATAAGAGAACAGAAGCAGTTACGGCTTTCATGAAGAAGATAGCCGATTCGGGACTGATTCCGGTTTTGGAAGGTAATAAGAGACAGCTAATTAAAGAAGTTGATCTTTCAAAGATTATGGCAGAATATGATATATGGCTTGTCGATACTGCGAATGAAATACCTGATTATCCATACCGATATGATTTGTGGACGTATTCGAATTCGCAGGAAGTTGATGGTATTACGGGTAAAGCTGTTGTGATAATAAGCTTTAACGATTATTCTTATCGCTAACGGTTAAGTTTTTAATGGTATCCGAAATTTTAACGTTGCTGTATATCTCCGCATATTCTTTGTTTGATATATCGTCAATATAATTTTGAAGAAATTCTTTTTCGATACCGTTTTTCTGAAGTATATCTGCTGCTTTATTATATGCAATGGCAGCTTCTTTCTCTGTAGCGTAAACACCGATAACATAATTTGATTTAACATGAATTGTGGCCTTAAATATAGTTTTAAGGCCTTTTTTATGTGTAGTTACTCCATAAAAACGATTAATAATGCGAATGTTTTCACGCCTGAAATCCAAAGAATCAGAATTGATAAAAACAAAATCACGTCCTTCAACAGAATAACTTCTTATCCCGAACCTTTCTTTTAATGAAGTCTGCATTCCGTATTCGGATACAAAATAATGATTTCCTCTGCACATTATTTTATGCTGCGAAAAGAAAAAAAGATCGTCTATATCAAATTTCAATTCTTCAAAGGGCGAATAAAAATAGCTGAAGTCTCGCTTTCTTATATAGATTGGATTTGAAAAATAAAGTTTATTATCTCGATAGTTGATTATCGAGACGTACTTGTCATATACAATGGGAGAGTTTTCGGGAAAATTGTAAGGTGAGTAATTAGCGTCACAAAGAATTTCTTTTGCAAGTGAATAAGCAGCTGAAGCCTGAATTTCTGTGCTGTAGCTGCCAAGACTTATGTGCTTTTTGTTGAGTGTAATTGATGCTCTGTAATTTTTGGATCCGTCCTTTTTTTCGTCTATATAAACACCAGGCAGCATAATAATCCCTCCGTAAATAAAATATCATATTTAATATCATCAAACAATCGATGTATAAAAAGAAGGTATAAATCACTTCTTGTATATCAATAATAGTTGAACTTATGACCTTTTTTTGTTATCTTTAAGTAAGTTTATAAAATAAGGAGAATTATACGATGTTTTATACAAGTACCAGAAATAACTCCATAAAACTTACTGCCTCCGAAGCAATTCTCAAAGGATTATCCGATGACGGAGGACTTTTTGTTCCAAGTGAATTTCCTAAGCTTTCGGTCACTCTTGATGAAATTTCAAAGATGGATTATAAGCAGACTGCATATGTTGTAATGAAGGATTTTCTTTACGATTTTACAGAGGAAGAATTAAAAAATTGCATAGAAAATGCATATGATTCTAAATTTGATACTGAAGAGATTGCACCGCTTGTAGAGGCTGAGAATACATATTATCTTGAACTTTTTCACGGAAAGACAATAGCTTTTAAAGATATGGCGCTTTCTATTCTTCCACATCTTCTGACTACAGCTGCGAAGAAGAATAATTCCGACAAAGAAATTGTTATTCTTACAGCAACAAGCGGAGATACAGGGAAGGCAGCACTTGCCGGATTTGCAGGTGTACCCGGCACAAGAATTATTGTTTTCTATCCTAAGGGAGGAGTTTCAAAAGTACAGGAACTTCAGATGGTTACTCAGAAGGAAGCAAATACGCAGGTAATAGGTGTCCGCGGTAATTTTGACGACTGTCAGTCAAAGGTTAAAGAACTTTTCAATGATGCCGAACTCAAAAATCTTATGGCATCTAACGGATTTCAGTTTTCAAGCGCCAATTCAATTAACATAGGAAGACTTGTTCCGCAGATTGCTTACTATGTATATGCATACGGTAAACTTCTTTCGGAAGGAAGAATTAAAAACGGTGAGAAGATTAATATATGTGTTCCTACGGGAAATTTTGGTAATATTCTTGCTGCGTTTTATGCTAAGAATATGGGACTTCCCGTGAACAAGCTTATTTGTGCTTCAAATGATAATAAAGTATTGTTTGATTTCTTTAAAGAAGGTGTATATGACAAAAACAGAGATTTTATTCTGACAGATTCACCTTCAATGGATATTCTTATTTCATCAAATCTTGAAAGACTTATTTATCTTTGCGTGGGCTCTGATTCAGATAAGAATGTTGAACTTATGAATCAACTTAAAAAAGATGGTAAGTATTCTGTTGAGGCTTCTTTTGCAAAAATTTCGGACGAATTTGTGGGAGAGTATGCAGACTGGGCTGATTGCAGCAAAAAGATTCATGATTTGTATGACAAAACAGGTTATGTCATTGATACTCATACAGCTGTTGCTGCTGCTTCTTATGACAAGTATGTTGCCCGTACAGGCGACAATACAAAGACAGTCATTGCTTCGACTGCAAGCCCTTATAAGTTTGCCCGCTCCGTTATGAAAGCAATTGACCCTGTTTATGAAAACGAAGAAGATTTTAAACTTATAGACATTCTCAATAAGACGGCAAATGTTGATATACCTAATGCAATCAATGAAATCAGACAGGCCCAGATTGTTCACAAAACAGTATGTGATATTGCTGATATGAAGAAACTTGTGATGGATAATATGGGAATTTAAGCAATTGGTTGGTGCGGGTTGTGAAAGAAAAGAAACATATCCTTATAGTAGATGATGTAACCACAAACCTAAGATGTTTGGGCGAAATATTTAGAAATTCATATTCTATTTCCATGGCCAAATCCGGTGAACAGGCAATCCAGATGATGGGGAAGGTTAAGCCGGATTTAGTACTTTTGGACGTTAAAATGCCGGGGATGGATGGATACGAAACTTTTGAAAAGATTAAGAACATTCCGGAGTATTCCGACATACCTATTATTTTCCTGACTGCTGACAGAGAAAACGAGAGCGAATTAAAGGGATTAAGACTTGGGGCATGTGATTTTATCAGAAAACCGTATGAACCCGAGGTTATGCTTGGAAGAATTGAGCGCGTTATACGGCAGGAAGATAAAAACCGTGAGATTCGGGATGCGGCAATGAAAGATTCACTTACCGGTCTTTGGAATCGATCCTATATGGATGTAAAGATTAACGAACTTTTAAAAGCAGACGTTTCGGGTTCGTTTTTGGTTTTGGATCTTGATAATTTTAAGGGAATTAATGATACATACGGTCATGTTATAGGTGATGCTGCTCTTGTTGCTTTTGCAAATACGCTGAAGCGTTTTGTTCATAAAGACGATATTGTTGCAAGAATCGGTGGTGACGAATTTGCTGTTTTTCTGAAAAACAGTTTCGGAAAAGAATTGTTATCATCAAGAATTGACAGTCTTATTAAAGAAGTAGAGCATGAACTTTGCGTTATTAAAGAAAATGCTTCAATAAGTTCAGTTTCGGTTGGCATAGCTGCTTTTCCCTTTGATGGTCGTTCTTTCGGAGAACTATATAACAACGCGGATAAAGCTTTGTATTATGTTAAACATAACGGGAAATCAGGTTTCCATTTTTATGATGCCGAGGAAAAGTATTCTTTTTCAGACTCCGAACATTCAGAGGTTCTTGATTTATCTCAGCTAAGAGGATTTATTGAAGAAACAGACAGTATCGAGGGCCCGTTTAATGTTGAATACAGCAGTTTTAAGAATATTTATCGCTTTTTAAGGCGTTATGTTTCGAGAACAGGAAACAATATTCAGATTCTTTTGTTTTCGCTTAAAGATCTTTCCATGCAAAACAAATTAAAGAAGAATGAAATTGCTACAGCGATGAATACACTTGAATCGTGTATTCGCCAGTCGCTTCGCAAAAATGATGTTTCTGCAAGGTATACATCGACACAACACCTGGTTATTTTAATGGACGTGGATTCGACTAAACGACAGGCTGTTGTTGACAGAATATTGGATTTGTGGAATCAGAGTAATACTAATCAGAACATTATATTAAAATTTGATATTGAAGAATTGACAGAAGAAAGTGATGAGGATTAAGAATGGTTGCGGTAACAGCGATTATTCTGTTATGGGGAGTTTATCTTGTTTATATGTCTGTTAAAATGAAGGCAACAGGTGAGATACCCAAGCAGATGATAAGTAATAAAATTAAGCTTGAAAGAGCAAAAGATATTCCGGGCTTCATTGATTTTATGTATTTAAGAAGCATTATATTCGGCGTGATAATCTGTGTTTTCAGTGCAATTCTTATCGTTGCCGAGTATGTTGAAATCAACCGTTGGCTTTTGATTTTTGTCCAATTGGGATATCTTGCGGGCATAATATATTATGCGATTATTACAGTTAAGGCACAGAATAAATTTCTGTTTTAGGAGGTTAGATTATTATGACAAACAAAGAACTTTACAGCCATGTTGACCATACTCAGCTTAAGGCATTCGCAACATGGGCAGATATCGAGAAATTATGTGACGAGGCGGTAAAATATGAGACTGCTTCGGTATGTGTTCCTCCATGCTACATCAAAAGAATTCATGACAAGTACAAAGAAAGCGTTAATATTTGTACAGTTATCGGCTTCCCTTTGGGATATTCTGTTACAGCTGCAAAAGTTGTCGAAGCTAAAGAGGCTATTAAAGACGGAGCAAGTGAAGTTGATATGGTAATTAATATCAACGATGCTAAGAATGGCGATTTTGATAAGATTGAAGAAGAAATCAGAACGATAAAAGAAGCTTGCGGTGATAAAATTCTCAAAGTAATTATTGAAACCTGCTATCTTACAGATGAAGAGAAGATTAAGCTTTGCGGATGCGTTACAAGAGCTAAGGCTGATTATATTAAGACATCGACAGGCTTTGGTACAAATGGTGCTACTTTTGCAGATATTAAGCTTTTCGCTGAAAATGTTGGAAAAGATGTCAAAATAAAAGCAGCCGGCGGCATACGTACAAGAGATGATATGGAAGAGTTTATGAAACTTGGCGCGGACAGACTTGGTACATCATCGGCTATTTCAATTTTAGAAGCATAAGTTTTTCGTGCACCATAAGGGAATCCTTTATGGTGCATGTTTTTGAATAAAGAATGATTAAAAACAGTTTGATTAGTACAACAAACCGAAACGGAGATTGAATGAATAACATAATTAAAGATCGTATTTCTCTATTGAGAGAGAAGATGGAAGAAAACGGTATTGACTGGTATTTTTTTACAAGTGATGATTATCATGCTTCTGAATATATTGCGGATTTTTTCAAAATCAGAGAATTTTATTCCGGCTTTACAGGAGAAAATGCTTTTTTGCTTATTAGCATGACCAAAGCTTTTCTTTGGACTGACGGACGCTTTTTTATTCAGGCTGAGAAGGAGCTTGCCGGTACCGACATTAAGCTGATGAAAATGGGTGAGCCTGATGTTCCGACGGTTGCCGATTTCGTAAAAAATAACATTCAAAACAAAGAGACGCTTTGTTTTGACGGTCGTATGGTATCTGCTTCATGGGGAAAGAAACTTGAAAGTGTATTGGACAGAGAATCCAAACTTGTTTACGATAAAGACTATGCAGGAGAGCTATGGGCAGACAGACCTGATATGCCTTCAAGCAAACTTGCAATTATTCCGGACTCATCTACAGGTGAATCAATTGCCAATAAGCTTGTCCGCATTAGGGAAGAGATGGCTAAATTAAACGTTACAGGACATTTCATTGGTTCTCTTGATGATATAGCATGGATTACAAATATTAGGGGAAATGATATTGAATGTAATCCTGTTTTCTTGTCTTATATGTATTTAACTTCCGACTCTGCGTATATATTTATGCAAAAGAGTGAGATTACCGGCGAAGTGACTGAATATTTAAATAAGGCAGGAATTACAATCAAAGACTATGATGATATCATAGACTTTCTTTCGAAAAACGATTATTCCGGACCTGTTTTATGTGATGAAGGCGGTATAAATTATTCATCATATCGTAAAATTAAGGATAAGACGGAAGTAGTAAATAAAATAAACCCTTCCAAGAGATTTAAATCGATTAAGAATGAAGTTGAAATAGAAAGATTGAAAGAAGCATATCTTGAAGACTCGGTATGTGTAACCAAATTTTTATACTGGATAAAAAAAGCAGTAAAAACCGAAAAGCATACAGAAATATCTGCTGCTGATTACATAGATAATCTTCGGAAAAATGTTAAAGGCTTTCTTGACTTTTCATTTCCCACCATCAGCGGTTACGCCGAAAATGGAGCAATAGTTCATTATGCTGTATCGGAAGAGAGCAATAAAGAACTTAAACCCGAGGGAATGCTTTTGGTTGATTCGGGAGGACAATACGAAAAAGGAACCACCGATGTAACAAGAACTGTTTCTTTGGGCCCTGTAACAGATAAAATGAAACTTTGCTATACAAAGACGGCAATAGGAATGCTTTCTCTGGCAAATATAAGATTTTTGCACGGCTGTACCGGAAGAAACCTTGATATAATTGCGAGACAGCCTTTATGGAATATAAATATAGACTATAAGCACGGCACCGGTCATGGAATAGGGTATATTTTGAACGTTCACGAAGGTCCGCAGAACATCAGATGGCAGTACAATGAAGGCGCTACAGAGTACGCTTTTGAATCCGGTATGGTTACAAGCGATGAACCAGGTGTTTATATTGAAGGAGAGTTTGGAATTCGTATAGAAAATATCATTTTGTGCGTTGACGATGTCACAAATTCAAACGGTCGTTTCCATAAATTTGAGCATTTGACGTTTGCTCCGTTGGATAGAGCGCTTCTTGACAAGTCTGTTCTTACACAGGGTGAAATTGAACTTGTCAACGAATATCAGGAGCTTGTTTATACAAAGATGAAAGGCCATCTTTCAAAAGAAGAGGAACTTTGGCTTAGAAATGAAACGCTTCCGCTTTAATTGTTTGTTATTAAAGTTTGGTAAAATTTGAAGAAGTAGTTATATTTTTTGTTGTAAATACAAAAAAAATAAGCTATTATACTGTGTGGAGTTTCATCATTATTATGATGATACAAATATTACATAAGAAAGAGGACAAAAAATGGCAGCTATTGATTTAACCAAGTATGGCATTTCCGGTACAACAGAGGTTGTTTACAATCCTTCATACGAAGAACTCTTCGCTGAGGAAACAAAAGCCGGACTTGAAGGCTATGAAGTTGGTCAGGTTACTGAACTTGACACAGTTAACGTTATGACAGGTGTATTCACCGGACGTTCACCTAAAGACAAATATATCGTTATGGATGAAAATTCAAAGGATACTGTTTGGTGGACAACAGAAGGTTACAAGAACGATAACCATCCTATGACAGAAGCTACATGGGCAGCTGTTAAGGATATCGCAAAGAAGGAACTTTCAAATAAGAGACTTTTCGTAGTAGATGCATTCTGCGGTGCTAATGCTGATACACGTATGGCAGTCCGCTTCATCGTTGATGTTGCTTGCCAGACTCACTTTGTTAAGAATATGTTCATTATTCCTACATAAGAAGAACTTAAGAACTTTGAGCCTGATTTCGTTGTTTACAACGCTTCTAAGGCTACAGTTGCTAACTATGCAGAACTTGGACTTAATTCAGAAACTTGTGTTGCTTTCAATATTACAAGCAGAGAACAGGTTATCATTAACACATGGTATGGCGGAGAAATGAAGAAGGGTATGTTCTCTATGATGAACTATTACCTTCCTCTTAAGGGTATTGCATCAATGCACTGCTCAGCTAACTGTGATATGGAAGGTAAGCATACAGCTGTATTCTTCGGACTTTCAGGAACAGGTAAGACAACACTTTCAACAGATCCTAAGCGTCTCCTTATCGGTGATGACGAACATGGTTGGGATGACAACGGCGTATTCAACTTCGAAGGTGGTTGCTATGCTAAGGTTATCGGCCTTGATAAGGAATCTGAGCCCGATATCTTCAATGCAATTAAGAGAAACGCTCTTCTTGAGAACGTTACTGTTGCTGCAGACGGAAAGATTGATTTTGATGATAAGAGCGTAACAGAAAATACTCGTGTATCTTATCCTATCGATCACATTGAAAAAATTGCTTCTAAGGTTAACCGCGTATCTTCAGGTCCTGCTGCTGATAACGTAATTTTCCTTTCAGCTGACGCTTTCGGTGTACTTCCTCCTGTTTCAATTCTTACACCTGAACAGACACAGTACTACTTCCTTTCAGGTTTCACAGCTAAGTTAGCTGGTACAGAAAGAGGTATTACAGAGCCTACACCTACATTCTCAGCTTGCTTTGGCCAGGCATTCTTAGAGCTTCATCCTACAAAGTACGGTGAGGAACTTGTTAAGAAGATGCAGGCTAACAATGCTAAGGCATACCTTGTTAACACCGGATGGAACGGAACAGGTAAGCGTATCACAATTAAGGATACACGTGGTATCATCGATGCTATTCTTGATGGCGCTATCAAGACAGCTCCTACAAAGATGATTCCTATCTTCAACTTCGAAGTTCCTACAGAACTTCCCGGAGTTGACCCTGCAATTCTTGATCCCAGAGATACTTATGCTGACGCTAAGGAATGGGAGACAAAGGCAGTTGATCTTGCACAGAGATTCCAGAAGAACTTTGTTAAGTACACAACAAATGATGCCGGTAAGGCACTTGTTGCTGCAGGTCCTCAGTTATAATTCACTATTAAGAGCTATAAAGCCTCGGAAGAATTCTTCCGAGGCTTTTTTGTTCATAGAAATCACTAACATATCTATATTAACTATTGAAGCATTCCATCGAATTTGGTTTAACTTTCTTTGTTGTGATATACTGTTAATGTTAAAAAAGAATATCATTTGTGGATTGACATTATTATGAATAGAAATTTCAAACTTACAATTGCATATGACGGAACAAGATACTATGGGTGGGAACATCAACCTAATACCGATATGACCATTCAGGGTAAGATAGAGAGCGTACTTGAAAAAATGACCGGTACTTTCCAGGAGGTTATATGCGCCGGAAGAACAGATGCGGGTGTTCATGCAAAAGCAATGACGGCAAGTGTTATTCTTGACACGAAACAGTCAGAAGCAGCTATTTGGAAATATTTAAACAAATATCTTCCGGATGATATTGTTGTTACTGATGTTAAAGAGGCTGCAGACCGTTTTCACCCACGCTATAATGCGACAGGAAAAACCTATTGCTATACATTACATGTCGGAAAAAACAAACCCCTGTTTGACAGAAAGTATGTCTATCATCTTGATAAATGTCCTGATATAAAAAGAATGGAAGATGCCGCATCATTATTGATTGGAGAGCATGATTTTGCTGCGTTTTGCTCAAATCCAAGGATGAAAAAGTCAACTGTTCGTATCGTTGACAGTATTAAAATTGAAAAATCAGGTGATTATATTTGCTTAACCTACCACGGTAGCGGATTTTTGCAACATATGGTAAGAATACTAACCGGCACACTTATTGAGGTAGGACTTGGTGTAAGAACAGTACAAAATGTGCACGATGTTCTTTTGTCGAAAGACAGAAAACTGGCCGGTGAGACAGCTCCGGCTCAAGGCTTATGCCTTGTTTCGGTTGATTATTCATAAACGATATGATAATATCAATGTAACCTGAGGTGTTCGATTCTTAATTTTGAACCTACAGTTACTTTAAACGGGATTCCTATATTCTCATGTGGATGTCAGGCCTCCTTTGCAGTGGAAGGCAGAAGCATGTATGCGGTCACCCACCTAGATATATTCTAGGAGTCAAAAAGGAGTCGGCATTTCGGGGATTTTTATTAGAGTTTTTAAACCGAAAAAGGCGGCTTGTGCTGCCTTTTTTGGAGTGCATAGCGTATGAAAAGAATTTTTAAGATTATTTCAAGATTTTTTAAACAGGTAAAAGAAGATAATGTTACCTCATATGCGGCGAGTTGCTCTTTCTTTATTTTTTTGTCTTTGATTCCTATGATAATGCTTTTGTTTGCGATTTTGCCTTATACGCCTGCAAAACCTGAACTTCTGATTGAATGGGTTGTCAAGGAATTCCCTGCGGATACCGGAAGCTTTATTATCGCTATTCTTAATGAGGTATCCACACGCTCTGCCGGTGTAGTCTCAGTTACTGCGATTGCCACTCTTTGGTCTGCAGGTAAAGGAGTTAATTCGCTGATTGCAGGTTTTAATGCAATTGATGGAAACGTAGACAAAAGAAACGGTATTTGGTTAAGAGTTATTTCCTGTGTTTATACACTTATTTTTCTTATAGGTGTTGTCTTTACTCTTTTGCTTGTTGTAGGCGGAAATGTAATAATGGGGATAATTACAGGATATTTCCCTACACTTGCATTTTATTTTTCAAAACTTATGCATTTTAGAACACTTATTACAATAGGGGCGCTTTCTGTTTTGTTTATGATGTGCTTTGCTTTGCTACCATATAAAAAGCATAAGTTCCGTGAACAGATACCGGGAGCATTCTTTTCGGCGTTGGGGTGGACCGGATTTTCTTATTTGTTTTCTTTTTATGTTAATAAATTCAATGCATTCAGTATGTATGGAAGCCTTACCGCAATCGTAATTTTGATGTTTTGGATGTACACTTGTATGTATATACTTTTTCTGGGCGATAATCTTAATAAATATTTTAGGCCGGTTATAAAGACTATGATGGACAAGTCATCATTATCCGAATTAAAGGGGCAGCTTGAAAGCCTTGAAGAATAGCTTTTTGTGATTTTTTGCGTAAATTATTGAAGTATAAATATATTATAAAGAAAGAAGAGGTTAGTTATGGAACCGAAATTTGTATGGGAAACTTACAATTCAAAGCAGTTAAAAGAGTGTGAAGTATTCAATAAGGATTACAGAGATTTCCTGGATAATGCTAAGACTGAAAGAGAATGCGTCAATGTAATCGTTAATATGGTTGAAAAATCAGGTTATGTTGAACTTGAACAGAAAATTAAAGAAGGAACGCCATTAAAGAAGGGCGATAAGATTTATGCCGTAAATATGAATAAAGCAATTATGCTTTTCAATATTGGTAACGATACTCTTGAAAAGGGTATGAACATTCTTGGTGCGCATATTGACTCTCCCAGAATGGATATTAAGTCAAATCCTTTATATGAAGATTCCAAAATTGCATATCTTGATACTCATTATTACGGTGGCGTTAAGAAATATCAGTGGGTTGCAATTCCGCTTGCTATCCATGGAGTTGTTGTTAAAAAAGACGGTACAACAATTGAAATGGCTGTAGGTGAGGAAGAGGATGATCCTGTATTTTTTGTTTCGGACCTTCTTATCCATCTTTCGGCAGAACAACTTGAGAAGAAAGCTTCAAAGGTTATTGAAGGCGAAGCACTTGACATTATTGTAGGAAACAAACCTTTGATTCTTAAAGCAAAAAAGGATGAAGAGAAGAAGGATACAAAAGATCCTGTTAAGGCGCTTGTTCTTCAGACTCTTAAAGAAGATTACGGAATGGAAGAGGAAGATTTTCTCTCAGCAGAACTTGAGGTTGTTCCGGCAGGAAAGGCTCGCGAAGCAGGCTTTGACAGAAGTATGATTCTTGCTTACGGTCAGGATGACAGAGTTTGTGCGTTTTCATCATTGTATGCATTCCTTCTTTGCCCTGATGTAGAAAGAACTGCCTGCTGTATTCTTGTTGACAAGGAAGAAATCGGAAGTGTTGGCGCAACAGGTATGTCTTCGCTTTATTTTGAAAATGTCATTGCAGAGCTTCTTAATCTTGAGGGCAACTATTCTGAACTTTTACTTAGAAGATGTCTTGCTAATTCCTGTATGCTTTCTTCTGACGTTAATGCTGCATATGATCCTTCTTATGCATCAGCTTTTGAAAAGAAGAATACTTCATACATGGGCTGTGGTATGGTATTTTCTAAATTTACCGGTTCAAGAGGCAAATCCGGATCGAATGATGCAAATGCAGAGTTTATTGCATATGTTCGTAAGGTAATGGATGATGCAGGTGTTATTTTCCAACTTGCAGAACTTGGTAAAGTTGATGTTGGCGGTGGCGGAACAATCGCTTACATTATGGCAAAATATGGTATGAATGTTATTGATGCAGGTGTTGCTGTTCTTAACATGCATGCCCCTTACGAAGCAACAAGTAAGGCTGATACATATGAAACAATGAGAGGTTATGTTGCATTCCTTAATGCACCCGGAATGTAAATAATTATGGATAAACTTTTAAAATCTGATTATTATTATGATTTGCCCGAAGAACTTATAGCTCAGGACCCGTTGCTTAAAAGAACGGATTCAAGACTCATGGTACTTGATAAGAACTCCGGCGAAACAACTCATAAACATTTCTTCGATATTACCGCCTATTTAAGAAAAGGTGACTGCCTTGTTCTTAATAATACAAAAGTTATTCCTGCTAGACTTATGGGAACAAGAAAAGATACCGGAGCTGTTATTGAGGTTCTTTTGCTGAAACGAAGAGATACATATACTTGGGAGACTCTTGTTAAACCGGGAAAGAAAGCACGAGTTGGCCAAATAATTGAATTTGGCGACGGTTTGCTTATTGGAGAGGTTGTAGGGATAGAAGAAGAGGGAAACCGAATTATTAAGTTTTCTTTTGAAGGAATATTTGAAGAAATACTTGATAAACTCGGTGAGATGCCTCTTCCGCCTTATATTACACATAAACTTGAAGACAGAGACCGTTATCAGACGGTGTATGCTAAGTTTTCAGGCAGTGCAGCTGCACCTACTGCAGGCCTTCATTTTACAAATGAACTTCTTGAGAAGATTAAGGCAATGGGTGTAGAAGTTGTTTTTGTTACACTTCATGTTGGACTTGGTACATTCAGACCGGTTAAAGAAGACAATATACTTAATCACCACATGCATTCTGAGTTTTATGAAGTGACAAAGGAAGCTGCTGATGCCATAAATAAGGCAAAAGCAAACGGTAACCGTGTTATCTGTGTGGGAACTACAAGCTGCAGAACGATAGAGAGTGCTGCAAATGATGATGGTATTGTAATTCCGGGAGCTAAGGATACCGAGATTTTTATTTATCCCGGCTATAGATTTAAAGTTCTCGATTGCCTTATTACTAACTTTCATCTTCCTGAGTCTACACTTATTATGCTTGTGTCGGCATTGGCAGGAAGAGAGAATGTTCTTAATGCATATAACGAAGCTGTTTCGCTTAAGTACAGATTTTTCAGTTTTGGTGATGCAATGTTTATTTGCTAATTGACGAAATCATTTCATACGTGGCTAAAGCCAAATATAAACGTGTGAGAATTTTTTGGGGCTATGAAGACTATTAATCTTTATGATATGGATAAAGAAAATACACGGATTCCGTTTCCGGAACTTGAGGATAAAAGATATTCGCAGATTCTGAAGGAAAGCCTTGTATATACATTAAGAGGAATAATGTGGTTTCTTTGCTTTTTTATGTATGAGGAAACAATATTCCATGTGTGGGCTTTCGATGGAATTAGCACATATTTTCTTCTTAAATTGTTTATGTGCGTTCCTACGGCGATTATTATTTCTCTATTTGTTTCCTTTTTCAACAAAACTGCCAATAAAATTATTACATGGGTTCTGACTGTTGTTTTCGCATTGTTTTTTCTTGTGCATATTTTGTACCATGCGATTTTTAAAGTGTTCTTTGCGGTAGAATTCATTGATAAACAGAATACAAAAATTGTTCAGTATTACAGAGAAATAATTCAAGGCATCAAAGACAACTGGTTTATCCTATTCTTGGCTGTTATAGTACCGATTGTTGCTTTGCTTCTTTTGAATATCTTTAAGGTTTTGTCATATAAAAAAGCATCGGTTAAATGCTTATATATACCTTTTGTTTACCTTGCTGTTTCAATAGGGCTTATATGTGTATTTGTACCGTTGTATGGAAAAGAAGAGTTTAGCGCTTATGATATGATGAAATTTCAAAACATAAGTGATTATTCTGTTGAAAAAATCGGTGTTATTGCAACAAATGAAATTCAAATCAGAAATCTTATGTTTCCAAGACAGCTTCAGATGGACGTAGATAATCTTGATGTCTGGGTTTATAATCCCGAAGACAATCATGTCATTACTGTTCCTGAAGTTGTGGTTTCCGGTAATGATGTTTCCGGTTCTGACGGTGAAATAATTCAGGAGATAGTAAAGCAGATTGATACATCTCCGAACATTCTTGATATTGATTTTGTTTCACTGGCAGAGAACGAGAGCAACTCCAAAATTGCTGACATTCATAAGTATTTTGCTTCTGTTGAGCCTTCATACAAAAATGAATATACAGGTATGTTTAAGGGCTTTAACCTGATATTCCTTACAGCAGAGGGCTTCTCAAGAATGGCTGTTGATGAAACACATACTCCTACGTTATACAGGCTTGTTAATGAAGGCTTTGTGTTTGATAATTTTTATAATCCAAGAACCGGCGGATCTACGAGCGACGGTGAGTTTGTCTGCTCCACAAGTTTGGTTCCTACCAACTCCGGCGCTAAGAACTTTAGAATAGTCGGTCAAAATTCAATGCCTTTTTCTCTTGGAAATACTTTTAACAGAACTTATGGCATTGTAAGCCGTGCATATCACGATAATGATTATCAGTATTACGGACGCGACATTACGTATCCCGGAATGGGATATTACTATCAGGGCGTAGGTAATGGCGTGGTTGTAGGAAAGCATTGGCCGGAATCCGATCTTGAAATGATGCAGTCAACAATTCCTGAGTATATAGATGATGATTTGTTCAACATATACTACATGACGGTCAGCGGACACCTTAATTACAACTGGGAAGGAAACTATTGCGCACGTCTTCACAGGGATGAGGTGCAGGATCTTCCTTATTCAGATCCTTGTAAAGCTTATATTGCCTGCAATATGGAACTTGACCGAGCTCTTGAATATCTTATTAACCAGCTTGAAGAAAAGGGAATTGCTGACAGAACGGTCATTTGTTTCACCGGAGACCATTGGCCTTACGGACTTACAAATGATGAAATCTCTGAGATTTTAGGCCATCAGGTAGAAGAAAACTTTGAACTTTATAAGAGTAATCTTGTTCTTTGGAGCGGTGCGATAAAAGAACCGATTCATGTAAGCAAGTACTGCTGCAGTATGGATATTGTTCCTACTCTTATGAATCTCTTCGGATTTGAGTATGATTCAAGACTTCTTATGGGTAGAGATATTCTTTCTGATACGGAAGGCTTTATTATCTTCATTAACAGAAGTTTTATTACCGATAAAGTAATGTATAACTCTACGAATGGTAAGTATACGTATTTGACCGACGAAGAAGTATCGGATGAATACCTTACTTGGTGCAAGAGTACGTTGAAAGCACGTTGGAACTGCTCACAGAATATTATGGACACAGATTACTACAGTTATATTTGTGATGCGCTTGGCATTGACATAGCAGTTATTGAACAAAACTATACACCTGATTATTCGAAGTTTACCCGATAATTTTTCCTTTACAATTATTTGATATTTGGATAAAATGTTTTAGGGGTATATGTATTTTTTCGGAGGTTACTTAAATGGTTGAAAAGAGAAAAAACAAACGTACAGAGCTTCTTTCCAAGATTATTTTAAAAAGACTTGACGGAAGCAGAGTAGAAGAAGCTACCATCGATATTACAGATGTTTCAAAAACCGGTGTTGGTTTTACTTCGAAGAAAGCATTATCAATCGGTGCTGTTTATGAGTCGTATCTTACAATCTGGACGAAGGAAGTGCTTCATGCATTTATAGAAGTTATTCGTATCGAAAAGGTTGAAGACGGGTATTCATACGGTGCTATTTTCATCGGAATGCCTGAGATGGACGCAGCTAGAATCGAAACATATCAGACTGTAGAGAGCGAAAGAAACAATTAATTATTATATTATCAAAACTAATTTAGGGACGACAGTTGTCGTCCCTTTTTTATATCCGGAAATCCAATAGAAGACAGTTCCTATGTAGATTATGTAGCTGAGGTGTATAAGTAAATTGTTTCAATAGTCAGACAATATAAAATGTTTATTTTGCAATATTGACAGTTTTTGTTAAATTTATAAACAATTTGCTTGATTCCTTTTGATGTGTCTTGTAAAATATATACATGAGTTCGCAATTTTCTTGAAATTATTTAGTGGTTTCTTACAAAATTCGAATTCAAAGAAACGCATTGGAGGAATTTTGGTTATGAACGTTTACACAACTGATAAGATTAGAAATGTTGTTTTACTTGGTCATGGTGGTTGCGGTAAGACAAGTCTTGCAGAGGCAATGTCTTATCTTGCAGGTCTTACTTCAAGAATGGGTAAGGTTGATGACGGTAATACTGTCAGCGACTTTGGAAAAGAAGAACAGAAGAGAAAGTTTTCAATAAATACATCATTAATAGCATTGGAGTGGCAGGGCGTTAAGATAAATCTTTTGGATACTCCCGGTTACTTTGATTTTGTGGGCGAAGTTGAAGAAGCTGCAGCAGCTGCCGATGCAGCAATTATTGTAGTTTCAGGTAAAGCCGGTTTCGAAGTCGGCACTGAAAAGGCTTGGGATTTATGTGAGAAGTACAAGCTTCCAAGGTTTGTTTTTGTAACGGATATGGATGTTGACAATGCATCTTTTAAGAACGTTCTTGAAACTATGAGTGAAAAGTACGGAAAGAGAATGGCACCTTTCCATCTTCCTATTCGTGAAAACGAAAAACTCATCGGATATGTTAATGTAATCTCTGAAACCGGTAATAAATGGCAGGGCAAAGAAGCTGTTGAAATTCCGGTTCCCGAGTATTCAAAGCCTAACCTTGCACAGTATCGTGATACTTTGCTTGAAACAGTTGCTGAGACAAGCGAAGAGTTTATGGAAAGATATTTCGCAGGCGATACATTTTCCGATGCCGAAATCAGAGCAGCACTTCGTAACAATATAATAGACGGCAGCGTAGTTCCCATGACTATGGGATCTTCAATTCTTTGTTATGGCATTTATACACTTCTTGATGATATTGTTAAATATCTTCCGAGCCCCGAGAATTGCAAGATTGCCGGTGTGAGCATGAAGAATAATGATATATTCCAGGCAAATTTTGACTTTTCAAAGGCTAAATCGGCATTTGTATTTAAAACAATTGTTGATCCTTTTATCGGAAAGTATTCACTTATTAAAGTTTGCTCTGGTGTATTTAAGGCAGATGATATGATTTATAACCTTGATAAAGATATCGAGGAAAAGGTAAGCAAGCTTTATACAATGCAGGGTGGAAAGGCTGTTGAAGTTAAAGAACTCCATGCAGGAGACTTAGGTGCCATTGCAAAACTTACCGGAGCAAGAACGGGTAATTCACTTTCCACTAAAGCAAATCCGGTTAAATATGGCATGTTTGAAATTTCTAAACCTTATACATATATGCGATACAGACCTGTTAATAAGGGAGATGTCGACAAGATTTCTCAGGCTTTACAGAAGATGATGCATGAAGACCTTACTCTTAAGAACGTTAATGATGCCGATAACGGTCAGACGTTATTGTACGGTATGGGTGATATGCATCTTGATGTTGCTTTATCAAGACTTAAAAATGAATATAAAGTTGAAATAACGCTTGAGAAGCCAAAGGTTGCGTTCAGAGAGACAATAAAGAAAAAATCAGATGTTGAATATAAGTATAAGAAACAGTCGGGCGGACATGGACAGTACGGACATGTAAAAATGAGATTTGAGCCTGCATCCGATATTACTGTTCCTTATGAGTTTACGGAGGAAGTTGTCGGAGGTGCAGTTCCCAAGAATTATTTCCCTGCTGTTGAGAAGGGACTTCAGGAATCCGTCTTAAGAGGACCTTTGGCGGCTTATCCCGTTGTCGGAGTTAAAGCAATTTTATATGATGGTTCATATCATCCTGTAGATTCCTCCGAAATGGCATTTAAGGTTGCAACAAGTCAGGCATTTAAGAAAGGCTTTATGGAAGCAACACCTGTTCTTCTTGAGCCTATTGCGAGTCTTAAGGTTAATGTTCCTGACAACTATACGGGCGATGTAATGGGTGACCTTAATAAGAGAAGAGGCCGTGTACTTGGAATGAACCCTGTTCCCGGCGGAAGACAGATTATAGAAGCTTCTGTTCCTATGATGAGCTTATTCGGATACTGCACCGATCTTAGGTCAATGACAGGAGGACGTGGCGAATATGAATATGAATTCGAAAGATATGAACAGGCTCCGTCTGATATTCAGGAAGCTCAGGTAAAAGAACGAGCAGGAAAGGTAGCAGAGAATAACATCGAAGCTTAATGCGATAAACGGCATCTCTATTTTAGGTTTTTACTTAGAATAGAGATGCTTTTAATTTTTCGTAAACTATTCTTCTTTAAACTAAACTTACATTAAAGGGGAGTAAATAATATGACTGCTGAACAGACAGTAAAACTTGAGATGCTTGGAGTTGACATTGACGAGACTCTTGAAAGATTTGTTGATAATGAAGGCTTATATTTCAGATGCCTTAATAAGCTTATAGATGATAAAAATTATGAGAATATGAACAATGCAATTTCTGAAAAGAATTCTCAGGCAGCATTCGAGGCTGCTCATGCATTAAAAGGTGTTACTGCAAATCTTGGATTAAATAAGCTTTATAAAGAAATGAAGATTATTACGGAAGTTTTCAGAGCCGGATCAATTGATTATGATCCCGGAAATATGGAAAAAATCATAGAATGCTATGAGGAAGCCATAGCAACAATTAAAACATTATAATTCGATTAGCCATAAGCCCTGCAGAAGTTGTTCTGCAGGGCTTATTTTGTTTAAGAATTTATACTATATATTGCTTTATACTTGTAAAAAATTCAATATATAGTACAATATAAATAATAATATACAAAAATAGGGTATTTATACATATATATTCGATCAAAGGATATGATTAAAATTTATGTCCGATTCAGATAACAGGCTATACGACAAAAGAATAATTGATGAAATAAAAAAACGTTACGATTTATCTACGGAAGCAGGAGTAAAAGGTGCCTATTCAAAACTTCAGACCGTACATTTTAAAACTGCTGAAGGAAATCGTTTTGATGATGAGATATTTGATCTTTATCAATCTATTAAGACTGACAGGACTAAACTAAACGTGGTTAAGCCTGAAACTTCACAAGTTAAAATCGATGATAAGCCTTCTTTGGATAAGTCTTCTGCAAAGAAAAAGCAGCTACAAGCAAAACAATCAACTGATATCGATAAAGCTGCCAGAAAAATAATTGCAAAAAAAAATAAAACAAGAATAATGGTAATATTTGTTCTCTTTCTTGTTGCAGGGGGCTCAATAGGCTACTTTGTAAAATATTATTCTGATGCAGCTAAGGTTGAGCAGAGTGTTGAAAATTTCAATTTGCTTAAGGATCCAAAGTTTGCGGACATACTTAAAGATGTAACGCCTGTTGTAAAGAAGGAATATGACGAGGAAGTGGTTATTCCCGACATATTGGATGAATATTTGGCCTTATATAATAAGAATAAAAGTCTAATAGGATGGATTAATATTGCCGATACTAATATTGATTACCCTGTGATGCAATCTAATGATAACGAATATTATTTAAAACATAATTTTAATCAGGAGAAAGATTCGAATGGTTGTATCTTTCTTGACTGTAATTGCGATGTAGTTCTTGGCAATGACAATTTCATTCTTTACGGACATCATATGAAGAATGGAAAGATGTTTAGCTCAATAATTAAATACGCTAATTATGATTTTTACAAAGAACATAAATACATTTCTTTTGATACCATTTATGAAAAGGGTACTTATGAAGTGATGTATGCTTTTCGCTCAAGAATATATAATTCGGACGAGGTTACATTTAAGTATTACCAGTTTATTGACGCAAATTCCGCAGAGGAGTTTGATTCATACATGGAAGAAATGGATAAACTATCACTTATAAAAACGGATGTTACTGCCGTGTATGGAGACCGGCTTTTAACACTTTCCACCTGTGATTATCAGGAAGATAAGAACGGAAGATTTGTTGTAGTTGCGAAGAAAATCAACTAAATGTCTGCTTTGGAGGTAAGACAAATGGGAGTAAAAAATACCAAAAAGAAATTGCCCTGGAGAGTTAAAAGAACTATCAGAAGAACGATTTCGGGAATTTGCATATTGAGTGCGATAATTGTATCGCTCGTTCCGCCTCAGAGAACATCGGCTTATACGGCACCCGGTACCGTTTCGCTTGTGTCCTATGATTATGGTGTATCTTCATCTGATTCTACGGATTTGTCATATTATGATTCTTCTTTGACCGGTATTGTTCTTGATAAGTATAATAATGCTTCTTATCCGACATTCGGTTATACCAACGAGAAAGACATTACAAAGACTTACATGGTAAGACAGACGACCGACGGATCTTTTGACTATAACTGGCAGTTTAAGGTTTATCCTCAGCTTGTAAACGGTACAAATTATTCAATCATATGTAAATATAACGATACCTATGCTTCGGGTGTTATTTCAATCGAAGCTAATATTCCCATGTCTTACTCTATCGTTGAGAAAGACTATTTTGACGACTACATTGATGCGCATAAACTTGCAAAATCTACATCTTCTAAGTATGCAAAGATTCCGATGCTTGATGGCTCTGATTATGCTTATAACGATATTCACAGCCAGTCAATATTTGAGATGCTCAATATTGATTCATCCAGAGAACTTGACAATACAAAGGATGATTATTGGATTAAAAATTATTTCCCGACTCAGTATGCTACATACAAGAGCCAGTATACAGACTGGGTAAATGACTGTGTTCTTTTTGAAAACTATAAAACTGAAATGACAGCTTATGATACTGCCAAGACAGCCTATGATAATTACGTTTCCGATCCCGGAAATTACCCTGCAGTGCCTGAGCCTACATTGCCTCAGAAGCCTGTATACAGTACAAGTAATACATATACAACACCTGTGACTGTTGGTACAAAGAATCCTCAGTCGGTCATGGATCCTACAAATGCTACTCCGAGCATCACGCTTTATGTTGCTGATATGGCTCAGAATTCAACCGGTCTTTACAAGTACTTTTGCGTAAACCATCCGGAATACTACAGAGAACTTGCTGTTGATGAGACTTACGTTCTTGACGAAGTAAAAGATTCACGTGGCGGAATAGGCGGTCTTGAAAACCAGTATGTTTACATGCCAAGAGGAGAGGCCAATAAAGCCTTTACTTCGTCTGCAAGAAACGATGAATTCGGTTTTAGAATTACAGGACAGACATCAATAATCGGTATAGGTGCCAATGCTTTTGCAAACACAACGAACGTTTCCGAACTAAAACTTGCCGGAGAAGTTAAATATATTGGAGATTATGCTTTTTATAAGTCGTTCGTTAATAAAATTACATTCTCAAACGTTCAGGACATTGGTAACAGAGCATTCAAAGAGTGTACACGACTTACATCGGTTGCGATTTCCGATGCTACTGTTAATATTGGAACGGAAGCTTTTTATGGATGTAATGTACTTGACACTGTTGCTTTGTCTCAGTCTATTTCTTATGTTGGACCGGGAGCCTTTGCTGAATGTATAAAACTTACATCAATCGATCTTACTGCGATTAATCAGTCTTGCAACATAAGTGATTACGCTTTCTATAATGATATTGCTCTATCAAATGTTGTTTTATCTGATAATATAGCAAGACTTGGTGACGCTTGTTTTGCTTGTAGCAGTATAGTAACAGGAAATCTTTTGACTTTTAATTTCCCTAATCATATTTCAGGTTCTGTTACTGAAAAAATGGTAGACGGTACAATAAAGCAAAGAGATGCCATAGGAAACTTTGTCCTTGCCGGTCGTACAAATCTTTTGTACGTTAATATGCCGGCCGATTACGGAAAAAGTACAGTGGTTGAACTTCCTTACGGAACATTCTATAACTGTTCTTCGCTTAAGCGTGTTACATTCCCTTCAACAGGCGGTTCCTGCGGATATGTTACCTTTGAAAAGAAGCAGTACTTAGATAAAGACGGTAATACTAAATATCGTACAATGTTTGATACTGTTCAGACTGAAGACTTTTGTGTTTACGGACCTGAAAAGAATATAGCCGGAGACGTAGCAAGCCCCAGATCCAGCACATGGGGATTAAAGAGTGGTCTTGGCAATGATATCCCCTACATTTATAACGATGCATATGGTAAAGAGCATGTTGAAATCAGTAATGGTGAATATATCATGATTATTGATGACAATGGTGTCATTACATCTTGTGATTATGCAACAAATACGATGCGCGAAAATGCAAAAACATACGGTCTTAATCTTGTTATTCCCGAATATGTAGGAGATAAGAAAGTTACCGGTGTATCCTCAACTTGCTTCTCCGAACCGGATATTCATAACTACATTAAAACTATTACAATTAAGGACAATACAATTACTGAGATTGCAGCGGATGCCTTTAAAGACTGTACGATGCTTGAAAAGGTATATATTGGCAATTCTGTTACAAAAATCGGCGACAGGGCTTTCAAGGGCTGCAATAACTTAACATATGTTTCTTTTGAAACTCCTGTAAACGGTTACAGTTCATTTCCTGTATCAAATATAGGCTCGGAAGCTTTTGCAACAGGAGCTGATTCGCTGATATTTGAAGGCGATATTGATACGTCATACGGTCCTTTTGTATGGGCAATGGGACTTGATAATTATGTTGACGCCAATCTTGGTACAAGAGTTTGCTATAAGACAGGATACCCTACATATCTTACGGTTATTGTAGATAACAGAAACGGATATCCGACATTAGTTGATCATCCTCATTATGACCAACTTAATTCATATTCCGATTCTGCAGGCACAACAATTACTTATAAGGATGAAAATCAGAATACACTTACTGCCGACATGTCACTTACTAACAGATATGAGCATCTTGGCGAAGAATTTTATGATTATACAAATCCTGCAGATCCCGTACTGTATACATATTCAGTAAGTGTTCAGGAAGAGAGAATGATTAAAGCCGCTATTATGCTTGATGTACCAAGTGGCATTAAATCAATTGACGTTAAAGGTTTTGTTACAAATACATCAAAGAAGCTTGATTCGGTTACAGGACCTACATCTAATACAGTAAATGTTTCAAAGTATTTGTCACCTTCAATCAAGAACTATAGTTTAAAGAACAATACAGTCCTTTCTTTCTATATTGATACGTATAAAGAATATGGTCTGTTTAAGGGTTATTACGGTTCATTTGGAGCGGGTAAGCAGGATTACGATCATTCGGATCCCGGTTCTGATGCTGCATTGTATGAAAAGGAAGATATAGGTAACGACAGACTTGAATCGATAGTGATGAACACAGTAGAGTATCTTCCTGATTATGCATTCTATTCGTGCGAAAAGTTAAGCTCAATCACACTTGGTGATTCCATGAAGGATCTTGGAACCGCACCATTTACCGGTTGTACGAGTCTTACAAGTATTGGATCGACGACTCCCGGAGTTACATGCTATAACGGTATAGTTTACTCAGAAAATCCTGACGGAACTTACAATATAGTTGAAGTACTTTCAGCAAGAGGAAAGACTGTTGGCAGCAAGAAGATTAAGGCCAGTGATGACGATCCTTATCTTGCAAATGTATCAACGATTTCACCCGGTGCATTTGAAAACTGTGATTATATTACGAGTGTTGACTTCCAGGGAATGTCACTTCTTAAAGAAATACCGGATAATTGTTTTAAGGACTGTGATTCGTTAAATCAGGTTATTTTACCTGACAATATTACTGCTATAGGTCACAAAGCTTTTTCCGGTGCGATGGAAGGAATAGAACTTGTATGCTATGGTTCTGAAGTATATCTTCCTAATGATGCTTTTGACGGAATGCGTTCTATGCGTGTTGTTTCATACAAAAATTCCGCTGTTAGAAAGGCTGCAGCGGATCTTGGAGCAGATGTTTCGGAAGTACTTGATGATACGGTTAAAGTTCAATTCTATGATTATGACGGAACTGAGCTTTCCAAACTTCTATATATTAATGTTGGTACAAGTATTGCGCTTGAGGATATTCCTGCTAATCCTGTCAGAACAGGATACACATTTGCCGGTTGGAATAAACCTCTTACAAACATTACAACAGATTCCGTTATTGTTGCTACTTATACTCAGAATCCTTCTGATAACGGTTCTTCCGGTGAAGGAGGTAATAATGAAGGCGGCAACCAGGGCGGTAATAACCAGGGCGGTAATAACCAGGGTGGAACCGGCGATTCCGGCAATAATCAGGGAACAACAGAACCTGTTAAATTTTATACTTTAACCGTTACAAACGGTAACGGAAGTGGTTCCTACGCAGCAGGTGCAACTGTTATTATTACATGTACTGAACCTCCGTCAGGACAGGTTTTTGATAAATGGGTTCCTACTACAGATGATCTTGGAATTGCAAGTGTTAATGTTGCAGCCACAACACTGAAAATGCCTGCTCATGAAGCAAGTGTCACAGCAACTTTCAAGAAAGCATCATCTTCGGGCGGAAGTGGTTCGGGTGTAAACAATAATGTTTCCGGTAACAATCAGGGTGGCAATAACACAGGAAATACAGGATCCACAATTCTAATTTCCAAGCCGGGCGTTTCAAATACCGGTCTTGCATCTGCACAGGTAAGTGGTTCCTCTGATAATTACGTAATCAGAATTGCAGAGACTGCTGCTGCAACGGCTGCTGTTGAAAAGGCTTTGACCAATGAATACGGAAGCCTTGATACAATGCGCTACACAGCAATGGATATTACACTTTATGATGCAACAGGCACTAACAGAATCACTAATTATTCGGGTCTTAGCATTACAATTACAATGCCTATTCCTGATGTAATGACTCAGTATGGCGGTAATTGTAAGGTTGCTGCTGTAACAAATGAAAAACTCGAGAAACTTACACCTAAATTTACTTCAATTGACGGTGTTCCTTGTATTAAGTTTACTGCGACACACTTTTCGCCCTATACCATTTATGTTGATACGGGAAACATTTCACAGGAAAGTATAGCTATTGATACAAGCCCGAAAACAGGAGACGGTATTGCGCCTAAGTGGTTTTTGGTAATAGGCCTTCTTTCGATTGGTATAGCATTGTTCTTTGTTAAAGATAAAAAGCCTTCATTAGAGCTTGCATAATCGGAGTATTAATGAGTCGTAAAAAATTCAGAAAATGCTTCGGAGTGTTATTGCTGGTTGCTTCGATTATTGTTGCTTCAATTCCTACATCGGATTCGGTGGCAGAAGAAACCAACTCTGTAGCATCAGATTTTCAACTTAACGGTAATACATTGGTTAAATATACAGGCACGGCTACAACCGTGTCTGTTCCTGATACCGTAAAAGTCATAGGAGAAAGTGCGTTTGCAAATAACTCTTATATAAAGACCGTTAAACTTCCTGATACACTTAAAACCATTTCTTATGCCGCATTTTCCGGTTGTAACAATTTGCAGTCAGTTGTAATTCCTTCAAATGTGGAGGAAATTGGCAATGCTGCTTTTGCAAATTGCAAGGAGCTTACTTCTTTTTCTTTGGGTGAATCAACAAAGAAGATTGGAACAGGTTTATTTGTTGGCTGTTCGAAACTTTCCTCCATTTCCGGAAACGATTATTATGTTTGCGACAATGGTGTCATTTATGATGATGAGAAGGAAACTTTGTATGAAGTATTGCAGAATGCCAAGACCACAGTAAAAAAAGATGATAAGACTACCGAAACGGTGAACATTACCAAATATGTTATGCCCGATTCGGTTACTTCGATTGAACCTTATGCTTTTTACGGTTGTAAAAATATAGAAGAGATTTCTCTTTCAACTAATCTTAACGAGATCCCTGCATACTCGTTTTCTTATTGTAATGGTCTTATTGGTATTTCTATTCCGTATTCGGTCCATTCTATAGATGTTAAGGCTTTTGAGTATTGTATTAACCTTGAGAATGTTGACATACCTGTTTCTGTTTCTTTTATTCATGATACTGCTTTTGACGGATGTCCGAAGCTTGTTATTAATGCGCCTTCAGGTAGCTATGCGTCCAAGTGGTATGAAAACTTTGATCGTTCTGAGGTGAATATTATCGAAACCGAAGAAAATGAGATTATTAAAGACGTATCCGGTAATCCTATTGATCTGGGTGCTAATGTTGTTAGGCCTATTGATGGATTAATCGGTGAGACTATTATTGTTGGAAGACAGGCAGTATTTTTTATTGATAATACAAAGCAGACTGTTATTTCGGGAGCGGCTGTAGATAATAAAGATTATTCCGATATTATCAAGGATATGGAAAGTGTTTTGCAGGAGGAGACAAACGGAAAGGGATTGTCGCTTCCTAAGTTTGCAATTCTTGATAATGTTATTTCGGGTAAAGCATTTTATGCCGATTCTGAGCTGACGGAATATACAATTCCTAAAAATATAACTTCAATCGGTGATTTTGCTTTTGCAAGAAGCTCGCTTACATCGATAACAATACCTGAAAATGTTCAACATATAGGCTATGGTGCTTTTTACCATTGCGACAATCTTTCAACAATTTTAGTGCCGTCTACTGTGGCGGATATTGAACCTTCTGCATTTGATAATACAAGAATGATGCAGAACTGGATTATGTATGGCGAAAATGAATTCCTTATAATGGGTGATGGCATTCTGGTTGCCTATAAAGGAAACAAGTCGGTTATTAATATTCCCGAAGGAGTAAAGCAGATTGGCGCGGAAGTGTTTAAGGGGAAAACTAATATAAAAGAGATTAATGTGCCTGATTCTGTATGGAGAATATGTGAAGGGGCATTTATGAACTGCAGCAATCTTAGAAACGTTACCGGTGGCATGAACGTTGAGGTAATTGAGGATCGTGCGTTTTACGGATGTCCTATTACAACTGTGCGCTTGGTTGATTCTGTTCGTAAGATTGGTCTTGGTGCTTTTTCTTTAGATGATACTTATGCTGACGAGGCTAACAGAGTTGTTGTTTTCCAAGGTGATAATTTGCCGCTTGTAAGTTATAACAAAACGACTTCGAGGCTTACAAATACTTCTTATAGAAAAGATGCATTGTCCGGAGTTAATGTTGCTATTGTTAATTCTGAAAATGTAAATCGACTAAACTCTGTTCTTGATCGAAATGAATCAGGCTTTAGCGGATTTATATGCGTTATATCCGAACCTCATAATGAATATTCTAACGGAACTTTGCGAATTATAGACTGTACGCTTACAAAACAGGAAGCGGAGAATTTCAACGTACAGGATACTGTATATATTTATGGAAAGGGATACAATTTTAATAAAGAGCAACTTTCGGCAGTTCTTCAGATGGCAAGGGAAGGCGCTTACTATTCCGAGAGCGATGAAGAACAAACACTTATTTCTTTCCCGGGAGTAAGAGAAAAACTTAATCTTGAGGTAAGAAAAGACTCGTATGAAAACATATCTTTAAAAGATGCCTATAAAAGAATTTATGGGGATACGGTTCCTGGAAATTTTACAACGTATACGGTCTTTTTGACGAGTGTTGACAGTGGTGTTCGAATTACAAAATTTGGAAAACAGTACTATACTTTATCTATACCGTTGCCCGATAATATGCCTACAACAAACCTCCATATTATATGCTTGGATGAATATAATCAGCTGGAGGACCTTCCTTATTCCGTTAATAATAAAAATGGCGTATTGACTGCAGAATTTGATATTAATCATACCGGATATTACGGAATCTATTCCTTTAATTCAACCGCTGTTTCTAAGTATAACCTTGATGAATCGCCTGACACAGGTGATCCGATTCATCCTAAATGGTTTTTGTCAATAGGACTATGTTCACTTGGCCTTGCCTTGTTACTGATAAGAGGAAAAGAAAGTGATAATAAATCAGTAAAGACCGCTTAATCTTATTATTTTTGATAAAAATAACTATGCATTGTTTTAGCTTGGCTATAAGATGCATAGTTTTTTTATGTCAATAAGTAAATGATATTGACACCGATTGCATAATTGTATACAATCATACAAAGCGAACGAGAAAGGAAATACAATTATGCCTTTAAATGAAAACAGTCTTTTTTCACAGGATGCCGAGGACTTATTTACCAATCGACCTGTTTCGATGAACGAAAAGAACAATCTTCTTCAAATAGAAGAGCATATGTATATATTGAATGATGTTGAGAAACCCAATGTCTTCAGAAATATGTTTCCTTATTCTGAAATTCCAAAGATTCCTTTCAATGACCGAATTGTTCCCCATAACATGCCAAAAAACATTTGGATTACAGATACAACATTTCGTGACGGGCAGCAATCCAGAGCTCCTTATACTACGAACCAAATTGTAACTATTTATGATTATCTTCACAGACTTGGTGGACCTAATGGAATGATTAAGGCCAGTGAGTTTTTCCTTTACTCAAAAAAGGACCGTGACGCTGTATATAAATGTATGGAACGTGGTTACGAGTTCCCTGAAGTTACAAGCTGGATTCGAGCTTCAAAAGATGATTTTAAACTTGTTAAAGAAATAGGTATGAAAGAAACAGGTATTCTTGTCAGCTGCTCCGATTATCATATTTTCTTAAAACTTAAAATGACAAGACGTCAGGCTATGGAACATTATCTATCGGTTATCAGAGACTGTCTTGATGAAGGCATTGCGGTAAGGTGTCATCTTGAGGATATTACCAGAGCAGATATCTATGGCTACGTTGTTCCTTTTTGTCTTGAACTTATGAAGCTTATGGATGAATATAAGATTCCTATTAAGATTCGTGCCTGCGACACAATGGGGTATGGTGTAAACTTTCCCGGTGCAGTTATTCCAAGAAGTGTTCAGGGTATCATTTATGCTATTCATACACATGCCGGTGTTCCACATGAACTGATTGAATGGCATGGTCATAATGATTTTTATAAAGCAGTTGCCAATTCTACAACCGCTTGGCTTTATGGCTGTTCGGGTGTAAATACTTCTTTGTTTGGTATAGGCGAAAGAACAGGAAATACACCCCTTGAAGCTATGGTATTTGAATATGCACAGTTAAAGGGTGATTTGAACGGTATGGATACGACCGTTATCACCGAACTGGCTGAATATTATGAGAAAGAAATTGGATATCATATCCCCGAAAGGACACCTTTTGTCGGAAAGAACTTTAACGTTACCAGGGCGGGAGTACATGCTGACGGTCTTCTTAAAAATGAAGAGATATATAACATTTTTGATACCGATAAGTTTCTTAAGAGGCCTGTTATATGTGCAATATCCAACACCTCCGGACTTGCCGGAATTGCTCACTGGATTAATTCAAAGTTTAAACTTACAGGTGATAAATCTGTCGATAAAAATTCCGAACTTGTTCATTCTATCAAAGAGTGGGTTGACGATGAATATGCAAACGGACGAGTTACCGTTATGACGGATGATGAACTTATGTCTGCTATTAAAAAGTATACTAAGAAACTTGGAATGGAGAAAATATGGGAAACTACGACGTAAGCCAGGAAGTTACTGACAAGTATTCCCTTAGAGGCCGTGTTTTTAATAAGATTCGTGATGATATTTTGTCTGGAAAGTATAATGAAAACGACGAATTACGTGAGATTGCAATCGGAGAAGAACTTGGCGTTTCCAGAACACCGGTTAGAGAGGCTTTCAGACAGCTTGAACTCGAAGGGTTAATTAAAATTGTTCCAAATAAAGGCGCATATGTCAAAGGTATATCTATGGACGACGTCAAAGATATATATATGATTCGTTCAAAACTTGAAGGCCTTTGCGCAGCCTGGGCTTGTGAACATATATCGCGTGAGCAGCTTGAGGAGATGGAAGAGAACATATATCTTGCCAAATTTCATGCTGAAAAGGGGCATTTTGAACAGATGGCGGAACTTGATTCGAGATTCCATGAACTGATGTATGAATCCTGTAATTCAAAAATGCTGGAACATCTTCTTAAAGATTTTCATCAGTATGTAATACGTGTTAGAAAAAAAGCATTGTCTGTTACAAAAAGAAGTCTTGAATCTAATCAGGAACATCAGATGATTATGGAAGCCATAAAAGAGAATAACCCTGAAGAAGCAGAGCGACTTGCGACAATTCATATAAATAATGCGTATAACAATATAGTAAACAATGGCCTAAAGGAGAATTGGGATCATGAGTAAAATCGATATGACAACACCCATCGTTGAAATGGATGGGGACGAAATGACCAGAATTTTATGGAAGATGATTAAGGACGAGCTTATCCTTCCGTATGTTAATCTTAAGACGGAGTATTATGATCTTGGCCTTGAGAATAGAAATATTACAAAGGATGCTGTAACAAAAGAAGCATCTGAAGCGACACTTAAGTACGGTGTTGCGGTTAAATGTGCAACAATTACTCCCAATGCAGCAAGAGTTAAGGAATATAATCTTTCCGAAATGTGGAAGAGTCCTAACGGAACAATAAGAGCAATTCTTGATGGAACAGTATTTAGGGCTCCTATTATTGTTAAGGGAATAAATCCATGTGTTTCGAACTGGAAAAAGCCTATTACGCTTGCTCGACACGCTTATGGTGATGTTTATAAGAACAGTGAATTGAAGATACCCGGACCTGGAAAAGCAGAACTTGTATTTACGGCAGAAGACGGCACGATAATGAGAGAACTCATACATGAGTTTAAGGGCCCCGGCATTTTACAGGGTATGCATAATACAATCGATTCGATTACAAGTTTTGCTTATGCTTGCTTTAATTATGCATTGGATACAAAACAGGATTTGTGGTTTGCTACCAAAGACACTATCTCAAAAAAATATGATCACACTTTTAAAGATATATTTCAGGATCTTTACGATTCCGAATTTAAAGAGAAATTTGATGAAGCCGGAATAAAATATTTCTACACTTTGATTGACGATGCTGTAGCAAGAGTTATGAAAGAAGAAGGTGGATTTATTTGGGCGTGTAAGAATTATGACGGAGACGTAATGAGTGATATGGTTTCTTCGGCGTTTGGCTCGTTGTCTATGATGACAAGCGTGCTTGTTTCGCCTAAAGGTGTATTTGAATATGAAGCTGCTCACGGTACAATTCAAAGACATTATTATAGGTATCTTGAAGGAGAAGAACCGAAATCAAATCCTGTTGCAACTATTTTTGCCTGGTCAGGGGCTTTGAAAAAAAGAGGAGAACTTGATAGCAACAATGCTCTTGTTGAATTTGCGGATAAACTGGAAAGGGCAGTTATAAAAACTATCGAAGATGGGATAATGACGGCTGATCTTTCTCGTATCTGTTCAAATCCTAATTGTAAGTCTGTTAATACTCATGATTTCTTTGAAGCAATCAAAACAAACATGTAAAAAAAACGCCCACTTTTGGGCGTTTTTTCTTGTATTCTTACAATGTGTTAAATTGACACGTATTTAACAATCGGATATAATTAATTAAACATTTTAAAGTAAGGATATTCGATTTTATGGATGATAAGAATATTTCTCAAGCGGTTATAGGAAGACTCCCCCGTTATTTAAGATATCTTGGTGAACTGAAAGATTCTAATATTGAACGAATTTCATCACAGGAATTGTCCGAATTAATGAATGTTACAGCTTCTCAAATTCGACAGGATTTTAATAATTTTGGTGGCTTTGGTCAGCAGGGCTATGGATATAAGGTTAATTATCTTTATGACGAGATTGCCAAGATTCTTGGCATTAACAAAACTCATCATCTTATTATCGTTGGCGCCGGGAACCTTGGACAGGCTCTTGCCAATTATATGAATTTTGAAAGACGTGGTTTTCATTTTACCGGAATATTTGATTGTAACGAAGCGTTGTATGGTAAGAAGATTCGTGACATGTATGTTCAACCGATGGAAAATCTTGAAAACTTTGTCAAAGAAAATGATATAGACATAGCTGTGCTTACGATTCCGAAGACAAGTGCGGTTAAAGTGGCAGAGCAATTGGTAGGGTGCGGTGTTAAGGCATTTTGGAATTTTGCTCATGTAGATTTAAATGTACCCAGTGATATAGTAGTAGAAAACGTTCATCTTTCCGATTCTTTATTGAAACTCACATATAATTTTTCCTGTAAAGATAAAGAAAATGATTAAAAGGAGTTAGCTGATGCCTTCAAAGGACGAACTTTTCAACAAAGCATTAAACGAAAAGAATATACCGATTCTGACGCTTGACAATAACTGGCATCGTTTGTTTACTCAGACAGAAGCTGACGAAGAGATTTTGTCTTATGAACACGAGCTAAACGAACTTTTAAAAAAACAGGGAAAAAACAATACAGATATTAAGAATATCAAATCGTTAAAGAAAAAATTAATGGACGAAATTGTTGAAAAGATGGATTCTTTGAACAAGACACCCGGTAAAGCAACAGAGAAAAAGTTAAATGACAATAAACGTCTCATAGAAGAATGCAATAATAAACTTCAAACCTGCCAGGATATTTCTTTTGACATTTCACGAGAGATAACAGCCGTTAACAAAAAGCTTATGTTCAAAACCATGCAGGTTTGTTATGAACAGATACAGGACAATAATACGGATATTGAAGAAATCAGTCGTTGGGTTGATGAGATTCGAATTGAATTAAAAAAGAAGGTTGTAATAAAACAGCAAAAATTGCAACGTAACCAGAATTTCTACACTTACATGCATAATATATTCGGCTCTGATGTTATTGATTTATTTGATATGAAATATAATATTGAACCACTGACTGATAATGATACAAAAGAACGCCGAAACAATCATGAGAATCTGTGAGTAAGTTTGATTTGTTGACGATAAAATGGCAAAATGATATATTTATATTTGTTTGTTTGAAAGGAGATTTATGGATAAACCGCTTATTGCAATAGTGCTGTTATGTGTACTTATTGCAATATTAATTGTCGATATATTGATAAGGCTGATTAAAGCAAAAAATTTCAAGGATCCCACAATAGAGGATGAAATTATTTCAATGGTTAACGAAGGCCATGAACAGGGTGTTCTTGAAACTGCGGAAGCTACAATGATCAGCAATATTTTTGATTTTAATGATAAAGAAGCATGTGAAATAATGACCAATCGTTCCAATATTGTCGCGATTGACAAAGAAACAGGAATTCGTGAAGCATTGAGTTTTATGTTGTCAAACAACAATTCGCGATATCCTGTTTATGACGAGAATCTTGATCATATAGTAGGTATTCTTTATTTGAAAGATGCGATGAGATTTCATGCGAAAGATGAGGCGTGCGACAAGCCCATCGGAGATATAAAAAATCTTATTCGTAAAGCAATGGTTGTACCCGAAACCACAAATATCGATGATCTTTTTAAGATGATGCAATCAAAAAAGCTTCAGATGGCAATTGTCGTTGATGAATACGGACAGACAGCCGGCCTTGTAACGGTGGAGGACATTCTTGAAGAAATTGTCGGAAATATAATGGACGAGTATGACGTGGATGAAAAACATATTCGTAATCGCGGACTTGATTCCTATATTATTGACGGACTTACTTCTTTGTCTGAGGTTGAAGACACTCTTGGCATTAAATTTGATGTAGAAGATTTTGAAACATTGAATGGTTTTATGATATCCAAGATGGACAGGCTTCCCGATAAAAAAGAAGAATTTACAACAGAATACTGCGGATATTCTTTTTCTGTTCTAAAGGTTGAAAACAGAATGGTTTCAAAGGTATCCGTTAAGAAAATAGTAGAAAAGAAAGAAGAGGAATAATTTATGTCAGGACATTCAAAATTTGCCAATATTAAGCACAAGAAAGAGAAAAATGATGCTGCTAAAGGTAAGATTTTTACAATTATAGGACGTGAAATTGCTGTTGCGGTAAAAGAAGGCGGACCTGATCCAAACAATAACTTTAAACTCGCTACAGTTATAGCTAAAGCTAAAGCAAACAATGTACCTAATGATACAATTGAAAGAGGAATTAAAAAGGCTGCAGGCGAAGGCAGTACAGTTAATTATGAATACTGCACATATGAGGGATACGGCCCTAACGGTATTGCTATTATTGTTGACTGTCTTACAGACAATAAAAACAGAACGGCAGCAAATGTAAGAAGTGCATTTACAAAAGGACAGGGTAGCATTGGTACACAGGGATGCGTATCTTTTATGTTCGATAAAAAAGGTCAGATATACATAGACAAAGAAGACTGTGACATGGACGCTGATTCACTTATGATGACAGTTCTTGATTGCGGAGCCGAAGATTTTAATGAAGAAGAGGATTGTTATGAAGTATTAACCGATCCCGATGAATTTGATAATGTTGTTAAGGAACTTGAAAAAGCAGGTATTAAATTTGGCAGCGCTGAAGTAACGATGATTCCTCAGAATTATGTATCACTTACAGATGAAACTGCAGTAAAGAATCTTCAGAGAACACTGGATTTGCTTGACGAAGATGACGATGTTCAGAATGTATATACTAACTGGGAAGAGGAAGAATAACATATATGAGAAAAGATACGATATGTGTTCAAGGCGGATATGAACCCGGAAACGGTGAACCCCGTATAATGCCTATTATACAAAGCACTACATTTAAGTATTCATCAAGTGATGAAATGGCTCAATTGTTTGATCTTGAAAAAGATGGTTACTTCTATACAAGACTTGCAAATCCTTCAAATGATTATGTTGCAAAAAAAATATGCGAACTTGAAGGAGGCGTGGCTGCCATGCTTACTTCATCGGGTCAGTCAGCTAATTTTTATGCCGTATTTAACATTTGCGAATGTGGTGATCATATCGTAATGTCAAGTGCCATTTATGGTGGAACATTTAATCTCCTTAAAAACACGTTGGCCAAAATGGGTATCGAATCAACGGTTGTTGATCCTGATTGTTCTCTTGAAGAATTAAACAAGGCATTTAAACCAAATACAAAGTGCGTATTTGGTGAATCAATTGCAAATCCTGCACTTACAGTATTGGATTTTGAAAAATTTGCAGAGGCAGCTCATTCACATGGTGTTCCGCTTATTGTCGATAATACTTTTCCTACTCCGATTAATTGCCAGCCTTTTAAATTTGGCGTAGATATCGTAACACATGCAACTACCAAATATATGGATGGTCATGCGGCAACAATCGGAGGATGTATTGTTGATTCGGGTAATTTTGACTGGGAGGCAAATGCTGATAAGTTCCCCGGACTTTGCACACCCGATGAAACATATCATGGTATTACATACACAAAGAAATTTGGTAAAGCAGCATACATTACTAAATGCACTGCTCAGCTTATGAGAGATTTTGGAGCAATTCAATCTCCACAACATGCTTTTTATATTAATCTTGGTCTTGAAACATTGGCTCTTAGAATGGAACGTCATTGTGCAAATGCGCTTAAGATTGCAAAATGGTTAGAAGCAAATCCGAAGGTTGCCTGGGTTAATTATCCGGGGCTTGAGTCCAACAAATATCATTCGCTTGCAAATAAGTACATGCCTAACGGAACTTGTGGCGTTATTACTTTTGGACTTGGAACAAGAGAAGCATCGGCTGCTGTTATGGACAAACTTAAACTTATTGCAATAGTAACACATGTTGCTGATGCACGTAGCTGTGTGCTTCATCCTGCCAGCCATACGCACAGACAGATGAATGAAACTCAGTTAAAAGAAGCTGGAATTTCTCCTGATCTTATTCGTCTTTCTGTTGGAATAGAAAATGCGGATGATCTTATAGAGGATTTAAATAAGGCAATAGGTTAATTATTCTATTGGGGGATTTATGGACAGATTAGCGATTGTTGTTCCTTGTTATAATGAAGAAGAAGTATTAAAGATTGCTTCCAAAGCGTTGAGAGAAGTTCTCGATGATTTGATTAATAAAAACAAAATATCAAAGGACAGTTATGTTCTTTTTGTAAATGATGGTTCAAAGGATAAAACTTGGGAACTGATAGAAGAAGAACATAAAAATTATCCGGGACAGATTTTCGGTGTTAAACTTGCCGGAAATGTCGGACACCAGTATGCACTTACTGCAGGCCTTGTTACTGCTATGCAGATGTGTGATATGTCTGTTTCCATTGATGCTGATTTGCAGGATGATGTATTGGTCATAGAGGAAATGGTCGATAAGTTTCATGAAGGAAAAGACATTGTTTATGGTGTACGTAAGGACAGAAGAACTGATTCTTTCTTCAAAAGAACAACTGCCCAAATGTTTTATAAATTGATGAATTCAATGGGTACGAAGACTGTATATAATCATGCTGATTTCCGCTTGATGAGTAAACGTGCAATGATTCAGTTTTCTGAGTATAAAGAAAGCAACCTGTTCATACGTGGTATGGTTCCACTCATTGGTTATGAAACAGACTGCGTGTATTATGATCGTAAAGAAAGAGTTGCAGGAGTCAGCAAATATCCTTTAAAGAAGATGATTGCGCTTGCTTTTAACGGTATTTCGTCATTTAGCATTAAACCGATAACTTTTATAACGGGTATTGGAACTGCTATTACTATTCTGTGCTTTGCTTTTGCAATTTATGCATTGGTTTCTTATGGAACCGGGAATGTGGTTCCCGGATGGACGTCATTGATTTTGTCGATATGGTTTTTGGGAGGAGTTCAACTTCTATGCATAGGATTAATAGGACAATATATAGGTAAAATTTATATAGAAGTTAAACACAGACCTCGATACAACATAGAAAAGATACTTTCTGATAACCAGATATAAGAGATAAGGGGATTTCTTATGCGCCTTAAAAAAGGATTGTTCGGATATCTTAATTTTGTGCCTTGTACAATAATAATGAGTGTATATTTATATACACTCTTATTTTCGTTATGTGGATATTTTGAAAAGAAGGCAGGTCTTTCTATATTCCTTTACGGAATTAATATTTCTTACTTTGTATCGGCATCATTAATGGTGCTCGTTGTCGGATTGTTTTTTGTGGTTCTTAATTTAAAGAAGCAATTTGAGTTTTCTTTATCATTTATATCACCTGTTCTTAGAACGATTAATTTTTGGGTCGTTTTTGTCGGAATACTTGCATATGGAATTTACTCAAGAATGTTATTGATTGAATCAATTAATAGTGACAGTTATGCATCTATAGACTTCTCGTCCCTGTTTCTTGTTGATGATTACACAACTCTTGGTTTTGTTAAAAATGTTTATTTTAATCTTTTGTTGTATTCTCTCAAAGTATTTGGAACAGGGATTCTTTCTATTTTGATTGTTAACTTGGTATTAGTGATTGCTTCCGCTGTTTTCGTTTCATTTGCCGTAAAGTTTATTTACGGTCGAATTCCCGCTTTGTTTTTATTCGTTTATTTAATGACATGTAAAACTGTTATAAGGTTAAATTTAGATTTTTCCGGTTCTGTATTTTTTGTTTTTGCAGTGTCTTTTATACTGTTTGTTGTATGCTTCCTTTTTTCGCTTATAAATGTTAACCATTCAACCTTAAAGACGGCACTTATTCTTTTGACTTTTTTTGCGTTGGTTGCGTTAAGTCATATGGGGTACTCCAAATATGTTTTCGATTTATCGTTTAACGAAACCCTTGTTGATTATAGTGTCGTAGTGTCTTTATTTGCGTCCATACTGATTTCTGTATTTGCGTTGTATGGAATGCTGTCTTTCTTTGGAAATGATACTGATACCGTTTCTCCGCTTGGGTTAATTTTACTTGGTGTTGTATTGTTATGTGCGTATTTTACAGACAACAATACCTTGTTCCCCGTTATAACATCTTTGCTGGTTGTTTTTAGCGGTGTTGGATTTGAATGGATTGCTTTTTTTGATTTTAAGAAAGAAAATTTATCTTTTGAAAAAACAATAACTGCAGACTTTGAAAATAATATAACAGAAGAATTTGTTATTGTACCTGCACTTGACGAGGAAAAGCCTGTTATTAAAGATGAGCCTGTTATTAATAATAATGATCCGGCTATTGACACAACTGTTATTATTGATAAAACTCCCGCAACAGAGAGCCGGAAGCCTAGGTTTATAGACAATCCGCTTCCTGTACCTAAAAAGCATGTTAAAAAATCGATTAATTATGCTTTCGAACCGACTTTAGATCAGATGAAATATGATATCGACATTTCGGAATCTGATGATTTTGACATTAAATAGACTTGTCTGTTTAATCGTTCATTAGCTATAATGACTCGGCTTATTTCTTGTGGTATAATATATTATTATTTTTTGGATGGTAATGATGAGTACTTCTACAAATAAAAAACGTAAGAAAAAAACAGGTTCAACTTCTTCTGCCCGGAAGAAGGCTGTCAGGACTAAGAAGGATTATGAACTTGTTCAAGATATTAAAATAATTGCTGCAGTATGTGTTGCAGTATTTCTTTTTGTGTGTAATTTTGGTGTTGTCGGAAAAGTCGGAGATTCTCTATCGAATTTTTTCTTTGGTTTATTCGGTGTTCTTAATTACATTGCAGCTTTATTTTTTGCATTTATCTTTATCATATATGAAATTAATGCGGGAGACCGTTCGATAGTCAGAAAATCTGTTTTTTCAATAATTTTGTTTTTGCTCGTTGATATGATAGCAGACCTTATTTCGGGAGCTGCAAAATCGATCGAGAAATACAGTTTTAAAGAATTATATTTGTATTCATCTGTTAATAAACGTGGTGGAGGATTGATTGCAGGCTCGATTAATTATGGTCTTTTGTCATTAATTGATATGGTCGGTACCATTATCTTTATTATTGCGCTTATTCTTGTCTGTGTTATTTTCCTTACCGAAAAATCTTTTGTAAAAGGTGTTAGAAATACAACCGAGTTGATTAAACAAAGAACTGACGAGGACAGAAGATTTAAAGAAGAAATATTTGAAGACAGAAAAGTAGAACTGGCCAGAAGAAGACTTGAAAAGAAACAACGGGAGACAGAAGAAAAACTCGAACGTGAAAGAGAATTAAAAGAAAAGAGACAAGCAGAAAAGCAGGCAAAAGAAGATGCACTGATTCTCAATAAAAACAAAAAAGTTGTAGGTGTAACAAAGAATACACTACTTGTTAATCCTGAAGAAAACAGTTCAGATAATGCTTTGGAAAAGAGTGGAGACATCCATGAGATAAATCTGGATGGATTTGATCCGGCTACACTTAACTATACACAAAAGCAAACTTCAAATCATCTGAATATAAATGAGAGTATTATCAATAGTACTCTTGAAAATGATGATTTTGCAGAGGATGATTATATTCCCGGAACTTTTGATTCAAAATCTATTGAAAGAGTTTCACCTCAAATCATTAAGCCTGTAGCAAAGCCTGAAGAGGCTAATGACGGTTTTGATCGTAACGGTAATGTTATTATTAACGAAAATATTGTTCATTCTGATTATAGGCTTCCTCCAATTTCGTTACTTGGAAAGGGAATAAAGAAAGCAGGTGATTCTGCAGCCTCCTTAAGACAGACGGCTCAGAAATTACAGGATACTCTTGCGATTTTTGGTGTTGAAGCTACCGTTACCGATATAAGTCAGGGACCTACGGTTACACGTTTTGAATTACAACCTAAACTTGGCGTTAAAGTTAGCAGAATAAAAAATTTAAGTGATGATATTAAACTTAATTTGGCGGCTTCTGAGATTCGTATAGAAGCTCCGATCCCTGGGAAGGCGGCTATTGGTATCGAGGTTCCAAACAAGGAAGCTCAACCGGTATATTTACGGGAACTGCTTGAAAGTTCTGAATTTAATTCACTTGATTCAAACTTGGCCTTTGCTGTCGGTAAAGATATTACGGGTAAAACGATTGTATATGGAATTAATAATTTTCCGCACCTTCTTATTGCAGGAGCGACAGGAGCGGGTAAATCGGTTTGCATTAATACTATGATTATGAGTATTCTGTATAAGGCAAATCCTGATGATGTTAAAATTATTATGATTGATCCGAAGGTAGTTGAATTAAGTGTATATAATGGAATTCCACATCTTATGCTTCCTGTTGTAACTGATATTAAGAAAGCAGCCGCTACTCTTAACTTTGCTGTTAATGAGATGCATGAAAGATATAATAAGTTTGCTGAATACGGAGTTCGTGACATTGAAGGATACACCAGAGCTATTACTCAGTCGGGCGAACTTGAAGAAAAGAAAATGCCTCACCTGGTTATTATTGTTGATGAGGTTGCCGATTTAATGCTTTCTGAGCGCAAAAATGTTGAAGATGCAATTCAAAGCTTAACCCAGCTTGCAAGAGCAGCCGGTATTCATTTGATTATTGCAACGCAAAGGCCTTCCGTGGATGTTATTACAGGTGTTATTAAAGCTAACATGCCAAGCAGAATAGCATTTGCTGTATCAAGTAATGTTGATTCACGAACTATTCTTGATATGGGTGGAGCGGAGGAACTCCTTGGCAAAGGTGATATGCTGTTCTTCCCTAAAGGACTTAAAAAACCTGTCAGACTTCAAGGTGGTTTTGTCTCTGATAATGAAGTTAATGCAGTTGTTGAATTTGTTAAAAAGCAGGGAACGCCTTCATATGATTCGATGATTGAAGAAAAGATTAAATCTTATGAGAAAAAATCTGATACTAATTCTTCATCGGGGAATTTTGATGAAAATGGTGACGGGAATGATTCATTTTTCGCTGATGCAGGATTTTATATTATAGATAACAATAAAGCATCTATAGGTATGCTTCAGCGAAAATTCAAAATGGGCTTTAACAGAGCTGCAAGAATAATGGATCAGCTTTCGGACGCTGGAGTTGTTGGACCTGATGAAGGAACAAAACCGAGACAGATACTGATGTCTCATGAACAGTTTGAAAACTATCTCGAGCAAAATGGTGGTTGATAATTGTATTTAATTTTGTTTATATGCGCATTTGTGACTTGAGTTAAAGTCAAATATACCCGATGCGTTAATGGTAAGACTATGAAGACTGATATTGAAATAGCACAGGAAGCAAAATTGCTTCATATCAAAGATGTAGCCGGTTCATTTGGCATTGAAGAAGATGATCTTGAATTTTATGGCAAGTATAAGGCTAAAATATCTGATGAATGGTATGAAAAGAATAAAAACAGGAATAATGCAAAACTTATTCTTGTTACTGCTATTAATCCGACTCCGGCCGGAGAAGGTAAAACAACTGTCAGCATTGGACTGACACAGGCATTTAATCGCCTTGGCAAAAAGTGTGTTGTTGCATTAAGAGAGCCTTCGCTTGGCCCGTGCTTTGGTATTAAAGGAGGAGCTGCAGGCGGAGGATATTCACAGGTTGTTCCGATGGAAGACCTTAATCTTCATTTTACCGGAGATTTTCATGCCATTACTTCGGCAAACAATTTACTTGCTGCGCTTCTTGATAATCATATTCAACAAGGAAATGAACTTGGCATTGACCCCCGTTCTGTTTTGTGGAAAAGATGTCTTGATATGAATGACAGAGCACTTAGAAATATTGTTATAGGTCTTGGTAAGAAAACAGATGGAATGGTTCGTGAGGATCATTTTGTAATAACTGTTGCAAGTGAAATAATGGCTATTTTATGCTTAAGTGAAAACATGGCTGACCTTAAGGATAAACTTGGCAAGATTATTGTTGCATATAATTTTAAGGGTGAGCCGGTTACAGCGAGTGACTTGCAGGCGGTTGGTTCTATGGCCGTTCTTTTAAAAGATGCTCTTAAGCCTAACATTATTCAAACTCTTGAGCATACACCTGCTATTGTTCATGGTGGACCTTTTGCAAATATTGCTCACGGATGTAATTCTGTAAGGGCTACGAAGTATGCAATGAAGATGGCTGACTATGTAGTGACAGAAGCCGGTTTTGGTGCGGATCTTGGTGCCGAAAAGTTCTTTGATATTAAATGCAGGAAAGCAGGTTTAAAACCTGATGCAGTTGTATTGGTTGCTACTATAAGAGCGCTAAAATACAATGGCGGTCTGCCAAAGGATATGCTTTCAGTTGAAAACCTTGATGCTCTTAAAATTGGCGTATCAAATCTTGAAAAGCATATTGAAAATCTTAAAAAATACAATGTTCCCGTTGTTATAACTTTGAATGCTTTTTCTTCCGATACTGATGCAGAGATTTCATTTATCAGAGAGTTCTGTAAAGAGAATGATTGTGATTTTGCACTTTCAAAAGTTTGGGAAAAAGGTGGAGAAGGCGGAATAGAATTGGCAGAAACTGTTTTAAACACTCTTGAAAATAAAGCAGCAAATTTTATGCCAATATATAGTGATGAACTTTCTCTTAAGGAAAAGATTGAAAAAGTTGCCGTTGACATTTATGGGGCAAAAGATGTTTCTTTTACTCCTGAAAGTCTTAAGATGTTAGATAAATTGACCGGACTTGGATTTGGTAATCTTCCTGTTTGCATTGCCAAGACACAGTATTCACTTTCTGATGATCCCACACTTTTGGGAAAACCATCCGGATTTACATTAAATGTCAGGGAAGTATATATTTCTGCAGGTGCCGGATTTGTAGTTGTTTTGACCGGTCAGGTCGTAACAATGCCTGGTCTATCAAAAAGTCCTGCTGCATATAGAATTGATATTGATGATGATGGAGTTATAAAGGGATTGTTTTAAAATTCTTTGTTTTAATCATATATAATTGGAGAACTTATGGATATTATTGATGGAAAATTGATTTCACAGACAATAAAAGATGAACTTAGGGAACGAGTTTCCAGCCTAAAGAGTAAAGAAATTGAAGGCGCGCTTGCCGTTATTCAGGTCGGAAACGATCCGGCTTCTTCTATTTATGTTAAAAATAAAAAGAAAGCATGTGAGTATATTGGTCTGGGTTCTGTTTCTTATGAACTACCGGAATCGACATCTGAGTCAGAATTGCTTAAGATAATTGATAATCTTAATACTGATGAAAATATCATAGGCATTCTTGTTCAGTTACCTGTTCCAAAACATATTGATGAGGATAAAATCATTAAGTCAATTTCACCACTAAAGGATGTTGACGGTTTTCATATTGAGAATGTTGGTGCTTTATGCGTCGGCGAACCCGGATTTTTGTCGTGCACTCCGGCCGGTGTTATCCAACTTTTAAAAAGAAGTAATGTTGAAATAGCCGGAAAGCATTGTGTTGTTGTTGGCAGAAGTAATATAGTAGGTAAGCCGATGGCACTTCTTATGCTTAGAGAAAACGCGACTGTTACTATATGCCATTCCAAAACGAATGATTTGAAAAACATATGTAAACAGGCAGATATACTTATTGCTGCGGTAGGAAAGCCTAAAATGATTAATTCCGAATATGTTAAGCACGGAGCAGTAATAATTGATGTTGGTATTCACAGAGACGAAAATAATAAAATGTGTGGGGATGTTGATTTTGACGATGTTAAGGACGTTGTATCAAAAATCACACCGGTTCCCGGTGGAGTCGGACCTATGACAATTGCTATGTTAATGAATAATTGTGTTGAAGCTTTAGAAAGAAGACAGTAATTTATGAATTGTCCCAATTGTGGTGCACTTTTACCTAATGAAAAATTAATATGTGAAAAATGTGGAGCAATTCTTGAGATAGTTGCTGAATTGGATGATGTTGCTTTTGAAGAAGCATCAAACGATTCACATGATAATGGCGTTAAATCGGAAGAAGAGTTTGATGACTTTTATCATGAATTTGACATGGAATTTGACGAGGATCCCAATATTTTCACTATGCTTGCCGGAAAACATGCTTCCGGTAAAGGGCTTTATATTGCCATGGCCTTTGTTCTTTTGATTTTTGTCTTTGGAGCTATTTTTATCGGGAAAAAGCTTAATGCAAGAAACAGCTATGATTATCAAATTCAGGTGGCAAAAGAAAAAGTAAACAATAATGATATACTTGGAGCAATTTCATCTCTTGAGAATGCTTATAAAATCAAGCCAAGTGCTGATATTTTATTTACCATAGCTGATTATTATTATACATTAAATCGAGAGAATGACGCTATTTATTCTCTTTTAGAGATAGCTAATGGCGATTTCAAACCTACCGAAACAGAATCGGCATTTCGTAAAGTAATAACTCTCTATAGTGAAGCAAAAAGTTACGAAAAGATTGCTGAAATTTTGGAAACGTGTGATAACGAAGTTATTCTTTCCGCATATGAGGATTTTCTTGTATTTACTCCGCAGTTTAGTTTTGACGGAGGAACATATGATGAAGCGATTGAATTAAAACTCTTTACAGAAGGCTCCGGAACAATATATTATACAATGGATTCTACCGTGCCGAATGATATGTCAAATGTATTTAGAAATTCAATTTCTTTATCAGGAGGCAGTTATTCTGTTTCTGCTGTATACATTAATAAATACGGTGTTTCAAGTGAACCTGTTTCAAACAAATATCAAATTGATATAGAATATTATTTTGAGCCTGTTATTCTTACGGATTCGGGTGATTATTCAGAGGCAACGCTTATTGAAGCTGATCTTCCGGTTCTTTATACCCTTTATTATACGACTGATGGATCAGACCCGGATTTATCTTCTAAAAGGTACCTTGCGCCTATTCCAATGCCGGAGGGTGAATCTGTTTTTAGATTTATAAGTTATGCTTCTGATGGAACTAAAAGTGGTATAGTTGAGAAAAAGTATAATCTTACACTTTCTTTTACATATACACTTGATGATGCAATTAAAGCTTTGGCACATTTTTTGTATGATAATAACATTCTGTATTCCGGCGGTAAAAAGCCGGGGTATGACGGAAGATTCAGATATATTTATTCGGCAACTTATCCGATTCAGGATTATGGTACATATTATTTTTATGTGGAATACCATGAGTCGGACAGCGGTGTCATGACAAATACAAATACTATATATGCTGTTAATGTCAATGATTTATCCATTTATAAAGTTGTTACGATTTCGAACGGAAATTATACACTAACCGATCCATATTAATGATTAAAAACAGAAAGGAAATGTTTTATGTATAAAATTTTAAAAGCAAATGAACTTACAACAAACATATACATGATGGTTGTTGAAGCTCCCAGAGTAGCAAAATCATGTTTGCCCGGGCAGTTTGTTATTGTTCGAACCGACGAGAAGAGCGAAAGAATTCCACTTACAATTTGCGACTATGATAGAGAGGCCGGTACAGTTACAATCGTTTTTCAGATTGTAGGTGCAGGAACACAATTTATGTCTGCATTGAAAGCAGGCGATGCATTCCATGATTTTGTTGGACCTTTAGGATGTCCTTCAGAGTTTTGTAAAGAACCTATTGAAGAGGTAAAAAAGAAAAGTATTTTGTTTGTAGCCGGTGGTGTTGGTACAGCACCTGTATATCCTCAGGTTAAATGGCTCAATGAGAATGGTGTTGATTGCGATGTTATTGTTGGCGCTAAGACAAAAGACCTTTTGATTCTTGAAAAAGAAATGGAAGCTGTTGCAACTAATTATTACGTAACCACTGATGATGGCTCATACGGCAGAAGCGGAATGGTTACAAAGACCATTCAGGATCTTGTTGCCGAAGGAAAACACTACGATGTTTGTGTTGCAATCGGTCCTATGATAATGATGAAGTTTGTTTGCAAACTTACAAAAGAACTAAACATTCCCACTGTTGTATCACTAAATCCTATTATGGTTGATGGTACAGGAATGTGTGGCGCATGCAGAGTAAGTGTTGGCGATAAGGTTAAGTTTGCTTGTGTTGACGGTCCTGAATTTGATGGACACCTTGTTGATTTTGATGAAGCTATGAAGCGTCAGACATTATATAAGACCGCTGAAGGCAGAGCTTTCCTTGCTGCAAAAGAAGGAGACTCTCATCATGGCGGATGTGGTAACTGTTAAGGAGGAATGATGATGGACGTATTAAAGAAGATTCCTGTTCGTGAACAGGACCCACAGGTTCGTGCTAAGAACTTTGAAGAAGTTTGTCTTGGATATAACAAAGAAGAAGCAATTGAAGAAGCTTCGAGATGTATAAACTGTAAGAATGCACAATGCGTAAAGGGATGCCCTGTATCGATAAACATTCCCGGTTTTGTTGAACAGGTTAAAAACGGAGATTTTGATAAAGCTTATGAAATTATTTCAGAATCTTCATCACTTCCGGCTGTTTGTGGACGAGTTTGTCCTCAGGAAAGTCAGTGTGAAGGTAAGTGCATAAGAGGAATCAAGGGTGAAGCTATATCTATTGGTAAGTTAGAGCGTTTCGTTGCTGATTATGCTTCTGAAAATAATGTTAAACCTAAGGCTGCCAGCGAAAAGAAGGGCAAGAAAGTAGCTGTTATTGGCTCAGGTCCTGCAGGACTTACATGTGCAGGTGATCTTGCGAAAATTGGATATGATGTTACTATTTTTGAAGCGTTACATCAGCCTGGAGGAGTTCTTGTTTATGGAATTCCTGAATTTAGACTTCCCAAAGAAAAAGTTGTTGCAAAAGAAATAGAGAATGTTAAATCGTTAGGCGTTAAGATTGAGACCAATGTTGTTGTTGGTAAATCAATTACTGTAGATGAACTTATGAATGATGAAGGCTTTGATGCTGTATTTATTGGTTCCGGTGCAGGCTTACCTAAGTTTATGGGCATTCCCGGTGAAAATGCAAACGGTGTATTTTCTGCCAATGAGTACCTTACAAGAAGTAATCTTATGAAGGCTTTCAGTGAGACATCTTCAACACCTATTATGAGAGCTAAGAAGGTTGCTGTTGTTGGTGGCGGAAATGTTGCTATGGATGCTGCAAGAACCGCATTGAGACTTGGCGCTGAAGTACATATTGTATATAGAAGAAGTGAAGAAGAACTTCCTGCCAGAATTGAAGAAGTACATCATGCAAAAGAAGAAGGCATTATATTTGATTTATTAACAAATCCTGTTGAGATACTTAAGGATGAAAACGGTTGGGTTTGTGGTATCAAGTGCATTAGAATGGAACTTGGTGAACCTGATGAATCCGGAAGAAGATCACCTGTTGAAATATCAGGATCAGAATTTGTGATTGATGTTGATGCTGTTATTATGTCTCTTGGAACAAGTCCTAATCCTCTTATTTCTTCAACAACTAAAGGTCTTGAAATTAATAAGAGAAAATGTATCGTTGCTGAAGAAGAATTTGGTAAGACATCTAAAGAAGGTGTATATGCCGGTGGAGATGCTGTTACAGGTGCAGCTACTGTTATTCTTGCGATGGGTGCAGGTAAGGCAGCTGCAAAGGGTATTGATGAATATTTATCTGCTAAATAAGCAGTTTGGAGGTTTTTATGGCTTGGTGTCCTGAATGCAGGCTTGAGTATGTTGATGGAATAAAGGTATGTCCGGATTGTAAATCTGCACTTGTTGATAAGCTGTCAGATAATGTTACTGAAGATTCCTTTGACTTTTCGGAAGAAGATAAAGATATGATGGCTGAGATGATTTCGCCTTATCTTTCTGATATGCCTGATGAAGAAGAACGTAAAGCAATTATTGAACGGGCTCAAAGACTTGCTTCGATTCCTAAGTATAAATCTAAATCTGAAGCATATTCCGAAAATAAATCCGGTGGAATTGTTCTTTTGATTTGTGGATTATTTGGACTTATTGTTGATGGTTTGCTTGGTTTTAACATTGTTAATATTGCCGCTGCAAAAGCAATTAATCCCTTGATGTATCTTGTTATGGGTTTTTTGTTTGTTGTTTTCTTTTTTTCTGGAATCAGATCGGCAGTAAAAGCCAAATCTATTAAACCCGAAGTTGTCGAGGAAGCTAAGCTTATTGATGCTATAGTAGCCTATATAAGAACAAAGAAGGAATCGGGAGATTATAAGATTTCCAATGATTGCGAGGACTTTGAGGAAAAGTACCTTGCTTTAAACGATAAGGTTGTTTCTGACATAGAAGCAGAATTTGGCCCTTTGGAGCCAGGGTTCTCCTTCTATGTAGTTGACCGTTATGGCAGTGACGTACTGGATGAAGATTAAAATTGTCTGTGTCGGTAAGATAAAAGAAAAATTTTATAAAGATGCTATTGCTGAGTACTCAAAAAGACTATCAAAATTTTGTAATCTCGAGATTATTGAGGTGCCTGATGAGATGACTCCGGATGGAGCTTCCGAAATTGAGAAGGATAAGATACTCAGCAAAGAAGCTGAAAGAATTTTTACCAAAGTAAAGGATAATGATTATGTTATTACCCTTGAAATTGAAGGCAAGAAATTAACCAGTGAAGAACTTGCCGATAAAATTTCCGAGATAACGCTATCCGGAAAAAGCTCAATTGATTTTATCATAGGTGGATCATTGGGATTGAGTGATTCTATAAAAAGAGCATCTTCTTTTTCACTCAGTTTTTCGGACATGACATTTCCACATCAACTTATGAGAGTTATTTTGCTTGAACAGATTTATCGTGCATTTAAAATTAATGCCGGCGAACCATACCATAAGTGAATAGCGAGAGCAGCACATAAAATTAAGAAGCGGTCGTGGCAAGCATGCTTGCCAAAGGCTGCTTTTTTAATTTTATGTATTGCAGAGCAAACATTTAGCGAGCAGAAACGTAGTGTATGCGAGCTAAGTGTGCTCTCGCTATTCACAATGGCAGTTTTGTCATCCTTTTAATAATTCATGACAATAAAGCACTTGTGATTTATTGTAGGAGTGGACATAGCAAGGCGATACTGGCTATGTGACTTTTAGATTGAACAATCATTGATAAAGGCACAATGAAATTATAGGTAATATAAGGTAAAAAAACTACAGAATGTGATACGCCTTTTTCTACAGAGTTAGCACTTCTGTATACTATTAAAAAAACAGTATACAGAGTTTTTGACTCTGTATACTAGTAGATTTTTATGATTTTTAAGATGATTTAAGCTATAATCTAGACAGATAAAATTCTGATTTTCTGTCTAAAGGAGATATAAGATGGACTGGACGTTAGTTAAGCAATTTACTGGAGTTTCACTCGCATGGGGGAATGCAAATGGATTATGTAAGATTGATTATCGTGGATATGCCAATAAAATGAGTGGAAGAACAGTGACTGAAAATACATTGTTTCCTGCATGTTCTATTACAAAGTATGTTACGGCGATATGTGTGATAAAATTGAAATCGAGTGGTATTCTTGATCTTTATGCTGATGTGAATCAGTATTTGCGAGATTGGAAAATCAGAGATTTGGAAGGAGAAGAAAAAAAAGTAACGCTTATTGACTTGCTAAGCCATACAGCAGGAATCATTGACGGAGAAGATGGATTCTATGGACATCGAATCGGAGATAAAAATATTTCGCTTATAGATATTCTGGAAGGAAGAACTACTTATAATCCAAGAGCTGCAAGGGTTGAAAAAAAGCCAGGAACGTTTTTTGAGTATTCAGATGCTGGATACTGTATTATTCAGAAAATAATAGAAGACATTACAGGAAAAACATACGATAAAGTCATAGACGAATTAATTTTTAAACCATTAGGAATGGAAAAAAGCTTTATAGGAACTGAAGAAAACATAAAATGCCATCAAAAAGATATGGCGACTGGTTATAATCTTTCGGGCGAAGCTATTGAACGAGGCATTCCTCTGTGTCCTGATATGGCAGCATCGTCATTATGGAGTACTCCTTCAGATATTCTTTTGTTGGCAACAGATTTTTATACAAACCTGAATAATGGATATGGACAAGAAATGTTGAATGGACCCAAAGATATGAACTGGGTTGGATTAGGTCTGTTTATGGATGAAAAACATATTGTTTCAAAGGGTTGGGGTGAAAATGGGCAATGTATGCTTAAAATAAACATTGATTCAGGGGCTATGGGAGTTGTTATGACAAATATGAACCCAGAAGTTCCTCAAGAAGAATCTGGATTAGAAAGACTGTTGGATTCTTTATTGTAAAGAATAATCTTGCTAATTCATGTCAAGGCTGTTTTTGATGATTTTATAAAGAATTATTTCATGAAAAAGGGTAACTTTAATAAACCTACTTATTGTAGATTTTTTCAGAAAGTATAATAATAAAAATGAATTTATAACCCGAGTTCCTTTACTCGGGCATAGTAGATTCGTAAAAATTTATTTACGGCAGCCATCTTTGCTACATTGTATGGTTTGCCTTCTTGTTCCTTTTTGAGCAGAAAAAGGTAAACAGGATCGTCTTGAGGTTGTATAAGTTTGAGCGCTTGGATAACCTCATAACAGTATTTTCTGAGAGCCGCATTCCCACGTTTTGATATGTGTCGATTGTGGCTTTCAAAATTTCCAGACTGATATGGTGGAGCGTCATTTCCAGCGTAAGCATTTAATGCTTTTGCACTGTGAAAGCGTCGCACATCACCTATTTCAGCTATGATTAATGGACCTAAGTGATCACCTACACCAGGCATAGACATAATGACCTTATATTCGGGTAATGTCTTGGCAATCTGTTGCATTTGGATATTGATTTCATCCATAGCTTTTTGAGCAGTAACAACAAGGTCGATACATTGATTTTGAGTCATAATAGTGTATTCATTATCGCCATGAGTAGTAATACTTCGTTTTGCTAATTCATAGATTTCAAGACCTAAATGTTTTGAACGAACATTACGAGATTTGTCTACAAGTTTTTCGTAACTGCTGATAAACCTTGTTTTGCCAAGCTTTTTTATATAGTCATAAGAATGAAATTTTTTGACAAACATCAGTGCTAAACATTTCTCTGGATTTCTTGTCATGAACTTTAGTACACCAGTAATACCTGGCATGGTTTCATCTAGAAGATTATAAAGATGAGTCTTATTAACGCTTAGTGTTGATGAACGTTGAGCGTATTGTCTAGATAGAAGC